>JAHKAM010000024.1 GCA_018826515.1 Alphaproteobacteria bacterium
GATCGCCAAACAGACCCAGGAAGACCTCGGCGACGCCTATGAGCCCCTGCCGGGCTGGAAGATCGTCAAGACCATGGTCGAGGACCTCGGCCGCTACGGCCGCAAGAACGGCAAGGGCTTCTACGACTACGAAACCAAGCCCAAGAAACTGTGGTCCGGCCTGTCGGAGCTGGCTCCGGTCAAGATCAACGACTCGACCCCCGAACTGGTCGAGGACCAGAAGCGCCGCCTGCTCTACCGCCAGGCGGTCGAGGTGGCCCGTTGCTGGGAAGAGGGCGTCATCGACGACCCGCGCGAGGCCGATGTCGGCGCCATCCTGGCCTGGGGCTTCGCGCCCTGGTCCGGCGGCCCGATCACCCTGATCGACCAGACGGGGCTGAAGGAATTCGTGGCCCAGGCCGACGACTACGCCGCCCGCTACGGCGACCGCTTCTCGCCCCCGCAGCTGCTGCGTGACATGGCCGCCAAGGGCGAAACCTTCTACGGAAACTTCGCCGGCAAGCAGAAGGCGGCGGCCTAGGGCCTTCGGGGACGGGTCAGAGGTTCACCACCTCGAACCCGTCCTGGGCCTCCAGCCGCTCGGCCAGCACCGCGCGATGGCAACCGGCGTGGTCGGCCTCGAAGCACAGCAGCGCCGTCTTCTTCTCCGCCGCCAGCCCGCGCAGCAGCTGGAACGCCGCCTCTGACGTCGGCTCGGCCATATGGGCGTCGAAGATGTCGCGCATCTCGCCGATCCGGCCATTGCGCGCCGCGTCGCGTCCGGCCTTGGGCGTGCCCAGCGGGCGCAGGTGGACATAGTCGATCCCGGCTTCGTTCAGGCTGGTTCCGAGGATGGTTTTCGAAAAGCCGGCCCGGCGCGAGGCCGCCACCGCCCGGACATCCGCGACCACCTCGACCCCGGCCGCCTTCAGCCGCTCGATCACGGCGGCCTGGGCCTCGCCCTCATAGCCGATGGTGAACAGCTTCATTCCGTCTCCTCAGGGCAGGGCGCCGCCCTCAATCGCCTCATCGACGCAGGACCGAAGCTCTGCCCTGTAGGTGTCGGGATCAGCCGCGCGCCGCTCTGACATCGAAAGCTCGAGGGCCGTCCTCTGTTCCGCGGTCAGGGCCCCGGGCGCCCCCTCCTCCGGCAAACGCTCGCTCCACCAACTGCGGATAAACCAGCTCGGGCCGGCGACCCGTCCGGTTTCGCGCGCGGCCTCGGCGATCATGGCGTTGACATGCGCGAGGCACAGCTCGGCGCGGGGCGGGACGGCGGGATCAGGGATGACAATAGCGAGCAGCAGGCCAGCGAGCACGGACATCCCTCAAAAGGCTTCGACGCGGGGAGCTTGACGCGGGAGCCGGGATAAGGCGAGTCCGAAGCCCGCCCGATGCTCAGGATCCGTCAGATGCGCTCCACCCTTGTCCTCGCCCTGCTGATTGGTTCCGGCGCTGTCAGCGCCCATGCCCAGGACCTCCTGATCCGCGGCGGACCGATCTACACCGGCGCCGAGGCCGCGCCGACCGCCGAGGTGGTGCAGGTCCGCGACGGCCGCATCGTCTATGTGGGCGCCGCCGCCGGCGCCCCGGCGGCGGACGGGCTCGAGATCATCGACCTCAAGGGCGCGACCCTGTTCCCCGGCTTCACTGACGGACACGCCCACCTCGACGGCATCGGCTGGCGCGAACTGACGCTGAACCTGGAGGGCTCGGCCTCGGTCGCCGAAGCCATGGCCCGCCTGACCGCCTGGGCGGACGCACACCCGGAGGGCCCGATCGTCGGCCGCGGCTGGATCGAGACCCACTGGCCCGAGGGGCGCTTCCTGACCGCCGCCGACCTGGACGCCGCGGCCCCGGGCCGGATCGTCCTGCTGGGTCGCGCCGACGGCCACGCCGTGGTCGCCTCCTCGCCCGCCCTGGCCGCGGCGGGCGTGGACGCCTCGACCGTCGCCCCGTCCGGCGGGGAGATCCTGAAAGGCCCCGACGGGCAGCCCACCGGACTGCTGGTCGACGCCGCCGAACAACTCGTCGCGGGGCTGATGCCCCAGGCCGACCCCGAGGCGCTGCGCGAGGCCTATCGCGCCGGCTTCCGGGTCGAGGCCGCCTATGGCTGGACCGGCATCCATTTCATGAGCGCCCCGTGGAAGGACGTGCCGCTGATGGAGGCCATGGCCGAAGCCGGCGAGGCGCCCCTGCGCATCTACAACAGCGTCACCCCCGACGGCGCGGCGGCGCTGATCGCCGGCGGTCCGCGCAGCGTCGCCGACGGCCGGATCATCACCCGGGCGATCAAATACTATGCCGACGGCGCCCTCGGCTCGCGCGGCGCGGCCCTGTTCGAACCCTATGCAGACCGGCCCGACACCACCGGCCTGATGCAGATCACGGGGGAGGAGATCGTCCCGCTCTATGAGGCGGCCCTGCGCGGCGGCATCCAGATCGCCACCCACGCCATCGGCGACCGGGGCAACGCCTCGGTGGCGGAGTGGTACCAGCAGGCCCTTGGGGCCGTGCCCGCCGGAGAGCGTCCCCACGGCGCCGATGTGCGCTGGCGCATCGAGCACGCCCAGATCCTGCGGCCGTCCGACTATCACTGGTTCAGGGACCTGCCGATCATCGCGTCGATGCAGCCCAGCCACGCCATCGGCGACCTGCATTTCGCCCCGGCCAGGCTGGGCGACGCCCGGCTCGACGGGGCCTACGCCTGGCACAGTCTGGTCGATATGGGCGTCATCGTCGTCGGCGGGTCGGACGCCCCGGTCGAGCGCGGCGACCCGCTGATCGAATTCTACGCCGCCGTCGCCCGCGCCGATCTGGAAGGTTTCCAGGGCACCGACTGGCGGCCCGGCGAGGCCGTGGACCGGGCGACCGCCCTGAAGATGTTCACCCTCTGGCCCGCGTACGCCAGCTTCCGCGAGGACGAACTGGGCACGATCGAGGTCGGCAAGCGGGCGGACTTCACCGCCTTCTCGGTGGATCTGATGACGGCGCCCGTCGCCGATATTCTCAACGGCCGGGCCACGCTGACGGTAGTGGACGGCGTGGTGGTCCACCAGGCGGAAAGCCCCATGCGCATCGCGCCTTGATGCGCCGCGGCGTTCCGCCTAAGGCTGCATCCGGCTCCGCGGGCGTGATGTAGTGGTAGCCTGAAAGCTTCCCAAGCTTTTCGTGCGGGTTCGATTCCCGCCGCCCGCTCCAGCCTTCCCCGTCCGCCTCAGCGCCCGCGCCAGCGCTGGAGATGGTCGAGGACATCGGCGACGATCTGGTCCTGGGTGAAGCCGGTCAGGTCCCGTGGCCGGGCCACGTCATCGGAACGGGCCGAAAGCCGCCACTCCATGGTCCGCCGGCGCTCGGGTGCGTCCAGCGCCGTCATCGCCGGGCGCGGCCGCTCGCGGGCGTCGAGACGGTAGTGGAAGGCGTGGCCGCCGGTGACGGAGGCCGTCAGCGACAGGCCCGTCGCGTCGTGCGTCACCTCCGCGTCCAGCCCCTCCGCCGACAGGCCCTCCCGCACGGTCCGGAGCGCGGGGGCGCCGACGCGCTCGATCTGCCGGTCGATGTCGCGGCGGCTGGCCGGGGCGAGAATCCGTTTCAGCTGTTCGGCCAGCGGCGGGCCTTCTGTCTCGACCGGCCGGCCGGCGACATCCGCGTTCATCTGCCGAATGAGGCCGGCCGCCAGCAGGATCATGATGACGGCGAACGGCAGGGCCGCGACCAGGGTCGCCGCCTGCAGCGCGCCCAGGCCGCCGGCCAGCAGCAGCAGGGCCGCGGCCAGTCCCTCGAGAGAGCACCAGTAGACCCGCTGCCAGCGCGGCGTGTCGTCGGCGCCGCCCGAGGCAATGGTGTCGATGACGAGAGAGCCCGAGTCGGCCGAGGTGACGAAGAACACCGCCACCAGCAGGACCGCGAGGGTGGACGTGACGGCCGCACCCGGCAGTTCGGCGAAGAAGCGGAACAGGGCGGTCGACAGGTCGGCGTCGACGGCCTGCGAGATCGCCCCGGCCGCCGCCCCCATGTCGAGGCTGATCGCCGAATTGCCGAAGACCGTCATCCAGAGGAAGGTGAAGGCGGTCGGCACCAGCAGGACGCCGATGACGAACTCTCTCACCGTGCGGCCGCGCGAGATGCGGGCGATGAACATGCCCACGAACGGCGACCAGGAGATCCACCACGCCCAGTAGAACAGGGTCCAGTCGGCCATCCACCCCCTTGGCTCATAGGCATAGAGGTTGAAGGTCCGGACGAAGAAATGGTCCAGATAGAGGCCGAAATTCTGCACCAGGGCCTTGAGCAGGAAACCGGTCGGGCCCACTGCGAGGACGAACAGCATCAGCAGGACGGCGATCACGAGGTTGAGCTCGGACAGACGCCGCACGCCCTTGTCGAGGCCGGTGAGGACCGAGATCGTCGCCGCGCCCATCACCAGGGCGATCAGCCCGACCTGGACCCACGGGGTGTTGGGCAGGCCGGTCAGATAGTTCAGACCGCTGTTCATCTGGGACACCCCCAGACCCAGCGAGGTGGCGATGCCGAACAGGGTGCCGCAGATGGCGAAGATGTCGACCGCATCGCCGATCGGTCCGTTGATGCGCTTGCCCAGCAAGGGCGACAGGCCGGACCGCAGGGTCAGGGGCAGACCCTTGCGGTGGGCGAAATAGGCCAGACTCAGCCCGACGAGGGCGTAGATGGCCCAGGCGTGGACTCCCCAGTGGGTGAAGGTGATCACCATGGCTTCGCGGGCGGCGTCGAATCCGCCGGCGGTCGCCTCGGGGGGGCTGGCGTAGTGCGGGATCGGTTCGGCGACGGCGAAATACATCAGGCCGATGCCCATGCCCGCCGCGAACAGCATGGCCAGCCAGGACAGATAGGGAAAGTCAGGCTCGGAATCGTCGGGACCCAGTCTCAGGGCGCCGGTCGGTCCGAACGCGAGGTAGAGGACGACCAGCAGGAAGCCGGCCACCGCCACGATGTAGAACCAGCCGAAGGTGTCGATGACCCAGGCCTGGGCCGTCTGGAACAGTCGGTCGGACTCGCCCGGCGCCGCGACGGCGAGCAGCAGGAGCAGCGCCACGACCAGGCTCGCGCCCCAGAAGACGCGCGGGTTCATGGTGGTCTTCAGCTTCATGGGCCGGTCGGGAGCGCGATGATCATCCCCCCAACCTAGGGCAAGGACCCCGGGCCGCAACCGCGGCGGCCCGGGGGGATGGCCTTATTCCGCCCGGGCGACGGTCACGCCCCGGTCCTCGAGGATCTCCTGCACGCTGTCGTCGCCGGCCAGGTGGGCGGCGCCGACGGCCATGAAGATCGTCCCCGAACCTTCCAGCAGGGTCTGGATCTGGTCAGCCCAGTCGGTGTTGCGGCGCACCAGCAGGGCCTCGTAGAGCGCCGGCGCGTCGGCCTGCATCTCATCGACGGCGATCTCTTCCAGAAGCGCGACATCGCCCGTGGCCCAGGCCCCGACCAGCCGGTCCAGCTCGACCGTCGCGTCCTCCCAGGCCTCGAGCAGAGTCCGCAGGAAAGCCAGTTGGTCCGCCTCGGACATGCCGGCGAGGATGGCGACCTGTTTGTCGATCGTCTCCAGGCCATTGATCGGCTTGCCCGCCGCTTCGGCCCGCGCCTTGAGAATGGTCTCGACGCCCGACAGGGGATCGTATCCCGCCTTGATCGACGGCGCGATCGACAGGACCAGGCCGGCGAACCAGGGGCGGAAGACATCGACCTGGCCGGCCGGCATGCCGGCGGAGGCGGCCAGGGCGTTCAGGGCCTCCATTTCCTCGGCGGTCAGCAAGCTGGACAGCGGGCGATCCGGCGAGATGCCGTGCTGCTGGATCAGGGGCAGGATCGCGGCCTGGTCGTCGGGGTTCGAGATCTCGAACCAGATCTGGTCGGCGCTGTCGAAGGCGGCGTCGACACGGGCCGAGCCCCAGGCCGTGGTCGGGCGCAGAACGTGGACGGTGCCGAAAAGATAGAGGGTCGAGTCGGCGTCCCGGACGATCCACAGGGCCGGTCCAGCGCCCTCGGCCCGCGGCACGACGCGGACGGCGGCGGGCGGCGTGGGCGCGGCCTCGACGGTCTGGGCGAAGGCCCGGGCGGGCTGGAAGGCGACGGCGCCCGCCAGGCCGAGGCCGAGCACGAGGCCGAGGGCCGTGCGGGAAAGGGATTTCAGGCGAAGGTTGGTGGTCATGGTTACTGTCCTTGGGAAGAAGGGAGAGCGTCGGGGGCGGCCTAGTGCAGCCCGCGCCGGGCCGCCGCCACGATGGAGGCGATGAAATAGACGCCCATCAGGATGCCGATCAGGCCCCAGCCGGTGATGGTGCCGACCAGTCCGAGCCGCTCGGCGGCGGCATAGATGAACAGGCCCAGCTGGACGGCCCAGAAGGCCAGGGCGCTGGTCTCGAGCATGACCCGGCGGAGCATTTCATCGGCGGTTCGCCACAGCATGAGATTGGCCCCGCTCTGGACCGCCACCAGCAGGAGGACGGCGCCGAAGACCACCTCGGGCGTCGCCCAGACGGGGCCGAAGACCGGAAGCAGGAACATGGCGGCGGCCAGCAGCATGACGACCACCTGCAGGACGCCGCAGCCCCGCGGAACGTCGGCGGGACGTCGGGCGACGATGAAGGCGGTGATCAGGCCGATGCCGAGCATGGCGGCGGACATGACCACGGCGAGTTCGTCCTCCCAGCGCGTCAGGACGCCGTCGGTCAGGGTCGCGGCACCGTAGCCGAAGGCGCCGCCGAGACCGGCGAGCAGCACGATCACGGCCGCCTTGCGCAGCAGGGAGGGTCGGGGCGTATCCACAAGGGCGTTCATGTCAGTCCTCGGTGAAGATGGCTTCGATGGGTTGGCCGAACACCCTGGCGATCTTGAAGGCCAGCGGCAGGGACGGGTCGTAGCGGCCGGTCTCCAGCGCGTTGACGGTCTGGCGCGACACGCCCAGGGCATGGGCGAGATCGGCCTGGCTCCAGTCGCGCTCTGCGCGCAGCACCTTGAGGCGGTTGTTCATTGCGGCTCTCCTAGCGGTGCTTCAGCCACCATACCGCCCAGGCGATGCCGTAGCCGGCCATCTGGAACAGCAGGATGGCGAGGACGCCGCCGGAGACGAGGTCGGCGGCGCCGCCCTCGATCCCCAGCATGCTGACGTCCTCGTCGCGTAGCGAGAGGGTGAGCACGAGGATCGACCCCAGCGCCATGCCGCTGGAGCCGCCCCACCACCAAGCCCATTTGTGGGCCTCGCGGGCGGCCTCGTCGATGCCGCGCCACCACCAGACGCAGGCCGCGAAGGCGACGGCCATGGCGAGCGCGATCATGCCGACGGTCAGGGCTGTCCCGAGGGGACCGGGCTGGTCGCCGAACACGGCGGCCCCGCCGCCGGCCAGGCCGCCGACGATCATGATACCGACCATCATCAGGACGAAGGTCCCGAGGCCGAAGGGGCGTTTGGATGGGGCCGGCGGGGTCATGGATGGCTCCGTGTCGGGTTGACAAGGGTGTTTTACACCGCCCCGACACGCTGTCAAGTTACCTTGTCTAAATGTCCGCAAGCCTTGTCGCGACTATGGGGCGACCTTATCGGCCGGCGCCGCGAGTTCCGGACGGGACAGGGCGCGCGGCGCGGTCTCGACCGGCGGGAGGACCGGCAGATCCTTGCCCTCATGGTCGACCTGCAGGTCCTCGAACCGTCGGGCGGAGACCATGACCTGGCTCTCCAGCGAGCCGACGAACTGATTGTATTTGCCGACGGCCGTATCGAGCGCCCGGCCGACGGCCGCGGCGTGGCCGCCCATGACCGAGAGGCGTTTGTAGAGTTCCTTGCCCAGTTTCGCGACGTCCTCGGCGTTCTTCGCCTGCTCCTCGGCGCGCCAGCCGTAGGCGACGGCCTTGCACAGGGCGAACAGGGTCGTGGGGGTGACGATGACGACGCGCGAGGCCATGGCCGTGGTCATCAGATCGGGCTCATGGTCCAGCGCGGCGGCGAGGAAGGCGTCGCCGGGGACGAACATGGCGACGAAGTCCGGGCTGGACTTGAACTGGTCCTGATAGGCCTTGGACGACAGCTGGCGGACGTGGGTCTTCATACTGGTGGCGGTGCGCAGGGAGGCGGCCTTGGCCTGGGCCTCCTCGTCGCCGTCGGCCTCGTCGCCGAAGGCCAGGGAAACCTTGGCGTCGATCACGAACATGCCGCCGCCGGGCAGACGCACGACGAAGTCGGGGCGTTGCTGGCGGCCGGCGTCGTCGGCGGTCGAGGATTGTTCCTCGAAGTCGAACCGCCCGGCCATACCGGCGGCCTCCAGCACGTTGCGGCAGGTCTGCTCGCCCCAGCGGCCGCGCCGGCCGGTGTTGCCGCGCAGGGCCTCGGTCAGGCGGCGGGCCTCGTCGCGGGTGGCGGTCGAAGCGGTCATCAGCAGGGCCAGTTGCTCCTTCAGCCCGCCGGTCTCCTCATTGCGGGTCTTTTCAAGGGCGGCGACGTGTTCCTGGAACTGTTTCAGCGTCTCGGCCACGGGCTTGAGCTGGGCCTCCATCCGCTGCTGGGACATCAGTTCGCGGGTGCGGAAGGTCTCGTCGGTGCGTTTCAGCAGCGCCTCGGCGACCGTATTTGCGGATTGCGCCGCCTGGGCGCGGAGCAGTTCCGTCGAGGTCGCAGCCTGGTCCTCGAACAGTCGCATCCGGGCCTCGGTCTCGGCATGGCGGGCGTGCAGATCCCAGGCGCGGACCTCGGCGGCGGCGGCGCGGCGGCGCTCCATCAGGGCCCAGAACAGGGCGAGAGCGGCGATCAGGGCGGCGGCGAGGAAGGCGACGAAGGAGGCGTTCATGCTCCGTTCCTTAAAGGGAGTCGCCGGGCCGCGCCACGACGGCGCACGGTTGGGAATTTTCGAGTGCACATAGTGTACAGTTCCCCGCAATCGCCCTGAGGGCGGAACGGCGAGTCCAACCGGAGTGCAGATTGAGTTCACATTTCATGACCCTTTCAGCCGCGGCGGTGCGGTACAGAGAAGGCTAGGCGACCGGTGCGTCGGTTTCGGTCCCAGGCCGCGGGTTTCGAGCCTTGGACGACCGTCGCGTCCCAACCGAGGTCGTGTCAAAAACACGCGGGCTGCGATGGCCGCGTGAAGCCGGACCGCGGACGACCCGAAACTGACGCTCATTGCGCGATCCGCGAGAGTGATGCATCTGACCGACAGGCCCATCCCCGCGAGAAATCATCATAACTCCTCTCAAACCCAGAGGTTTGACCATCGCGCGGGAGATCGCGGCGAGCGGGGTCGCCTTAGCGACCTATGTCGCGGCCGCCTTATGCGTCGGCTGGATGGTTTCAATCCTGCTCGCGCCCCTGGGCTATGTCTGGCCTCGCTTTGCCGCCGAGGCAGCCATTTCCACCTGCCTGGGCATGATCGCCAGTTGGCGACTGACGAACCTCCTGTTCCCCGACCGGTCGGGCAGGGTGATCTTCGCGGCCTTCGCTGGCGTGGTCCTGCTCGCCGTGCTGGCGGGTCGGAACAGCGCCCCGAACTGGCTGCACACAGGTCAGGCCCTGCTTCTCGTCGGACTCGCCTATGGCCTGTTCTGGCCGCGCCGGCGACCCGCTAGCTGACCGCACACGGGCGCTCAGACGTTCATCGATTGGGCCGGGAGCGGGAGGCGCAGGAGTCCGGAACCTCTGCTCCGGCCTCGAAGGCCGAAACGATGCGGACAAAACAGTCGGGCGCCGCGAAGGGCAGCATGTGGGCTCCGTCCACCACGGTCGCGAACGTCACCTCGCCGACCTCGGACAGTTTCGCAGCATGGGCGACGGCGCCCTCGTAGGGCGTATTGGGGTCGAGCGTGCCGTGGATCACCAGGGTGCGCGGCAAGGCCACAGGGCTGCGACCGTAGAAGGCGTCACGGTCGTAGAGGGGCGCGGACGGACCGACGAGCAGTCCCGGCAAGGGGCTGGTGAAGAGCGCGTTCCGGGCTTCGACCTCAACGTCCTCCGCGGTCAGGTCACGACGTCCATTGTTTTCGGAAGCGTTCATGAGGATGACGAGCGGAAGCGCGGGCGAGGATTGCGGGTATTGGCCCAACTGGTCGAACTCAGTCGCCAGCGCCGCCCGAACGGCCACGAGTCGTGACGCATCGCCCTCGCTCAAGGCGGAGATGACGGCCGGGATTTGATCGCGAAGCGCGGGGAAGTTCAACAGGGTCGCGAGAAACCGGCGGAGGTCGCCGCCCGGCGCGCTCTCCGCCCAGAGCGACTGCCGGTCCGGGTTTGCGAGAAGGGCCGCGTAGGCCTGCAATTCGTCGGCGCCCAGCAGGCTCTTGCCCACCTTGTCGACGATCGCCGTCCGATGACTGAGGTCCCACTCGGGAGACGCCTCCGGCGGAACGAGGCCGTCGAGGATGACGCCGTCAAGCGGCGCCGGCGCGGCCTGAAGCATCCGCAGAATGAGCTGGGTGCCGTACGATACGCCATAGACCTGCACCGATCCCTGGCCCCGGTGGCGCGTGATCAGCTGCGACAGATCCTGCGCGGCGTTGGTGACCGTAAACGCCTGGGTGCGATCGGTGTCGGCGTACATTCCGCCGATGCATGACCCCCACTCAGCGCCCGCCAAGGCGTGACCGCCCTCGCTGTCCGCAGCCTCTTCGGCCGGACAGAGCCGGGTTGAATAGCCTGTGCCGCGATGATCGGGAATGATGAGGTCACGATCCGGAAACGCCGCGCGCAGGGTGTCGAGGAACGGATAGAAGGACGCCCCGCTTTCCCCCGGACCGCCGGCGATGAGCCAAACTTCGCCGGTTGTCCGCCCGGTGACGGACGGGAATTTGCGGATGAACAGATCCACGGCGCTCCCCTCCGGTTCATTGGGCCGAAGCGGCAAATGACTGACCGCGCACAGACTGCCCGCCAGGCCCGGCAGGGCGGCGTCGGCGCAGGGGGTGAATTCGTCCCCGGCCCAGACCGGGCCACACGACATCGCCGCGATCAGGCCCCCGAGGGCGAGCCGCGCGTTGGCGCGATGACTGGCTTTCGACACGTTGAACTCCCCGGACGCGGCTGACATGCCGTGTCAGAAGAGGCTTCGGGCCCCGCCCGCAGATGCAGATTTCGGCATTACGATTTCGCAATGCAGGAGATCTGACGCCGCCCTGGAGCTGTCGTCCGCTTTCCAAGCTCCGCCGCAGCGTCCGCTTCAGGTCGGCCGGCGCTGGCGCATGGCCTGGATGATGGTGCCGTCGTCCAGCCAGTCCAGTTCACCGCCCACCGGGACGCCGCGGGCCAGGGAGGTGATCTCCACGCCCGTGCCGACGAGGCGTTCGGCGATGTAGTGGGCGGTGGTCTGGCCGTCGACGGTGGCCGGCAGGGCCAGAACGACCTCCTTCGCCTCGCCGCCGCGCACGCGCCCGACCAGTTCGGCGACCCGAAGGGCGTCCGGGCCGACGCCGTCGAGGGCCGAGAGCAGGCCGCCGAGCACATGGTATTTGCCGCGGAAGGCGCCAGACCGCTCCATGGCCCACAGGGCGCCGGCCTCCTCGACCACGCAGATCAGGGCGTTGTCGCGCGCGCTGTCCGAACAGATGGAACAGGGATCGCGGGTGTCCGGCGCGCCGCAAACGCTGCACGACGTCACCTTCGCCGCCGTCTCGGCCAGGGATGCGGCCAGCGGCACCAGCAGTTGTTCGCGCTTCTTCAGCAGGGCCAGGGCGGCGCGACGGGCCGAGCGGGGACCAAGGCCGGGGAGTTTGGCCAGCAGGCTGATCAGCCGCTCGATCTCGGGTCCGGCGGAGGCGGCCATGCGGGTTCGGAACTCAGAACAGTTTCGGCATGCCGGGGATGTTCATCCCGGCCATCGGGCCGGCGGCCTCGCGCATCAGGGCGCTGTTGGCCTCGTCCAGCTTGCGCTTGGCGTCGGCGTGGGCGGCGACGATCAGGTCGGCGAGGATTTCACCTTCGCCGGAGACCAGCAGGCTGTCATCGATGGTCACGCCGGTGATCTCGCCGGCGCCTTTCAGCGCCACGGTCACCAATCCGCCGCCGGAGGTGCCGGAGGCTGTGGTTTCGGCCATTTTCGCCTGGGCGTCCTGCAGCTTCTGCTGCATCGCCTGGGCCTGTTGCATGAGGGCGTTGAGGTCTTTCATGCCCTCAAGATAGGCGCTGCCCCCTGCTTCGGACAGACCTGAAAAATAGTAACCGAATTTGTTTCTAATAGACTTGATCCCGAACCGGTGAAGCCTATTTAGCACCTATCACTGTTGCTAATGAGGACATCTCCCATGGCCTTCGACTCCGCGGCCGCCCGCGACCTGCCCCTTTCCGACGCAGCGCTGGAGCAGCTCTTCACCCGCGCGCGCACGCGCAACGCCTGGACCGACCGGGCCGTATCCGTGGACCTGCTGCACAGGCTCTATGACCTGACCAAACTCGGGCCGACGGCGGTCAATGCGACCCCGGCGCGCTTCGTGTTCCTGACTTCGCCCGAGGCCAGGGCGCGGCTCGCGCCCCTGATGTCGGAAGCCAACCGCGCCAAGACGCTGCAGGCGCCGGTCAATGTGATCATCGGCCAGGATGTCGAGTTTCACGAACACCTGCCGGTGCTGTTCCCGCACGCGCCCGGGGCGAAGGACTGGTTCGCGGACGAGGCAGGCCGGCGCGAGACCGCCTTCCGCAACGCCTCGCTGCAGGGCGGCTATTTCCTGCTGGCGGCTCGGGCGCTGGGTCTCGATGTCGGCCCCATGTCGGGCTTCGACGCCGCGGCGGTGAAGGCGGAGTTCTTCGCCGGCACGACGGTCGAGCCGAATTTCATCGTCAACCTGGGCTATGGCTCGGATGAGAACCTGTTCCCACGGTCGCCGCGCCTGAGCTTCGACGAAGCGGCGGCGATCCTTTAGGGGGCCGGGTCCGGGGTCGTCGCGGGCGCCTCGAGCGCGGCCGCGATATCGGCCAACCGCTCGTTCATCCGGTCAAGGCGCGCGGCGAAGGGTTCTTCGCTCGCCGCCGTTCCGGCCTCCCGCCTGATGAACATCTCAAGCGCGTAGTCCGCGAAAATCCCGGCCAGGGCGACGTTCTGGTCCATTCGCGCCTCAAGCCGGCGCCGGGCCTCGTCCGGTTCGCCCGAGACCGACATCGCCACCCCGTAGTAGGCCGTCAGACGTCGATCCGGCCCCTCGGCATAGGTCTTCGACTGCATGGCCCCGCCCTCCCCGGCGACGATGATGCAGCGATATCCCCTGACGGAGCCGCGCGTGAAGCGGCTGAAGTGGATGATTTCGGCGGTCGAGCCTTCGGGGGTGCAGCCGCGGGCGTCGGTCAGGACCGTCGGTCCCTCCCCGTCCGACTCCAGCGCGCCCGTGGTGACCTCCGACTCGAAGTCGAAGGCGAAGGTGGTCCCCCAGCGCCGCTCATCGCCCGCGGGCAAGACCGGCATGGCGGCTTCGAACGCCTGGTTCAGGATATCCGTCGGAAACTGCGGCGCCTCCGTCCCGAGCGCCGTTTCGAGCAGATGGAGCTTCTCGATCAGTTCGGCGGTGATCGCTCCCAGCTCCTGGCGGGTATCCGGCTCCCGCGCCGCCGCAGGGGAGCCGGCGAGGGCCAGGACCATGGCCGCAATGCCGGTCGTTCTCAACCAAACCATCTTGCACCCCCGTTCAGACCTTCATGGGACGAACAAGGGCCGGAGGCGACTGACGAGGCCTGACAGCGACGCGAGTCCGGAGCGATGAGCGTTCAGTCCTCGTCAGGATCCGGCGTGTCGTCGGGGATGACCGGCAATTCGACCGGGGCCGCGAGGGTCTTGATCTCGCCGATGGTCGCGCCGGGGAAGGCGTCCATGACAGCACGGACGAAGGGGTCGGCCTCGATCCCGGCGCGTTCCTCGGCGCGTTTGCGGCGGTCGATCTCGATCATCGTCTCGCCGCCGCCCTGGCCGTTGGCGGCGATCAGCCAGGTGCGTCCGGTCCAGTCCTTGAGACGCGAAGCCAGCTTGCGGGCCAGGTCGATGGGCGCGCCGTCGAGGCTTTCATAGGTGATGGCGCCGGGCTTGAAGGCCACGGGGCGGACGTAGCGCTGGACGTCCATCTGCAGGCCGACCTCGCGCTTCTCGCCGATCAGGGCGACGACCTGTTCGAACGACTGCGGGTCCGGCATTGTCGGCGCCGCGATCGGGAGGGTCGCCAGCTGGGCCGAGGCACCTCCCCCGCCGCCCGAAGGTCCGCGCGGGGCGGAGCCGCCGCCCGACATGGGTTCGCCGTCGCGCAGGGCCTTGAGCGCCTCCTCCGGTCCCGGCAGGTCGGCGGCATAGGCGAGGCGGACGATGGCCATCTCCACGGCGTCGGCGGGATTTGGCGCGCGGCGGACCTCGTCGAGGGCGCGCAGCAGCATCTGCCAGACGCGGGCCAGGGTTCCGGCCGAGATGACGGCGCCGAGGGCCGTCAGCTTCTGCGCCTGATCGTTGGGCAGGCGGGTCGCCTGGGGGCCCAGCATCTTGGCCACGGAGGCGGCGTGGCAGTGTTCCAGCAGGTCGTTGGTGATCTGCACCGGATCGGCGCCGTAGCCGTAGAGGGTGCGGAACAGCTCCAGCGCCTCGGGGGTGCGGCCGGCCATGATCGATTCGAACAGCGCGATGGTCTGGCTGCGGTCGGCCAGGCCGAGCATGTCGCGGACGATCTCGGTCTTCACCGTCTCGCCCTTGTCGCCCTGGACCAGGGCCTGATCCAGCAGGGAGAGACCATCGCGCACGGATCCCTCGGCCGCGCGGGCGATCAGGGCCAGGGCGTCCTGTTCGATCTTCATCCCCTCGCGGTCGGCGATGCGGGCGAGGTGTTCGACGAGGATCTCGGGCTCGACGCGGCGCAGGTCGAAACGCTGGCAGCGGGACAGGATGGTCACCGGGACCTTGCGGATCTCGGTGGTGGCGAAGATGAATTTGGCGTGCGGCGGCGGCTCTTCCAGCGTCTTCAGCAGGGCGTTGAAGGCCTGGTTCGACAGCATGTGGACTTCGTCGAGGACATAGACCTTGTAGCGCGCCTCGACAGGGGCGTAGCGGACGCTCTCGATGATGTCGCGGATGCCGTCGATGCCGGTGTGGGAGGCGGCGTCCATCTCGACCACGTCCATGTGCTGGCCGGCCATGATGGCGGCGTCGTGCCGGCCATGGGCGGTCAGCTCCAGCGAGGGCCGGTCGATGACGTCGGTCTGGTTGTTGAGGGCGCGGGCCAGCAGGCGGGCGGTGGTGGTCTTGCCGACGCCGCGGACGCCGGTGAGCATGAAGGCGTGGGCGATGCGGCCGGTCGAGAAGGCGTTGGTCAGGGTCCGGACCATGGCCTCCTGGCCGATCAGGTCCCCGAAGGTCAGCGGCCGGTATTTGCGGGCCAGGACGGTGTAGGCCGAGCCGTCGTCGGCATGGGCCGCGGGGCCGGCGTCGGCGGGGTCGGCGACCGTCTTCGGCGGGACTTTCACGGGCGCGGAATCAGAGGTCGCGGCGGCCTCGGCCTCACGCATGCCGGCCGGCTCGGGCGAGCCGAACATGTCGTCGGTGTCGGGATCGCGCTCGACGAGGTCGCCCTCGGGGGCGTCTTCCTCCCAGGGAGGACCATCGGGACTCGGATCGGCGTCGCTCATCCGTCCGTCTTACAGCGAGAGGGCCGGGTCGCGCACCCCCTCGCCGCAAGGCGTTCGCGGTTTCCCGGAGATGGCGGTGGATCAGTCGGTCATGTCGCGGATCTGGCCGCCGTCCGCCCGGATGCGCGCCAGCACCCGCTCGTGCAGCCATATGTTCATCGCCGCCGAATCGGAGGTGTCGCCGGGGTAGCCGAGTTCGTTGGCCAGTTCCTTGCGCTCCTCCAGGGTGCTGTCCATCCCGGTCAGTTTCATCAGATCGACGATGGAGGTGCGCCAGTTCAGCTTCTGCTCGCGTTGGGCGTTCATGAAGTCGAGAATGCCGTCGACATCGACCGGCTGGGCGGCGGCGGCGGCTGAGGGGGCGGCCGTCGGAGCCGGCGCGGCCGTGGGGGTCGCAGCCGGAGGGGTCGAGGCCGCCGCATCCCTGTTCTTGAAGATCTTGCCGAGAATATTGCCGAGAATGCTCATGTCCGCTCCTGAAGGGTGAGCCTTCAGAGCGGCTGGGGACCGCGGCGGTTCCGCCCGCGCTCAAGGAGCAAGCTGCCGCGCGGCGAGCGTTAGCGCCCAAAAGAAGGAAGTGGAGACCGCGACCCGAAGGGGAATTCGTTGTGGCTGCTGCCTTCCGGCCCTGACCAGGTTGGCGAAACCTTCGCCCGCGATCTCCGAGAGGGGATATGACGATTCCGGCTCGCGGATGCAAGCCGTGGCTTGCTAGATGAGCCTCATGTCCCTTCCCGTCCTGAACACCTTCGCCGGCGATCCGCTCGACCGGTCCGGCGACCTGCGGAACGATCCCGACTGGCTGGCCGGGCAGGCGGCCAATCCCGACGCCATGGCCATGGTGCTGTGGGAGGGCCGGCCGCTGGTCGAGGCCGGCGCGACGCCGCGGCTGGCCTGGCTGGCGCTGGACCATGCGCGCGCCGTGGTTCCGGACCGGGAACTGTTCCTCGGCCTGTGGAAGGGCGCGCCGTGTTTCGCGGTCGAGGTCGAGGGATCGGTCGATCCGGCGGCGGGGCCGCTGGCCGGACTCGGGGCGTTTCACGAAATGCGTGAGGCGGCCGCGATCCTGCCGGGGCCGGACGCGGCCATGGCGGGGACGGCCAAGTCGCTGTTCGACTGGCGGCGGCGGCACGGCTTCTGCGCCGCTTGCGGGGTGGAGACGGAAACGGCCTGCGGCGGCTGGAAGCGGGTCTGCCCGGCCTGCGGGGTCGAGCATTTCCCGCGCGTGGACCCGGTGACCATCATGCTGGCCGTCTACCGCGGCGGGGCCGAGCCGGTCTGTTTGCTGGGCCGGCAGGCGGCCTGGCCGGAGGGGCGGATGTCGACCCTGGCGGGCTTCCTGGAGCCCGGCGAGACCATAGAGGCAGCCTGCGCCCGCGAGATCGAGGAGGAGGCCGGGCTGACGGTGACGGCGGTGCGCTATCACTCGAGCCAGCCGTGGCCGTTCCCGTCACAGCTGATGATCGGGCTGGTGTGCGAGGTCGATTCCGATGACGCGCGGCCGGATCAGACGGAGCTGGAGGCCGTGGCGTGGCTGACGCGGGCGGAGGCGACGCAGGTGTTGTCGGGGACGCATCCGACGATCAAGGCGCCGCCGAGGATCGCCATCGCGCGGACGCTGTTGCAGGCGTGGGTGGACGGGTTCGACGTTTGACGTTGCTTCCCGGCGAAGCCGGCCTCCAACCGTCCCGCGCGGCCTGGAGGCTGGTGGGTTCATCACAACGAACACAACGCGTTCACAACGGACACGGCGCGGGTTGTGACCGGCTCTGCTCCCGTTGTGCCCTTTGTGACTTCGTTGTGTTCGTTGTGATGAACCTTCAGGTCTGAGGGCGAGGCTCTGAATTCCGGCTGCGCCGGGGCTACCGGGCCAGCGCCCTCGCCGCCTCGAGATCCGCCGGGCTGTCCACCGACAGCGGCGCTTCGTCGATGACGGCGGCCCAGATCTGCAGGCCCATCTCCAGCGCCCGCAGCTGTTCCAGCTTCTCACGGCGTTCCAGCGGCGACGGCGGGGCGGCGCAGAATCGCTCCAGGGCGGCGCGGCGGTAGCCGTACAAGCCGATGTGCCGCCAGACGGGGGCGTCGCCGAACAGGGTCGAGCGGGTGAAATAGAGGGCGCGGCCGTGGCGCTCGTCCGGCCCCATCGCCACCACCGCCTTGACCACGTCCGGATTGGACCGATCCGAAGCATCGGCCTCGGGCGCGATCAGGGTCGCGATGTCGCAGGCAGGCTCGGCGGCCAGCAGATCGGCGCAGGCGCGGGCCAGGCCAGGATCGGCGAAGGGCATGTCGCCCTGCAGGTTGATCACGGCGTCATGGCGGCCGTCGGGATCGATGGCGTCGAGGGCGGCGCGGATCCGGTCCGAGCCCGAGGGCAGGTCCGGATCGGTCAGCACAGCCAAGCCGCCGGCCGATTCGATCACGGCCACGATCTCCGGATCGCCCGCGGCGACGGCGACCGGCAGGCCCGAAAGCGCGGCCTGACGCCACGCCCGCACGATCATCGGCACGCCGCCGATCTCGGCCAGCGGCTTGTCCGGAAGGCGGGTCGCGGCCATCCGGGCCGGGATCAGGATCAGCGGGTTCACATGGATGTCCTGGACTGCGACGCTCGGACCGATCTTCAGCCGGTTGCGAAGGCCGCGCTAGCGTGTAAGAGACGCCCACGCAAGAATTCGCCTCGCCGCGCGTGTGGCAGGGCCTCAGACACGGGATGAACGACGCGCATGAGCGGCGATCTGAAGCTGAACAAGATCATGGGCGCCGGTCTGGCGACGCTCTTCGTGATCCTGATGGTAAAAGAGGGCACGGCCGTCTTTTTCCACGCCGAAACTCCGGAAAAGATGGGCTATTTCGTTGACGCGCCGGAGGAGGCCGCCGGCGGCTCCGCCGAGGTCGTCCTGCCGCCCGACTGGGGCACCGTCCTGCCGACGGCCGACCTCGCCGCCGGCGAGGCCGCCTTCGCCCGTTGCCAGTCCTGCCACACCATCGCGGCCGGCGGCGCCAATGGAATCGGTCCGAACCTGTTCGGCGTCGTCGGCGGGCCGGTGATGCATGCGAGCGGATTCGCCTATTCCGACGCCTTCCAGGCGCACAAGGCCGAGGCGCCGAGCTGGACCCTCGATCAAATGGACCAGTTCCTGACGGCTCCGGGTCGCCACATCCCGGGCACCAAGATGTCGTTCGCCGGCATCCGGGACACCCAGACGCGCGTCAATCTGATCGCCTGGCTTCGCTCGCAGGGCTCCGGCGGCATGGCCATTCCGGCGCCGGATCCGGCGCGTCAGCCCGGCGCCGCGCCCGCCGCCCTGAGCGAGGACGCCCGGGCGCTTCCCGGCGTCGACGGCGCCCAGACGGATGCTGCGCCGGTGACCGGCGCGGCCGGTCAGCCGGCGGTAGAGACCTCTCCCGTCGCCCCGCCCGCCTCGGACAGCCCGGCGCCGCCGAACACCTGAGGCCCAGCGGGGTTCAATGATTGGAAAGGGCGGTCTTCGGGCCGCCCTTTTTCGTTCCGTCATAGACGACGGATGACCGGCCCGTCCGAGCTCGCGACCCGATGCCGGGCGTCGGCCTCGGCGAAAGGTTCGATCACCACCCCGCCCAGCCGGCCGACGGCGTGCAACACGCGGTCCTCGTCGAGGATGAAGCCGGCATGTCCGTTCCAGGGGCCTTCTTCGGGATCCAGCCAGATGACGAGATCGCCGCGACGGGCCTGGTCCACCGCCACGGCCTGTCCCAGTTCGGCCAGTTGATCGGCGTAACGGGGCGCGGCGCGGCCGCAGGCGTAGAGCGCCTGCTGCACAAGGCCACAGCAGTCGGTGCCCAGCGATGAGCGACCACCCAGCTTGTAGGGGGTTCCGACCAGTCGCTCGGCGACCTCGACCGGCTCGGCGGCGAAACTGCCGATGGGAGCGAGGCCTGCCGGGTCGCCCACTTCGACCACAAGGGCATTGAGCGGCAGGGTGGCGTCGGTCGCTCCGATCCGGTGGGTCGCCAGCGGCGCCCCTGGCCGGAGCGCTGACAGCCTCACCCAGCCCACGACGCCGTCGCGACGGGCGCGGCCCCAGACCTGATCCTCGCGCGTGTCGAGTATGTCGAACGCCTCGCCGAAGATCAGCTGATCGACGGGATGGTCGCCCGGCGCCGCGTCGGCGTGAATGTCGGCGACAGGAACCGCGCAATGCATCGCCCGGACCGCGCGGAAAGCGGCGGCGCGCACGATCCCTTCCAGCGCCTGCTCGGCCAGGTCCGGCCGGGCGAGAGTGGTGCGGGGGTCCAGAGTGGCGGCGGCTGTGGTCAAGCGTGGGCGGGTCCGATTGAGCCCGCATCCTGACGCACGAAGGCGAAAGGGCCGTTAACGCGCTGCGAAGCGCCGGGACAGCATCTCGAAGCACGCCCTCAGCGCCTGCGCCTCTCCGCCCTCCGGCCAGCCGGGCCGGGCGCGGGGATTCCAGGCGAAGATGTCCATGTGGGCCCAGGCGCCGGTCGTCGGCGCAAAACGCTGCAGGAACAGGGCGGCGGTGACCGAGCCGGCCTGGGCCCAGCCGGCGGAGTCGTTGCGCAGGTCGGCGATCTCGGTCTCCAGCGCCGCCCGATAGCCGGGCCACAGAGGCATCCGCCACAGCGGATCGCCGACGGCGCGACCGGCCTCCAGCAGGTCGGCGGCGAGGGCTTCGTCGTCTGTGTAGAGCGGCGGCAACTCCGGGCCCAGGGCGATGCGGGCCGCGCCGGTGAGGGTGGCGAAGTCGAGGGTCAGATCGGGTGAATGCTCGCCCGCGCGGGTCAGGATGTCGGCAAGGATCAACCGGCCCTCGGCGTCGGTGTTGCCGATCTCGATGGTCAGGCCCTTCCGGCTGGACAGGATGTCGCCGGGGCGGAAGGAGTCGGCGGAGATGGCGTTCTCGACCGCCGCAACCAGAACCACCAGCCGCACGGGCAGGCCGGCCTGCATGACCAGACGGCCGAGCGCGAGTGCGTGGGCCGAGCCGCCCATGTCCTTCTTCATATTGCGCATGCCCGCAGCGGGCTTGATATCCAGCCCGCCGGAATCGAACACCACCCCCTTGCCGACCAGAGCTACCAGCGGCAGGTCGGCGCGGTCGAGGTTCCAGCCGATCTCGATCACCCTCGGGGCGCGATGCGGCGCGGCGGCGCGGCCGACGGCGTGGACCGCCGGATAGTTTTCCTCCAGCAGGGCCTCGCCGGTGGACACCGCAACCGACGCGCCCGAGGCGGCGGCGATCTCGCGGGCGATGGTCTCGATCTGCAGCGGCCCCATGTCCGCCGCCGGGGTGTCGATCATTTCGCGGGCGAGGGCGCAGGCCGAGGCGATGCGCCGGGCACTTTCGACATCCATCCCTTCCGGCGCGACCAGACGCACCCGGTCGCGATCGGGCCGGACCTTGTAGCGGTCGAAAACATAGGCCCCGAGCAGGAAGGCCAGGGCCGCCTGGCGGGCGACCTCCGGTTCGGCTTCCAGCCGGTAGAGACCCGGCGGCAACCGCGCCGGCAGGGCCCGGACGGACAGGGGGTCGAAACGCTCGCCGGCTCCGACAAGAACGGCGGCGAACCCGCCCTGCCCGTTCGGCACGGACAGGATCTGGCCGGGCCTGCCCTTGAATCCGTTGGCTTCGGCCCAGCCGTCGAACGGTCCGTCCGGGCCGACGAATCGCACCGGAACGGCGCCATCGCCCTCGGTGGTCAGCAGGTCGGGATGCAGGACGGACATGGGCGGCGGCCTTTCCGGCCGGACGGGGCCGATCTTAACCAAGGATTGACGAGAAGGGCCGAGTCTCGGGTCGAACCTTCCGGAGCGCCTTCCATGTCGCGCACGACTGCCCGTATCGCAACCATCGGCTTGCTTCTGGCCGGCCTGGCCTCGCCTGCCCTCGCCCAGACCCCGGCGGCGCCCGCCGCCGCGCCGACGGGACGGCAGGCGGCCGCCGCCGACGTCCGCGCCGCCTACGACCGCGCCGACCCCCTTGCCCGGCAGATCTTCTGGTCCGACCAGGCGGAGATCGACCCGATGGACCCGGTCGCCGGGGTCAAGGCGGCCCAGGCGCTGCGCGAGCTGGGCCGGTTTGACCAGGCAGCCGAGATGGCCGGCAAGGTGCTGCTGATGCAGCCGACGAATGTCGAGGCCATGCTGGAGGCCGGACGCGCCCATATCGCGCGCGGACAGGCCTTCTACGGAATCGCCGCTCTGGAAGGCGCCCGCAACGCCCGGCCCGACGACTGGCGGGCATGGTCCCTGCTGGGCGCGGCCTATGAGCAGGTGCGCCGGGCCGATGACGCCCGCGCGGCCTGGGCCCAGGCGCTGGCGCTGTCGCCCGACAATCCCGACGTCCTGTCCAACATGGCCATCTCGGCCATGACGCGTGGCGATACGGCCGGGGCCGAGCCCCTGCTGCGACGCGCTGCGGCCCAACCGGGGGCCTCGCTGAAGGTGCGGCTGAACCTGGCCATGGTGCTGGGTCTGACCGGCAATCTGGCCGAGGCCGAACAGATCCTGCGCCGCGACCTGCCGCCCGAGGCCGCGGACCGCAACCTGGCCTGGCTGCGCGAGCGGACCGGCGGGACCGGCGTCGACCAGGCCCGCACCTGGGGCTCGCTCCAGGGCGGCTGACCGCCTATATTCCGCTCATGATCGACGAGCTCTACAGCGCGCGCATCCTCGGGCTGGCGGCCAATCTGCCGCACAGCGGGCGGCTGGCCGCGCCGGACGGCACCGGCGAGCGGATCGCGAAGCTGTGCGGCTCGAAAGCGATCGTCGATGTGACGCTCGATGAGGCGGGCCGGATCGCCAGCTTCGCCCAGGACGTGAAGGCCTGCGCCCTCGGCCAGGCGGCGGCGGGGGTGCTGGGCGAGGCCGTGATCGGCGCGTCGCTCGGGGACCTGACGGAGGCGCGGGACGCCATGGCCGCCATGCTCAAGGTCGGCGGCGACGGGCCGGCGGGCCGGTTCGAGGGCCTGAGGGCGCTGAAACAGGTCGCCGACTATCCGGCGCGCCACGCCTCGACCATGGTCGCCATCGAGGCGGCGCTCGACGCCGTGCGTCAGGCGATGACGCGCAGAAGCCCCGACACCCGAACTAGCCTCGCCGGCGCGGCCTAGACCCGTTGCTCCTGCGACCATTGCAGGGGATAAGCGCGGCGACATGGCTTCCGGCGGAACTCTTTATGAACGCGGCGTGCGGCTGGCCCATCGGGGCTACAAGCTGACGCTGTCGCCCCTGATCGGGCAGTCGTGCCGGTTCCTGCCGACCTGCTCGGACTACGGACGGGACGCGCTGATCCAGCACGGACCGATCAAGGGGGGATGGCTGACGGTCAGACGCCTCTGCAAATGCCATCCCTTCGGCCAATCGGGCTACGACCCGGTTCCGCCTGCAAAGACAGACTGATGATCGACCTCAAATTCCCCGACGGCGCCACGCGCCAGTATCCCGACGACGCCACGGGCCGTGACGTCGCCGCCTCCATCTCGCCGTCGCTGGCCAAGCGCGCGGCCCTGGTCGCCCTGAACGGCGAACAGCGCGATCTGGACCGCCCGCTGGGCGGTTCGGGCGACTTCAAGCTGATCATGCGCGATGATCCGGAGGCTCTGGAGACCATCCGTCACGACGCCGCCCACGTGCTGGCCCAGGCGGTGCAGGAGCTGTTCCCCGGCACCCAGGTGACCATCGGCCCGGCCATCGAGGACGGCTTCTATTACGACTTTCACCGCGAGGAGCCGTTCTCGACCGACGACTTCTCCGCCATCGAGAAGAAGATGGCCGAGATCGTCGACCGCGACGAGAAGCTGGTGCGTCAGGTCTGGGACCGGGACGAGGCGATCAAGCTGTTCGAGGCCAAGGGCGAGACGTTCAAGGCCGAGCTGATCCGGGACCTGCCGGGGACGGAGACGATCACCACCTACGCCACGGGCGACTGGGTCGACCTGTGCCGGGGGCCGCATTTCCCCTCGACCAAATTCGTCGGCAAGGCCTTCAAACTGACCAAACTGGCCGGGGCCTACTGGCGCGGCGACCACCGCAATCCGCAGCTGCAGCGTATCTATGCGACGGCCTGGGCCTCGAAGGAGGACCTCGACGCCTATCTTCTGCGCGTCGAGGAGGCCGAGAAGCGCGACCACCGCAAGCTGGGCCGCCAGATGGAGCTCTTCCACATGCAGGAAGAGGGCCGCGGCATGGTCTTCTGGCATCCCAAGGGCTGGATCCTGTGGCGGGAGCTGGAATCCTACCTGCGCCGCCGCCTCGACGCGGCCGGCTATCAGGAGATCAAGACGCCCCAGGTCATGGACCGGGTGTTCTGGGAGAAGTCGGGCCACTGGGAGAAATACCGGCCCAATATGTTCGTGTGCGAGACCGAGGAGGGCGAGGTCCTGGCGGTCAAGCCGATGAGCTGCCCCGGCCACGTTCAGGTCTTCAATGTCGGCCAGCGTTCATACCGCGAGCTGCCGCTGCGGTTCGCCGAATACGGCTCCTGCCACCGCTACGAACCCTCGGGCTCGTTGCATGGGCTGATGCGGGTGCGGGCCTTCACCCAGGACGACGGCCACATCTTCTGCCGCGAGGACCAGATCACCGATGAGGCCAAGGCCTTCATCGACCTGCTGATGACCGTCTATGACGATCTGGGCATGGCCCTGACGGAGCTGAATTTCTCCACCCGTCCCGAGGTCCGCGCCGGCGACGACGCCACCTGGGACCGGGCCGAGGCCGAGCTGCTGAAGGCCATTGAGGCGGCCGGGGTGAACTGGACCCTGAACGAGGGCGACGGCGCCTTCTACGGCCCCAAGCTGGACTTCAAGGTCAAGGACGCGATCGGCCGGACCTGGCAGTGCGGCACCTTCCAGCTGGACATGGTCCTGCCCGAGCGGCTGGACGCCCTTTACATCGGCGAGGACGGCCAGAAACACCGGCCGGTCATGCTGCACCGGGCGATCCTCGGATCGTTCGAGCGGTTCCTCGGCATTCTGATCGAAAACTACGCCGGGGCCTTCCCGCTGTGGCTGGCGCCGACCCAGGTGGTGGTGGCGACCATCGTCTCGGAGGCCGACGACTACGCCCGCTCCGTCCAGGCGCGGTTCAAGGCCGCCGGCCTGCGGGTCGAGACCGACCTGCGCAACGAGAAGGTCGGCTACAAGGTGCGCGAGCACTCGGTCGGCAAGGTCCCGGTCATCGCCGTGGTCGGCAAGAACGAGGCCGAGGCGGGCACGGTGGCGATCCGCCGTCTGGGTTCGCAGGCGCAGGAGGTCGTGTCGCTGGATGAGGCGATCCGTATCCTGACCGAAGAGGCGACGCCGCCGGATCTGCGGACCGCCTGACCGATCGTGCGAACGAAAGAGCCCGCCCCCGTCATCACGGGGGCGGGCTTTTCAATGGACGGCGCGCGGCGATTACAGCAGGCGTTTACGCATGGCCTGCGACAGCATGTCGATCAGGGTCACGGCGATGACGATGATGATGACGATGGCCGAGACCTGGCGATATTCGAACCCGTTCATCCGCTCGAACAGGACCTGACCGATACCGCCGGCGCCGATCAGGCCGAGGACGGTGGCCGAACGGCTGTTGGACTCGAAGCGGTAGAGGGCGAAGGAGGTCCACAGCGGCGCCACCTGCGGGATGACGCCCCACATGATCTCGTGCAGCGGCGACGCCCCGGTGGCGCGGACGCCTTCAACGGGCCCCTTGTCGATCGACTCCACGGCCTCGGAGAACAGCTTGGCCAGAACGCCGGCCGTGTTCAGGGCGATGGCGAGCACGCCCGCCAGGGGCCCCAGGCCCACGGCGACGACGAACAGCAGACCCATGACCAGATCGGGGATCGACCGCAGCAGGTTCATGAACCAGCGGACCGGCGTCACCACCCAGATGGGGGCGATGTTGCGGGCGGCGGCCAGGCCCAGGGGCACGCCGAGGAAGACCGCCAGGAAGGTGCCCCAGAGAGCGATCTGGACCGTCTCCCACATCTGGGCGACGAACAGCCGCCAGTTGGTGAAGTCGGGCCGCAAAAGGTCGCGGCCGAAATCCTCGATCCGGGCCGAATTGGTCACCACCCCCGAGATGTTCTTCAGATCGACGGCGTCGATGCTGATCAGCAGCACGACGGCGACGCCCCCCCAGATGAGGACGTCCAGCAGCCAGGATCCCAGAGATTTGACGGGCGGCTTGGGGACGGTCGAGACCGGTGCGACGGCGTCGGTCAAGGCTGGACCTCGCGCAGGCTGCGCAGGCGCTGAAGTTCAGCCTCCGCCGCGGCGACTCCCGCGGCGTCGTTCCGGCCGCGGGCCGCCTGCAGCTGCTGGTCGGCCACCATTTCACGGACCGGGTTGAGATAGCTGTCGTCGGCGGCGCGGAACTGGGAATAGTTCAGACCGGCCAGCACCTGCCGCTGGCGTTCAGCCTCGGCGCCCTCGCCCTGGCCGTAGGTCAGGAAGAAGCTGCGGATCTTCTCCTTGGTCGCGGGATCCAGATCCTCACGAATGACGATGCCGCTTTCCGGGATCGGGGGCGACTGCCAGATCTCGCGAATCTGGGCCGCCGCGCGCGGGTTCTGGCGGGTCAGGAAGACCGTGTTGACGGTGTTGGAGGTGGCGACGTCGAGCAGCCCCGAGGCGACGGACAGGGCGTTGGACTGGTGGTTGGCGGACCGCACCGTCTTGAAGCACTGGGCCGGGTCGATGCCGCGCGGATTGAACAGGAAGGTCAGCGGAGCCAGGGTGCCCGAGGTCGACTGCGCGTCGCCGATGCCGAAGTCGAATTGCTTTCCACAGGCCAGAACCTGTTCCAGCGTGATGTTGGAGTCGGCGCCAACAATGATGGTCGCGCGATAGCTGTCGAGGCCCTCGAGATCGACGGTGCGGGCGATGACCTCGCCCTCGGCGCGATCGATCGCCTCCAGGGCGGGCTTGGCCGAAAACCAGGCGACCTGGGTCTGGTCGGCGCGCATGGCCTCGACCAGCACGGTGTAGTTGGAGCCGAAATGGGTCTTCACCGGCACGCCGATGGCCCTGGACATGTCCTCAAGCAGAGGCTCCCACAGCGGGCCCGACGAATTCTGCCCTTCGGCGGACAGGATGGAGAAGGTGATTTCGGTCGGCGCGCCGCCGGCCTTGTCATCGCCGCCGCCGCACGAGGCGACGCCAAGCACGAGGGCGGCGGCGAGCGCCAGCCGACGGGTCAAGCGGGGGAAGGTCATGCCTTGGTTTCCCAGAACGCGTCCTCGAATTCGGGACCGTAGATGTCGATCAACTGTTTGGTGTCGAGGCCCGTGGCGGGGCCGTCGTAGACGACCTTGCCCGCCTTCAGGGCGATGACCCGGTCGCAATAGCGGATGGCGTAGTCGACCTGGTGCAGGGTCACGATGACGCCGAGGCCGTCGCGCTTGTTCAGTTCGACCAGCAGCTCCATCACCTTGCGGGCGGAGACCGGGTCCAGCGAGGCGACCGGCTCGTCGGCGACGATGGCGCGGGCGCCCTGGAGCAGGGCCCGGGCGATGGCGCCGCGCTGCTGCTGGCCGCCCGACAGGGTGTTGGCGCGCTGGGCGGCGTAGTCGGAGACGCCGACCCGATGTAGAGCCGCCATAGCCTTGCGCTTGTCATCGGCCGGCCAGAGACCGAGGAAGCCCTTCCAACCGGGCAGCCGGCCGAGGGCGCCCAGCATCACGTTCGAGAACAGGGTCAGACGGCCGACCAGATTGAACTGCTGGAAGATCATGCCCAGCTGCTGGCGGGCGCCCCGCGTGGCGGCGGTCAGGCGGCCGTTTTTCTGCACGACCTCGCCGAAGACGGTGATCGTTCCCTTGCCGGAGTCGATGGTCTGAAGTCCGGTGATCGAGCGCAGAAGCGTCGATTTGCCGGAGCCCGAGGGGCCGATCAGGGCGACCATTTCTCCGGCCCCGACCTCGACGGACACGCCGTTCAGGGCTTTTCGGGCGCCGAAAGTCTTGGACACGTCCCGAACGGACGCGACGGCGGCGGCGGCTGAGGTCATGGACACGCTGGAGGCGGTTGCAGGGGCGCGCCGCATCGCCTGATCAGGCCCGCGAGGCAAGTCTTAATGACACGTCCGCGGCGTTTTCGTCCAGCGCGTTCCTCCCCCCGGGGGCCGGGGGAGGAACCGGTCACCGGGCCTCGCGAACCTCGACGGGCAGCCCCAGAGCCTCGAGCTGCGGCCTCACCGTGGCGGCGTCGCCGACCACGACCCAGACGAAGTCGGCCTGACCAAGGACCCGGCGGGCCTCGGCGTCCATGGCCTCGGCCGTCATCGCCTCGTAGCGCGGGGCGAGGGTCTCCCAGTAGTTGTCGGGACGGTCGTACAGGGCGTTGGAGCGCAGGGCGTTCAGGACATTGGCCGAACTCTCGAAACTGCCGGGCAGCTGGCCGATGTTGCCCTTGACCACCCGATCGCGCTCGAAGGCGGAGACGCCGCGTTCCGCCAGGAAGGCGCGATACTGGTCGATCAGGACGGCGATCGACTCGCCCGTCCGGTTCGCCTGGACCGGCGCCTGGATCAGATAGGGCGTCTGGTGCTCGCGCATGTTGACGGCCCCGCCAAGGCCATAGGACCAGCCGCGCGTCTCGCGGATGTCCTGGTTGATGCGCGACAGGAAGCCGCCGCCGATCACCTCATTGGCGGCGTTCAAGGTCACCAGGTCGTCCCGGCCCGTGACCCCCAGCACCAGCCCGCCGAGGATCAGCGACTGCGGCGACTGGGGCCGGTCGATCAGAACGATGCGGGCGGTGGACGCCGGAATGGGCGCATCAAAGGCCTTGCGGCCCCGCGGCGTTGCCGGGGCGGTCCAGGCGCCGAAGCGGGCGTCCAGCATCGGGGTCAGCTCGGCCAGCGGCCGGTCCGAGACGATGAAGATCCGGGCGTTGTCCGGCCGGATCCAGGCCTGGTGGAAGCCGGTCAGGTCGTCGCGATCCAGTCCCTGCACCGCCTGCGTCGTGCCGAGGCCGGACGCGGGCCGCCCATAGGGGTGGTCCGGGCCGTACAGCACGATCGGAAGCGCCCGCCCGCCGATGCCGCCGGGCGAGGACAGTTCCTGCGCGATCCCGGCCAGCTGCTGGTTGCGGCGGCGCTCCAGATCCTCGCTGCGGAAGGCCGGATTGCGGATCACGTCGGACAGCAGGTCCAGCGACAACGCCAGATTGGCGCTGACCGTGCTCATGCCCACGCCGGTCCGGTCGGTGGTGGCGAAGGCGTTGATGCTGGCCCCCAGCCGCTCCTGCTGTTCGGCGAGCTCGACGGTGGTGCGGCGCTCGGTGCCCTCGGTCAGCAGGTCCAGCATCAGCCGCTGGGTTCCGGGCGCGTCCGCCGGGTCGGCGGCGACGCCGGCGTCGAACTCGACCGCCATCCGCGTGACCGGCACGGTGGTCGAGCGGGCGTAGACGACCTCGATCCCGTTCGACAGGGTCGCCCGCTCCACAGCGGGGAAGTCCAGCGGCTTCATGTCGCCGACGGCCGGCATGGGTTCGCGCGGAACCACGGTCAGGGCGGCGGCCGGTTCGGGCGGCGGGCGATTGTCGGCGGCCTCGACATAGGCCTCGCGCTCGCCGGGATCGACGCGGGTGGCCAGCACGGGACGGGTCAGCCAGCGGTTCATCGTTTCCCGCACGGAGGCCGGCGTGACGGCCCCGAGGGCCGCCAGTTGCCGGCGATAGAAGCCCGGGTCGTCAGCATAAAGTTCGCCCTCCGCGAGCGCGACCGCCTTGCCGCCGAAGCCGCCGACGGGCTCCAGCGTCTGGATCCGTCCGGACAGGCTGCTGACCACGGTGCGGGCGATCTCGTCCTCGGTCGGGCCATTGGCGATATAGTCGGCGATCAGCGCGTCGAGGCGACGCGACACCGCATCGGCGTCCTGCCCCGGCTTCACATCGACGGTGACCTGGAACAGGCCCAGCCGGTGGAAGGCCTGAGAGCCGGCGCCGACCGAGGTCGCGCTCTCGTCGCCCCGCACCAGTTCATTGTCCAGCCGGGAGCTGTTCAGACCGCCCAGCACCGCCGCCGCGACCTGAAGATCAGCGGCGGAGGCGTCGAGCAGGCCGGGCACCACCCAGGTGCGGTACAGGCGGGTGTTTGGGACCCGGTCGTGCATGACCGTGTCGACTCGCGCCGGCAGCGTCGGGATGTCGGCCCGGGCCGGTTCATTCGAAGCTCCGCGCGGGATGTGGCCGAAATACTGAGTGACCTTGCGTCGGGCCGTCGCCACGTCGATGTCGCCGGCCAGCACCAGGACGGCGTTGTTCGGACCGTAGTTGTCACGGTGCCACTGGCGCAGGTCCTCCAGGCTGGCGGCGTCCAGATCGGCCATCGAGCCGATGGTCGAGTGGCGGTACGGGTGTCCGGCCGGGAACAGGGTCTCCAGCAGGCTGTAATAGACGAGGCCGAAGGGCTGGTTGTCGCCCTGGCGCTTCTCGTTCTGGACCACGCCCCGCTGGTTATCGAGCCGCTCCTGGGTCAGGGCGCCGAGGAGATGGCCCATCCGGTCGCTCTCCATGAAGAGCGCCTGGTCCAGCGCCGAGGTCGGCACGGTCTGGAAGAAATTCGTGCGGTCGAACCAGGTGGTGCCGTTCCAGTCGGTGGCGCCCATGGCGCGCAGGGGCTCCATCAGGCCGCCGGGCACGTTCTCCGTCGGATTGAACAGGCCGATGTGTTCGAACAGATGGGCGAAGCCGGTCTGGCCCTGCGGCTCGTCCTTGGAGCCGACATTGTACCAGGCCGCCACGGCCACCACCGGCGCCTTGCGGTCGGTGTGGACGACGACGCGCAGGCCGTTGTCGAGTGTGAACTCCTCGAACGGGATGTCGACGCTGCGGGCCAGTTCGGTGGGCGGGACGGGGGACTGGGCCACGACGACCGTGGGCGCGGCGAGCAGAAGGGCGGCGGCGGCGAGGAAGGCGGCGTTGCGCATGAAAGTCCCCCAAGTTTGCGGAGGACGGTATCAGCGGTCCGCCGGTCGGCAAGTTACGGCTGAGTCACGAAAGACGGCCGGGCGCCCGGTTCAGTCGCCGATCGCCCTGACGCGAGATACATCGGCCGCGATGGGCATGCTGACCCTGGCGCGCGCCAGAAGGTCCCGCGCCATGCGGCGGGCGGGCTCCCGGAACGGTCCCGGGACGGCGGAAAAGGTGCGAAGCGCCTTCAGCAGCCGCATCGTGACCGGAACATCCCCGGCGCCGTAGCGCGCGATCGGGCCGAATATGTCGTCCATCAGGTCCGACTCATCCAGCGGCGCGGCCAGCACGCGGTCGCAAGCCGAAGGGTCTTCGGCCTCCTCCGTCTCCGGGTACAGCCACATATCCAGCAAACGGACGCCGGAGCCGATGACCTGGATGGCGGTGCCCGGGTCGTTGACGCCCGGCGAAAGGGCCTTGGCGGCGATCTCTCCGAGGACGATCAGGCCGAACCTGGGATCCTGATCGAAGGACCGCGAGCCGCCCACGGCGAAGGCCGAATGAAAGTCGGCGACAGCCTTCTTTTCGCAATCGTTCAGGCTGATCCGGGCCAGCGGCTCGCCGCGCCGTACGAAGGCTCCGGGCGGGGCGAGAATCTGGACCCGGCAGTCGCTGTCGGCAGCGCATTTCTGGAGAAGTTCCGGATCGACATTCTGGATATAGCCCGTGGTCCTGCTCGGGATCAGAAGGCCCTCCTTCAGGAGGCCGTTCCTACCGGACAGGGGGCGGCGACGCCGCGCTTCCAGGGCCTCGCAGGCCCGTTCCTCGACAAGGTCGATCATGTGGCCGACCCGGGCCAGGCTGGAGAGACGATTGATCCAGGCCAGCAGCCGGTAGGCGACCAGCGCCACTACCCCCAGGCTGACGAGGAACAGGATCGCGCGGCCGCCCGCCCCGTAGTAGCTGGCGTTGATCGCGGTGACAGAGACGATGGAATAGAGAAACGCTCCGACGAAGGTGGCGAGGGACTTCTGGGTCTGCCCGTCGCTGGTCACGAGGGCGGCCACCCGCGGCGTCGCTCCCTGGGAGACAGCGGTATAGGCGGTGACCATGGCCCCCACCGAGAAGGTGGCGACCGCCAGCAGGCTTGAGGCGAGAATGGTCAGAATCTCCTCGACCGACTCCCCGCCCAGCCGCTCGGCCATGTCCTTTGGAACCACGCCTTCGCCGATGGACGCCAGCAGGGCGGCGCCGACGCCGAGCGCGGCATAGGCGGTCGCCCGGACCCAGAGCTCCCGGGTCAGCCTCAGCCAGTAGAATCGCCAGCGGTTCATTCGTGCGCCCCCCGCCGCCCCATGGCGGTCAAACCTTCAACGCCCGGCTGCGGCCAAGGTTCGTCTCACCCCGCAACTCGCCCGACATGGGGCCGCAAGGACACGAAATTACCGCTTTACATGACAGTCCGCTGACCCTACATCGCGGCTTCCGGCGGACCCCGTGGTCTATACGTTGCGCTGCTAACGCCGGCTGGGTTCAACAATTACAGGGGTTTACGTGAATTGCGCACGTATCCATTTCCCCTGGACCTGGTCCGCGAGCGGTCCCCTGAACGTCCCGTCGCCCTCGTGCGACCGCGTTCGGTTTCCGTAGCGGCGCGCTGGTTCCAGGACAATCTGAACGCCGACGTCTTCTATGCGGTGAAGGCCAATCCTTCGCGGTGGGTCATCGAGACCCTCGTGGAGGCAGGTGTCACCGGCTTTGACGTCGCCTCGCTCGCCGAGATCGAACTGGTGCGTTCGGTCAGCGCCGACGCGCGCCTGGCCTTCATGCACCCGGTCAAGAGCCGGGGCGCGATCACCCGCGCCTATTTCGAGTACGGCGTCCGCACCTTCTCGCTGGACAGCCATGACGAGCTGGCCAAGATCCTCGACGCCACCGGCAACGCGACCGATCTGAACCTGCTGGTCCGGATGACGGTTTCGGCGGACGGCGCGGCCTATTCCCTGTCGGGCAAGTTCGGCGTCTCGCCGGACCAGGCCCCGTCCCTGCTGCTGGCCACCCGCCAGGCGGTCAAGGACGGCCTGATGGGCGTCTGCTTCCACGTCGGTTCGCAGTGCATGAGGCCGTCCGCCTATGAGGCCGCCATGGCCCAGGTCGGCCGCGCCATCAGCCGCGCCGGCGTGTTCGTGGACATCGTCGATGTCGGCGGCGGCTTCCCCTCGGTCTATCCGGGCATGGTCCCGCCGGACATGCAGGAATATGCCGACGCCATCCATCGCGGCTTCAACGAGATGCCGGTGTCGGAAACGACCGAGCTGTGGTGCGAGCCCGGCCGCGCGCTGGTCGCCGAAAGCTCGTCGGTGCTGTGCCGGGTCGACCTGCGCAAGGGCGACGCCCTGTATCTGAACGACGGGTCCTACGGCTCGTTGTTCGACGCGACCCATTCGCGCTGGCCCTTCCCGACCAAACTGGTCCGGGACGGCGTAAGCGCCAATGAGCTGAAGCCCTTCCGCTTCTACGGCCCGACCTGCGACTCCATCGACCATATGCCCGGCCCGTTCTGGCTGCCGGCCGATGTACGGGAAGGCGACTTCATCGAGATCGGCATGCTGGGCGCCTATGGCGTGGCTATGTCGACCGGCTTCAACGGCTATGGCGAACACGACATCGCCGGCGTCGAGGATGCCCCGATGGCGTCGCTCTACGGCCTCGCCCCGCGCTCCATCCCGACCGTGCGCACCACGGCGGAAGAGGCCGCGCGCAAGGTGGTTCGCCTGTCCCGTCCCAAGGGCAAGGCCGGCCAGCGGAAGAAGTCGCGGCGCTAAACCGTCGCTTTCGCGTTGTAACCAGCAGCGGCCCGTCGCTCCGTCCGGGCCGCTGTTTCTCTTGACGACGGGCGCTCAAACCAAAGGGAAACCCTTGCAATGAACGCTCCCGTTCAGTCGAACCAGAAAGCCCAGCTGCTCCAGAACACCGTCGAGCACGTGGACATCACGTCCTTCGACGCCCGCCCGATCATCGATTCCATGCGCAAGATGTCGTTCTCGAGCCGCGACACGGCCCGGGCCGCCGACATCTTCAACATGGCCATCGAGGACAAGGACTGCTCGCCGTGGCTGATCCTGGCCGGCTCGACCTCGGCCGGCGGCTGCATGCACGTGTACCGCGACATGGTGAAGTTCGGCATGATCGACGCGGTGGTCGCCACCGGCGCCTCGATCGTCGACATGGATTTCTTCGAGGCCCTGGGCTTCAAACACTACCAGGCCGCCGGCGAGGTGGACGACAACGTCCTGCGCGACAACTACATCGACCGGATCTACGACACCTATATCGACGAGGAAGAGCTCCAGGCCTGCGACCACACCATCCTGGAGATCGCCAACCGGCTGGAGCCGCGCGGCTATTCGTCGCGCGAGTTCATCTGGGAGATGGGCAAATGGCTGAGCGAGGGCAACGCCAAGAAGCCCGGCTCGCTGATCCAGACGGCCTATGAAGAGGGCGTGCCGATCTTCTGCCCCGCCTTTGTCGATAGCTCGGCCGGCTTCGGCCTGGTCAAGCACCAGAAGGAGCGGATGGCGGCGGGCAAGCCGTATCTGATGATCGACGCGGTGGCGGACTTCCGCGAACTGACCGACATCAAGATCGCCGCGGGCGTCACCGGCCTGTTCATGGTCGGCGGCGGCGTGCCGAAGAATTTCGCCCAGGACACGGTCGTCTGCGCCGAAATCCTCGGCGTCGAGGCCGAGATGCACCGCTATGCCGTGCAGATCACGGTCGCCGACGTGCGTGACGGGGCGTGTTCGTCCTCGACGCTCAAGGAAGCCGCCTCCTGGGGCAAGGTCCAGACCACGCACGAGCAGATGGTCTTCGCCGAAGCCACCACCGTGGTGCCGCTGATCGGCTCGGACGCCTATCACCGCGGGACCTGGAAGAACCGCGAAAAGCGCCGCTGGAACAAGCTGTTCGGGAAGTGACGTCAACCTGTTCTGGTCATCCCCGGGTTTGACCCGGGGATCACGACAACCGGTGCAAGGTTGAAGAAGGCGGCCCATCCAACCGATGGGCCGCCTTCGACGTTTCGGAGGTGGATCGTCTGACGCGCGAGGCAGGCCCGAGGGTGACGCCGAACGTCGGGAACCCCGCCGCCTCCCGTCCGCTTCTTCCAGGGAAGGAGCTTGACCATGACCGATCCGGAACAGACCGCAGACGCCCGCGAGGCCGAGAGCATGGGTGAAAAGCCTGATCTGGGTCGCACGCCGGACGCCCTGACCGAAGCCCTGACCGGCAGCGGCATGGGATCGGACACGCGCGCGGGCACCTTGCAGGGCGGGTCCGCGTCGGGATCGGAGATCGACCCCGATCAGGAGGCCATCGACGCCATGCTGGCCAGCGAGGGCATGGCGATGGCCGATCCGCAACCGAAGGCGAAGGCCGACCCCGACCCGGTCAAGAATACGGGCGAGGATTCCGTGGGGAACGCGCAGTCGACCGGGGGCGGGCAGAGAGGCGTGGACGCCGCGACGGGGTGACGGCCGCGTCATTCGCGCCTTGGCGAAGGCGCGAACCCGCCTTGCCGCCGCCGCAGGCTTGAGCCACGGTGGCCGCCCACAACGACAGTCTATCAAGGACGATACGGGATGAAGCGCACGCTTGCGGCCACGGCACTGATGGCGACCATGGTCCTGGCTGGCTGTGGTCAGGCCGCGGATGAGGCCCCGCCGGCGACCGAGGCTGCCGCCGCCGTCGACGCCACGGTCCCGGCGGTCGCTCCGCCGGCCGGATCCCCTGTCGCCTCGTCGTCCGCGGCTCCGGCCGCGCCCGGCGCACCGGCCTTCGCCGTTGTCTATCCGGGCGGCGAGACCAGCGGACCGGCCACGGTCGCGCGCGGGCCGGATGGTCCCGGCGGCATCCTCAGCTTCACCACCGAGGCCACCCCCGACGCCGTGATCGACTTCTATCGTCAACGCGCCGAAACCGCCGGCCTGGCCTCGGTCATGGCCATGAACACCGGCGACGCGCGGGCCTATGGCGCCGCCGCCGAAGACGGCAGCGGCAAGCTGCTGCGGGTGGTCGCCACCCCGGTCGAGGACGGCCCGACCAATGTGCAGCTGGATTGGACCGCCGGGCGGTGAAGCCGGCCGCCGTACTGGCCGCCTGCCTTCTGACAGCCGCCTGCGCGGCGACCGCCGTCCCGACACCGGTCCTTGCGCCGGTCGCGGGCTATCTCGATGCGGCCGCCGTTGCGGCGCTCGGCGCGGGGTTCACCCCCTCCCGCATCGATCCGGACGCCGAGCAGGCGGTCTTCAACGCCGTCCAGCCGGGCACGGACCGTTGGTGGCTGGCTATCGCCCACGCCGAACTGCGGCCGCCCGAGGCCGCCCAGCATTTCGACTGCGTACTGGGCACGCGGCTGGCGGACCAGCCCCGCCCGGCCCTGACCCGGCTGATGAACCGGCTGCTGATCGACTCCGCCAGCGTCGCCAACGTCCTGGCCGAGCGTACGCCCCGGCGGCGACCGGTCGCCGAGCAGTCCGACCTTCAGGCTTGCGTCCGGATGGACGACGCCTTGCGCAACAGTCCTTCATGGCCGGCGGGCGGCGCGGTCGCGGGCTCGGCCTATGGCGAAATGTTCGCCGACCTGGCGCCGGATCTGGCGGAGAGCGCCCGACGGAGGGGCATGGAGATCGGCTACAGCCGGGCCCTGTGCCGCGTGAACTGGCACGCGGACGTCGCTGACGGTTTGTCGATCGGCCGAACCGTCTATGAGCGGGCAGCGGCCGCGCCCGATTTCACCGCGGACCTTGAAGCGGCCCGGGCCGAGGTCCTGGCCGCCAGGGCCGAAGGGTTGACGAATCCCGGCTGCGCGGCGGAACGGCGGGCCTTGCGGCAGACCGCCTCCTAGGCTGGACGGGCACCGGTCAGCGACCCGTACAGATCCGTACGTCGGTCGCGGAAGAAGCCCCAGGCGGCGCGGTGGCGGTCGATGTAGTCGAGGTCGAAGGTGTGGACCAGCGCCCCCTCTTCTTCCCGGCCGAAGCTCTCGACCAGATCGCCGCGATGATCGGCGATGAAGGATGAGCCGTAGAAGACCTGGCCGGCTTCGTTGACCTGCTCATGGCCGATACGGTTGGCGCCGACGACCGGCACGACGTTTGACACCGCATGCCCCTGCATGGCGCGGCGCCACGGCTCGGCGGTGTCCAGTTCCTTGTCATGCGGTTCCGAGCCAATGGCGGTCGGATACATGAGCACCTCGGCCCCCTGCAGCATCATGGCGCGGGCGGTCTCGGGGTACCACTGATCCCAGCAGATGCCGACGCCGATGCGGCCGTGGCGGGTGTCCCAGACCTTGAAGCCGGTGTCGCCCGGCCGGAAATAGTATTTCTCCTGATAGCCGGGGCCGTCGGGAATGTGGCTCTTGCGATAGACGCCCAGGGCCGCCCCGTCGGCGTCCAGCATCACCATCGAGTTGAAATAGTGCGGCCCCTCGCGCTCGAAGATCGAGACCGGGATGGCGACGCCGAGCTCGGCCGCGACGGGCTGGAGCGCTGTGACGCAGGGGTGTTCGCGCCATGGATGGGCGGTGGCGAACCATTTCTCTTCCTGCGAGACGCAGAAATAGGGCCCCTGGAACAGCTCGCTCGGGAGGATCACCTGCGCCCCCCGGCCCGCGGCCTCGCGGACGAGGGCGATGGTCTTGTCGATATTCGCCTGCAGATCCTCGCCGTAGGACGTCTGCAGGGCGGCGACGGAGATTGTGCGGGCCATCAGGCGGGCTCCTGCTGGGAGATGCAGTGGAAGGATCCGCCGCCGCTGAGGATGGCGATGGAGGGGAGCGCGATGATCTCACGGTCGGGGAAGATCGTCCTCAATCCCTCGCAGGCAAGATCGGCGGCGCGGTCGTCGCCGTAGGTCGGGACGATGACGGCGCCGTTGGCGATGAGGAAATTCATATGGCTGGCCGGAACCGGCCGCTCGTCCTCATCGCCGATGAATCCCGGCGACGGCAGCCGAAGCACCTTGAGCGGCGCGCCGGCCGCATCCGTCATCTCGGACAGCGCTTTCGCCACCGCGTCATACACCTCGTCATTGGGGTCATTGCGGCCCCAGGCGATCGGACAGGCGACCACCCCCGGCGCGACAAATCGCGCGAGATTGTCGACATGGCCGTCGGTGTGATCGTTCAGGAGGCCGTCGCCCAGCCACAGCACCTTGCGGGCGCCCAGCGACGCCGCCAGGGCGGCCTCGGCCTTCGCTTCGGTCCAGCCGGGGTTGCGGTTCGGGTTCAGCAGGCACTGGCGCGTGGTCAGGATGGTCCCCTGCCCGTCGTGATCCAGGGCCCCGCCCTCGAGGATGAAGTCGTGGCGATCCAGCGCCGCGCCGGAGGACGCCCCGATCTGGTCAGCGACCGTATCGTCGTGCTCGAGCTCGTATTTTCCGCCCCACCCGTTGAAGCGGAAGGCCGCGGCATTCGCCGAGCCGGCGCCGAAGATCGGGCCGGTGTCCCTGAGCCAGATGTCGCCGAACAGGCCGGCGACGATCACGACACCGGCGACGTCGGCGAAGCGGGTCCGGGCCTCTTCCAGGGCCTCTGGCTTGCCGACCATCAGCTTGACCTGTTCCTGGCCGGGCCCCGCGAGGGCGCGAACGAGAGCCTCGACCTCGGCCTGGGCCGGTTCGAGGTTTTCCTCCCAGAGCTCGCCATGGCTGGGCCAGCCGACCCACATCGCGCGGTGCGGCGACCATTCGGCGGGGATGGCGGACAGGGTCATGGGCGTTCGGGTTCCATCGGCGCGTGAAGGGCCAGTCGCGCCAGATAGACACCGCAGCCCCCGACTTCAACGCGCAGGGCCGGAGCGCATGCAAGATGTCGGGCCGGAAAGGCCGGTCCTGCTCAGGCGGCGAGCGCCCGATACGTGATCGCGGGCGCGCAAAAAGAAAGGGGCGGTCCGTTTCCGGACCGCCCCGATCATTTCGACTGAGACCGAAGTCCCGACCTTAGAAGGCCACCCGCAGGGTCGCCGAGATCGTGCGCGGCGCGCCGACCGAAGCGAAGGGCTGGCTGAAGCCAGGCGTTCCCGGGGTCGACGACGCGCGGGTGCCGAGGTTGGCGTAGTATTGCTCGTCGAAGATGTTGTCGGCGTTCACCTGAATGAAGGTGCCGTCGTAGCCGAACTGGGCCAGGTCGAGGCGGATGTTGGCGTCGACCGTGGTGAAGGCGTCGGCCTTCATGTCGTTGACGTCGGTCACCCAGCGCTCGCCGGTGTATTTGGCCTGGATGCCGGCTTCCAGATAGTCGGTGAACTGGTAGTTCATCCGGGCCGCGAGCATCAGATCCGGGGTTTCGACCAGCTCCTTGCCCTTGGTGCGCACGATCTGCGGAACGCCACCGACGGTGTTGTTCACGTAGTCGTCCTGCACTTCCGACTGCAGCCAGGTCGCCGAGGCGTACAGGCTGAGGGCTTCGATCGGCGACCAGCCGATGGAGCCTTCAGCGCCGATGCGCTCGACCGCGCCGACGTTCCGGTCAACGAACTGCCCGAGGTCGTCATCGAAGGAGCTGACGATGCGGTTCTCTTCGTTGTTGGCGAACACCGAGACGGTGCCGACCAGGGTCGGAGCCGTATAGCGGTAGCCGAGGTCGAAGTTCCGGGCCGATTCAGGCTGGACGGTCGGGTTGCCGATCGTGCCGTCGGTGAAGCGGCGAACGCCGTAGAGGCTGTCCGTGCGCGGGGCCGACAGGGTTTCGGCGTAGTTGGCGTAGACCGAGTGGCCTTCGCCCCAGCGGTAGGAGGCGCCGACGTTCGGCAGGATGTCGTCGTACTCCACTTCACGCGAATAAGGCGCGATGTACTGGGTGGTGCTGCCGGCGAAGACCACATTGCCGCCGGTGCCCGCGACGACCGTCGGGGTTTCGGTGGTGCAGCGGACGTTGGACGACGAGTTCTGGGTGAAGCAGAACTGGTTCAGTTCGCGGCGGAAGAACGGAGCCCGGACGCCGAGGCTGACGGTCAGGGCGTCGTCCATGAACTGGCCGCGATATTCGAGCGAGAACTGGTTCAGTTCGGCGATCGACAGGCGGTCACGCGAGCGCAGCTCGTAGCCGTTCAGGTTGACGACGCGGTTGGCTTCGTCGTTGCGGCCGCCGAACCAGTCGACGAAACGCGGGTCGGACGGGTTCGAGAAGTTCACGCGGCCATACTGGCCGGTCTGACGGTGACGACCGAAGTCCAGCGCATAGGCGGCGCGCAGACGGTGGTTGTCGTCCATGTCCCAGATCAGCGAGGTGTTCAGGCCATATCGATGGGTGTTGGTGTTGGACGGCGTCATGACGCGGACGCGATCGAGGGTGTCGCCGTCGCCGTTCAGGTCGAGGCCGCCGGTGGCGGACGTGCCGCGGATCAGGCGGTCCGTTTCCGACAGGACGGTCTGCTGCGTGCCGCCGTTGGCCAGGACGTACTGGAACGAGGGGTCGACCGTCAGGACCAGGCTGTCCGACAGGGTGAAGCGCGACTGGCCCCGGATGTTGCCCGTGTTCGACGGGTTGACGCGCAGACCCCAGTAGTTGGTGCTGTTCGTGTCGTTGTCGGCGACGCCGTTACGGAAGGTCGGGGCGACGTAATCCGTCAGGAAGTCGACATCCCAGCCACGCGGGTCGGTTTCGACCTGCGGCAGGATCGAGCCGGTCGCGGTGCCGAGGTTCGGGCCGAGGTAGTTGTTGTTGCGGTTCTCGTTCCAGTTACCCGACAGCGACAGGAAATCGCCGTTGTCGCCGAGCGGCTGATAGATTCGACCGTTGAACTGCCGCTTCTGCAGGTCGCCGCGGCCCTTGAACTTGTCATAGTCGGTGCGCGAGACCGAGAACCAGGCCGAGGTGCCCCACGGGCCGAACTCGCCGGTGTCCATCAGGAACATGTAGCGACGGTAGTCGAAGTCGCCGAAGGAGAACTGGCCCCAGCCGCCGAAGTCGGCGGCGGGACGGCGCGTGACATAGTTGATGACGCCGCCCGTGGCCGCAGCCGTCGGGCTGTCGACGTCGGTCGATCCGGTGTTGACCGAGGCGCGCTCGATCAGTTCCGGGTCCAGTTGCTGGTTGGTGTAGGTGGCGTAGTTGCCGGTGTCGTTCAGCGGAATGCCGTCGAAGGTCAGCGAGACGCGGTTGCCATCGAAGCCGCGCAGACGGATGTTGCCGCCCGACGTGCCGTAGGAGTCGGTGTTGGTGAAGCTGAGGCCCGGCGTCAGGTTCAGGGTCTGCAGGATCGTCTGACCCGGGGTCTGGGTCGCGATGAATTCCTGGGTGATGGTGTTGCGGGTCTTGGCGACCGTCTCGGCGACGGCCAGGCCGTCGATGTTACGCTGTCCACGCGCGCCGGTGACGACGACTTCGCCCAGGGCGGTCGCTTCAGTCGTCTCGGAACCCGTCGACTGGGCGGAGGCGGCGCTGGCGACCATAAGGCCGCTGAAGAGGGCGGTCGTCGCCCAGAACACGCGTTTGCGGTTCGTCATTGTCATCTATCCCCGATGAAGAAGGGCTGTGCGCCCGGCGACCGGCGGCAGCCGGCTGATCTCTCGCCCCATCTAGGCGCGCCGTCGGAAAGTGGGGCGACAGTCGTGTGACAGTGATATGACAGGGCGGTCGGGTGGCGTCAGAGCCACACCTGCTCCCGGGGCCCGGTCAGCGGGGTACGGGCCGCCGCGGGTCTGGCCGGGCGCGGGCCAGAAAATCCGTTCGCGCCCGGACCGTTTCGAACCGGAGGGAAGGCGGCGCTAGCTGCCCCACACCGCGCGGAGACGCGCGGTCCGCCCGCAGAAGCGGCTGTAGCCGGCGTACCGGACGGGGTTCAGTCGGGCGAAGTCCTGATGGTAGGCCTCGGCCGGCCAGAACCGCACGGCGTCGCGCACCGGGGTGACGAAGCGATCAGCGCCGATACGGGCGACGGCGGCCCGCCGCGAGGCCTCGGCGGCCGACTTCTGGCCCGGACTGGCGAAGACCGCGGTCGCATAGGGCGCGCCCTGGTCACAGAACTGGCCATCAGGGTCGGTCGGATCGATCGTCCGCCAGAACCGGTCCACCAGCTGGCGATAGCTGATACGGGCCGGGTCAAAGGTCACCTGGACCGATTCGAGGTGGCCGGTTCCGCCGCGGACCACCTGGTCATAGGTCGGATTGGCGGTGCGTCCGCCCGCGAAGCCCGAGACGGCGGCGACGACGCCGGGCATGCGCTCGAAATTGGCTTCGACCGACCAGAAGCAGCCGCCGGCGAAGACCGCGACCTCGCGCCGGCCGCTGTCCCGGGCCTGGGCGCCGGGCGCGGCACTCTCGGCAGGCTCTCCCGGCGAGCAGGCGGCGAGAACCAGAATGACAAGGCTGGCGATAGCGCGGCGCGACATGAGGCGATCTCCGGGGCGCGCGACAGTCCGCGCCATGACCCACATACGATCCTCGCGCCCCCGGGGTTTCACGGCAACCGCCCAAGCAAAACCGCCGACCCCCTTTCGGGAGCCGGCGGCTCTGCAGTGCTGGCCTTCGGCCTTCCGGGTTTAGCGGAAGTTGATGCCGATGGTGGCGCGACGGTTGAGCGGCTCGCGCACGCCGTCGGCGGTCGGACGGGCCAGGGCGGTTTCACCGCGGCCGTCCAGCGAGATCACGCCGCCGTTGACGCCC
>JAHKAM010000025.1 GCA_018826515.1 Alphaproteobacteria bacterium
CCGCCCAGTGCGGGCCCGTGTGTCCGCCGCCGCCCCCGCCGTGCTGCGAGCCGCCGCCGCCGCCGCCTCCGCCGCCCCCGCCTCCGCCGCCGTGCTGCGAGACGCCCCCGCCTCCGCCCTGTTGCGGCGGCGGCGGCAATCTGAACGTCAACGTCAATGTGAACGCCAACTCGAACGCCAACTCGAACGCCAACGCCGGCGGGCGGGCGGGAATCAGCGCCCGCGCCGGCAGCTTCTCCAGCGGCGGCGGCGGTGGCGGCGGGTCGGCCTATGTCACGGTCGATCAGCCCTACCCGACCACGATCAACGGCCTGATGGTCGAGGGCGCGCGCGTCCGCCAGGTCATCCGTGTGCCCTTTGAAGCCCGGCGGCGGTGGGAGAAGCGGGTGGTCATCCGCGCCTTCTGCATCGACGATCGCAATGTGCCGCATCCGGCGTCGCAGGTTCGTCCCGACCGAGAGGTCGACGGCGACTATGAGGGCGAACTGTACCGCTGCCTGGCCGGCACCTGGCTGCAGATCACCTGGGCCGAATATGAGGGTCACGCCGACTTCGGTCGCGGCGAGACCATGGACTGCCGCAAGGGCGAGGCCCTGTGGCACGGCCGCGGCGGCCGCATCGAGTGCAAGGCCCAGCGGGCCGAACGCGAGTGCAACGAGCGTTCGCTGCTGCGCCGGTACGGCGCCGGGGTGAAGATCCTGACCTGGGTCCGCGAGGAGACCTACACCGAATACCGCGAAGAGGTCGTCGAGCAGGCCGGCTATGCCGTGCAGGGCGCGACGATCACGCTCGATGGCGGCGTCGGCGGTCGGGTTTTCTGACGACGAGGTGAACGAGGGCGTTCAGCCGCGCGTCAGCCGCGGGGGCCCAGAGTGCGTTGGTCGACTCCGTCGACGATCCTGAGAAGCAAACTGGCCCCGATCCGCAAGGACCGGGGCCATTTTTTCGCTTACTGGGCGTTGGTCGAAAGGACCACGGCCCGCCAGGCCGTATCCGACGTGAGATACTGACGCGCCAGCGCCTGGATGTCGGCCGGGGTGATGGCCTCCAGATCCGAGATGTGCGTCTGGATCTGCTCCACGTCCGCGGGCCGCTCGGCCACGTCGGAGAGCTGGGCCAGCCAGTATTCGTTGCTGGCCTGGCTGCGGCGCAGCGATTCGATCACCGGCAGACGGGCGCGGTTCAGTTCGTCCTCCGACGGCGGTGCATCCCGCAGCGAGGCCGCGATCGTCTCCACCGCCGCATAGAAGGCGTCCAGCTTGTCGGCGGCGGTCTCGGCCATGATCGAGATCGAGCCGTAGTCCTCGTAGAAGTTCGAGGCGCCGGCCTGGACCCGCGGCGAATAGGCCAGGGCCTGACGCTCGCGGATTTCCTCGAGCACCCGGAGGTTCAGCACTTCGGACAGGATGGAGGCCCGGCGGGCGTCGGTCCGGTCGCCGACGGCGTCGGTGGTCGGCCAGGCGATATAGGCCAGGGCTTGCTCGGCCGGACCGGTGTGGGTCAGGCGGACCGGCTCGGCCGTGGGGGCCGGGAAGCGCAGCTCGGTGGCGCCGGCCGCCGGCTGGGCGTCGGGACCGCGAGCGGGCAGGGCGCCGAAGGTCGGGGCCACGGCGGCGATGGCGTCCTCGACCGTGAGGTCGCCGACCACGATCACATCGATCGGCCCGCTGGCCAGACCGCTGGTGATGCTGGCGCGGAGGTCCTCGATGGTCCAGGCCGCGACTTCCTCGGCGGAGGGCAGGGATTCACGCTTGTCGCCGCTGGCCAGAAGGCCGGAGCCCTGGATCTGGAAGGCGCCGCCGGGCGTGGCCATCAGCTGGGCGATCTGCTGCGGGAAGACCGACTTGATCAGCTGCATCGGGGCCGGACGCAGGCCCGGATCGGTCAGATAGGCGGCCAGGACCTGCATCTGCAGCGCCAGATCCTCGGGACGGGTGCCGCCCTGGAGCTGGTAGCTGTCACCGCCGACCTGGAAGCCGGCGGAATAGATGCGTCCGTTCAGGGTGCGGCTGAGCTCGTCGAAGGTGAGGCGGCCCAGACCGCCGGGAGGCACGATGGCGGCGGCCAGCAGTTGCGGGTCGGCGCGCTCGGGGCTCATGCCGCGCTCGCCGATGCCGGTACGGACGCTGATGAGAATCTGCTCGTCGCGGAAGGTGGTCGGCTTGACCGTCAGACGGACGCCGTTGGCGAAGGTGACGACCGTGGCGCCGACCTCGGCGAGTTCCTGCCGGTTCTGCACCTCGCCCGGCGCGCCGAAGCTGGCGTAGGGCCAGTCCATCCGGGCCTGGGCGGCCGGGGCGGCGACGGGAACCTGGCGCGACGCCTCGAGCGCGGCGGTGACGGCGGCCTCGCCGCCCTCTATCTCGACCGGGGTGACCAGCAGGGCCAGCGGACCTTCGCCGGTGAACACCGGCTTGACGGCCTCGCTGATCTGGGCGGCGGTCACGCCCTCGACGGCGGCGTTGAACAGGTCGAGGTTGGTCCGGGGCGAGGTGAAGACATCGCCTTCATTGACCGCATTGACCAGTCCGCCGGCCAGCTGCGGGGTCCGTCGCGTCGCGGCGCCGGCGACGGCGTTCTCGAGCGAGGACCGGATGGTGGTGATTTCGCGCTGCAGCTCGGCTTCCGAGACGCCGTACTGAACCAGACGGCGCTGTTCCTGCTCGATGGCTTCCAGGGCGCGCTTCCATTCGCCCGGGGCGAACTGGGCTGTGACCGTGGCGATGTCGAGGCTGTTGACCAGACCCGATTCGCCGCCGCCGGCTCCCGAGAAGGGCGGGTTGTCGGCGCGGGCGATCTCGCCCAGTCGACGGTTCAGAACGGCGACGCCGAGGCCGCGCAGCAGATCGTCGCGCCGTTCGCTGACCGTGTCAGGGTCGAGGTCGGGGTTGCGGATCCAGTTGAGCTGGATCGAGGACTGGACGCCCGGCTCGACGAGGATGCGGGTCTCCGGCTCGCGGGGGGCGACCGTCCCGAGGTCCGGCTCGGGGCCGTCGGCGGCGCGGGGCTGCCAGCTCTCGAAGGCGCCGCGAATCTTGGCTTCCATGACATCGAGGTCGAAATCGCCGACGGCGACGAAGGTCGCGCGCGAGGGGCGGTAGTAGGCGTCGTAGAATTCGACGAACCGTTCACGCGGCGCGTTGCGGATGACGTTGAGGTCGCCGATGGGCAGGCGTTGCGAGACGCGTTGTCCGGGGGCGAGCAGGGCCAGCTGCGCCTTGATCGAGCGCAGGCCCGGGGTGTTGCGAAGGCGCTCTTCGCCCTCGATGACGCCGCGCTCGGCGTCCACGGCGTCGGCGGCCATCAGGGCCTCCGAAACCTGTTCGCGCATGATCCGCAGGCTGGTGTCCACGGTCTCGTCGTTCGTACGCGGCAGCTCCAGCATATAGATGGTCTGGTCAAAGCCGGTGGAAGCATTGGTGTCGGCGCCGAAGGCGAGTCCAAGGCGCTCGAGGATGCGCAGAAGGTCGTTCTCGGGAATGTTGGTCGTGCCGTTGAAGGCCATGTGCTCCATGAAGTGAGCCAGACCCAGCTGGTCCTCGTTCTCCATCAGCGAGCCTGCGTCGAGGCGCAGGCGGAAGCTGGCCTGTCCCGGCGGCGTGGCGTTGCGCATGATCGCGTACTGCATGCCGTTGGGCATGACGCCGAACCGGACATTGGTGTCAGCCGGGATGTCGCTGGTCGCCTGGGCCCATGGATCGGTCGGCTGGACCTGCTGCGCGAGGGCGGGGGAGGCAGCGGTCAGGACGGCCACGGAGGCCGCGGCGAGCAGGAACAGGCGAGCGGAACGCATTATCGGTCTCTTTCCGAAAGGCGCGAAGGCTCCCGCAAGACGGGGCCGCGCCGGAGAACAGGAAGGACCGCAATAGACCTATCGCCGACGCCCCACGCAACCCTTCGGCGACCGGGTGGCCGGGCTCAAGTTACGGAATGTTAATTTCCGGGCCGCGAGACGTAGAAGCTGGCGGCGTTTCCGACCGCATTGGCCCCCGTGATCACCGACCGGTTGGAACCCGCGACAGTTGTATTGGCGACCGCGGACACATCGCCAGAATTGGTCTGGGTGTTGCGCGCCTCGAGATAGCCCTCGCAGGTCGAACAGGCATAGCCGGTGACGTTGTTGCCGACGGCATCGGCCCCGACCGAGACATCGTAGCCGTTCGTGCCGGAGAAGGTGGCGGTCACGTCCACCCCGCCCGTGTTGAACTGGGTGTTGTCGATCTCGACGTAGATGTCGTTGTTGCCGACCGACAGGTCGTTGGCGGCGCCGCGGGCATAGGCTTCGGCCCGGCCGTAGTCGTAGGCGGTGGTCAGGGCCGAGGCGCGGACGAAGCTGGAGTTCCGCTGGTCCGAGGCGGTCACGACGGAGCCCCCCTCATTGTAGAGCACCGCCTGGTTGGCGGTGGCGCGGGCGCGCGCGGCCAGGTCCCAGGCGTTGCCGGCGTTGGCGCTGGCTTCAGCCTCGATGAAGCTGCCGAACGACCGCTGGGCGATGCCGAGGTCCTGACCAGAGGTCTGGTCGCTGTTGACCGCGATGGCGTTGGCGATGGCCTGGCTGGTCACGCTGGCCTCGGCCGGAATGTACTGGCTCTCGACTCGGCCGAAGGAACGGACGATGGCCGATGAGGACTGGTCGATCGTTCCGCTGACAAAGGAGGATTGGCCGTAGACAGCCACGGTATTGGAAATGGCCGAAGCCCCGACGGCCGCGCCGGCATGGAGGCGGGCGTCGCTGTCGCCGACCTCGGTGGCGGCGCTGATCAGGCCGTCGTCGGTCGTCTGGGTCGCGTCCAGCGTCAGGTTGGCGTCATACGCGCTGACGGCCAGGTAGTTGCCGCCGGCCTGGGTCGTGGCGTTGACGACGCCGTATGTGTCGCCGCCGAGGGTGATGTCGGTGGTCGCCACCGCGTCGCCCTGCATGGTCTGGTCGGACTGGACCGTGATGGAGCCATTGTATACGGCGCCCGAGGCGCTGTTGCCCTGGGCCGAGGTCCCGGCGGTCACCTGGTCCTGTGAATCGACGACGTTCAGCGTCTGGCCGGCGATCACGTCGCCCAGCTGCAGTTGCTGGTTCAGGACGATCGTGCCGTCCTGCGCCGCGGCCTCAGTAGCGGCTGCGACGCACAGCGCCGTCGCGGCGATCGTGCCAGCGAGACGGATCCGCGCGGGTTTCGCCATTGTTCGTGTCCGTGTTGGGGTAAGCGGGATAGTAGCCGCCGGTCGGGCCGACCGTGCCGCCCAACGGGTCGGGACCCGCGCTGAGGCAGATCTCCGGTCCCGGAGCGCCATACAGATTGGCCATGAACTCCACCGTCGCCCGTTCGATCAGGGCGCGCACGGCCAGCTGGACGGGTTCGAGACCGCCTTCGCCGGCCGAGATGTCGAAGACATTGCCGTTGAGGAAGTCGAACACGCCCGCCGAGATTTCGCGGCCGATGATCTGCTTCTGATAGGAGACGACGTCGACGACCTGGAGGGTGGTCGTCTGGATCAGTCGCAGGTCGATGGCGATGTTCATCACATAGGCCTTGGCCGCGAAGGCCGTCGACAACGGCGTCTGGCTGGTCGCCTGCCCGGCGGCGGCGTCGAAGCCGCCCGAACGGATATTGTAGTTCACCTCGGTGATGCCGCCGACGATGTAGAAGTCGGTGCCGGGTACGGAGCCCGCGATGATCCGCCGGTACTGGACGTCGTCGGCGCCGCCGGGGCCGTCGTCGCCGATCAGCCGGTTGTTGGCGTAGCGCAGCTCCATCTCGGAGACCGAGGTGTCGTAGCGCTCGACCATCTGGGCGCCGGACTTGGCCAGCGCGGTCATGGCCATCAGCGAGGCGCCGCCGGTGACCTGGCGGCCGCCGTCGGCCGAGACGGTGCCGGTGTAGTCGGCGATCCGGCCCACCGCTATCCGCGGCGACGGCAGGTTATAGCGCCGGGCGTAGTCGGCCATGCAGTAGAGGGCGGCGGAGTAGGGGGTCGGATTGGCCGTGACCGGCGCATTGCCGATCGGCGTGGCGTAGAGGCCCTGCGGCCCGGCCGAGGCCGAGATACAGCCGCTCAGCAGAGCGGCCGTCGCGCAGGCGATGCCGGCGGTCCGCAGACGGCGTGAAAGGGAACCGGAGATCATGGAAGCCTCAGCGTGCCGTTCAGGCTGGTTCCGGCGGTGACGGCGCCGTTGTTGACCTGGCTCGAGTTGACGATGACCGTATTGTGGTTGCCCTGAACCACGACGTTCAGGCTGTTGCCGATGGCGGTGGAGCCGCCGATGGCCGTGCCCCCCACGCCGCCGGCGCCGGAGAAGCTGGAGGAGACCCCGCCGCTGGCGCTGGAGTAGGCGCTCGCGCCAGACTGGATGATGCCGTCGACGATCAGGCGGTTGCCGTTCGCGTCCCGCGTCGAGCCGCTCTGTGGACGGGCGGTGGTGTAGCGCGCCCCGCCGTAGCCGGCCGTATAGGCGCCCATGCCCGAGGATCCCGCTGACTGCGCGGCAGCCGCGGCCGGCAGCGCCAGCGTGGCCAGGGCAACGGCGACGAGACCTGGCAGGGCCTTTGTCCGGACGGTCATTGCAGGCGACTCCACGCAAACATGGTTTACGGGCCGGCAAGGACCCTGCGTGCCAATCTGGGTCATGGTTATTAAGAACCGCTTGCCATTATGACGTTTGGCGCCCGACACGGCGCTGTCGTCTTTCCCGGAGTCCCAACTGTCCGAGCCGTCCACCGACCGGATCCTGAACGCACCGCCGGTCGCCGTGGCGGTCGCCGTGTCCATGCCGGCGCTCTATCTGGTCCAGGAGGCTTTCGCGGATCGGTGGATGGCGCTGGCCTTCCGGCCCTCCTCGCTGTGGGACGGCGACTGGTGGCCCGGACTCCTGACCTCGATGTTCCTGCACGGAGGGTGGGGCCATGTGGCGATGAACGCCGTCGGCGCCCTGGCCTTCGGTCCGCCTGTGGCGCGACTGATGGGCGGGGCGAAGGGCGTCTTCGGCTTTTTGCTCTTCTATATAGTGTGCGGACTGTTCGCCACGGGCGGGTACGGCCTGGTGCACCTGAACAGCTATGACTCGCTCATCGGGGCGTCGGGGGCGGTCTTCGGTCTGATGGGCGCCGCGCTGCGGTTGCTGGGGCGCCGCAACAACCGGCTGAGGCCGCTGTCGGACCGGCGATTCTTGACCACGGCGGCGGTCCTCATGGTCGTGAACGCGGCGGCGGGTCTGGTCGGGTTCACGCCGGGCATGGAGGGCGCGCGGGTGGCGTGGGAGGCCCATGCGTTCGGATTCATCTGCGGGGCCCTGCTCATCGGCCCGTGGGCGAAGGCGTTCGAATCGCCTCGCGAGGCATTTGCTTCCCCGCCCGATCTGCGCGACCCTGACGTCTGAAGCGGGCCGTCCGCGGCCGCGCTCTATATAGAGAGGGAGGAGCCGCGATGCTGGTCGCCGAAATTCTCAAGGACAAGGGCGACGCTGTCTACGCCATCGGCCCCGATCTGCCGTTGACCGAGGCGTGCAGCGAACTGGACCGGCTGCGCGTCGGCGCCCTGATGGTCTGCGACGGGGACAAGGTGGTCGGGGTCCTCTCCGAACGGGATGTGGTCAAGGCCGTGGCCGGCGACGGTCAGGCGGCGCTGGCGCGACCGGTATCCGCCTATATGACCCGTGAGGTCATCTTCGCCGCCCCCGGCGAGACGGTGGCGATTCTGATGGGGCGGATGACCGACCGTCGGATCCGTCACCTGCCGGTGCTGCGCGACGGCCGTCTGTCGGGGGTCATCTCCATCGGCGACGTGGTCAAATGCCAGATCGCCGAAGCCACCCAGGAAGCGGAATCCCTGCGTACATATATAGCGGGCTGAAACGGACGGGCGGGCGGGGCGGCCCGGCGACCGGGACTCCGCGAGAAAGTTCGTGAATCTGTCGGATTCCGGTTGCGGACAAAACTGTCGCTGCGTATATCGCCGCCTCGCTCGGAAACGGGCCGGCCGCCGGGGCCACGGAGACGAAAGTCTCCTGGGTTCCTCGGGAAGAAAGTCGCGAAAGCGGGTTGCTTCCTTAAGGGTGTTCGGTTAGGTTCCGCGCTCCAATCGAATCGTCGGTAACGAAACAGAGGCAAGCCTCTCGGGCTTTCCAGACGGTTTTTTGCGGCCTGAAGTCTCCGGATTTCAATCTCCGCGAAATGGCTGAAAAGCCCGGTTGACACGGAGAATGGCTCTCTCTAGACAGCCGCCTCCGCCGCCCTCCGGGGCGGGTTCGCAGACAGAGGTTCTTCTTTAAAAAGAACCACTTGACGCGGAGCTCGGAGACGCTAAACAGCGCCTCCCTCGCCCTCCGGGGCGGGTTCGCAGAGAAAGGTTCTTCTTTAAAAAGAACCACTTGACGCGGAAAACTGAGGCGCTAAAGAGCGCCTCCCTCGCCCTCCGGGGCGGGACCTGGTGAAGAGAGTTTGTTCTTCGGAATAATCGCTTGACACGGAATACCGAGGCGACTACATCGCCGCCTCCGCCGTCACCGGGCGTTAAACGGTGGGACCGGTCAGCCGGTTCCTTTGGTCTTTGAAATCGTTGATCTGGAAAGAGAAACGCAGGCGGCGGTGTCCTAGCGATAGTCCTTCGGGACTGTCTATCGACACTGACATCTGCGGTCTTTTTGAAAAGACACCATGACGTCGCTCTTCGGAGAGGCGTTCGTGGGATCTCGTCAATAATACGTAGAACTAATGCCAAACCGGATTTCGATCCGGTCTGCTTAGGTCAGAAGTCAACTCAACCTGAGAGTTTGATCCTGGCTCAGAGCGAACGCTGGCGGCAGGCCTAACACATGCAAGTCGAACGGACCCTTCGGGGTTAGTGGCGGACGGGTGAGTAACACGTGGGAACGTGCCTTTAGGTTCGGAATAGCTCCTGGAAACGGGTGGTAATGCCGAATGTGCCCTTCGGGGGAAAGATTTATCGCCTTTAGAGCGGCCCGCGTCTGATTAGCTAGTTGGTGGGGTAATGGCCCACCAAGGCTACGATCAGTAGCTGGTCTGAGAGGATGACCAGCCACATTGGGACTGAGACACGGCCCAAACTCCTACGGGAGGCAGCAGTGGGGAATCTTGCGCAATGGGCGAAAGCC
>JAHKAM010000026.1 GCA_018826515.1 Alphaproteobacteria bacterium
CACCGGATGCGCCTGGCCGACGCGGGCGTCGCCGAGCTGCAACGCTATGTCGACACCCTGATCGTCATTCCGAACCAGAACCTGTTCCGCGTCGCCAATGAGCGCACCACCTTCGCCGACGCCTTCGGCATGGCCGACCAGGTCCTGCACTCGGGCGTGCGCTCGATCACCGACTTGATGATCCTGCCCGGCCAGATCATCCTCGACTTCGCAGACGTTCGCGCCGTGAAGTCCGAAATGGGCAGGGCGATGATGGGCACGGGCGAGGCCTCGGGCGAGGACCGCGCCCTGATGGCCGCCCAGAACGCCATCGCCAATCCGCTGCTGGACGAGACCTCGCTGAAGGGCGCCAAGGCCGTGCTGGTCAACATCACCGGCGGCATGGACATGACGCTGCTGGAAGTCGACGAGGCCGCCAACGCCATCGCCGGCGAGGTGGACGCCGACGCCAACATCATCTTCGGCGCCGCCTTCGACCCGGCCCTGGACGGCAAGATCCGCGTCTCGGTCGTGGCCACCGGCATGGAAGACCTGGCCGCCGCCCAGACCACGCCGACCGCCGCCCCGGCCTTCGACGCCCGTCGCCCGACGCCGGCCCATGCCGCCTCGCGCGCCGAGCCCGTGCGCCACGACGCCGGGCGAGTCTCCGGACGCGAACCGGTCCGCGCCGAGGCCCCGCGTCAGGCCGAGGCCGCGCCGATCGTCCCGACCTTTCAGTCCAGCCAGCCGACCTACGCAACCGCCGCCCGCGCGTCCGAGCCCCGGTTCGAGCCGCGCCCCGAGCCGGTGATCCACGTCGCCGAGGAACGCACGCTCGGCCCGATCGTCGATCCCTGGGTCGAGGAATATGAATCCGCGCCGCGCAGCCGCAACACCGCCGAGGCGCCCGCGCCGACGGCCCAGGGCGATCTGTACATGGACCGCGCCGCCGCCGCCCAGACGGAGCCCCGGTACGAAGAGCCGGCCCAGGACGACTATGACGACCGCGATCACCGCAAGTCGGGCTGGAGCCTGTTCGGCCGCGGCAAGCGCCAGCCGGCCCAGCCGACCTATCCGGCGCCGTCGCGGACCACCGAGATGCGGTCCACCAGCCAGGCGCAGCCCGCCCCCGAGCCCGAGATGGGCGAGGCGGAGGATGATCTGGAGATCCCGTCGTTCCTGCGACGGCTGGCCAACTAGGTTTTACGGGTCAGGGTTTGGGAAGGGCGGCTCGAAAGGGCCGCCCTTTTCGTTTGGCGATGGGCTTCCGGGGCTGTTCCTCAAGCCTCAAGCGCCACCGCGCTTGTGCGGCGAGGCAGACGGTTACCAAAACCGAAACAATCGGAAACCCGACTTTCATTTCAGTCTTGCGACACGGCCTCTAGACGGTTCCTGGGGCGTACTTCGCACAGTGTGGCGGAGCGCAGAATGCAGTGAGTGTGAGTTTGTCGGTCAGAAACGACCATCGCCAGAAGACCACCGTCGCGCCGGCGATCATCGCCGGCGTGGGCGTGCACACGGGCGACCGGGTCCGTCTGGCCGTGCGCCCGGCCCCGGCCGGCACGGGCATCGTCTTCGTGCGCACCGACATCAAGGACCGCGACAACCGTATCCCGGTCTCGGGCGAGGCCGTAGTCGACGCCCGCCTGAACACCATGATCGAGAACGCCGCCGGCGTGCGCCTGTCGACCATTGAACACCTGATGGCGGCTTTTGCGGCGCTCGGCGTGTCCAACGCCGTGGTCGAGGTCGACGGACCCGAATTGCCGATCCTGGACGGCTCGGCCCTGCCGTTCGTCCAGTTGCTGGACCGGGCCGGCTTCCGCCGCCAGCAGTCCCCGGTCCGCTATATCGAGATCCTCGAGCCGATCCGGGTCCAGGAGGGCGACAAGTCCGCCGCCCTGCTGCCCTGTGACCGCTATGAGATGCGGTTCGAGATTGATTTCGACACGCCGGTGATCGGCAACCAGGTGGTGGATTTCGTCGTCGACGAGCAGACCTTCCGCAACGAGATCATGGCCGCCCGCACCTTCGGCTTCGCCCATGAGGTCGAGGCCCTGCGCCGCGCGGGCCTGGCCCGTGGCGGTTCGCTGGAGAACGCCGTGGTCATCGACGGCGACCAGATCCTGAACCCCGGCGGCCTGCGGATGGAGCGCGAGTTCGTCCGGCACAAGGCGCTGGACGCGATCGGCGACCTCTATGTGCTCGGCGCGCCCCTGCTGGGCCGCTATGAGGGCGTCAAGGCGGGGCATGCGATCAACAATCTTCTGGTCCGCGCCCTGCTGGCCAATCCGCAGGCGTGGCGCGAAGTGACGCGCGTGCCTGAAATGGCGATGGCGGGGTAAGTCTCCTCCCTGTCGCGAAGCGATGGGGAGAGGGACCGCCGGAACGGCGGTGGAGGGGTCGAACGCCCCTCAGTTCTTTCTGACCTCGCCCCTCCACCATGCTTCGCATGGTCCCCCTCCCCACGGCTTCGCCGCAGGGAGGAGACGTTAGAGACTGATCGCGCTCATCAGCCGGCCGAAGTCCGGCTCTCCGTTGAGATACGCCCGACGGTTCGAATAGAACCGCCCCGGGTCCGTGCGCGTGTCGTCGCCGGTCCAGGCGGCATCGGCGACGCCGGCCTGCTCCAGACGCCACAGGACGAAGGCGGGCAGGTCGAACAGCCGCTTGTCGACGCTTTCGCCGGGGACGAAGAAGCGGGCGTTGCCGGGATCATGGTGGACGAACCGGTCCTGGAAGTCGGCGCCGACCTCATAGGAGGCCTGGGCAATGCAGGGGCCGACGACGGCGATCATGCGGCGCGGCTCGGCGCCGACTTCCTGCATGGCGGCGACGGTGGCGTGGACGATGCCGTCCAGCGCCCCCTTCCAGCCCGCATGGGCGGCGCCGACGACGCCGGCTTCCGGATCGGCCAGCAGAATGGGCGCGCAGTCCGCCGTCAGGACGGCGCAGATGACGCCGGGCGTGGCGGAGACCGCGGCGTCGCCTTCGGGTCGCGCGCCCTGCCAGCCGGCCTCGGCGACGCGGGCGACGGCGGAATGGATCTGGAAACAGGCGGCGAGATCGTCGGGAGCGCCGCCGAAATGTCCGGCGACGCGACGGCGGTTCTCGGCGACGGCGGCGGGATCGTCCTTCGAACCGACGCCGGTGTTGAGGCCTTCGTAGAGACCGGTCGAAGCGCCGCCCTGTCGGGTGAAGAAGCCGTGGCGGAGGCCGGTGCGGTCCAGCAGGGGATGGGTGATGGGCTGAAGGGGCATGGTCACCACTCGAACCCGGGAACGACCAGCGAGCGGGGGGAGAAGATCGCGCAGGCCTTGAACAATGTTCCCATCTGGTCGTCGGCGGTCAGCCGGGCGAGCTGGCGGTCGATGATCGGGGCGGCGTCGGGTCGGCCGGCCTTCAGGCGGTTGGCGCGGGCCTCGATGCCGAGCAGTTTCAGGAACTCGCCCTGTTCCATGGTCCCGGTGACGTCGGCGCCGGCGTGGATCGCGGCCTCAAGCACGGAGGGGAAGTCGGCCCACTGGGTCAGGTCCACCTCGCCGGGGCTTTCCAGCGGATCGACCTTCTGATGTCGGCGCAGGCCCTGGAGGGTGTCGCCGGCCTCATGGCGGGCGCGACCGTAGTCGATCAGCAGGGCGGCGCCGGAGGCGGCGTGGACCAGGGCGGCGACGTCGCGCCCGAAGGCGGCCTGCTGATCTGAAATTTCGACCGTCTGGCCCGGCTCGACGGCGAAGTCAGGGCGTTTGAAGCCGCCGGTGATCTTGACCAGTCCGAAGGTGAGGTCGCCATCGTCGGTGACGCCGACGCGGCGCTCGGCCCAGCCGTCTTCGGTCTTCACGAACTGGCGGGCGGGCAGGCAGTCCAGCACCTCGTTGGCGATCAGGATCACCGGGGCGTCGGTCTCGACCCGGTCGAGGGCGGCGACCCAACGCGGGTGGACGTCGCTGCCGGCCAGCATCCTGCCTTGCGCCTCGCGAAGCGGCGGACTGGGCTCGATCAGGATCAGGTCGACGGCGCGCAGGAACTCCGGGTCCAGCCGGGCGGCGCGCAGGGCGTCGGCCATCAGGGTCCCGTCGCCGGGGCCGACCTCGACAAGCCGCACCCGTTCGGGCGCGCCCAGCCGCCGCCACAGCTCGACCGCCCAAAGGCCGATCAGTTCGCCGAACATCTGGCTGATCATCGGCGCGGTGATGAAGTCCCCGGTCGCGCCGATGGCGGGCCGGGTGGCGTAATAACCGTCCCGCGGGTCGTGCAGGCAGCGGGAGACATAGTCCGCCACCGTCATCGGCCCGGCCAGGATGATCTCACGCGCGAGACGCTCCTTCAGCGACATCGCGTCAGGCGGCGACCGGCGGCCGGCTCCAGGCACGCCAGATCAGCCAGGCCCCGATCAGCATCATCGGGATCGACAGGATCATGCCCATGGTCAGGCCCAGCGGCAGGTTCTCCAGCCCGATGTCGGGCTGGCGGAAATTCTCCAGCGAGGCGCGGGCGAGGCCATAGCCGAACAGGAAGATGCCGGTGATGTAGCCGGGCTTGGCCAGCAGCCGCCATTTGTAGACGGCGAGCCAGAGGATAACGAACAGGGCCAGACCCTCAAGACCCGCCTCGTAAAGCTGGCTGGGATGACGGGTCACGTCGCCGGCGGGGCAGAAGCCGTACATCCGCTCGATGGCGCCGTTGCAGAACCGGACGCCCCACGGCGCCGTCGTCTCGCGACCCCAGAGCTCGCCGTTGATGAAATTGGCGATGCGGCCGAAGAACAGGCCGATGGGCACGGCCGGCGCCACGAGGTCGCCAAGGCTGAGCAGGCGGATCTTGTGCTTCCAGGCGAACCAGACGATCGCCAGCGAGACCCCGATCAGGCCGCCGTGGAAGGACATGCCGCCGTCCCAGAGGCGCAGTACGGCGAAACGCTCGCCCAGGTCCGCGCCGGTGAAGATCTGGCCGTAGAGCTGCGGCTGATAGAAGAGGGCATAGCCGAGACGGCCGCCCAGGATGATGCCGAGGGTGATCCACAGGATCAGATCGTCCAGCTGGATGGTCGTCACCGGCGGCTTGGCGGGTTGCCAGAGCGCATTGTCCTTCGCGAGACGGGCGGCGTACCACCAGCCGACGACGATGCCCGCGACATAGGCGAGGGCGTACCAGCGAATGTCCAGCGGGCCGATGCTGAACAGGACCGGATCGAACTCGGGAAATTGCACGGGCGCTCCTGCGGAAGGGTCTTCGCCTGCGGTTTAGCAAGCGCGGCCGCGCGCGTCCCTGAATTTTCGGCAACAGGCCGCGCGGCGCCCAAATCAGGCCATAGGTCGCATCGACAGCAAGGTTTCGTTCACCATATCGGGTGAACCTTCGTTAACGACGCTCGTTGGTTCGAGCTGGAGAGTCCCATGCAGACCCGCAACCCTTTCCTCGACGAGTTCGCCAAGCTGACCACCGGCGCCATGGGGCTGGCCCAGGCGGCGGGGGAGGAGGCGAAGACGGCTTTCCGCTCCCAGGCGGACCGTTTCGTGGCGGAGATGGATCTGGTCCGCCGCGACGAATTCGACGCCCTGAAGGCTGAAATCGCCGCCCTGCGGGCCGAGGTCGCGGCGCTGAAGTCGCCTGCAAAGACGCCAAAAAAGCCTGCCACGGGAACGTCCACAGGGCCGGTTCCCCCGCAGGACGCAGCCGGTTGAGCCGAATCTGCGAACCCGCCTACCGTCCGATGACAGGGCGTGAGTCGCGCCCGGAGAGTGCCTGATGGACATTGTGCGGCCCGAAGAAGTCGACGTTCCCTACGATCCGCTGGATGTCGTGGAGCACGTCCTGGTGGCCGAAAACCTGCCGTTCGACCGCACGGACGAGGGCGATCTGGCCTTCGCCCTGGCCGGCGACTGGAAGGACTATGAGCTGTGGTTCGCCTGGCGACCGGAGGGCGACTGCCTGCAGCTCTGTTGCGCGCTCGATCTCCAGGCCTCCAAGGCCCGGCGCGGGGCGGCCTATGAGCTGGTCGGCCTGATCAACCAGCGCACCTGGATGGGCCATTTCGAGGTCTGGGCCGAGGACGGCGAGATCGTCTTCCGCCATTCGCTGGCCCTGCCGATGGGCGAACGCCCGACCCTGGCCCAGGCGGCGTCGATGATCGACGCGGCGGTCGAGGCGGCGGACCGCTACTATCCCGCCTTCGACTTTATGATCCGCGGCAACAAGAAGCCGCAGGAGGCGATCGACTCCTGCCTGTTCGAGACCGTCGGCACGGCCTGAGGCCATGACACTGAACGAAACACCCCGAAGCGTCGCCCTTGTCGGATGCGGGCGGCTGGGCTCGTCCATTCTCGAAGGCTGGTTGAAGACCGGCGCGGTCCAGGCCGGCGAGCTGATCATCGTGACCCCGTCCGACAAGCCGGCCTCCGAGGCCGCGAGGGGGCAGGGCGCGCGCATCAACCCGCCCTTGACGGCCCTGGCCGGGGCGCGGGTGGTGGTGCTTGCGGTCAAGCCGGCGAAATGGCGCGAGGCGCTGACGCCGCTGGTCTCCGGATTGAATCCCGACGCTGTCGTCGTGTCGGTGATGGCCGGTGTGGCCGCCCCGGACATCGCCGCCGTCGCAGGCCGGCCGGTCGCGCGGGTGATGCCGACCACGGCGGTAGCGCAGGGACGCGGCGTCGCGGCGCTCTGGTCCGACGACGCCGACGCCCGAGAGACGGCGCGAGGCCTGTTTGAACCCATGGCCGATGTCGTCGACCTGGACCTAGAATCCCAGATCGACGCCGCCACGGCGACGGCCGGTTCGGCCCCGGCCTTCATCTATGACTTCGTCCTGGCCCTGGCCCGGGCGGGCGAGGCCGAGGGGCTGTCGGCCGAGGCCGCGATCCGGCTGGCGCGCGGCGCGCTGCGCTCAGCCGGGGCCGGGGTCGACTCGGGCGAGACGCTGGAAGCCCTGATCGACCGCATCGCGGCGCCGGGCGGGACGACGCGGGCCGGGCTGGACGCCATGGCCGCGAGCGGCGACGGCGACCGGGCGGCCGAGGCCGCGATCAAGGCCGCCGTGCAGAGGGCGCGGGCCTACTAGCGCGTGACGTAGCGGCCGTCGGCCAGATTGACGGCCAGCCGGCGATAGGCCCGGTCCGCATCGGACCAGGTGTTGAGGCCGCGCACATCGGCGAGACTGCTGGAAAACCAGTCGTATCTGACCGGGACGACACGCCCGTCGGAGGTCGTGATCCGGCCCTCGATCGCCGCGCCGCCGATCGAACGGCTGCGGTGGCCATCCAGGCCGGGGCGATCGGCCATCTGCTGGAAGGTTGGGCGGTTGGGCCTCAGGTCGGTCAGCACCAGTTCGATCCGGGCCCCGTCGAACTCGCCTTCGCGGGCGAGGGCGCGTCCGACCAGTTCAGCCAGCCGGTCGGCCTGCTCCTGGACCTCGCGAGCGCCCAGTTCCTCGGTCCTGTCCTGGAGATCGGGGCCGAGGCTGACGCTGATCAGGGCGGGCTCGGCCATCGCGGGGGCCGCGCTGAACGCCAGCACGGCTGCGAGCGGGGCGAAAGAGGAGAGTCTACGCATGGTGTCCTCCATGGGGGCTGTCAGAAGCGAAGGTGGGGCCTGAGGCTCCGCTTCGCAATCCTGCCCTGATGGGGAGGATCAGCCCGGCAGCCGGATCAGCGCCTTCAACCCGCCCATGTCGCTGCGTTCCAGGGTGATGTCGCCGCCGTGGCCGCGCGCCACGTCCCGGGCGATGGCGAGGCCGAGGCCGACGCCCTTGCTGTTCTGGTTGCGGGAGGCGTCGAGGCGGGAGAACGGATGGAAGGCCTCTTCGTGCATATCCTCGGGAATGCCGGGGCCGTCATCCTCGACCGTCACCTCCAGCCCGCCGGAGGGCAGGGGACGGGCGCCCAGGCGGACGTTTTCCCCGTGGGCGGCGGCGTTGGCGGCCAGATTGGTCAGGGCGCGCTTGAAGGCCAGGGGGCGCAGGGTGGCGATCAGTTCGCCGGGCGTGACGACCTCGACCCCGGCCCCGGCGCGGCGCGCGTCCTCGGCGGCGGCGGTCAGCATGTCGGGGATCGAAACGGCCTGGGCCGCCTCGCCGGCCTCGCCGCGGGCGAAGGCGAGGTATTCATCGATCATATGCTCCATCTCGTCGAGATCGCCCTCCATCGCCTTCGAGCGTTTGAACGGCGGGGCCAGCGCCAGTTCGAGGCGCAGCCGGGTCAGGGGGGTGCGCAGGTCGTGGCTGACCGAGGCCAGCAGGGCGGTGCGCTGATCGATGTGGCGCTGGATCCGTTCACGCATGGCGAGGAAGGCATTGGCGGCGGCGCGGACCTCGCGCGCGCCGTGCGGCTTGAACCGTTCGTCGGTCTCACCCCGGCCGAAGGCCTCGGCGGCGTCGGCCAGCCGCTCGATGGCGCGGACCTGGTTGCGGATGAACAGGATGGCGACGCTCATCAGCAGGACGGTGGCGATGGTCAGCCACAGGACGAAGATATGCGCCTGGGTGGCCACGGCGCGCTCGCGCGGGGCGATGATGCGCAACACGCCCTCGGGCTGCTGCACCCGGATATCGACATAGGCGGGATAGCGGGTGGTGGAGAACCAGAAGGGCTGATCCAGCCGCGTGGCCAGGGCCCGCTCAAGCGTGCGGTCGACGACGCCGATGGGGCCGCGGTCCGGCTCTCCGGGCAGCACGTCGCCCTCGCGCAGATCGATCGACAGCGACATGGACCGTTCGGCGCGGTCGGAGAGGACGGCGAGGTTCTCGGGCCGGGGATCGTCGCGCCAGCTCTCGGCGGCCCAGGCGATGTCTCCGGCCAAACCGTCGGACAGGCGGGCGGTCACGGTCTGCCAGTGCATGTCGAAAAAGGCCCAGGTGACGGCCACCTGCATGACCAGGACGGGCAGGACGATGATCAGCAGCGACCGGCCCCACAGCGAGGTCGGCAGACGCCGCTTCAGGAACCGCGGCCAGAGGCTGGCGGGAAGCAGCCTCAAGACAGTCCTCCCCCACAGGAGGAGGGGGACCGCGAAGCGGTGGAGGGGGCCAACCCCACCCACACTGCCCCGGTCCTGCCCCCTCCACCATGCTTCGCATGGTCCCCCTCCTCCTGTGGGGGAGGACTGTCTTGAGGCTG
>JAHKAM010000027.1 GCA_018826515.1 Alphaproteobacteria bacterium
CGCCGGCGGCGCCCGCGGTCGCCGCCCCCCTCGCACCGGCGGCAGAACGCGTTCCGGAAGAGGCGGCGCCGGCTCCGGAGGTCGTCGAGGTCGCGCCCGAGGCCCCCGAGGTCCCGGCCCCGGCCCCCGTCCCCGCCGCTTCCCGTCCGGTCGAGACTCCTCCGGCCGCGGTCCGCACCCCGCCGCCCGTCGTCGCCCGACCGACGCCTCCGCCGGTCGAGACCGTCGCGCCGCCCGCGGCGACGCCGCCCCTGATCGTGATCGCCCCGCCGCCCGCGCCGGCCCCGACCGCGGCCGAACGCCCCGAGTCCGACCCCGACGCGCCGATCACGACCCGGCCCCAGCCGATCGGCTAGCGGATGGTGACGTAGCCGCGCTCGACCATGCGGCGCAGACCCTCATAGGCCTCGGCCAGTTCCTCATAGGCGGCGCGGGCCGAGGTCAGGCGGGCGATCTGGTCGGCGGTCGACGGCGCGCCCGATTCCGACTGCCTCAGGCTCTCGGCGACCCATTTGGCCCGCGCCGTGGCCGTCAGCACCGCCAGCCGCTGGAACATGGCGGCATCCACCTTCGGCAGCATCTGGCCGATGATCTCGCGATTGGCGACGAAGGCCGAATAGTCGATCTGCTCCAGCAGGCCGCGCAGCCGCCGCTGTTCCTGCGGGTCGGCGTCCTGGGGTTCGAAATGGTCGCGCTGGCGGCGATAGCTGTTCGTCTGGATGGTCGACATGCGCGTCTTCCGGATTGAGTCCGACATGAGGGTGCGCCGCGTCCCTTAACGAGGGGTTGCGACACCATCGCGGCCCTGATACTTAAGTGAATGCTTCAGCATCAAGCCCCGCTCGATCTCGCCTTCCAGGCCCTGTCCGATCCGACCCGGCGGGCCATGGTCGAACGCCTGTCGCGCGGCCCGGCCTCGGTCAGCGAGCTGGCCGCGCCCATGCCCATGTCCATGTCGGCGGTGGTGCAGCATCTGAAGATCCTCGAGGCCGCCGGCCTGGTCGCCTCCGAGAAGGTCGGGCGGGTCCGCACCTGCCGGGTCGAACCGCAGGCGCTCAGCGCCGCGGAACGCTGGATCAACGAACGCCGCACGTCGGTCGAACGCAGTCTCGACCGGCTGGGCGCCTTTCTGGATGAAACGCGGGAGGACCCTGAAACATGACGCTGCTTCACGAAACCCTGACCTTCGAGCGCGACTACGACGCGTCGCCGGCCCGGCTGTTCGCCGCCCTCGCCGACCCCCGGTCCCGCGCGCGCTGGGCGGTCCCCGAGGGTGCGCGTCTGGTCTATGACGCGGCCGATTTCCGCGTCGGCGGGATCGATCTCTGCCGCTGCGGCGCCCCCGATGACCTCCGCTACCATGTGGAGAACCGGTATCTGGCGATCGAACCCTCGGAGCGGATCGTCCTGTCCGAGACCGTGCGGGAAGGCGACCGTATTCTCAGCCACTCCCTGAATTCGTTCGAGATCGCCGCGACCGCGACAGGGGTCCGGCTGAATCTCACCATCCAGCTGGCGGCGCCCGAACCGGGCATGGCCGCGGGGGTCCGTCACGGCCATTCGGCGGCCCTGGACAATCTCGTCGACGAGCTGGCCCTTCATGCCCTGGAGAACGCGTGATGACCCAGCCCGCGAGATCCGCCCTCGCCCACGGCATGTTCACCATCGAGCGCCGTTATGACGCCTCACCGGAACGGGTGTTCCAGGCCTGGGCCGATCCCGACGCCTTCCGCCGATGGTTCGTGGAGGCGCCGGGCGCCACCGTCCACGACTGGGTCCACGAGTTCCGCGTCGGCGGTCGCGGCGGGGGCCGCTACCGCTTCGGCGATCACGCGATCGGGTTCAACGACACCCGGTTTCTGGACCTTGTGCCGAACCACCGGATCATTCTCAGCTACGTCATGGGCCGGGAACTCGGGGATGAGAGACGTCGCGACTCGGCATCGCTGGCGACCATAGAATTGCTCGCCGACGGGTCCGGCACGCGGTTGGTCTATACCGAGCAGGGCGCTTACTTTGGCGACGACGGCGCCGCTCACATTCCGCTGCGTGAGCAGGGTTGCACCGCCATGCTTGAGAACCTCGCGCGCGAACTGGAGAACAACGCCGGGTCGGCGTCACAAGGCGAGCCCGTCTGACCATGTCCCTGATCCTCTGGTCCCACCCCTATTCCGCCTATGGCCAGAAGGCCTCCGTGGCGCTGTACGAGCTCGGCCTGCCGTTCGAGCCGAAGCTGGTCGAGGCCGGCAACGACGCCGTCATGGCCGAATTCCGCGCCCTGTCGCCCTTCGCCAAGATGCCCGCCCTGGTCGATACGGACGCCGGCCGGACGCTCTATGAATCCAGCATCGTCATTGAATACCTCGACCATCTGGCCGGCGGCGGGCAGCTGATCCCCGCCGACCCGGATCAGGCGCTCGAAGCGCGGCTGGTCGACCGGATGGTGGACATCTATGCGGGCGGGCCGATGAACCGGATCATCCCGCGCAAATTCCGCCCAGCCGGAAACGAGGACCCCTTCGGCGACGCCCAGGACGCGGCCGTGCTGGCCGGGGCCTGGGACTGGCTGGAAGAGCGGCTGTCGGACGGTCGGACCTGGGGGGCGGGCGAGACCTTCACCCTGGCCGACTGCTGCGCCGCGCCGGTCCTGACCTATGCGCGGCGGCTGGTCCCGTTCGGCGACCGGCCGCGGGTGAGAGCCTGGCACCAGCGGCTGATGGCCCGGCCGTCCTTCGTCAGGGCGCTGGAGGACGCGGCGCCGTTCGGCGACCTCATGCCCGCGCCGCCCGCGCTGGATTAGTGCGCTTCAGGCGGCCGTGCGGCCGGGCTGAGGTATTCGTTTTCGGGCTGCGGATGGGCGTCCAGCACGAAGCGGCGGTCGCAATAGGCGCATTCGACGAAGTCCTCGCCGCCCATGTCCATATAGACCAGCGGATGACCGAGGGCGCCGCCGCCGCCGTCGCAGGCGACGCGCTTGGTCGGAACCACGATGGCTTCCGGGGGCGGGATGATCGCATCGGCGTGGCGCGGCGGCATGGATGATCCTGACGGGTGGCGACGAGTATCGGGCGACTCCCTAGAAGCCCGGCCGCCCGTCGTCAAACCGTCTCCGTCTTGCGGCGGAAGACGCGGTCGAAGACGGCCTTGCGCTTGCGGAACAGCGACCAGCCCAGACAGCCGGCGGCGACCCACAGGCCGATCTCGCCGATCACCGCGGCGGGACCGCCGATCAACAGCGACTCGCGCATCGGAATTTCGCCCATCCGGTTCAGCACCACCACGGCGGTGAACACCCCGTAGCCGAGTAGACAGAAGGCGAAGGCCGTCCAGCCGATCATTTTCGTGCGGTTCATTGCGGTCGCTCCGTCAAGCAAGCTGTTCATAATGACAAGCGTGCTAGACATATGGCGGCGCGATGTCAAGCGTCATTGACACGATCCGACGACCGACGGGTCCGCGACCCTTGGCGACGCCGGGCGGCGGGCCTACCTAGGGGCCTTCCGCGATCGAAAGCCCCTGCATGTCCGAGTCCGCCGCCCTGCCCGTGAACGCCATCGAGGTGCGCGGACTGGAAAAGACCTATGCGGGTTCGAAGAAGGCGCCGCCCAAGACGGCCCTGCGCGGCGTCGACCTGGTCATTCCGCGCGGCTCGATGTTCGGCCTGCTGGGCCCCAACGGCGCCGGCAAGTCGACCCTGATCAATATCCTGGCCGGAGTGGTCAACAAGACCGGCGGTACGGCCGCGATCTGGGGCCGCGACATCGACAGACAGCCGCGCGACGCCCGCGCCGCCCTCGGCGTGGTGCCGCAGGAGATCGTCGCCGACGTCTTCTTCACCCCCCGCGAGGCGCTCGAGGTCCAGGCCGGCTTCTACGGCGTGCCCGCCGATGAGCGGCGGTCCGACGAACTGCTGGCCGCGTTGGGCCTGTCCGACAAGGCCCACGCCTATGTCCGCGCCCTGTCCGGCGGCATGAAGCGCCGCCTGATGGTGGCCAAGGCGCTGGTCCACAATCCGCCCATCCTGATCCTCGACGAACCGACTGCGGGGGTCGATGTCGAGCTGCGCCGTCAGTTGTGGGAATACGTCCGCCGGCTCAACGCCGAGGGCGTCACCATCCTGCTGACCACCCACTATCTGGAAGAGGCGCAGGAGCTCTGCGACACCATCGCCATCATGAACCGCGGCGAGGTGGTGGCCTGTGAGCCGACGCCGCAACTGCTGCGCCGTCTGGACACCCGCAACGTCGTGGTGACCCCCGACGGCGCCCTGAACGGCCTGCCGAAGCTCAAGGGCTTCGAGGCCGTCGCCCGCCCCAACGGCGCCTTCGCGGTTACCTACCGCAAGGGCCAGTCATCGGTCGAACAGGTCCTGGCCGCCGTCCGCGCCGCCGGCGTCACCATCGCCGACATCGTCACCGAGGACCCGGATCTGGAAGACGTCTTCCTGGCCCTGACCTATGGAGACGAGAGCCAGGTCAGCCCGACGAGGGATTAGGTTTTTGGGGCTAGGTTTTAGGGCGCGTATCTCCGCCCGACGGCGACACTCCGATCCTGTTCCTGGGACCTAGAGCCTAGAGCCTAGAACCTAAACCACCATCACCGTCCCGATCAGCAGCCGCGCGCCGGCTCGCCCGACCACCGTATTGGTCGCCGCCTGAAGCTGGGCGACCAGTCTTTCGACGTCGGGCGGCGTCCCCGGCAGCATCGCATTGGCCGACTGCTGGACCACCGCCGCATAGGCGGCGCGCAGGCGCGGGGCCGACTGGGCGACGCGGGTGCGCAGGGCGGCGTCGGGGGTGTCCACGCCGGTCTCGACCGTCATCACGCCGCGCCGGCCGCCGGAGCGCACGACATTGGCGGTGATGGTCGGCAGGCGCAGATAGGTGGCCTGCGCCGCCGCGCCGCCGCCGCCTCCGGTCTTGAGCGGCTGGGTCTTCAATCCGAGAAGGGCGCGGCGATCCATGGGCCGACGATAGCGCCCTCCGCTTAAGGGTCGGTTACGCCGCCGCCCCGACCGCTGCCGGCTCCATGGCCTTGAGGTCCAGCAGGGCGAACAGCCGCGCGTCCTCGTCCTGTTCCGGATTGGGCGTGGTCAGCAGCTTGCCGCCGACGAAGATGGAGTTGGCTCCGGCGAGGAAGCACAGGGCCTGCATCTCGGCGCTCATCGTCTCGCGCCCGGCCGACAGCCGGACCATGGCCTTCGGACAGACGATCCGCGCCACGGCGACGGTGCGGACGAATTCGATCGGATCGATCTCGCCCTCCCGCAGAACGCGCTCGCCCAGCGGCGTGCCGGTGACCGGCACCAGCGCATTCACGGGCAGACTGTCGGGATGAACCGGCAGGGTCGCCAGGGCATGCAGCAGGCTGGCCCGGTCGCGCCGCGCCTCGCCCATGCCGACGATGCCGCCGCAGCAGGTGCTCATGCCCGCCTCGCGGACGCGCTGAAGCGTATCCAGCCGGTCCTGATACGTCCGGGTCGTCACGACCTGGGCGTAGTACTCGGGGCCCGTATCCAGATTGTGATTGTAGTAGTCGAGGCCCGCCGCCTTCAGCTGCCGCGCCTGGTCAGCGGTCAGCATGCCCAGGGTCGCGCAGGTCTCCAGCCCCAGGGCCTTCACCCCCGCGATCATGGTCGCCAGCTTCGGCGTGTCGCGGTCCTTCAGCTCGCGCCAGGCCGCGCCCATGCAGAATCGGCTGGCGCCGCCCGCCTTCGCCGCCATGGCCTCGGCGATCACCGCCGTGGCGTCCATCAGCTTCTCGGCCTTCAGCCCGGTCTGGAAACTGGCCGACTGCGAGCAGTAGCCGCAGTTCTCGGCGCAGCCGCCGGTCTTGATCGACAGCAGCTGACTCTTCTGCACCTCCGACGGATCGAACCACGCGCGGTGGACGGTGGCGGCCTCGAAGACCAGCTCCATGAAGGGGCGGGCGAACAGGGCCTCGACCTCGTCAAGGGTCCAGTCGTGGCGGGGCAGGGAGAGAGCAGGGGTCATGGCCGCCTGCTTAGCTTCGACGCCGCCCCTCGCCAAGCCGTCCGACCGAACCCTCCGCATCCAAACACATAAAGATATCCTTATGGGTTTCTTGCCCCAGGGCCGCGTCCGGTCTATAGGCCGCCCGAACACACTCGCCCGGAAGGCCCGCCCATGACCGACTACATCGTCCGCGACATCTCGCTTGCTCCCTTTGGTAACAAGGAGATCGCCATCGCCGAAACCGAAATGCCGGGCCTGATGGCGCTGCGCGAGGAGTTCGGCAAGGACAAGCCGCTGAAGGGCGCCCGCATCGCCGGCAGCCTGCACATGACCATCCAGACCGCCGTGCTGATCCAGACCCTGGAAGCCCTCGGCGCCGAGGTCCGCTGGGCCTCGTGCAACATCTTCTCGACCCAGGACCACGCCGCGGCGGCGATCGCCGCGTCCGGCGTGCCGGTTTTCGCGGTCAAGGGCGAATCGCTGGAAGACTACTGGGACTACACCCACCGCATCTTCGAGTGGATCGACGGCGGCTTCTCCAACATGATCCTCGACGACGGCGGCGACGCCACCCTGCTGCTGCACCTTGGCGCGCGCGCGGAACAGGACATTTCCGTAGTGGCCAATCCCACCAGCGAGGAAGAGC
>JAHKAM010000003.1 GCA_018826515.1 Alphaproteobacteria bacterium
CATGCGCCGCCCGGGCGGGCGGCGCGGCGGCGCGCGGTTCAGCCTCCTCCAGCATGAAGGCGACGCCGATGCCCTGACCGCGGGCGCCCGGGTCGGGAATGAGGGCGGCGAAGCCCTGGACCCTGCCCGGCAGCACCGGGGCGGCGTCGATGCGGACGACGGCGTGGCCGATCTCTGCTCCGTGCGCGTCCAGCAGGGCCACGCGGACGGGCGGGGCGATCCGCTCATTGTCGCGCACATTCCTCAGGGCGCCGGAGACCAGCACCCGGCCCGGGTCGTTGTGCAGGGGCCGGGCGGTGACCGCCTCGAAGTCCAGCCCGGTCGGGTTCACCGTCAGGCCCACGGCGGCATAGGCGGCGGCGGTGCGCGGGGCCAGTTCGACCACCTCGACCCGGAACAGCCAGGCTGAGGCCAGCAAGGCGGCGAAGCCCGAGGCGATGCCGGCCCAGACCACGCCATGGGCCGCGGCGCGGCGCAGACGGCGCTGCTGTTCAGCCCGGGCGCGGAAGGCCTTGGGCAGTTCGGGGGCCGGGGTCTCGGCCAGTGATTCGGGTTCGGGCTCGTCGCGGTGGCCGAAGCTGACGGCCTCGGTGGGCGTCGAGGACTGCGACAGCTCCAGCGGCTCGTCCAGCGTCGCCCGCCAGGTGTGGCGGCACGACTTGCAGCGCACGGTCCGGCCGCCCGGTCCGATCGCTTCATCGGGGGTGAAATAGCTGGTGGCGCAGGACGGGCAGGTCAGTATCATGTGCGCTGACTGCGAGGCTCTTCGCCCCCTCCCGTCGCGGCCCGGCCGCGTCCTGACCCGAAATTCATGCCCGTCCAGCCCCGCCGCGCTTATCAATCCGACGCCGCGACCGAGACCGTCCGCCTTTCGGGCGTGGGTTTTGGCTATGCGGCGACGCACCGCGCGCTGCGGGACGTTAATCTCACCTTGCCAGCCGGCTCTTTCCACTTCCTTACCGGGCCGTCCGGAGCCGGGAAGTCGACCCTCCTGAAACTGCTGACCCTGGCCGAACATCCGCTGACCGGGACGCTGCATCTGTTCGGCGAGGACGCCACGACGGCGCCGCGCCGCGCCCTGCCCGCCTTCCGTCGCCGGATGGGGATGGTGTTCCAGGACTTCCGCCTGTTGGATCACCTGTCAGCCTTCGACAATGTCGCCCTGCCCCTGCGGCTGACCGGCCGGAAGCCGGCCGACTATGCCGCCGACGTCGAGGAGATGCTGGACTGGGTCGGGCTCGGCGACCGCATGAACGACGGGCCGCCTTCGTTCTCGGGCGGCGAGAAGCAGCGGCTGGCCATCGCCCGCGCCGTGGTCACCAGACCCGAACTGATCCTCGCCGACGAGCCCACCGGCAGCGTCGACGCCGCCATGGCCGAGCGGCTGCTCAAATTGTTCCAGTCGCTGAACCGGCTGGGGACAACCGTGCTGATCGCCAGCCATGACGAGGCGCTGGCTGAACGGTCAGGAGCGACCATCCTGAGGCTTGAAGGCGGACGGCTGACCGGAGGCGCGACATGATCGGGCGGCTGTTTCACGGCCGCACGTCCCTGTTGCCGCGCGACGCGGGCGGCGAGGCCTGGTTGGCGGGCCTGATCGCCGTGCTGTGCTTCCTCGCCTGCCTGTCCGCCGTCGGCGCCGTTTCCGCCGACCGGGCCGCCCACGGTTGGGCGCGCGAGCTGAGGTCGGAGGCCACGGTCCAGGTGCGTCCGCGCGTCGGCGAAACCGGAGCCGAGGCCGCCGCCCGCGCGGCCCAGACCCTGGCTGGTGTCGAGGGCGTGTCCGAGGCCGAGGCCATGGACCGCGAGACCGCCGAAGCCCTTCTGCGACCCTGGATCGGCGACGCTGTCCTGCCGGACCTGCCCATCCCGCATCTGGTCACGGTGCGGCTGGATCCGACCGCGCCCGCCAGCGCTGTCACCCTCGGCCGGGCCATGGCCGAGGCCGGGCTGGACGCCACCGTGGACGACCACAGCCTGTGGCGCGGCGAGGTCGAACGTTCGGCGGGCCTGATCACCCTTCTGGCCGTCGCCGCCTTCCTGCTCACCGCCGGCGCGGCCGGGGCCGCCGTCGCCTACGCCACGCGGGCGGGCATGGCGGCGCAGTCGGGAGTGATCAACACCCTCAGCCTGAACGGCGGCGCCGACAGCGCCGTAGCCGGCCTGTATCAGGCCCGCTACGGCCTGCTGGCCGCGGGCGCGGGCGCCATCGGCGCCTTGACCGCCATGGCTGTCGTCGCGGGCCTTCGCTTCCTCGGCGGCGCCGAGGGGGTCACGCCCGCCCTGCCCCTGGCCTGGAGCGACCTGCTGATCCTCTCGCCATGTCCGCTGCTCGCGGCTACGGTGGCGCTTGTTGCGGCGCGATTCACCGCGCTGGCGCGGCTGAAGCGGGGTCACTAGGTTAAGCGCATGAAGTTTCTGACCTTCATCGCCACTCTGGTGTTGATCTGGCTGATCGGCCTGTTCGTCTTCGCCGATCGGGTGCGGAGCTATGCGCCCGCGGCCGAGCCCGCGCGGGCCGACGCCATCGTCGCCCTGACGGGTCCCTCGGCCGAGCGTGTCAACGCCGCCATCCGCCTCCTGGAGCAGGACAAGGGCGAACGGGTCCTGATCTCGGGCGTCAACCGCGAGGTCCGCCGCCAGGAGCTGCGCGCCCTGACGCCGGGCTCCAGCCGCCTGTTCAACTGCTGCGTCGATCTGGGCTTCGAGGCGGAGGACACCGTCGGCAACGCCCAGGAGATCGCCGCCTGGGCCGAGGCCAAGGGCTATGACAGCCTGATCGTGGTGACCTCGGACTATCACATGCCCCGCGCCCTGACCGAGATCCGCGCCGCCGCCCCTGGCGTCGAACTGACTCCCTTCGCCGTCGAGACCCCGTCGCTGGACGATTCGCGCTGGTGGCGCGCCGCGGTGACGGCCCGGCGCATGACGCTGGAATATATGAAATACCTCGCCGCCATGGCCCGCGCCGCGGTGGGCGGCAGCCCCTCGACGAGCGAACCCGCTGACGCGCCCGTCGGATCCGCTGGCGAAAAGGCCGCCTGAAGTGACATCGCTGCGGTCGCTGGTCTTCGTCGCCTGGCTGTATCTGTCGATGGCCCTGTTCGCGGTCGGCCTGTCGCCGGCGCTGGTCATGCCCTACCGGCAGGCGATGTGGGTGATCCGCGGCTGGTCACGCTTCTGCCTGTTCGGCCTGCGCTGGATCGCCGGGGTGAAGGTCGAGTTCCGGGGTCTCGAACATATGCCCGTCGGCGCGGCCCTGATCGCCGGCAAGCACCAGAGCATGCTGGACGTCATCGCCCCCTTCGCCATCCTTCCCGACAACTGTTTCATCATGAAGAAGGAGCTGATGCCCCTGCCCTTCTTCGGCTGGTTCGCGCGCAAGACGAACATGATCGCCGTCGACCGTTCGGCCCATTCCAAGGCGCTGAAGGACATGGTCCGTCAGGCCCGGGCCCGGTTCGCCGAGGGCCGCCAGATCCTGATCTTTCCGGAGGGCACCCGCGCGCCCGTCGGCGCGCCCGCCGACTACAAGCCCGGCATCGCCGCCCTTTACCGCGACCTCGACTGCCCCTGCACGCCGATGGCGACCAACTCGGGGGTGCACTGGCCGGCGCACGGGTTCCGGCGGTATCCGGGGACGGTGGTCTATGAGTTCCTGCCGGCGATCCCGGCGGGACTGAAGCGGGACGCGTTCATGAGCCAGCTGGAAGAGCGGCTGGAGGGGGCGTCGAACGCGCTGCGGGGGCTGCCGGCTACCGCAACGCGTTCCATGCCAGCGCGTGCACCCGATCCCGTCCCAGCGCCGCGGCCATAGGCGGCTCCTCGAACAGCCCGGCGATGGCAGGGTCGCGCACATCCAGCCCGCCCGTGAACGCCCCGAAGGCCGGCAGCACCGCCCGACGCCCGTCCGTCACGAAACACGGTCGCCGCACCCCGCGTCCGTGGGCCGCCACGCGCGCCGCCGGGTGCAGGTGGCCGCCGATCTCGCCCGGCTGCACGCCCGGCTGCGGCTCGTGAATCAGCCGCAGCGACCCCAGCGCCATCGTCTCGACCACCTCGCCGACGAGGTCGTCCATGGCCCCGGCCAGGGCGGCGATGTCGTGGTTGCCCTCCAGCCAGATCCAGTCACGGCCCGCCGCCAGCCGGTCCAGCCGCGCCTTGTCGTCCGCGGCCATGCGGCCGACCGACTTCGCATCGTGGAAGCTGTCGCCCAGCAGCACCACCGCCGCCGGCTGCAACGCCTCGATCTCAGCATCGAGCCGGTCCAGCGTCGCCCGGCTGTCATAGGGCGGCAGCATTTGGCCGCGGGCGGCGAAGGCCGAGCCCTTCTCAAGATGCAGGTCGGCGACGATGAGAGTGTTGTGGTTGAGCACCCACAGACCCCCCGAACAGCGCAGCACGCAGGGCTCGCCCTCGATCGAGACGCGCAGGCCGCCGCTGGGACAGCGGGCGGGGGACAGGGTCTGGCGCAGGGCGGCGTTCATCGGACGGCGCTTCTGAAAAGCCCTCCCCCTCGACGGGGGAGGGTTGGGCGGGGGTGGCGGCAGGCCGCCTGACGATCAGATGCGGAAGGCGCGGTCGAGAGCTTCGGCGCCTCACACGCCAGACCGTAGAACAGTGTGCCCCCACCCCCATCCCCGGCCCTTCCCCCGTCGAGGGGGAAGGGAGAAGACAACACCGCCCTCACCTTGCCGCCGCCGGCACGGGCGGGGCGTCCGCCATCACCTCGGCGATCAGCGCCTCCTCGTCGAAGCTGTAGGCCGAGGCGTCCAGGATCATCTCGGCCGCCTGGCCGCCGCCGACCCGCTCGCGCCCGATCTGGACCAGAACCGGCACGCAGAAGGGCGACGGCCGCTCCAGGGGCACATGGCGGATCTGCCCCCTGATCCGCGTCAGCAACAGCCCCAGCCGCGCCACGTCCAGCAGGCCCGCGGCGGCGTCGGCGCGGGCGGTCCTGAGCAGCAGATGGTCGGGTTGGTGGCGGCGCAGCACGTCGTAGATCAGGTCCGTCGAGAAGGTCACCTGCCGGCCGGTCTTCTCATTGCCCGGCTGGCGCTTCTCGATCAGCCCCGAGATCAGGGCGCAATTGCGGAAGGTGCGCTTCATCATGAAGCTCTCCTCCAGCCAGCTTTCCAGATCGTCGCCCAGCATGTCGGGCTCGAACAGGGCGCCGAGGTCGAGGGCGTCCATCGGCTTGATCGACCAGATGGCCAGCGAATAGTCGGTGCAGACGAAGCCCAGCGGCCCGACGCCCAGCCGGTCCAGCCGCCGCGTCAGCAGCATGCACAGGGTCGCATGCGCCAGGCCGCCCTCGAAGGGATAGGCGACGAGGAAATGGCGCGACCCGCGCGGGAAGGTCTCGACCAGCAGGGTGCCGGCGTCGGGGATCACCGACCGCGTCTCCTGAAGCTCCAGCCACTCCTGCACGTCGGGCGGCAGGACGCGCCAATGGTCGCGGTCCTGGATCATGGCCCGGACCCGACTGGCCAGTGAGGTCGACATCGGGAATTTCGACCCGCCCCAGGACGGGATCTTGGGGTCCTTGTCCTGGGCGTGGGTGACCAGGGCGTCCATGCCGTTGATGCCCTGGAAGGCCCAGACCTGACCGGCGAAGACGAAGGTGTCGCCGGGCGCCATCTGTTCGAAATAGGTCTCCTCGGCTTCGCCGACCTTTCGGCCGCCGATCAGCTGCTTCGAGGCCCCGCCGCGGCGCGAGGCGATGCGCACGTTCAGGGTCGCCGCCGCCACGATGGTCCCGACGTTCATCCGGTGCCGCTGAGCCGTCTGGGCGTTGCGGACCTTCCATTTGCCGTCGCGCGTGCGGACGATCCGCGCGAACCGCTCATAGGTGCGCAGCGCATAACCGCCGGTGGCGACCAGATCGACCACCGCCTCGAAGTCCTCCCATGACAGGCTGCGATAGGGGCCGCAGCCGGTCACCTCCGCATACAGATCATTCATCGAAAAGGGCTCGGAACAGGCGCAGCCCATGACGTGCTGGGCCAGGGTGTCCAGCGTCCCGGTGTGGATCGGCTCCCAGTCGAAGGCGTTCTCGGCCACCGCCTCGCGCGCGGCCTGGCATTCCAGCATCTCGAACCGGCTGGCGGGGACCATGAGGGCGCGTGACGGGTCGTCCAGCCGGTGATTGGCCCGGCCGATGCGCTGCACCAGCCGGCTGGCCCCCTTGGGCGCAGCCAGCTGGATGACCAGATCGACGTCGCCCCAGTCGATGCCCAGATCCAGCGTCGAGGTGCAGACCACGGCCCGCAGCTCGCCCCGCGCCATGGCCGCCTCGACCTTGCGCCGCTGCTCCGCCGCCAGCGACCCGTGATGCAGGGCGATGGGCAGGTCGTCGTCATTGATGGCCCACAGCGACTGGAAGACAAACTCCGCCTGCCAGCGGGTGTTGACGAAGATCAGGGTCATGCCGGAGCGTTTCAGCGCCTCATAGACCTCGGGGATGGCGTGCTGGCCGGTATGCCCGGCCCACGGCACCTTGCCCTCGCTGACGAGGACGTCCACCACCGGCGGGGCGCCGGGGTCGCCGCGGACGATGGTGACGGCGCTTGCGGCAGACAGCTCCTCCACCGCTTCGCGGTCCCCCTCCCCATCGCTTCGCGACAGGGAGGAGACGCCGGACGCATCCGTCTCCTCCCCATGAAATGGGGAGGGGGACCGCGAAGCGGTGGAGGGGCGCCCGGGCCTCAGCCAATCCGCGATCATCTCCGGATCATCGACCGTCGCCGACAGCGCCACCCGCCGCATCCCCGGCGCGAACTGTTGTAGCCGCCCCAGGCCGAGCGACAGCAGGTCCCCCCGTTTGCCGCTCCAGATCGCGTGCACTTCGTCCAGCACCACGCATTTCAGGTCGGCGAAGTAGCTCCGCGCCCCGTCCCAGGCGCAGAACAGGGCCAGCTGTTCGGGGGTGGTCAGCAGGATGTCCGGCGGGTTCTCGCGCTGCCGCTGCTTCTTGGATTGTTTGGTGTCGCCGGTGCGGCTCTCGACATGGATGTTCAGCCCGATCTCGCGGATCGGCGTCATCAGATTGCGCTCGACGTCTGTGGTCAGCGCCTTGAGCGGCGACAGATAGAGGGTGTGCACCCCCGACCCCGGCCCGAACTCGGGCCGCGGCCCGCGCTCCGCCAGCTCGACCAGTGACGGCAGAAACCCCGCCAGCGTCTTGCCGCCCCCGGTCGGCGCGACCAGCAGGGCGTGCGACCCGGCCTGCGCCGCCGCGATCATCTCCAGCTGATGCCGTCGCGGCGACCAGCCGCGCGACGCGAACCAGTCGGCGAAGAGGGGCGAAAGCGTTGCGGGAGCGGGTGGCGGCGTCACATCGCGCCTATAGCATGTTCCCGTTCCGTTTCACGCGCCGAACCGCTATCTATCGGTCGTGTCCATCGACTCCCTCACGTCCGCCGCCGCCCTGACCGGCGCCGAGCCATGGCTGGCCCTGCCGCCGGCGCTCGCCATTCCGCCGGGCGCGGGGGCGATCTGCGATGGCGAAGGGGCGCGCCGGATCGGGCGAGGCGCCGCCGAGGGGGCCTTCACCACCGCCCCGGTCATGGTCGCCCACGCCAGCCTGACCGCCCGCCGCCTCGGCATCGCCCCGCCGGCCCGATCGGTCGAGATGCTGGACGTGCTGGAGTTGTTCGCCTTCGTCCGCCCCGCCCGCTTCTGCGCCCCCTCGCCGAGCGGCCTGGCCCTCGCCATGGGGATGGCCGAGCCCAAGGGGGCGGAGGCCCAGGCCGAGGCCCTGCGCCACGCCGCCAACGGCCTGCTGCGCGAACTCGCTGACCCGGCCTATCCGGACCGCGAGGCCGCCTTCACCCTCGCCGAGACCCTCGGCCGCGCCGGCTGGTCGTGGGCCTGGCGGGTCACGGGCGCCCTGCAGCACCATCCCGTCCGCGACCGCAACCATCGCGGCAGCGGGCTCGATGTCTGGTCCCGCCTGCCGGAATGGGAGGACGAGGCGCCGCGCGGCGAGGCCGGATCGGCCCCGGTCGACAGCGAAAGCGCCCGCATCCGGTTGGAGAAACTGCTTCAGGCCTCGGGCCTCGACGAGACCCGCCCGACCCAGTCCGACTATGCCGCCGAGGCCGCCTACGCCTTCTCGCCGCGCAATGAGGAGGGCCGACCCCGGTTCCTGCTGGCCGAGGCCGGCACCGGCACCGGCAAGACCCTCGGCTACCTGGCCCCCGCCAGCCTGTGGGCCGAGCGCAATCAGGGGGCGGCCTGGGTCTCGACCTACACCCGCGCCCTGCAGCGTCAGATCGACCGCGAAAGCGCCGCCCTGTGGCCCGATCCGGTCGAGCGCAAGAAGAAGACCGTGGTCCGCAAGGGGCGTGAGAACTACCTCTGCCTGCTGAACCTTCAGGACATGGTGCAGGCGGCGCAGCTCGGAAACGGCGACCTGATCGGCATGGCCCTGGCCAGCCGCTGGGCCATGCATTCCCGCGACGGCGACATGACCGGGGGCGACTATCCGGGGTGGCTGCCCGGCCTGTTCGCGACGGGGCCAAGCCATCAGGCCAGCGCGGCCAATCTGGTCGACCGGCGCGGCGAATGCGTCCACGCCGCCTGCCCCCACTACCGCACCTGTTTCGTCGAGAAGACCATTCGCGCCAGCCGCCGCGCCGACCTCGTCGTCGCCAACCACGCCCTGGTCATGACTCAGGCCGCCTTCGACGGGGCCCGGTCGGCGCGCGGCCTGAAGCAGGATGGCGAGACGGCGGCCCTGAAGCGGATCGTCTTCGACGAGGGCCACCATCTGTTCGACGCCGCCGACAGCGCCTTCTCGGCCTGCCTGTCCGGTCAGGAGGCGGCGGAACTGCGCCGCTGGCTGCGCGGGCCCGAGGGGCGCGGCCGGCGCGGACGCGGTCTGGAACAGCGGCTGGGCGACCTGTGCGCCGACAATGAGGCGGCGACCAAGGCGCTTCAGGACGCCGTCCGCGCCGCCGCCCAGCTGCCCGGCGAGGGCGTGTCGGGCCGGATCGCCCCGGCCTCGGGCGAGGTCAATCCGGTCGGGCCGATCGAACGCTTCCTGCTGGCCGCGCTGGAACAGCTCCGTGCACGGACCAGCGAGAACGCCTCGGGCAGCGGGACCGAATTCGGCATGGAGTGTTCCCTGCGGCCGGTCACCGAACAGGTGCTGGAGGCCGCGCGCGAGGCCGCCCAGGCCCTCGCCGCCGTCGAGGCGCCCCTGCTGGCCCTGTCGCGGCATCTGGAGGACATCCTCGACGACGAGGCGGCCGATCTGGACGGCGCCAGCCGCGCCCGGATCGAGGGCGCCCTGAGGGGCCTCGATCGCCGCGCCCGCATGACCCTGCCCGGCTGGCGGTCCATGCTGGCGGCCCTGGAGGTGTCGTCCGACGAGCCCGACCCCGACTTCCTCGACTGGCTGTCGGCCGAGGCCGCCTTCGGCCGGATCATGGACGTGGCCCTGCGCCGGCACTGGATCGATCCGACCGTGCCGCTGGAGGCCGCGGTGATCATGCCGGCCCATGGCGTGCTGGTGACCAGCGCCACCCTGTCCGATCCGAACGCGGACGATCCGTTCGACATGGCCCGGCTGCGCACCGGCTCGGCCCGGCTGATCGAGCCGGCGCGGACGCTGAAGGTCGAAAGCCCGTTCGACTACGCCGCCAACGCCCGGGTCATCGTCGTCAACGACCTGGTCAAGGACGATCCGCGCCAGACGGCGGCAGCCATGCGCGAACTGTTCCTCGCCGCGGGAGGCGGCGGCCTCGGCCTGTTCACCGCCATACGCCGGCTGAAGGCGGTCTATGAGCGACTGGGACCGGATCTGGCCAAGGCGGGCATCCCTCTCTACGCCCAGCATGTCGATCCGCTCGAGGTCGGGGCCCTGGTCGACGTTTTCCGCGCGGAACAGGACAGCTGCCTGCTGGGCACCGACGCGGTGCGGGACGGGGTGGATGTGCCGGGCCGGTCCCTGCGCATCCTCGCCTTCGACCGCGTGCCCTGGCCCCGCCCGGACCTGCTGCACAAGGCGCGCCGCCTGCGCTTCGGCGGCGAGGGCGCCGGCGGGCGCAATTTCGACGACGCCCTCGCCCGCGCCAAAATGGCCCAAGCCTTCGGCCGGCTGATCCGCCGCGGCGACGACAAGGGCGTCTTCGTCATGCTGGACGCCGCCGCCCCGACCCGTCTGTTCGCCAGCCTGCCGCCGGGGACCGAGGTCCAGCGCATGGGACTGGCCGAGGCTGTTGAACAGGTTGGCGCATTCCTCAAGCCGGACTAGACGGAGCCCATGACCGACATGCCCAGCCGCCATTCCCGCCGCGGCCTCTTCACCCCCTTCATCATCGTCGGCGTGCTGCTGGCCGCCTGGACTGGCTGGTGGTTCTATTTGACCAGCCAGATCGAGACCCGCCTCGAAGGCCAGGTGGAAGCCTTGCGTCAGGACGGCTGGACCGTCACCCACGCCGCCGTGACCACGACGGGCTGGCCGTTCCGGGCGAGGGTCTCGATCCCACACGCCGACATCCTGGCCCCGTCGGGCCACGGGATCGCGGCCCCCGAACTGGTGGCCGAGGCCAATGCCTGGAATCCGGACCGGTGGGTGGTCGTCGCCCCGGACGGCCTGACGCTGACCCGCGCCGGCAAGGGGAAGGTCGGAATCGGCGGCGACGGCCTGCGTCTGAGCGTCAGCCAGCTGGACGCGCGGTTCCCCGATCTGCGGGCCGAGATGATCCGCCCGACCTTCACCGCCCACGCCGACGCCGAACCCTTCCCCATCGCCTCGGCCGAGCGCATCCAGCTGGAGACCCGCCCGCACCTGACCGATGGCCAGCCGTCCACCGACGAGATGGATGTATTGTTCGTCCTGACCGAGGCGCGCGGCCGGCCGGGCGGACCGGTCGAAGGGGCCACCCGACAGGGCCGGCTCACCGCCCAGGTCGAGGCCACCATCGGCGAGGCCAGTCAACTCCGGGGCATGGATTCCGCCGGCGTCTTCGCCGCCTGGACCGCGGCGGGCGGGCGGTTCACCGGCGTGCGGGGCCGGCTGCAGGCCGGGGACAGCACCGCCATCCTCTCCAGCGACGCCCTTTTGGCCGGCGCCGACGGACGGCTGCAAGGGTCGCTGGCCGTGACCGCCGAACGGCCCATGGCCGCCATCGCCGGCCTGGCCGGTTCGCGCTCGGGCGCGGTCAACCGCGCGGGCGCCGCCGGCGCGGCGGCCGCCACGGCGGCTTCGGGCGAGCGTCCGGTCGATCTGGTCGTGCAGTTCCGCGACGGCCGCACCTGGCTGGGCCCCTTCGCCCTGGCGCCCGCGCCGCGTCTGTTCTGATGCTGGTCGAGCCGGAAGCCGACGTCGAACGGCTGGCCCTGGACCGGGCGGTGGTCGAAGCCGTCCGCCTGCGGATCAAGGCCGGATCGCGCGCCACGGCCGACGCCGACGCCATTGCGCTTCGCGAATTATTGAACGGCCTGGCGGTCGCCGAACGCGCGGCCGTGCGCGCGGTGCTTGGGCGGATTGACGCGGCGACAGGCGGGCCGTTGGTCGTCTGGGGGCCGGCCAGCCAAACCCTTGCCGCCGACCGCTTCGGCCTCGCCGCCCGCGCCGTCGCCGAGCCGGAACAGGCGCTCTCCGCCGTTCGCGACGGTGCGCGCGCCCTGATGGATTTGCCGCCCGGCAAGGCGTGGTGGGGCCGACTGCTGGCCGAGCCCGCTCTGCGCGTCGTCGCCGCCCTGCCCGACGATCGCCACGGCCGGCCACGGGCCCTGGTGGTCCGGCACGCCGTTCCCGGCCCGACGGGCGACGATCGCACCTTCTGGGCCACCGACAGCACCGCCCCGGACGCCAGAATCGTCGAGGCGCTCGGCGCCGCCGGCCTGGCCGCCAGCCCGCTGATCGCGGCGGGCGGCTTGAAGCTGTTCATGCTCGCGGGCTATGTGCAGGCCGAGGACGGGCGGCTTGCATCCGCGCCCGGCAGCCTTTCCGGCGTTATCGGCGCCGCCCCCCAGTTCTGATGTCGAGGACCGCCCCATGACCGACGCACCCGCGCCCAAGCCCGGCATCCTCGACATCGCCCCCTATGTCGGCGGCAAGTCGCGCATTGAGGGCGTCGCCGAGCCCATGAAGCTGTCGTCCAACGAAAACGCCCTCGGCGCCGGGGAAAAGGCGCGCGAGGCCTATGCCGCCGCAGTGAACAATATCCACATGTACCCCGACGGCCGGGCCATGAAGCTGCGCGACGCCGTGGCCGGACACCACGGTCTGGAGCCCGAGCGGCTGATCTTCGGCAACGGTTCGGATGAGGTCTTCGCCCTGCTGAACCAGACCTACCTGACCGCCGGCGACAACATCGTCAGCGGCAAATACGGCTTTCTCGCCTATCGCATCAGCGCCCTGGCCAACGAGGCCTCGGTCAAACTGGCGCCGGAGCCGGATTTCCGGCTGACTCCCGAGGCCATTCTCGCCGAGGTCGATGACCGCACCCGCATCGTCTATGTTTCCAGCCCGTCGAACCCGACCGGCAGCTACAATACGGCCGAGGAAATCCGGCGCCTGCACGCGGCCCTGCCGCCGCACATCCTGCTGGTCATCGACGAGGCCTATGCCGAATTCGTCGCCGAACCGGACTGGGAGACCAGTTTCCCCCTGGCCCGCGACGCCGACAACATCGTCGTCACCCGCACCTTCTCCAAGATCCACGGCCTCGGCGGCCTGCGCATCGGCTTCGGCTATGCGCCGCTGAAGGTGGCCGAGGCGGTCGACCGCATCCGACTGCCCTTCAATGTCTCCGTTCCCGGTATCGAGGCGGCCGTCGCCGCTCTCGGCGACGAGGCGCACCAGAAGGCCTCGCGCGACCTGGTCCACGCCTGGCGGCCGCGTCTGACCCAGGCCATCAAGGGCTTCGGCTTTGACGTCTTCCCCTCGGCCGGCAACTTCGTTCTGGTCCGCTTCCCGGATGAAAAGCGCAACGCCGCGGCGGCCAATGACTATCTGAATTCCAAGGGAATCATCGTCCGACCCGTGGGCGGCTACGGCCTGCCCGACTGCCTGCGCATCACGGTCGGCACCGAGGACCAGAACCGCGCGGTGATCGATGCACTCAGCGAGTTCGCGGCGGCCGGGTAAGCTGCGGAGTCCGACGCAGCCCCCGGAAATGCTCGTTTTGGGCGCGCCGAAAATGACTTTTTCACTCCGGAGTTGTTGCCCGGGAGACACGGACTCTGACTTGCCAGCCTGCGACAGCTTGGCTACAGAGTTTTCTGGATTTTTCCGAGGGGACACCATTATGAAGAAGATTATCGTTGCTTCCGTCGCCGGCCTGCTGCTGGTCGCCGGTCAGGCCGCCGCCACCACCCAGGCTTCCGCCCGCGTGGGTGACCGCGTCGGCGCCACCAGCGCTGAGTCCAGCGAGTTCGCCGCCATCCCGCTTCCGCTGATCCTGATCGGCGCCGCCATCCTGGCCGGCGTGGTCATCAACGAAGTCTCGGACGACAGCGAAAGCGACTAAGACCGTCGCACTTTCTTTCGGAAAAGGCCCCCCGCCATCGCGGGGGGCCTTTTTTGTTGTCCGGGAATGAGCGCCTCTCTCGTCGGCGGGTCTAGCTGCGCCTGAACAGGCGGCTGGCCGCCCAGCCCGTGAAAGCCGCCAGCAACACGCAGAGCAGGCCATAGCTCCACGGCCGGCGGTGGGCGAACTCATAGAGGTCGCGCTCGATGCCGACCTTTTCGACCGTCAGGGTCAGGTTCGAGACCGACACGGGTTCGCCGTTCTGGAACAGCCAGACCTCGGCGAAATACTGGCCGGTCGGGGCGACGGCCGGCAGTTCGAGTTCGGCGCGGAACAGGCCGGCGTCCACGAATTCCACGCCGTTCGGGTCGGTGTTGTACAGGGCCGCCGCCTCGCGAAGCCGGATCACGGCGCGGCGGTAGTCCAGATAGTCCTCGCCCAGGCGGCTGACGACCACGTCGCGGACGCCGTAGCGGGTGACGGTGCGGCTCTCCTGCGGCGCGTTGATCCGCAGGTGATCGAGGCCCACGCCCAGCCGGCGAAGCTGGCCGAAGTCGGCGATGTCCGACAGGGGCCGTGTCGAGGCCGTCATGTAGAAGCCCGGCGCGCCCTCGAACAGAACCGGCCGGCTGTTGAGCCACAAGCCCATGTTGCGGGTCTTCTTGACCAGACGCACCGGTCCGTCCGGGCCCCGCACCACAACGACCACATCAGCCGGCTGGTTGGTCGGATTGAAGACCGCGCCATAGAGAACAATCGAGGCGCCGCTGAAGCTGGAATCGACCCGGACCCGGGCGTCGGTCATGGCGGCGGCGACCCGCACCTGCCGAACGGTGGCGACCGAGCGTTCCGGGGCCGGGGCGACGACCGCGGGCGGCGGCGGCGGAAGGGCGGCGATCATTCCGGAACCCTCATTCCGGTACTCCGGGGGCGAAGGCGAACAGGTCCGACGGCCGCACGAACAGCTCCAGCCCCATCTGGATGCCGACGAGCAGGACGATCAGCCCAAGCAGGGCGCGCAGGACGTCCGGCCGGAACCGGCCCGACAGCCGGGCGCCGTACTGGGCGCCCACCACGCCGCCGACGAGCAGCAGGGTGGACAGGACGATGTCGACGGTCTGGTTGCGCCCGGCCTGGAGGACGGTCGTCATGGCCGTGACGATGATGATCTGGAACAGGCTGGTGCCCACCACCACGCCGGCCTTCATGCGCAGCACATAGAGCATGGCCGGAACCAGGATGAAGCCGCCCCCGACGCCCATGATGGCAGACAGCACGCCGGCGAACCCGCCAAGGGCGAACGGCGGGATGGCGCTGATATAGAGGCCCGAGCGCGGAAACCGCATCTTCAGCGGCAGGCCGTAGAGCCAGAGCGGCCGGCGCCGTTCCCGGTGCGGCGCGACCTCGCCCCGCACCCGCCGCAGGATCTGCCCGAGGCTCTCGTAGAGCATCAGGGTGCCGATGGCGCCGAGGAACAGCAGATAGGAGACCGCCACCGCCATGTCGGCCTGGCCGAGCAGGCGCAGATAGCGGAACAGTTCGACGCCCAGCAGGGCGCCGATGACCCCGCCCAGCGCCATCACGCCGCCGATGCGATAATCGACCGCCTTCTGGCTGGTGTAGCTGATGACGCCCGAGGTCGAGGAGGCGACGACGTGGCTGGCCTGGCTGGCCACGGCCACCGCCGGCGGGATCCCCATGAAGATCAGGATCGGAGCCATCAGGAAGCCGCCGCCGACGCCGAACAGTCCGGACACGAATCCGACCGTCGCGCCCAGCAGAACCAGGAGCGGCCAGTTCACCGAAACCTCGGCGATCGGCAGATAGATATCCAAAGGACGCGCCTTCGGCTGGAACTGAGGCTAGGCGCCGGAAAGGCGACGACGGAAGTGCTGGTGTCCTAGACCCACCCGGCGACTCCCGCCACCCGATGCGCCAGAAAAGCTCGTCCCTCTCGCCTCAGGCGAGTGGTTCGACCTGGAAACTGTCGGCCTCGGCCCGGGCCTTGCCGCGGTCGGCGGCCGACACCGCGTCCCGCAGACGCTCGACCGCGGACCGGGCGTCGATATCGCCGGCGCGCGCCGCGATCAGATACCATTTGTAGGCCTCGGTGGTGTCGGGCGAGATGCCGACGTCCCCGGTCTCATAGAGTTTGGCGACATTGTACTGGCTGTCGACCAGACCGGCCTCGGCCGCGCGCTTCAGCCAGTCGAGCGCCTCGCCCCGGTCCTGATCTCCGCCGACGCCGTCAAACAGATACATGCCGTAGGCGTGCATGCCGCGTGCATCGCCGCCATCGGCCGCGCGGCGCGCCCAGATCCGGGCTTCCGCAAGATTCACGGCCAGACCCATTTCGCCATCCTGGTAAAGGCCGGCCAGGTGCAGCTGGGCGGGCGAATAGCCGGTCGCCGCCGCCTGTTTCAGCGTCTCGACACCGGTGGCGTCGTCCGCGTCCAGAAGGGCGATCGCCTGCTGATACAGGTCCTCGCCCCGCGCCAGATCGGCTTCGGTTGGCGCAGCGGGAACCACCGCCAGGGCCGCCAACGGCTCGGCGGACCGGCCGCCCGGGAGGTCCGGGAAATTGAACCCGGAGCCGGTCAGCTGCCCGGTCGCATAGGCTCCGCCGGCGGTGAGCATGACCGCGATGGCTGAAGCGCCGAGCGCCTTGCGGACCGTGCCGCCGTCCCTGGATGCCTGCTTGTCCAGCCGCTCCTGCAGCCGCGACTTGCCGCCGCGTTTCAGGCCAAAGCCCGAACGGGCCGGGGGCTCGGCGGCCGGAGCGGCCATGGCGGCGCGGGCCGCGTCTATCGTCTGGCGCGTCGAGGAGGCGCGGCCCTGGGCCGCGGCGGCGCGCAAGGCGCGGGGGTCAACGAAGTCCGTCTCGCCGTCGAAGTCCTCATGGCCGCCATCGAAGACGGCTCCCTGATTTCCAGGAGCGGTCGCCTGCAGCGCATCCGAGACATCGGCCCCGCCGAAGCCCTGGCCGAAAGCCGTCGGCGGGGCCGGGGTCGGCGCTGCCTCGGACTGGGCGACCGCATGGAACGGAGGCGGGGTGAAAGCGGGGATCTGGGGCGGCGGGCCGGCGTCCTCGGCCATGTCCGCGCTGACGGTACGGCTGCCGAACGGGGTCGGCGCCACCGGCGCCTCGTCCACCCGCGGGCCGCGCATCACGGCGTCGAAGACAGCGTCAGGACTCAGGACCTCGTCGGGCGCGGCCGCTTCGGCGACAGGCGCGGGCGCGGGCTCGGGCGGCGCCAGGTCCGCGGACCAGGCCTGCTGCTCGGCATAGATCGGGTCGTCAAACACCGTGTCAGGGAAGGGCGCGCCCGGGAAGGCGGTGTCGGGGAAGGCCGCGGCGCGCCAGTCCGGATCCGCCGCCGCGGCGGCCGCCGGCGCCGGTTCGGCGCGGCGTTCGATATTGTCCCGCGCCTCGGCGATCAGGGCCGCCGTGCGCTCTTCCGACATCCGCATACGCTCGGCCAGTTCGCCCGACGCGCGGTCATAGCCCTGCTCGATGCGCGCCGAACTGTCGGCCAGGCGGCGACCGATGTCGTCCAGCGCCTGCTGCGACCGTCGCTCGGACTGGGCGATGCGTTCGCTCAGGCGATCGGAAATGCGGGTGATCTCGCCGCCCAGTTTCTCCAGGGCGAGGGCATTGCGGTCGTCCGTCGCGGTCAGCCGCTGCTCGATGCCCTGGGCGAACCGGCCCATGTCGGTTTCGACCTTGCGGCTCAGCTGTTCGAAGCGGACCGGGGTCTCGGCCTCGATGGACTGGACCCGGCCGTTCAGGTTCTGGGCGATGCGCAGGACCTCGCGGCCCATGGTCTCGACGGCCTTGGCCGAACGCTCTTCGGACGTCTTGACCTGATCGCCGATGGCCAGCACCGCGCGCTCGATGCGATCCATCCGCCCTTCAGACTCGGCGGTGTCGAGCCGCCGCATCATCTCGGCGCGGTTGCCTTCGACCTGACGGCTCAGCGTCTCGGCCAGCTTTTCGAAGCGGGCGGCCTCGCGGGCGCCCTCCGGCTCGGTCCGCGATTCCGCGGCGCGCAGGCGCTGATCCAGCCCGGCGAAGGAAGCCTGAAGATTGCGCAACGCCTCGGCCGTGCGGCTCTGGGCCTCGTCCAGCCGCTGCCCGACCTGGGACAACAACTCCGACCCCACGCCCGGTCCGGCGACCTTTTCGACCGCGTCCATCCGGTGGCGCAACTCGTTCACGCTCGAGCGCTGGCGTTCCTCGATGTCGTAGAGGCGGCCGGCCAAGGCGCCCATGGTGGTCTCGACCTTGCCAAAGGTCTCGGCGGTCTGGGGGCCGATCTCCTGTTCGAAGCGACGCAGGCGTTTGTGCCCCTCGCGCAGTTCCTCGGCGATGTCGTCGATGCGGCGGCCGTAGGCCTTGCCGTCCTGATCCTGGTTCTCGAGTCGGCGGACCAGACCCGAGACCGCCTGATCAACACCCTGGATGGCGATGGTCGAGCGCCGCTCGGCGGCCTCAAGCCGGGCGGCGATGGCGTCGATCGAGGCGCCCAGGCGCTGGATCTGGTCGTCGCCGACGCCCGCGCCATAGGCGTCATCGACCCGGCGGCTGCGACCCCGGCGGTCGATGCTGTCGGCGGCATGGGGACGGCGCGACAGGGGCGTGAAACCACCCTCATCGTCATCACCGTCTTCCATGATGATCGTGTTCAGCCACTCGCCGAGCGTCATGCCGGATCGACGGGCGAGGTCCTTGGCGATCTCGCGCGCCTTGGGCTGGATGCCCTTTACGCTCCAAGGCGCCGCGGCTGCGCTCACTGATTCGTCTCCCGACCCATATGTCGAACGCTAGACGCCAAGATGATGGGTGTAAACGCGTGGTTAACCCCAAGATGTAGCGGCGGCCACATCTTCCTGTGGAAAGCGTCGGCGCCCGATGAATATCTCGCGCGAGCGTGGTTAACGACCCATGAAGATTAACCTCCCGGCAAGGAATTCGCCCTTGCGCCGCGTCAGTTGGCGGGCCACCTCGCGCGGATGAATCTGTCGCTGACACTGACCCTCCTCGCGGCGGCCCTGGCCCTGGCCGTGTTTGCCGGCTGGCGCGGGTCGCGCCCATGGGATCTGAGGCGCGGCGTGCGCATGATCCCGTGGCGTTTCATCATGCTGTTGTGCGGAGTCGCGGTGTTCATCCTGGCGATCCACCTGGGGACGCTGATGGGTGTTCCGCAGCGCCCGTATTAGGTCCGGGCCGGAACCCGCCCGGCCCCCGCCCATTCCTGATCCACCCCCAGAGATCAGGAGATTCATCATGGGCGACAAGACCCTTACCGCCGCCGAGGCCGAGACCGAGTTCTGGGACCACCTCAAGAGGTCGAACACCGGGATGCTGGGCCTCGACCGGCCGGGCTATCACAGCCAGCCGATGACGGCCTATCGGGAGGAGGAGACCGGCGTCATCTGGTTCTTCACCCGCGACGACACCGATCTGGCGAAGGACGCCGCTGGCGGGCAGAGCGCGATGTTCACCTATGGCTCCAAGGACCAGGAGGTCTGGGCCTGCATTCACGGGACCCTGTCGGCAGCGCCGCGCAATCAGGCGGTTATCGACAAGCACTGGAACCCGATCGTCGCCGCCTGGTACCCTGAGGGTAAGGACGACCCGCATCTGACCCTGCTGCGTTTCGACGCCGACGACGGGCGGATCTGGGTGTCGAAGAAGGGCGTCGTCGGCTTCTTCTTCGAGGTCGCCAAGGCCAATCTGACCAAGACAGTGCCGGACGCCGGCGGAGTGGCGGACGTGAATTTGCAGTGAGGGCTTGGGGCTTGGGGCTTGGGGCTTAGGCAGAGGCGTCGGATCGCTGCCTAAGACCTAAGACCTAAGACCTAAGACCTAAGACCTAAGACCTACCCCCTACCCCGCGAAACACCACGCCAGCACCGCCTTCTGGGCGTGGATGCGGTTCTCGGCCTCATCCCAGACCAGCGACTTCGGCCCGTCAATGACGGCGTCGGTGACCTCCTCGCCCCGGTGGGCGGGGAGGCAATGCAGGAACACGGCGTCGCTGTCGGCGGCGTCCATCAGGGCGTCGTCGACGCCATAACCCTCGAACGCCTCGAGCCGCTCTTCATAGTCGCCGTCGCCCATCGACACCCAGGTGTCGGTGACGACCACGTCGGCGCCGCTCACGGCCTCGCGCGGGTCGCTGGTCAGGGTGACGGAATTGCCGCCGCGGGCGAGGTCGTGGAGGTCGGGATGGAAGTCGGCCGGACAGGCGATGTTGAGGTGGAAGCCCAGCTTCGGCGCGGCGTGGATGAAGCTGTGGCAGACGTTGTTGCCGTCGCCGACCCAGGCGATGGTCTTGCCGGCGATCGGGCCGCGATGCTCCTCGATGGTCATCAGGTCGGCGAGGATCTGGCACGGGTGCGAGCGGTCCGTCAGGCCGTTGATCACCGGCACGGTCGCGACGCGGGCGAAACGCTCGACGTCCTCATGGCTGTTGGCGCGGATCATCACGGCGTCGACCATGCGCGACAGGACGCGGGCCGTGTCCTCCACCGGCTCGCCGCGGCCCAGCTGCATGTCGCCGGCGTTGGCGATGATCGAGGCCCCGCCCAGCTGGCGGATGGCGGCGTCGAAGCTGAAGCGGGTCCGGGTCGAGTTCTTCTCGAAGATCATCGCCAGAACGCGATCCTTCGCCGGTGCGTCGGCGTCGACCTTGCCTTTCGGCCAGCCCTTGCGCGCGGCCTTGCGGGCGTGGGCGTCATCGAGGATGGCGCGCAGCTCCTCGGCGGAGAGGCGGTGAAGGTCGAGGAAATGGCGGACCATTTTGATCTCCGCTCATCCCGGCCAAAGCCGGGACCCGGTGCTTTGGGTGAAAACGCTCACCCGGGTGGAAATGTCCGCCAATCCCATGGCGCCAGCGTCACGCCGGACAGGACCGGGTCCCGGCTTTGGTCGGGATGAGCGGGTTTGACTGTCAGGCCGCGGCCATCTTCGTGCGGGCGAACTCGCAGGTCTTTTCAAGACGTTCGACGGCCTCACGGGCTTCGTCCAGCGTGAAGTTCAGGGGCGGCAGGATGCGGACCAGATTATCACCGCCGCCGGCGACCAGCAGATGCGCTTCATCGCGGGCCCAGCCCATGAATTCCCGGTTATTGGGGATCAGCTTGATTCCCATCAGCAGGCCCTTCCCCCGCACCTCGACGATCACATCGGGGAAGCGCTCTTTCAACCCGTGCAGCTGCTGCTTCAGATAGCCGGCGATCTCGTTGACGTGGGCCAGGGTCTCGGGCTTCGAAATCTCGGCGAAGGCCGCGCCGCCGACGGCCATGGCCAGCGGATTGCCGCCGAAGGTCGAGCCGTGGACGCCGACGGTCATGCCCGAGGCGGCCTTTTCGGTGGCGAGGCAGGCGCCGATGGGGAAGCCGCCGCCGAGGGCCTTGGCGACCGCCATGATGTCGGGAGCCATGCCGCCCCATTCATGGGCCCACAGTTTGCCGGTCCGGCCCATGCCGCACTGGACCTCGTCGAAGATGATCAGGACGCCGTGTTCGTCGCAGAGCTCGCGCAGGCCGCGCAGGCAGACCTCGGGAATGGCGCGGCAGCCGCCCTCCCCCTGCACCGGCTCGACGATAATGGCGGCGGTGTTGGGATTGGCGATGGCCGCCTTGAGCGCCTCGTGATCGCCGAAGACGAGTTGGTGGAAGCCTTCCATCGGCGGGCCGAAGCCGTTGGTGTAGCTGGGGTTGGCGGCGGCGTTGATGGCGCCGTAGGTGCGGCCGTGGAACGAGCCGTCGAAGCCGTAGATGTCGATCCGCTCGGGCTGGCCGTTGGCGAAGTGATACCGGCGGGCCGTCTTGATCGCGCACTCGACCGCCTCGGTGCCCGAGTTGGTGAAGAACACGACGTCCGCGAACGACTTTTCGCACAGGGCGTCGGCGAGGGCTTCCTGGCCCGGAATCTTGAAGATGTTGGAGACGTGCCAGAGCTTTTCCGCCTGGTCCTTGATCGCCTGGACGAGGATAGGATTGGCGTGGCCGAGGGCGTTGGTCGAAATGCCCATGACGCAGTCGAGGTATTCGGTCCCGTCCTTCGCCCAGAGACGCGCGCCCTGACCGCGATCGACCTCCAGCGGCGCGCGGTTGTAGACACCCATCAGATGTTCATTGGACACGGCAGCGACCTCCAAAAGCGAGACGGCCCCGCCGCTGGAGAGCGCCGGGACCGCTTGGAAAAGGGTCAGGCCTTGTCGGCCGGAGGACGGTGTTAGTCAACACCGGCCAGTTGGCGATCCAGCCGCTCCACCACCGACGCATAGACCTCGCCCGCCAGCGCGACGGTTGCCGGGTCGATCCGCTCCATCGTGTCGTCCGCCGAATGGATCAGCTGGAACACCCGGGGCACAAAGCCCTCGGCCAGACCATTGGTCTGCCCGCCGTTGAAGGCCAGCCACATCTGGTGGGCGCCGATCTCGTCCTGGAAACCCAGCGACACCACCGGCGCGCCGGCGGCCGAGAAGGCGCGGTCATCCGACGGCGGATACACCGGATAGCCCACGCACTGCATCGCGCGTTCGGCGCACAGCTCCTGCACGGCGCGGGTCACGAAGGCCGACTGGGCGCCGTTGTTCTGGCCGTACATCAGGGTGTCGCCATAGCCGGCGACGTCCGAGTTCACGACGGCGGCGACGTTCGTCAGGCCGTGCGCCTCGATCCATTTGCGCGCGCCGATCAGGCCCAGCTCCTCTTGGTCGAACAGGATGATGCGGATGCGATGGTTCAGGGCCTTGCCGCGCAGGATCTTCGCCGCCTCGATCACCCCGACCACGGAGGCGGCGTTGTCGACCACGCCGTGCGACATCGTCCCGTCGCGCAGCTTCACCGCGTCATAGTGGGCGGTCAGCAGGATCTCGCGCGGGCCGTCGCCGAGGGTGACCACGACATTGCGGCCCTCCATCTCGCCGGTCTGGCGGTTGCCGCCGGTAAAGGTCTCGACGGTCGGTTCGAAGCCGGCGGCGCGCAGCTGGGCGACGACGACGGCGGTGCGGGCCTCGTTTGACGGCTGGACGAAGGCGGCGACCTGGGCGCGCAGGTCGACCTCTTGCGCGGCGAGGGGCGAGGCGACGGCCAGCAGGGCCGCGGCGGCGCCAAAGGCCGCCTTGGCGGCAAAACGACGGAACAGCATGGAACCCCCTTGCGACGAAGGGCCATGGCTAGCGCGGCGCGGCCTCCGGCGCACCTTAAAATCCTGACAAGCTTCCCCAAGGCCAAGGCGGACAGCGGCGCGCGTTTTGACACCGGAGTTCATCCGTGAGGCCAGGACCGGCCCGGCTTTCCGGCTTCAGGTCTTCAGCCGCCAGCCCGATTTGAAGACCGCCCAGCAGGCCCAGGCCATGACCAGGGCCAGCAGGCCGCTCATGACCATGCCGATCGCCAGGCTGCCCTCGGCATTGCCGATGAAGCCGGCCCGGAAGCCGTCGATCAGATAGAAGATGGGGTTGAAGTGGCTGATGGTCGCGAACGGCTCGGGCAGGTTCTCGACGAGGTAGAAGGTGCCGCTGAGGAAGGTCATCGGCATGATGACGAAATTCTGCACCGCCGCGAGCTGGTCGAATTTCTGGGCCCAGAGGCCGGCGAAGACCCCCAGCATGCCCATGATCAGACAGGCGATCAGGCCGAACCAAAGGATCAGGCCGAGGTTCGCCACCCCCAGCCGGGCGAAGGGCAGGACGCAGATCGCGGTGACGATCCCGACCACCAGACCGCGCGTGGCGGCGCCGAGCGCGAAGCCGATGGTCAGTTCCAGCGGGCTGAGCGGCGGGGTCAGGAAGTCGGTCGCCGTGTTCATCACCTTGGCCTGGATCAGGCTGGACGAGGCGTTGGCGAAGGCGTTGTTGAGCATGGCCATCATGATCAGGCCGGGCGCGACGAACTCGGGGAAGGGCGTGCCGTGCAGCGGCGGGCGGGCGCCCTGCAGGGCGACCACGAAGACCAGCATGTAGAGCAGGGTGGTGACCACCGGCCCGGCCACGGTCTGGGCCCCGACCTTCCAGAAACGGCGGACCTCGCGCAGGTACAGGGTCTGGACGCCGATCCAGTTGACGCCGGCGTAGCTGCGCGGCTGCGGGGGAACGGTCGGGCTCAGGTCGGTCATGGGGGGCAGATGCGGTGGGCGGCGGTGGGATGCAAGTGGCTAGTGGCTAGTGGCTAGTGGCTGGCCACCGCCTGCGGAGCCGGAGGTCCGGCGTCGCCCTTCCGCAGGCGGAACCGGAAATCGCCTGCCGCCCCCTCACCCGCCAGCCGGAGACTGCAGCAACCTGCGCCTGCGGAAGGGCGGCGCGGTCGGCTCCACCGCACAGGCGTCGGCCAGCCACTAGCCACTAGCCACCCGGCGCAGCCGCCGCCGTTAACCATCCCTACATCTGGTTCCTGTGGACGGACTGATTCGCACATCTTGCGTCTGTTAGGGCCTCGTTTACGATTAGTGGTAGGTCGAGACCCCCGGAGGGACGTCTGGACCCCATATATTGAATCCGAGACCCGGAGGGTTGGCTATGACCGCAGGCTGGACTGAAGACCGCGTCGGCGCGCTGAAGAAGCTCTGGCTTGAGGGCCAGTCGGCCAGCCAGATCGCCAAACAGCTGGGCGGCGGCGTCACCCGCAACGCCGTCATCGGCAAGGTGCACCGCCTCGGCCTGTCGGGCCGGGCCGCCCCGTCGCAGCCGGCGCGCGCCACCTTCCGCCCGTCGCGCCCGCGCCCCGCCGCACCGCCGACCCAGGCCCCGTCGGCCCCGCGCCGCATCGAGGCGGTCCAGCCGCGCGCCGTTTCGGCCCCGTCGGTTCCGGCCCCCATGCCCGACCTGCCCGGCACCGCCACGGTGATGACCCTGGGCGCGCACATGTGCAAATGGCCGATCGGCGACCCGTCCTCGAACGAGTTCAGCTTCTGCGGTCGCCGCTCGTCGGAAGGCGTCTATTGCGTCGAGCACGCCCGCGTCGCCTACCAGCCGCAGGTCAAGCGCGGCGGCGCGACGGACCTGGCCCGCAGCCTGCGACGCTACATCTGAGTGATGAGTGATTAGTGGTTAGTGATTGGCCGCCGCCAGGGCGGGCGATCACCGCGCCAATCACTAATCACCAATCACTAACCACCCTCCAGCCACACGGCTGTCACGAACGGCTCCTAGAGAGCCGCCCTCCGCCTCATGGCCCCACCCGCACGGGGCCGTGAGACTGGGGCGGGGCTGCGGTTATCCGGGTTGACGCAGCCCCTCACCCGCTTCGCGGGCTCGAAGTGATTAGTGGCTAGTGGCTGGCCGACGCCCGTGTGACGGCGTGAACCGCGCCGCCCTTCCGCCGGCTGTGGAGCGGCAGCCACCAATCACCAGCCACTCAGTTCAGCACCCGCCGCTCCCCGGGCACATCCAGGCTGAAGGCCGGGATCGCCGCCTCGAACTCGCGGCCCGTGGCGTCCGTCATCGCATAGCCCCCGACCATCGACCCCGAGGCCGTGCCCAACGGGCAGCCCGAGGCATAGGCATAGCTCTCGCCGGGCTGGATGGTCGGCTGTTCGCCGATGACGCCGGGACCGCGCACCTCCTCGACATGACCGCGGGCGTCGGTGATGACCCAGCGCCGCGCTGTCAGCTGCACCGGAACGCCGGTCAGATTGACGATCTCGACCTGATAGGCCCAGACCCACCGCCCGCCCTCCGGGTCGGACTGGCCGGCCAGATAGCTGGGCCGGACGCGGACCACGATCCCGTCGGTTTCAGCTTCATAGGCGCGCGTGTCGTGCATTCCCCCATGGTCGCGCAACGCGGCCCCGCGTCAAGCGCCGCTTGCGGCGCGCGGGAGAGGAGACAGGCGGCGGAATCGTGTAAGCCATGCTCATGCAGTTCATAGAATTCTCCGTCCCCGGCATCCTGCCCTGCCAGTCCATCGAGCTTCTGATCGCCGGCGGCGCGATCGCCTCGGACACGCCCTTCGACGCCGATCAGGTGCAGCCGGCCAGTCTGGATCTGCGCCTGTCCGATGAAGCCTGGCGGGTGCGGGCGTCGTTCCTCCCCGGCAAACGCACGGTCGAAGAGCGGATCGCCGACGTCTCCATGCACCGGATCGACCTGTCGGGCGGCGTCGTGCTGGAGCGGGGCTGCGTCTACATCGCCCGGCTGCAGGAGCGGCTGAGCCTGCCCAAGGGGCTGATCGCGCGCGCCAATCCCAAGAGCTCGACCGGGCGGGTCGATGTCTTCGTCCGCCTGCTGACCGACCGGGGCGCATCGTTCGACGACGTGGCCGAAGGCTATGAGGGAGCGCTGTATCTGGAAATCTCGCCCCAGACCTTCCCCATCCTGGTGCGGCCGGGGACGCGGCTGAACCAGCTGCGGCTCAAGGCCGGCGAGCCGCCGAAGCTGGAGACCCGCAGCGTCGGGGTCGAGCTGCAGGGCGGCGAGGGCTCCGTCGTCGGCTTCCGCGGGCGACGCCACGCCGGGGTGATCGACCTGGATCACATCGACGGCCACGACCCGCGCGACTTCTGGGAGCCCCTGACCCTGCGCCGCGGCGAACTGCTGCTCGATCCGGGCGAGTTCTACATTCTGGCGTCGAGCGACGATGTCGAGATCCCCGTCGACCAGGCCGCCGAGATGACGCCGATCGATCCGTCGGTCGGGGAGTTCCGGGTGCATTACGCCGGCTTCTTCGATCCCGGCTTCGGCACCGACGAGGCGCACGGGGCGGGGTCGAAGGGCGTGCTGGAGGTGCGGACGCACGACACCCCCTTCCTGCTGGAGCACGGCCAGATCGTCGCCCGGCTGGTCTATGAGCCGCTCACCGAACGGCCGACGCGGCTGTATGGCGAGGGCGGCAGCCACTACCAGCGGCAGGGGCTGAAGCTGAGCAAACACTTCAAGCCGTGGTGAAGATCGCGCGGCGCATTGTGATGCTGCATCCGGCCATAATCTCAGCCGCGATCATGATCGGTTACGCGATGCCGCTATTCGTCCAGATCCTCCCTCTTCACGTCCTTCTGAAGGGCGCCCTGTACGTCTTCCCCTTCGTGGCTATGTGCACTTGGATATGGGCGGTCTTTCATGTCGCGAACCGCACCCTTCCTCATCCAAGATCACATCATTGGGGATGGGTGTTCGCAGCGCCGCCGGCAATCATATTTGTTGCAGGATCGGCAGGCTGGTCGACCAACAACAGTCCCTCGGCTTTTGCATTCTTCATCAGTCTTTTCGTCGCCATCACACTGGCAGCCAAAGCCCTGGAGAAAGCTCACGATCCTGACGGGAACCCTTCGGTCGGACGAATGCTCGGGACGGCGCTGTTAATGTATTTCGCCCCGGTCGGTGTTTTCGCGCTTCACGGCAGGGTTTTGCGAGTGGCTTCGCGGTCCCTCTGAGCACTCCCCCTACTCCAACCGATCCGCCTTCCGTAGCGCCGGGAACCACCGCGCCCAGAGCCCGGTCGCCGTCAGGGCTCCGACGCCGCCGAACACCGCCGCGCCGATGGGGCCCAGGAAGCGCACCGCCACGCCGGAATAGGCCTCGCCAAGCTCGTTAGAGGCGCCGATGAACAACATGGACACCGACGAGACTCGCCCGCGCATGTGATCGGGCGTGGCCAGCTGGATCAGGGTCTGGCGGATGTTGACGCTGATCATGTCCGCCGCCCCGCCGAGGAACAGCACCGCCCCCGACAGCCAGACGCTGGTCGAGAGGCCGAAGGTCAGGGTGCAGACGCCGAACACCGCCACCGAGGCGAACATCCAGCGCCCGCCGTGGGCGACGATCGGGAAACGGCTCAGATACAGGGCCACCAGCAGGGCGCCGGCCCCGAACGACGCCCGCAGCAGGCCGAAGCCCACAGCGCCGACATGCAGGATGTCGCGCGCGAAGATCGGCGTCAGCAGGGCGACCCCGGCCAGCAGCACCACGATCAGATCCAGAGAAATGGCGCCCAGCACGATCTTGGTGTTCCAGACATAGGCCAGACCTTCCTTGACCTGATCGACGGTCGAGACCCGGGTCGGGGACGGGGCCGGTTTGCCGCTGGTGCGGATGAGCAGCAGGCTGCCGATGCCGACCGCGAACATGGCGAGGGCCGAGGCATAGGCCAGGGGGATGGAGAAGCCGACGATGACGCCGCCCAGCGCCGGCCCGGCGATGGCCCCGGTCTGGAAGGCGATCGACTGGGCGGCGATGGCCGGCGGCAGGGCGCGGCGGCCGACCACCATCGGCAGGAAGGCCTGGCTGGCGGGGGCGAGGAAGGCGCGGGCCGCGCCGAACAGGGCCGCGACGGCGAGCAGGCCCCAGAGCGGCGGATTCCCGTGCAGGGCCATGAGCAGGAAGCCGACGGCGCAGCTCGCCTCGACCATGATCGACAGGGTGACGGTGTTCTTGCGGTCGCGGCGGTCGGCCAGGGCGCCGGCGGGCAGGGTCAGGGCCAGCAGCGGCAGGAACTGGCACAGGCCGACCAGGCCCAGATACAGGCTGGCCTCGGCGATGGGATGGTCGCGGCGGGCGATCTCATAGACCTGCCACAGCAGGGCCGAGGACTGGATCTGGATGCCCAGCACCGCCGCCACCCGCCCGACCCACAGCAGCCGAAAATCACGGATGGCCCAGGGACTGGACGGCCCCTCGGGCGGCGGCGGGGGCTGGACCGGTTCGGTGGTCTCGACGATTTCGGTCACGTGCGGCGGTCGACTTTCGGGTAGGGCGTCCCGTCACGGTGGAAATAGCCGCCCTGCCGGAACTGCATGTCGATGTCGGGATAGTCGCCCGCGTCGCCGCCGGGCGTGCGGGTTCCGACCTCCAGCAGGACCGCTTCGGCGGCGGAGCGGTTCTCGAGCTTGTGGCCGTTGGGGACGCCGGCCTTCCAGCCGGCGCAGTCGCCGGAGCGCAGGACGGTCTCGCTCCCCACCTCGCCTGGCATGCCCTCGACCAGCACCACCTCGCCCTCCAGCACCCAGACGAACTCGTCCTCGCCCTCGTGCCAGTGCCTCTGGCTCGACCAGGCGCCGGCCGGGAGGCGCAGCAGATTGACCCCGAACTGATCCAGCCCGACCGCGTCGCCCAGCCGCCAGCGCCGGCGCGGCTTGCAGGGGGCGGCGAATTCCTCGGGATAGCCGGTGCCGTGGCCGGTCGGGGCTGCGTCGACGTCGATCTTCGGCATGGCAAAGGCGCCCTTCTCGCGGTGGTCCGAACCCCGTAAAGCACAGGCTTATGAGCGCCGCATCAACTCCGGTTATCGATCCTGTCGAACTGACCCGCGACCTGATCCGCAGACCCTCGGTCACCCCCGCTGACGAGGGGGCGATGGACGTGCTGGAGCGCGTCCTGGCCGGGCTGGGCTTCCACTGCCGGCGGATGCCCTTCGAGGGGATCGAGAACCTGTACGCGCGGCGTGGGACGGCCGGGCCCAATCTCTGTTTCGCCGGCCACACCGATGTGGTGCCGACCGGGTCGGCCGAGGCCTGGTCCTCGGGGCCGTTCGAGGCCGAGGTGAAGGACGGCGTCCTGTACGGCCGCGGCGCGGTCGACATGAAGGGCGGGATCGCGGCCTGGGTTGCTGCGGTCTCCCGGGTGCTGGCCCAGGGCGAGGTTCCGGGCTCCCTGTCCTTCCTGATCACCGGCGACGAGGAGGGCCCTGCCCTGCACGGCACCAAACGGGTGGTCGAGACGCTCATGGCCGAGGGCGAGGTCATCGACGCCTGCGTCGTCGGCGAACCTTCGTCGCAGCAGGCGCTGGGCGACATGATCAAGATCGGGCGGCGCGGTTCACTGAACAGCTGGATCACGGTGCACGGGAAGCAGGGGCACGTCGCCTATCCCGACCGGGCGGCCAATCCCGCGCCGGTGATGGCGCGGCTGATGGCGCGGCTGGCGGACCACCGGCTGGACGACGGCTATCAGGGCTTCCAGCCGTCAAACCTCGAGATCACCACCATCGACATCGGCAATCCGGCGACCAACGTCATCCCGGCCGAGGCGAAGGCGCGGCTGAACATCCGCTTCAATCCCAATCACACAGGCGACGAGCTGATCGCCTGGCTGAACGCCATGGCGGGCGAAGCGCAGGCGGCGTCGGGGCTGCGGATCGAGCTGGAGCATCTGTGCTCGGGCAACGCCTTCCTGACGGAGCCGGGGCCGTTCATCGAAGGGGTCCAGGACGCGGTCGAGGCGGCGACGGGGCGTCGGCCCGAGGCGTCGACCACGGGCGGCACGTCGGACGCGCGCTTCATCCGGGCCATGTGTCCGGTGCTGGAATTGGGGCTGGTCGGACAGACCATGCACCAGATCGACGAGCGGGCGCCGGTGGCGGAGATCGAGGCGCTGGCGGAGGTGTACCGAGCGGTGATCGGGACGTATTTCGAGCGGGTCTAGCGGTGTTTCCTGTCAGCCGGTCGAAGCGAAAAACAAGGTAATCGGCGACGACGTCCACGCCCGCGCTCACCGCCAGGCGGCCTCAGATCTTCCGCCCCGACCAATACCGATACCGGCAAATCTTGCAGGTCATCATTCCGGGTCGGCTTCGACTCTGGGTGAAGTAGTGTTCCCGCTGAGGATGCTTCAGCAGTCTGAAGATGAATCCAATCATGTCGACTCCCGGCGCCAACCGTCCTTAGCCAGATACCGGCACTATGCCAAATTTCTGGAATTGACTGATCAGTACCCGCGCATTGCCGTTCGGTTCTCATGGTCGTGACCCGGTCGCGAGGTCAGCAACCCTCAGTGGGTTGTGGTTTCGGCCCGGGCGATGCGGCGGTCCAGTTCGGCGACCATCTGTTCCAGTCGCGCCTGTTCCGATTTCATATCGACCGCGGTCCCGTCGTCATAGGTGAGCTGCGCGCCCTTGCCGATCAGGTCGAGGCGGTAGAGGGCGGTCGTGCGCCGGTCTTTCAGCCGCTCCAGTTCGCTGTCGTCGGCCATGTCTACTGCCGCTCCAGAAACCGGATGGCGCTCAGCACATGGGTCTTCACGCCCAGCGGCAGGACCGACTCATTGACGTCAAAGCCCGGCGAATGGTTGGGCGGCGAGGTCGACGGATCGACCCCGTCCTTCGAACCCCCGAGGTGGTAGAAGACGCCCGGAACTTCCTGGGACAGATAGCTGAAGTCCTCGGCCACCGTGGTCGGCGGGGAGCCGGCGTTGACGTTGCCCGCGCCCGCCGCCTCGGTCAGGATCGGGGCCAGCCAGGCCGAGAGTTCCTCGTTGTTGAACACCAGGGCCGCGTTCTGGCGCACGGAGAATTCGGCCGTGGCGCCGAAGGTTTCGGCGACATTGTCGATGGCGATCTCCGCGCGGCGCACCAGATCGTCCCGCTGGGCGATGTCGAAGGTGCGCAGGGTGCCCGACAGCGTCGCCCGGTCGGGAATGATGTTGTAGCGGACGCCGGCGTCGAGGGTGGCGATGGTGAAGACTGTCGGCGTCGTGGTCGGGTCGATGGTCCGCGCCGTCAGGGTGTTGATGGTCTGGACGATCTGGGCCGAGGCGGCGATGACGTCGACGCCCTTCCACGGCCAGGCGCCGTGGGTCTGGCGTCCGTGCAGAACGATGTCGATGCGGTCCGAGGCGGCCATGAATCCCTGCGGTCGGAAAAAGACGGTTCCGGGTCGACCCGGCACGACGTGCAGGCCGAAGATGGCGTCGGGCCGCGGATCGGCCAACGCTCCCTCCTGGATCATCAGGGCGGCCCCGCCGAGCGGTTCGCCCGGAGGCGCCCCCTCCTCGGCCGGCTGGAAGATGAAGACGACGGTCCCGGCGATGTCGTCCTTCATCCCGGCCAGCACCTCGGCGGCGCCCATCAGCATGGCGACATGGGCGTCGTGGCCGCAGGCGTGGGCCACCGGCACCGTATTGCCCATATAGGTCCCGGTCGCGGTCGAGGCGAAGGGCAGGCCCGTGGCCTCCAGCACCGGCAGGGCGTCCATGTCGGCCCGCAGCGCCACCGTGCCGCCGGGGCGGCCGCCGCGCAGCACGCCGACCACGCCGGTCTTGCCGACCCCGGTGCGGACCTCCATCCCGAGCGCCCGCAGATGATCCGCCACCATGGCGGCGGTGCGGGTCTCGGCGAAACCCAGTTCAGGATTGGCGTGCAGGTCGCGCCGCCAGGCTGTGACGCGCGGCGTCCCGGCCGCGACAGCCGCCTCGATCCGCTCCAGGGCGATCGGCGCGGTCTGGGCCTGTACGAAACCGGCGGACAGCGCCAGCGAGAGGGTCGAGACGGCGAGCAGGCGGCGGATGGTCATGGCGGATCTCCTCAGGAGATCCCACCGTCGCGGACAGGAGCGGGTTAGGCAAGGATGGGCGAAGGATGAGGGATGAGGGACAGATTTCCCGGAGCGCTGACCCGAATGACCCTGAGCGGCTTCTGCCCACCGCACCACCCGCCACCAGCCACCTCGTCCCTCTTCCCTCTTCCCTCATCCCTCTTCCCTCATCCCTCTTCCCTCATCCCTCTTCCCTCATCCCTCTTCCCTTCACCGGATGACGGGGCGCGCCGAGAGGCCTAGGCTCGGACAGTGAACCTCCGCTCGCCCGCCTTCGCCATCCTCTTCTCCGTCAGCCTGATCGCGGCCGCCGGAAACATGGCCCTGCAATCCGTGCTCCCGGCCATCGGCCGCGAGTTCCAGCTGTCCGACACCCTGGTGGCCGGGGCCTTCGCCATCTCGGCCCTGATGTGGACGGTGGCCTCGCCCTTCTGGGCCCGGCTGTCCGACCGGCTGGGGCGCAAGCGGGTGATGATGATCGGCCTCGGCGGCTTCATCCTGTCGATGAGCGGCTTCGGCCTGGCCGCGACCTCGGGACTGGAGCAGTGGCTCAACGCGGGGGTGGCCTTCATCCTGATGGCGGTGGCGCGCACCGTCTATGGCGTGTTCGGCTCGGCCGCGCCGATCGCCTCCCAGGCCTATGTCGCCGACCGCACCGCGCCGGAACAGCGCACCCAGGCCATGTCCCTGCTGGCCTCGGCGCAGGGGCTGGGGACGGTGATCGGCCCGGCGCTGGCGCCCTTCTTCGTCCTGCCGATGATCGGCCTCGCGGGCCCGATGTACGCCTTCGCCCTGTTCGGGGTCGTGGTGTTGGTCGTGGTCTGGCGCAAACTGCCCAGCGGCGAGGTGGTGCGAACGACGTCGGCCAGCGGACGGCAGGGCCATGTCGGCAAGGGGCTGTGGAAGGACCCGCGCGTTCGCGGCTATCTGCTGTACGGCCTGTTCGTCACCGGGGCCCAGGCGGCCAACATCTCGGTGCTGGGCTTCCACATCATCGACGAACTGGGGGTCGCCGGCCTCGCGGCGCGGGAGGCGCAACCCTTCATCGGCATCGCCATGCTGGCCGGCGCGGCCGCCACCCTGATGGCCCAGTGGGGGCTGATCCCGTTGCTGAAATTGCAGCCCGCCGATCTGATGCGCTGGGGCGCCGCCCTGGCCCTGGTCGGCAATCTGATGAGCATCGCCGCGCCCGGCTACTATGGCGTCGTGATCGGCTATGCCGTCGTGTCGATGGGGGTCGGCTTCGCGCGACCCGGCTTCACCGCCGGCTCGTCCCTGTCGGTCGGCCCGCACGAACAGGGGGCGATCGCCGGCCTGATGATGTCGCTGGCCGGGCTCAGCTTCCTCGCCCCGCCGGTGATCGGCGTGGCCCTGTACGAGCTGGCCGAGCCGGCGCCCTTCATTGCCAACGCCGTGCTGCTGGCCGCCGCCACCGCCCTGTGCTTCCTCAATCCGGTGCTGCGGAGGGGGCCGCCCGATCTGCCGGGCCGCGACGAAACCCCCTCGCCCGAGACCCCGCCCGCGTCGCAGCCGGGGCCCGAGGGGAACCGCTGAGGACCTGGCGCCTCTCCGGGCCTTTTCCCGGTCCCAAAGCCGTGGCAGATCGGGAGCATGGAAATCGCCCGTATCGAACGCCGCATCGGCGTCCGCGCCACGCCTGACCAGATCTGGGCCCTGATCGCGGACCTGCCGGGCTGGGAGCGCTGGAATCCGATCGAGACCGGGCTGGAAGGCGCCATCGCCTTCGGGGGCGAGATCGCCCTGAACGAACGGATTGAAGGCTTGCCGGAACGCCGGGCGGTGACGCGCGTCGGCGACTGGCAGCCCTATTCACAGCTGGTCTGGTCGGAAAGCCGCGGTCTGTGGTTCCGCTCGATGCGCTATTTCGAGATCGAGCAACTGGACCAGCCGCACAGCTGTATCGTCGCCAACGGTTTCATCTTCTCCGGCCTGCGCGGCGAGATGTTCTTCGACAGGAACCGCCGCCATCTGCGCCACGCCGTCGATGCGGTCGCCGAAGCCTGGAAGGCCGCGGCCGAAGCCTGAGTCAGCCGCCCGCGGCGCCGGCGGCCATCGTGTCCTGGATGCTGATGATGGCCGGGGTCAGGATGACGATGAACAGCACCGGCAGGAAGAACAGGATCATCGGCACGGTCAGCTTGGCCGGCAGGGCCGCGGCCTTCTTCTCGGCGGCCGAGAGGCGCATCTCGCGGTTTTCCTTGGCCATGGTGCGCAGGGCGGTGCCCAGCGGGGTGCCGTAGGTCTCGGCCTGGGTCATGGCCGTGGCGACGGACTTCACGCCCGGGTGGTTGGTGCGTTTGGCCAGTCCCTCATAGGCCATGCGACGGTCGGGCAGATAGCTGAGCTCCGCCGACAGCAGGGTCAGCTCCTCGGCCAGGTCGATGGACGAGCCGCCGATCTCCTGGCTGACCTTCTGGATCGCCGCCTCGATCGACATGCCGGCCTCGACGCAGATCAGCAGCAGGTCCAGCGCATCCGGAAACGCCTGCATGATCGAGGTGCGGCGCTTCGAGATGCGGTTCGAGAGGAAGATGTTCGGCGCGTAGAAGCCGATCACGGCCGCGAACATGCAGGCCGTGAGGCGCGTCATAAACGGCAGGCCGAAATCGTTGAAGATGAACAGGTAGAAGGCCGTGATGCCGAGAAAGACAAAGGGCATGGAGAAGCGGAAGAAGTAGAAGGTCGTCAGCGGTCTGGGGCCGCGATAGCCGGCCTGGGCCATCTTGTCCGCGACCTTGGGATCCTCCAGCAGTTTGGTCAGGTTCAGCCGCTCGACGACGCGCTTCTTGAAGCCGTCGTCCGAGTGGCGAAGGTTCTGGGAGCCGGAATTCTGGGCCGCGATGGCCTGTCGCGAGCGGCGCTTCAGCTCCTCCCGCCGCACCGCCACGGCCTTGAGCCGGCCCTCCAGCTTGGCCCCGCCGCCGAACGAGCCGAGCAGGGTCACCATGGTCGCGAAGACAAGGAAGCCAACCAGCATGCTGAGGAGGTTCACGGGGTCGGTGAAGAAGGGGATCAGGCCGGGCATGTCTGGTCCTCAGAACTTGAACGCGATCATTTTCTTCATCACGAAGACGCCGAAGGCCATCATCGCCACAGCGATCAGAAGCATGAACTGGCCGCGCGGATCGGTGAACAGCCGGGCCATGTAGGCCGGGGTGGTGAGGCTGACGAGGATCATCACCGCGGGGGGCAGGGAGCCGATGATCCCGGCTGACGCGGTGGCCTCGGAGGACAGGGCCTTGATCTTCTCGCCCATCATCTTGCGGGCGCGCAGGACCACCGACAGGTTGTTCAGCGCCTCCGCCAGGTTGCCGCCGGTCTTCTGCTGAATGGCCATGACGATGGCGAAGAATTTCAGCTCCGGGGTCGGCATTCGCTCGTACATCTTGTCCAGCGCCTGGGGGAGGGTGAGGCCGACCCCGAGCCCCTCCACCAGCTTCTGGAACTCCGGACCGAGCGGCGCGGGGCTTTCGCGGGCGATGATCTTGAAACAGTCGTGGACCGGCAGGCCCGACTTGATGCCGCGCACGATGACATCGACGGCGTCGGCGAAATGGCCGGAGAATTTTTTGCGCCGGCTCTTGCCGAGGAAACCGACCACCCAGCGCGGAAGGCCCAGACCGAGCACGACTCCCGCGCCCAGGCAGATCAGCAGGTTGAGGCCGAACAGCAGGGACAGCAGGAAGGCGAACACGCCCAGCACGCCGCTGATGATCCAGAAGGTCGAGACCTTGGTGGTCAGGCCCGCCTGTTTCAACTTTGCGGTCAGGCTGATCCGCGCCTTGCGCTCGGCCCGCTCGGATTCCTGCAGTTGAAGCAGGATCTGCTTGCGGCGCGCCTCGGGGGTATTGGCCTGGGCGGCCTTCCTGGCGGCGTTGTTCTGTTTGGGGCCGCCGAAGCCCTCGGCGCGCTTGATCGCGACGTCGCTGGAATCGCCCCCTCCGACGAAGGCCCAGCCCAGTCCGCCGATGGTGATGAAGGCCAGAACCGCCGCGAGGATGGGGAGCATGGCTGCTACTCCGCCGCGTCGAGGGCTTCGGCCAACTCGCGCTCCAGCCCGTAATAGCGGGCGCGGTCCCAGAAGCGGGGGCGGGCGATGCCGGTGGAACGGTGGCGGCCGATGATCTTGCCGTTCTCGTCCTCGCCGGTGATCTCGTAGACGAACAGGTCCTGGGTGACGATGACGTCGCCTTCCAGACCGACGACCTCGGTGATGTGGGTGATCCGACGGCTGCCATCCCGGAGGCGGGCGGCCTGGATGATGACGTCGACCGAGCCGACGATCATCTCGCGGATGGTCTTCGAAGGCAGGCCGTAGCCGCCCATGGTGATCATCGATTCCATCCGGCTGATGGCCTCGCGCGGGCTGTTGGCGTGCAGCGTGCCCATGGAGCCGTCGTGGCCGGTGTTCATGGCCTGCAGCAGGTCGAAGGCCTCGGGGCCGCGGACCTCGCCGACGATGATCCGTTCGGGACGCATGCGCAGGCAGTTCTTGACCAGGTCGCGCATGGTGATCATGCCCTGGCCCTCGAGATTGGGCGGGCGGGTCTCGAGGCGGACGACGTGCGGCTGCTGCAGCTGAAGTTCGGCGGCGTCCTCGCAGGTGATGACGCGCTCGGTCGGGTCGATGAAGGCGGTCAGGGTGTTCAGCAGGGTGGTCTTGCCCGAGCCGGTGCCGCCCGAGATGACCAGGTTGCAGCGCGAGGCGCCGATGACGCCGAGAACGCGCGCGCCCTCGGGACTGATGGAGGAATACTCCACCAGATTCTTCATCGTCAGCTTGTCCTTCTTGAACTTCCGGATCGTCAGCGTCGGGCCGTCGATGGCCAGCGGCGGGGCGATGACGTTGACGCGGCTGCCGTCCGGCAGGCGGGCGTCGCAGATCGGGGAGCTCTCGTCCACGCGGCGGCCGACCTGCGACACGATCCGCTGGCAGATGTTCATCAGCTGGTTGTTGTCGCGGAAACGGACATTGGTCAGCTGGACCTTGCCGCCGACCTCGATGAACACCCGGCCGGCGCCATTGACCATGATATCGGCGATGTCGTCGCGCGCCAGCAGCGGCTCCAGCGGGCCATAGCCGAGGACGTCGTTGACGATGTCCTGGACCAGGTGCTCCTGCTCGGCCACCGACATGGAGACGTTCTTGATCGCCACCAGTTCGGCGACGATGTCGCGGATCTCTTCCGACGCCGCCTTGGTATCGAGCTGGGCCAGCTGGGCCAGGTCGATGGTGTTCATCAGGGCGTTGAAGATCGTCGTCTTGGTGGCGTGGTAATAGTCCGACTGTTCGCGGACGATCTCCGCGACGGCCTGGGCCTTCTTCAGCTGTTCGAAGCCGGGCGTGGCCTTGGGGCCGGGCGCGTTCCGGGCCGGCGCGATTTCGGGCTCGGGCCGGGGCCGCGCCGCCAGCGCATCCAGTCGGTCGGCCGCCGGAGAGGCGGGTTTGGCGGCATAGGATTCCGCCTTGCGCGCCGCCGCCTGCAACTGGTTGGCGTCCGGCTCGCCTCCGAAGGCGAAGGCCTCGACCTGCACGCCTGGCGTCGGCTGCGCGACCGGCGCGGCTTCAGGCGCGGGCCGCGGAGTGACAGCGGCCTGGCCGGGCTGACCTGTGCGCTTTCCGAACACGCGTCAGGACTTCTTCTTGAACAGGCCGGCGAACATGGACTTGCCTTCGCCCTTGCCGGCCTTGCCCCGGGGTCCGGCGATCAGGGGCAGTTCGCGGCGCGAGACGATCTGCGCCAGGGTCTGGAAGGCCTCGGCGGACTTGGACTTGGCCCCGGCGTCCAGGATCATCTGGCCGTTGTTTGCGGCCGCGCCGAAGACCTTGGGATCGAACGGAATGATCAGGCTGGGGTGAACGCCGAGGGCGGCGCCGAAATCCTTGGCCGGGATCTCGGGACGACCGGGCACGCCGACCTGGTTGAGCACCAGCCGAGGCGGCGCGTCATTGGGCCGGCCCTGGCGGATCAGGTCGATCATGTTCTTGGCGTTGCGGAGGCTGGCCAGATCCGGCGTGGCCACGATCACCACCTCGTCGGCGGCGATCAGGGTGCGGCGCATCCAGCCGGACCACAGGTGCGGCAGGTCCAGAACCACGAAGGGGGCGGTCGAGCGGATCTGGGTCGTCACCTCCTCGAAGGCTTCGGGGGAGATGTCCCAGTCGGTGTCGAGCGTGGCCGGCGCAGCGAACAGGCTGAGCTTGTCGGTGCAGCGGACCATCATCCGGTCCAGCAGGACCGGGTCGAGGCGGTCGGGCTGGCTCAGCGCGTCGGCGACGCCGCTCAGCGGATCCTGGTTGAAATCCAGACCGGCGGTGCCGAACGGCAGGTCGTAGTCGACGATGACGGTATTGGCGCCGATCCGCTCGCTCATCGCATAGGCGGTGTTGTGGGCCACCGAGCTCGAACCCGTGCCGCCGCGCGCGCCGACGAAGGCGATCGAGCGGCCGACGAACGGCTGGGCCGGGTCGGCGAACAGGCCGCCGATGGCGGCGATCAACTGCAGCGGCTGCAGCGGCGCGACCAGATATTCGCTGACCCCGCGACGCATCAGCTCACGGAACAGCAGGATGTCGTTGGTGGCGCCGACCACGACCACCTTGGTGCCCGCGTCACAGACCTCGGCCAGCTGATCGACTTCCCAGAGCAGGGTCTGGGGGTCCTTCATGCATTCGACCACGATCAGGGGCGGGGTCGGCTCGTGCTGGTAGGCCTCGACGGCGGCGGCGACGCCGCCGATGCGGATCTGGGTCGTCGCCCGTGACAGCCGACGGTCCTGACCGGCGCGTTCGGCGGCCGCCAGGGTGTCCTGGCGCTCGGCGAAGACGTGGATGGCGATGCGGGGGACCGACACCTCGGCGGTTTGGCCGCCGCCCAGCGCGGGCGGCGAGAAGGCGGCGCTGGCTCCGGCGACCAGCTCGCCGACCGGATTGAAACCCGCGCCCGGCACGGACGCGTCGTCCGACGGGAATTCCCGAACGGGCTGGACGGCGGGCGCCGGCGCCGCCGGCGCGGTGAACTGCAGGGCCGGGCGCGGATCGACGGCGGGCGCCTCAATGCTCTGAAAGTCCGCACCGGTCTCCGTCGACATCACGGCGCCGGGCGCGGCATAGCCGGCGTCGAGGTCGAACTCGTCGTCAAACTCATCAAATGGACGGGGCGCGAAGGCGTTGCTCATGTCACGCTATTCCACGGCCCCGGAGATGCGGCCTTCCACCAGGGTTTCCTGCGGCGTCGCCGTGGGCTGGCCCCGGCGATAAGTGTCGAACACCACGGCGGCGCGACCGGAGTCGGCCGGCGTCATGGCGCGTGGTCGAAGGATGTCGCGCGGATCGGCGATCTGCGCCGCCATATTGGCGGTGATGGCGCAGCCGAAGCCGCCTGAGCTCTGGTTCGACAACCGGATGCCCATATTGCGGGCCTCGGCCGCGCAGTCGGGAATGGAGGCCCGGATCGTCTCGAACCCGGCCAACACCGGCGCGCGCGGATCAGGGGCGGCATAGGCGGCCATCTGGATGCGGTCGCCGGGCACGCCGGCGGCCTGCAGCGCATTGCGCATGGCATAGGCCTGTTCGACCGCTGCCGGATCGTCCCCGGCGGGCGACTCGATGCGGACATGGTCGGCGCCCGAGACGCCGTAGCGCGCGGCCAGGTCGCGGAGGGCAGCGTGCTGGTTCGAGGAGAGTCCCTGTTCGTGAACGGCCAGGGCGATGCGGTCCAGACCGGGCTCGACCTGCAGGACGTATCGCGACAACGGCGTCATCGGTGCATGGGCGTCGCCCCCGGACACCGAGGCGCAGCCGGAGGCCGCGAGCCCGGCGGAGAGCACAAGGATGGCGGAGACGAGGGCGCGTTTCACGGGGATCCTCATTCGATGACATAGCCCACGGGGCCGCTCCAGCCGCTGTCGGCGGCAGCCGGAGCGCCGGGCCGGCGGAACTGCTGGTTCAGCTGGCCGAACAGCAAGGTCTGGGCGTCGCTGGCGATGACCAGCCCATCGGCCGGGGTCTGCATCCGGCCCGGCGAGGTCGGCGAGACGATGTAGGCCTCAATGATGATCACCAGCTCGGTCTCGCCCGACAGATAGTCGCGAGAGCGGAACAGGGCGCCGAGCACCGGCAGGCTGCCGATGCCCGGCAGCTGGTCGATGTTCTGTCGCGTGTCTTCCCGCAGCAGGCCGGCGATCATCATCGATCCGCCCGAGGGCAGTTCGACGGTGGATGACGCACGACGCACGTTCAGGGCCGGAATGACCAGGGGATCGTCGGCGGTGCCGCCGAGGGTGAAGGATCCCGTCGTGGTCAGCTCGGACACCTCGGTCGAAAGCTGCAGCGAGATGCGGCCCTCGGAAAGCACGATCGGCCGGAAGGCCAGACGCACGCCGAACGGCTTGAACTCGACGCCGATGGTCACCTGGCCGGTGGTGGCGTCGACGCTGCGGCCGACCGGGACCGGGAATTCGCCGCCGGCGAGGAATTCCGCGCTCTCGCCGTTGACCGAGGTCAGATTCGGCTCGGCCAGGATGCGGACCAGGCCGGCGCGCTCGAAGGCGCGCAGCCGGGTTTCAACGCCGCCGCCGCTGCCATTCCGGTCGAGATAGTTCAGCAGGCCGCCGCCGAGCTGGCTGCCATTGACCCCGAAGGTCGCGTTCTGGACGAAGCCAAGGCCGTCCCCGACGTCCGCGACAAACGCGTTGACGTCCAGACCCAGTTGTTTGATCGCGGACCGCTGGACCTCGATGACGCGGGCCTTGACCATGACCTGGTCCGAGCCGGCGATGGTCATCATGTTGATGACCCGCTCGGGGGCCGAAACGAAGGCGCGGGCGACCTGGGCGGCGCGGTCGGCCTCTCCGGGACTGCTGACCGGTCCGGTCAGGATGATGCTGTCGTTGACGGCTTCGGCGCGGACCTGGGAGCCCGGCATGACCCGGCTGAGGGTGTCCTGAAGCGCCGAGACTCCTGCGTCGACACGAACCCGCAGCGACAGGATGGTGCGGCCGGCCGCGTCCAGAACCACGGCGTCCGTCTCACCGGGCTGCAGGCCGATGATCGTGATGCGTCGCGGCGAGTGCAGCATGGCCTCGGCGACGATCGGGTTGGGCACGATGACGTCGCGGGCGTCGGACGGCAGGTCGATGGCCATCGACGAGCCGCGCGGCAGATTGATCAGCTGGGCCGTTCCGCCCAGCGGCACGGCGGCGCGGGACTGGGCCCGGGCCTCGTTCGGCCCGGCGGGCGCGACGGCGGCGAGGGTCAGGCCCGCGAGGGCGATCGCGATCAGATGTTTCATTGAACCACCACCACTTCGGGCTCGCCGCCGCGATAGACGCGGATGGCGGACGACTGCCGGACGACCGGCGCCACCCGGCCGGACGGACCGCCCGTGTCGGCGTAGGAGCGCAGCACCAGGCTGAGTTCACCCTCGGACTTGGCCAGGGCCAGGGCCTCGGCGTCGCGGGGGCCCACCTCCAGCGTGGCGGTTGCGCCGACCACGGCCTGTTCGTCGTCGCCGGCGCGGGTCGACTGGTCGATGGCCAGGACCTTGATGTTCTGCATCACGGTCGATGAAGCGAATTTGGACCGGTCGCCCTCCTGGGCGCCCATGTTGCTGAGCGTCGTCTCGCGGGTCAGCAGGACATCGACCCGGTCGCCGGGCAGGATGAAGCCGCCGGCGGCGGTCTCGACCGTGACGCGGATGGCCATGGCCCGCATCCCGGGCTCCAGATAGGCGGCCATATAGCCGCTGTCGCCGGCGCGGACGATCTTGCGGCTGACGATCGGTTCTCCGGCCAGGATGGGTTCCCGCACGACCGAGCCGACATAGTCGGCCTTGGCCCCGCCGGTGGTAAGATTGGCGGCGGCGCGGGTGACGGAGGCCACGGCCCCCTCGGGACGGGCGGGGGCGCCTTCGACGGCGGCGTCGGTGGGCAGGGGGGTGGATCCATCGGTGATGAAGGCCGGATTGACCTCATCGACGGGCCAGTCCTTCCAGTCCAGATCGGACTCCGCGAGCCGCTGACCCGGCTGCAGATCCTTTGCGGCGACCAGCACCTTGGCCATCGGCCGCACCGGAACGGCCGCGGCGGCCGCCACAGCGGTGGGCGTGTTCGAGGGGGATCCCATGGCGCGCACGACCAGGGCCAGGCCGATGGCGGCCACGGCGGCGATGCAGATCACGATGATACGGGCGGGCTTCATCGACGGTCTCCAGCAGGCCCGGGCCGGACCCTGAATCGGTCCTTCGGCCCCCTGCCGTTAACGACCATGCCGGGCGCGGGTTAACGACCGCCTAAGTGTCGGACGAACCCCGCTATCCTGTGATGTCCGTCAGCCCGCAATGAAGGCGGCCAGGAGCGGCGAACCCGGGTAGGCCATCAGGGCGCCGGCGGCGATGGCCACGCCATAGGGAATGTCGCCGCGGGGCTCCATCAGCTGCACCACCCAACCGGGCGCGCCCAGCAGATACGGCCGCGAATGAAAGCGGGCGAACAGCAGGGCCAGGCAGAACAAGCCGCCCATCACGCCCGTCCACAGCAGGAACATCCCGGATCCCGTGACGCCCAGCCACAGGCAGGTCGCCGCCATCAGCTTGGCGTCGCCGCCGCCGATCCAGCGCAGGGCGAACATGCCGGCGCCGACCACCAGGGCCAGGGCGGCGATGCCGATATTGGCGGCCACCGTCATGGGATCGAGACCCACGACGAGGGCGGCGGGAAAGAAGGCGAGGACCAGAAGGCCTGAGATCCAGTTCGGGATCTTCATTGACGTCAGGTCCTTGAGGCCCGCGACAATGGCGAGCGCCGGCATGACGCCGAGAAGGATCAGGGTGATCGTGTCCATCCCCCCTTCTCACCCGCCGACGGTTAAAACCGGGTTGCCGTGCGGGGAGTCGCGCATGCGAAAGAGGCCGGAGCGTTTCCGCTCCGGCCTCCCGTCGGTTTCAGGACTGTCGTCGGCGATCAGGTGCCGGCGGTGCCGCCCATGCCGGTGACGACATCGTTGAACTTGGTCTTGATGGTCGTGCCCAGGGCGGTCACGGCCGAGATGATGACGACGGCGATCAGGGCCGCGATCAGGCCGTACTCGATGGCCGTGGCGCCCGATTCATCGGACATGAACTTCGAAACGAACTTGGTCATGGGATTTTCCTTTAGGACGGAGGGAAGCGAGCTATTGAAACGGGGGGGAGCCGGTAGCCCGCCTGTCCCCCAAACGCAGGACCGTTTTCGCCCATATCGGTTAAAGTGACGTGGTCGGGCGTGGTTACTTGGCGATTTACTCTAAAAAGTTTTCATGTCGCGGCGCAGCCAGATGCTGACCCTGTCAGAGAAAAGGGCCGGAGCGTTTCCGCTCCGGCCCCTTCCGGTTTCAGGACTGTCGTCGGCGATCAGGTGCCGGCGGTGCCGCCCATGCCGGTCACGACGGCGTTGAACTTGGTCTTGATGGTCGTGCCCAGGGCGGTCACGGCCGAGATGATGACGACGGCGATCAGGGCCGCGATCAGGCCGTACTCGATGGCCGTGGCGCCCGACTCGTCGGACATGAACTTCGAAACAAACTTGGTCATGACTGAAATCCTTCTGTGTTTAAGCGAGCGATCGTTGACACCTGCAGGGCCACCGGCTTGTGCCCGCTTGACCCCTTCTTGCACGGTCATCCTGCCCACTGTGGATTAAGGGCGAGTAAAACAGCGATACTTCGCGCCGATTTCTTTTGTTGACATTGCGTTTACTATGATTTCGCCCGCGGTTGCATGATTTCAGACTTTGTTGAGGTTTGCGGAGCACTGTCTGCCGACGCTCACGCGCGCGCCCCGTTCACTGGAAGTCGACGCCATGCCACGACCTGTCTCCACCGTTCGCCTCTTCGTGGCCCTGGTCTCGACGGCCCTGCTGTCCGCGCCGGCGATTGGTATGGCCCAGTCCGCCAGCCTGAATGTCGAGATCGATCAGGCCCAGCGCGTCCAGCTGCGCGGCCCCGCCGGTTCGGTGATTGTCGGCAACCCCGCCATCGCCGATGTGACAGTGGTGGACGCCAACACCCTCTACATCACGGGCAAGGGCTACGGCGTCACCGAGATCGTAGCCGTCGACGCCATCGGCCGCACCGTGTTCCAGAGCCAGATCATCGTCAGCGAAGGCGCCGGCTCCGGCCGGGTTCGCATCTGGCGCGGCGGCCAGGCCACGGAAATGGCCTGCGGGTCTTCGTGCTCGCCGTCGATCCGCGCCAGCGAAGCGCCGACGCCGTAAGGATCGGCGTGTGAGCAAGCGCGTCCCCCTTCGCTCACGGAAGCGGCCCCGCGGCTTCGTCCGCAGCCTGCTGCGCGCATCGGACGGCTCGGCGGCGGTCGAGTTCGGCATGGTCGCCCTGCCCTTCATCCTGATGATGTTCGCCATCCTCGAGCTGGGTCTCGTCTTCGTGACCGATTCCGTTCTGGAGAACGCCACGATCGAGACGGGGCGGCTGGTGCGCACCGGTCAGGCCAGCGCCCAGTCCATGGATGCCGCCACGTTCAAGACGTCGCTGTGCGGGCGCATGAGCATCTTCGCGTCCGATTGCGCGACCCGCGCGACGGTCGATGTGCGCGTCATTCCCCAGTTCGCCACCACCCCGCCGGATCCCATGGCCGGCGGCACGTTCAACAACGGGGTCCTGACCTACGACAACGGCGACCCGGGCGACCTGGTCCTGGTCCGCGTCTGGTACCGGCAGCCGCTGCTGACGACCTTCCTCGCCCAGGGCCTGTCCCGCATGAATGACGGCGCCGCCATGCTGACCGCGACCACGGCCTTCCGGAACGAACCGGCATGATGCGGTTCCGGCGCCTTTCCCGGCTGGCGGGCGACGAGCGCGGCGTCTCCGCGGTCGAATTCGCCATGCTGGCGCCGGTGCTGATCGCCTTCTATTTCGGCATGGCCGAGTTCTGCCAGGGCTTCATGGCCCAGAAGCGGATGGGCCACGTCTCGGCCATGGTCGCCGATCTGGTGGCCCAGGAAGAGACCATCGCGACCAGCGCCCTCGACGACATCTTCGATATCGGCGGCCTGATCATGAAGCCGTTTCCCACCGCGCCGCTGCAGCAGCGGGTCAGCAGCGTGACCCGGACCTCAGGAACGGCCCGGGTGGACTGGAGTCGGGGCGAGGGCATGGCCCCCCGGGCGGTCAACTCCACCATCACCCTGCCGACGGGCCTGATCGCCGATGGCGAAAGCGTCATCGTGTCGGAAGCGACCTATGACTATGACTCGCCGGTCGACTATTTCATGCCGGGTATCACGCGGTTCTCGCACATCTACTACCTGCGGCCGCGGACGGTCGAAAAGACGCTCTGCAGCAACTGCTAGCGGCCGATCAGCGCCTCGCGCAGCGCCCGGATCTTGGCGTCCGTCTCCGCCAGTTCCGCCGCCGGATCGCTGTCCGCCACGATGCCGGCGCCGGCCAGGGTGCGGAAGCGCCACTGGCCCCCGACGCGCTCGAACGACGCCGTCCGGATCAGCACCGAGGCCGTCAGCCGCCCGTCGTCCTCGATCTGGAACAGACTGCCACACCACGCGCCGCGCGGCGGCTCGTGCCCGGCGATGACCTTCATGGCCTGGTGCTTGGGCGCGCCGGTGATGGAGCCGGGCGGGAAGGTCGCCTCCAGCAGGTCCGCCGCGCCGACGTTCGGACGCGCCAGGCCCGAGACCGTCGAGACCAGATGATGGACCGTCGGATGGGTTTCGACCTCGAACAGGGCGGTGACCGAAACGGAGCCCGGCGCGGCCACGCGCGACAGGTCGTTGCGCATCAGGTCGACGATCATCAGATTTTCCGCCCGGTCCTTGGCGCTGGCCCGCAGCTCGGCGGCGAGGGCGGCGTCCCGCGCCGGGTCGGCGTCGCGCGGCCGGGTGCCCTTGATCGGGCGGGTCTCGACGCGCCGGCTGTCCGGATCGAAGGTCAGGAACAGTTCGGGCGAGTTGGAGACGACGGCCCGGTCGCCCAGCCGCCAGAAGGCTCCGAAGGCCGCGGCGCGATCCGCCAGCCGCAGCATGACGTCGAAAGGATCGACGCCCTCCAGCAACAGACCTGACCAGGCCCGGGCGATATTGGCCTGGAACAGTTCGCCGGCGGCGATCCGGTCGACGACATCGGCGACGGCCGCGACATAGGCCTCGGGCGGCGTCTCGGCCGTGAACCCGGCCGCCGGGGTCGGAGGCGCGCCGGGGGCGACCGAGCCCGCCAGCCAGGCCTCGGCGCGGTCGGCGGCGGCGCGCGCCGCGTCCGGATCGTCGCCCCGGCCGATGACCCGCACCGCGCGATCCCGATGGTCGAAGGCGAGCATCGCCGGATAGCGCGCCAGCATCAGGTCGGGCCAGACCGCCTCCCGCGGCCCGGTCGCGGCCCGGGCTCCGGCGTCATAGGCCAGCAGGCCGACCACGCCCGTCGCGAAGCCCGGATCCCTGAGCAGGTCCAGCGCGCCGTCCGGCCCGGTCGGCCCGACATGGACGCGGTCCGGCCCGGCGGCGACGAACGACCAGCGGCCGAGGGCCCCGCCGTCCGACAGCAGGGCCAGGGGGCCTTCGAGATGCCGCAGCCCGGCGGCGACCGCCAGCGGATCGCGCCACGGCCGGTCGCGCGTCTCGACGGAACGCGCCGCCCCGGTCACGCCGTCAGCCGCGCGCCGATCCGGTCGCGCAGGGCGGCGTCGACGCCAAGCGCCTGCGCCAGATAGGCGTCGGTCGATCCGTGAAGCGCCGCGATCTCGGCCAGGGCGGTGTCCAGGTAGACGGGCTCGACCCCGAGAAAGGCGACCACGGCGTCGTGGGACGCAGCCCGGCCCGTCATGGCTTCCAGCTGGCGGGCGATGCCCGGCGCGCGCCGTTCCAGATCGACGGCGGTATTGGTGAGAAGATAGTCGGCGACCATGTCGTCGTGGTGCACGCCCAGCAGGTGATGGGTCAGGGCGGCGAGCAGGCCGGTGCGGTCCTTGCCGGCCGCGCAGTGGATCAGCACCGGACCGTCCGTCTCGCCGAGGGCGCGGAAATAGCGCGCGAAGAGATCGAGGTGCGAGGGCTCGAACGCCAGCCGCCGGTAGGTGGAGGTCATGAACCGCCGGCCCGAGTCGGGGGTCAGGTCCGCGGTTCGCAGGAAGGTGATGTGCGGCGCCTCGCCGCCGTCGTCGTGGGCGCTTTCGATCACCGCGCCGGCGAACCCGGGCGGTCGTTTCGAGGGTTGGTCCCGGCGTTCGGACGGCCGGCGCAGATCGACCACGGTCGCCAGACCCAGGGCGGCCAGCCGGTCCAGATCCGCCTCGCTGACCCTCGCCTGATGCCCGGACCGGAACAGCCGGCCGGGAGCGATATGTCTTCCCGCGGCCGTGGCGTAGTCGCCGTAGTCGCGGAAATTGTCGAGGGCGTCGAAACGGTGGATGCGGCCGGTCATGACGCCTGTCTAGACGACCCTTCCGATGCGAACCACCGTCCCGCTGTCACGCCTTTCCGACGAGGCCGTGCATGGCGTCGAGATAGGCGACGAAGGCCTTGCGGCCGGCCGGGGTCATGGCCGCCTCGGTCAGGGGTTTGCGACCCTCGAACCGTTTGGTCACGGCCACGAAGCCGGCCTCCTCCAGCTTGCGCAGGTGCACCGACAGATTGCCGTCCGTGGCCTGCAGCCGCGCCTTCAGGGTGTTGAAATCGGCGCTTTCGACGCCGGACAACACGGCCATGATCCCCAGTCGCACCCGGCCATGAATGACCTCGTCGATACGGTTGATGTCGAACTCGTCGGTCATGCGATCAGGCCCGCGCCTGCCGCATCAGCAGCCAGCCCGGCAGGGCCATCAGCAGGAACAGGGCGGCGGCATAGGCGAGGTACTGCTCAGCCTGGTCGGCGAACAGGGCCAGCACCGGGGCGGCGGCGAAGCTGGACAGCGACAGCACCCAGAGGCTCCGCGAGCGCTGCATCTCCGCGTGGACGGCCCAACCAACACCGTAGAAAACCATGATGATCGACGGGATCAGGGCGAAGATGGCGTTCAGGGCCGCTTCGTCCGCCAGACGCCATCCCAGCACGGACATGGCGACGAACATGGCGAAAATGCCCCATCCCATGCCGCTCCAGGCGATCCCCGCCGCCCGGTTGGCCGTGGTGGACACGCCGGCGCGGCGGAGACGGGGAATGGTGATCGCCAGAATGACCCAGTAGGCCAGCGTGGCCGCGACCCAGCCGATCCACACCTGGTCGGCGCCCAGCGGCACCAGATCGACGATGATGCCCCAGTGGAACAGGCTGGCGATTCCGTAGAGCAGGCCGCCGAACATCAGCAGCGAATTGCCGCGCATTGGCGCCTGGGCGCCCTCCTCGGCCAGACGACGCATCCAGGCGATGTCGGCGGCGGGATCTTCTGTGTTCTCGGTCATGAGGCATCTCCATAGGCAGAACATCTCCATGCCACGAGCACTTTGCTTTGTAAAGTACTTGGTTTGCCGTGATCGACGAAGGAGAGGCACGGCGGAGCGCCCGGGCCTTCGCCCGGATGAGCAGACAGAAATACCGTTTCGGCGAAAGACGAACGCTCCGCGCGGCTGGTTTTCCGGAAGCTTGCGAGAGGCGACCCTGTTCGGGCCTGGCCGCAGCGCCTCCGGCGGGCAGGTCGGGCCACGATCCCGATCCCTGGAACGACCCGGGTATCCGACCCGAGCCCTCCGTCCGGACGGGCGACCCTGTAAAGCCCCCGCTCCGGTCCGGCCTCCCTGCCTGCGCAGCGAGATCCCGCTCCATCCGCTCCCGCCGCCGCTTCGGATCGCCGGCCGAGCGAGCCTCCCTGCGACGGGACAGGCCAATTATGGAGCGGACCCCGGCCATGATGGCTGATGACGCTGCAATTTTCGGAAGGCGAGCGGAGTCAGGGAGTTGGTGGCGCGCGATATGCGGACAATCGGTGGAATGTCCGCAGTGGAGGCCGCCCCCTTGCCCGCCCCGCCGCGCCGGGAGACAAGTCCGCATGTCCCCACGCCCGCCCATGAGTTTCCAGCGCATCGCCTATGAGGTCCGCGAGGTCTGCAACGGCGTGGAGATGTCCTCGATCGAGGCCGCCGTGGCGCGCACCGGTCTGGGAGGGGGCGCGACGGCGATCGACCTCGGCACGGGCAATGCGGCGGTGGCCCTGCGGCTGGCGCAGCGGTTCGGCCTCACGATCTCGGCGATCGAGCTGGACCCGGTCATGGCCGACCTGGCCCGGAGCCGGATCGAGGCGGCGGAGGCCGGAGACCGGGTGTCGCTGGTCGTCGCCCGCTCGTCCGAGGCGCTGGCGCGCATGGAACCCGTCGATCTGATTGTCGCGCTGGGGACCACCGACGTCAGCGGCGAGGGCCGGCCGACGCCAGAAGCCGGCTTCGTGGCCCTGCGCCGCAGCCTGAAGCCCGGCGGCTGGCTGTTGTGGGGCGATATCGTCTGGCGCGCCGAGCCGCCCGCCCCCCTGCGCCAGATCACCGAGGTCACCAACCTCTATACGGACGACGCCGGCTGGCGCGCGGCGGCCGTCGCCGCAGGATTCGAGGTCATTGACGGCCGCATCTCGCCGCCCGACGTCTATGAGGCCTATCCGCGGGACTCGATCGCGGCGGCGCGCGCCTGGGCCCGGGCCCATCCCGAGGCGCCGGAAACCGGATCGATCCTGTTCCACGCCGACCGGGTGCAGGCGATCACGGACTTCGGCCGCGACTACATCGATTTCGGCGTCTATCTGTTGCGCAATCCGGCCTGAGCCTGCTCAGGCGGTGCGGATGATCCCGCCCGTCGCCGCGACCGGCCACGGCGTCAGCCGGGCCCCGGCGCAGGGGCCGCCGACGCAGGCGCCGGACAGCGGCTCGAACACCGCCCCGTGCCAGCCGCACAGGATCAACGATCCGTCGGGAACCAGATAGTGGTCCAGCTCGATCGCCAGCGGAAAACCCTGGTGCGGGCAGCGATCGACATAGCCGATGACCTGACCCGCCTTGCGCACCACGAAGCCGTGGAAAAACGCCTCGCCGATCTGCAGCACGAAGCCGCGCGAGCCGGGATCGGCGATGTCCGCCTCGGCGCACAGGGCCACGCCGGGCGGCGTGCTCCAGACGCGTTTGCGTTCGCTGGGTGGCGGAGTGTCGTTCATGCCGTGGCTAGTGCCGCTCGGCCTTCAGCGGGCGGGACAGCAGATTGTCGATCACCGCCTCGACCGTGGTCTCGCCGCTCAGCAGGGCGGCGACGGCCAGGGAGATCGGCATGTCGACGCCCATCTTCGCCGCCAGCTCACGCACCGCCGGCGCGCTCTCATAGCCCTCGGCCACCGACCGTTTGCCCGCCAGTGCCTGCTCCACCGACTGCCCCTGCCCGAGCGCGAGACCCAGGCTCATGTTGCGCGACTGGGGACTGGAGCAGGTCAGGACCAGATCGCCGAGGCCGCACAGGCCCGCCACCGTCTCGGCCTGACCGCCGAGGGCGACGCCCATGCGGGTCATCTCCGCGAAGCCGCGGGTGATCAGGGCGGCGTGGGCGCTGCGGCCCAGGCCACGTCCCTCGGCCATGCCGCAGGCGATGGCCAGAACATTCTTGATCGCTCCGCCGACCTCGGCCCCGATCAGGTCGGACGCCAGATAGGGCCGGAAGCCCGGCGCCGACAGGGTCCACATCAGCTCATCGCCGAGGGCCTCGTCGGCGCAGGCCAGGGTGACGGCGCTGGGCAGGCCACGCGCCACCTCGCCCGCGAAACTGGGCCCCGACAGAACCGCCGCCGGGGCGGCCGGCAGGGTCTCGGCCAGCACATCGGTCATCAGCTTCAGGGAGCCGCGCTCGATCCCCTTGGAGCAGAGGATGATGGGCACGCCCGCGCGGTGATGGGGGGCGAAGGCGGTCAGGGTGGAGCGCATATGCTGGGCCGGCGGCACGGCCAGGATCAGGTCGCAGGCGCCGAGATCGGCCAGATCCGGCGTCACCGAGACATGGTCGTCGAGGACGATTCCCGGCAGGAAGGCCTCGTTCACGCGCCGGGCGCGGATGCTCTCGACCACCTCGGGCTCGCGCGCCTGCAACAGAACGTCGAGACCGGCCCAGCCGGCGACCTGGGCCAGGGCCGTGCCCCATGCGCCCGCGCCGATCACGCCTGCGGTCCTGAACTGCATGGTCACTCCCTCACGCCTTGGCGCCCTTGCGGCCCGGCGCATGCGTCGGGTCGTTGAGCGCGCTGTATTCATCAAGCGGCCAGCGCGGCCGCGCGGCGGCATCGATGTCCGAAACCAGCCCCTTGCGCAGTCGTTCCGCCCCCGCCAGGGCGATCATCGCCGCATTGTCGGTACAGTAGGCCATGGGCGGGGCCAGAAAGGCGAATCCGTTTTTCTCGGCCGTCGCCTGCAGGGTGGCGCGAACGGTCCGGTTGGCGGCCACGCCGCCGGCCACCACGAACAGGCGGTGCGGATGCGCTTCCGCATAGGCCTTCAGCGCGCGGTCGGAGCGTTCGCTGAGCTGACGGGCGATGGCGGTCTGGACCGCGTCGGCCAAATCGGCGCGCTGCTGATCGGTCTCGCAGGCCTGGGCCAGTCGGGCGGCGGCGGTCTTGAGCCCGGAGAAGGAGAAGTCGCAGTCCTTGCGGCCCAGAAGCGCGCGCGGCAGGTCGAAGCGCGACCCGTCGCCGGTCTCGGCCAGTTTCTCCAACGCCGGGCCGCCCGGATAGCCGAGGCCGAGCGCCTTGGCGATCTTGTCGAAGGCCTCGCCCGCGGCATCGTCGATGGTGGTGCCCAGACGGGTCATGTCGCCGACCCCGCGGACCTCCAGCAGCTGGCAATGACCGCCCGAGACGAGCAGCAGCAGGAAGGGATAGGCCACCGGCCGGCCCAGCCGGGCCGAGACCGCATGGCCCTCCAGATGATTGACGGCGATCAGCGGCAGGCCGCGGGCCAGGGCCACCGCCTTGCCGAAGCTGAGGCCGACCATGACGCCGCCGACGAGGCCGGGCCCGGCGGTGGCGGCGACGCCGTCGAGACCGTCGTAGCCGAGTCCGGCCTCCTCCATGGCGCGACGGACGACGCCGTCGATCATCTCGACATGGCTGCGGGCCGCGATCTCGGGCACCACGCCGCCATAGGCGGCATGATCGTCAATCTGGCTGTGCACCACCGAGGACAGCACCGTCGCCTCGCCTTCCGGCGACAGGCGCACCACCGAGGCGGCGGTCTCGTCGCAGCTGGTCTCGAGGCCCAGCACGGTGAGCGGGCCGGTTGCCCGGCTCCCTTCGCTGCTATAGTCGGCGGGCCTCTCCATCGGGTCGAGGTAGCGACCCCGTCCCGCTGGCGCAACGACTCATGGCGCAACGACTCTCATGGCCCCTCTCGTCCGCATCGGCACGCGCCGCTCCAAACTGGCCCTGACCCAGTCGGGCATGATGCAGCGCGCCATCGGCCGGGCGCTGGGCGTCGCCGAAGCGGACATCCTTGAGGCCGTGCCCCTGGTCGAGATCGTCACCACCGGCGACCGGGTCCAGGACCGTCGGCTGATGGAGATCGGCGGCAAGGCCCTGTTCACCAAGGAGATCGAGGAGGCGCTGCTCGAGGGCCGCGTCGATGTCGCCGTCCATTCGATGAAGGACGTGCCCGCGGACCAGCCCGACGGGCTGTGCATCGCCGCCGTCCCGCCGCGCGAGGACGCCCGCGACGCCTTCGTCAGCGAAGCGTTCGCGACATTCGGCGACCTGCCCCATGGCGCGCGACTGGGCACGGCCTCGCTGCGGCGGCAGGCCCAGGCGCTGGCGCTGCGGCCCGACCTGAACATCGAGATGCTGCGCGGCAATGTCGACACCCGGCTGCGCAAGCTGGCCGAGGGCGAGTTCGACGCCATCCTGCTGGCGGTCTCGGGCCTGAACCGGCTGGGGTTCGAGGGCGTGATCCGCGAGCGGCTGTCGCTGGACGCCTTCCTGCCGGCGCCGGGTCAGGGGGCCCTGGCCCTGCAGACCCGGACCGGCGACGCCGACGCCGCCTGGGTCGAGGCTCTCAACGATCCGATGACCGCCCTGGCCGTGGCCGCCGAACGGGGCGCCATGGTCGCGCTGGAAGGCTCCTGCCGCACCGCCGTCGGCGCCCATGCGGAGATCGCCGCCGGGGCGCTGCGACTGACCACCGAAATGCTGGCCCCGGACGGCTCGACCCGGTGGAGACGCTCGGGCGAGATCGGCGACGTCGCCGCCGCCGACGCCCTTGACCAGGCCCGCGCCCTTGGCCTGCGGCTGGGGGCCGAGGTCCATGCCGCGGCCGGCGACCAGCAGGTCGAACCCTGACGGCGATCCGCCGCGTCTGGATCACACGCGCCGAGCCGGGCGCATCGCGCACCGCCGACCGGCTGACGGCCCTGGGCTTCGAGCCGATCGTCGCGCCCCTGCTGGCGATCCGGCCGATCCGGCAGCCCGCGCCCGATCTGACAGGCGTCGCCGGCCTCGCCTTCACCAGCGCCAACGGCGTCGCCGCCTTCGCCGCCCTCACGCCCGACCGGAGCCGGCCTGTGTTCACGGTCGGCGACGCCACCGCCCGGGCGGCGCGGGCGGCGGGATTCGAGCGGGTGCTGTCGGCGCAGGGCGATCTGGAGCGGCTGGCCGCCCTGCTGGTCACACAAGGGCCGGACGTCGGCCCCCTGCTGGTCCCCGGCCCCCTCGAACCGGCGGGCGACCTTCCCACCCTGCTGGGGGACCGCGTCGCGGCGAGGGCGCTGCCGGTCTATGAGGCCGTGGAGACCGGCGCCGCGGCGCCCGACGCCTTTGATGCGGTTCTGGTCCATTCGGCGCGGGCGGGCCGGGCCCTGCGGGGGCTGGGACCCTTCGCGGGCCACGTGGCCATCGCCATCTCGGACGCCGCTGCCGAATCCCTCGGCGACCGTCCCGGCCTCGAAATCCGCGTCGCCCCGACGCCCGATGAAACAGCCCTGCTCGCGGCGCTTGGCAATCCTGTGCGCCGCGTATAAAGAGCGCCTCTCGCGCGGGGCCCTGTCGCCCGCCGCGCCAAGGCCGCCTTAGCTCAGCTGGTAGAGCATCGCATTCGTAATGCGGGGGTCAGGTGTTCGAGTCACCTAGGCGGCACCATCACTTCCAGCAGGATCGGGCGGCGAAAGCGGGCGAAAGCACGCAACCCCGTTCCCACGCCAGAGCGCCTCTGGCCTCAGCGGGGCCTTCGTAATGCGGGGGTCAGGCGTTCGGGTCGCCCTGGCGGCGCCACCACGCCAGAGGCCCATTAGCCAGTATGGGGACCGGCAAACGGCTGGAAGGCCGTTGGGGCGGGTCCGCGCAACAGGGACGGCGGCGGAGGTTCCCACCGCCGACCGATTGTCGTTCCCCGGGTCTGACCTAGAACTTCCGGGACAGCATCATGCGCAGGGTGCCTGCGGACTGGTTGCGCGAAAAGCGGGCGCCGAGTTCGCTGGAGACATTCCATCCCTGTCTGGTCGTGACGTTCAACCCAAGACCTGTGTTGAACTCACTGCGGTCCCACCCCGTCGACTGAACCTGATAGGTCGGTCCCGTGAGCCAGTCCGCGTACTGCAGGTTCTGGCTTCCGCCGTCCGCAAACTCCCGCCGGTACTCGAAGCGGAAGCTCGGGGCCCAGGTGCTGTCGCGTTCCAGATGGGTCAGGACGTAGCGCAGGCCGAGCACCCCTTGCAGGGACTCCACATCGCGTTCGGCGTAACTGAGCGCCCACAGCGCCGAACCGGTCTCGGTATAGGCGTCCAATTCAGCGTTCATTGTCTCGACCCGGCCGTAGGAGTTGATCCGTCCGCTCGAGAACGCCCGGTCCATACCCATCCCGACGGAGCCGAACATGGCCGAGCCCTCGCGCTGGCCGGTGACCATGCTGTTGTCGATGCCGACCCGGCGCCGGAGGTCGAACTCCAGGGCGCCGAAGCCCAGCATGGCGTCAAAGTAGACACCGCCCTCAGGCCTCCAGCTGCCGTAGACCACGCCTGCGAAGTTGGACGAGTCGACACGGGAGTCGTTGCTGCCCACGTCAGCGCGTTCTTCACCGAACCCGCCGCCCATGCCGAAGTCGAGGGTCGGCGAAATCGGGAAGTCCACGCCCATGCTGATCCCCGACGACTGCATCGAGAATTTCGCCTGGTTGGTCGTCTCGTCACGTTCACCAACGGTGATCGCGCCGCCGGTCCAGAAGCGTGCCCCGCCAAGAGGCGCGGAGCCAGCGTCACCCGGACCAGCATTCGAGCCGCCAGAGCCCATGCCAGTGGCGTCGCCCAGACCCGGACCCGAACCGGGGCCGCCGATCGAGCCGTTCGGAGCCGGAGCGAGACCGGCGTTGATCAACATCATGGAGCGCAGCTCTGCACGGTCAGGATCGACCTGGCCTTGCCCGAATGACTGGCGGCCGCCGATACGGGTCCGCTGGTCCGCTTCCAGACCCCGCTGGGTCAGGCCCGAGTTCATCGTCAGACCCATGTTTACGGGCTGATCGCCGGCGCCGGTGTTCAACTGCTCCAGACGACGGCTGAAATTCTCGATCTGGGCGCCGGTGAGGCGGCGGGTCGCAGACGCCTGGGCGGCGTCCAGCCCACGCACATCCGGATCCTGTGACGGGTCAGGACGGGCAAGGATCGAAAGGCGCAGGACGACCGACCCGGAGTTACCGAACGCATCGGTCGCCGTGACGGTGAAGTTGGCGTCTCCCACCTGGTACGAGCTTCCGCTGATATGGCCGGCCGAACTCAGGATGATGCCGGTCGGCAGCGCCCCGGCAGTCACCGCATAGCTGTAGCTCCCGGCTCCACCCGAGGCGCTGAGCGAGCGGTCGTAGGATACGCCGGCCATGACGTCCGGCAGGGAGGTCGGGGTGACCGTAATCGCCGCCGCATTGACCAGGAGGGTCAGATTGACGTCGGAGAAGTAGGGACCGGAACCCGTCGAAGAGTCGGTCACCCGCACCACGATGGGGAAGCTGCCGACCGCCGTCGGGACGCCTGAAACCACACCCGCCGAAGACAGGGTAATCCCCGCCGGAAGCGGGCCGGTCTGAAGCGTGAAGGTATAGGGACTTGTTCCGCCCGCACCGACCAACGTCTCGCTGTAGGCAAAGCCACGCTGAGCCGCCGCCAACGTGGCCGTCGCAGTTATGGTCGGAGCCGCGACGATCAGAGTGAAGGCGTGGGCAGCGGTTACGTCACCCGCTCCGGCGTCTGTGGCCGTTACGGTGAAGTCAAACGACCCGCCCGCCGTCGGGGCGCCGGACAGTTCACCCGATGAGGACAGGGTGATCCCGGCCGGAAGAGCGCCGGCGGTGACCGCAAAGGTGCAGGGACCGACACAGCCCGTCGCCGAGATCGTGGCGCTGTAGGCTGATGCGACCACACCGTCCGACAGGGTGGTCGGCGTAACCACCAGCAGCACCACATTGAACGTGATCGTCGCCGTCGTTGACTGATTGCCCGCTGGATCCTGCGAGGTCACCACGAAGGAGTGCGCGCCGGCGGTCAGTCCGCCTTCAGGGGGAGACGCCTGCGCGCCGTCCAGGGCGCCGGCGTTGCCGCCGGAGATGCTCCAATTTCCCTGGTTGTCGACGGCGCCGACCCCATAGGTGAGGCTGTCGAGCACGACAGTCATGCGAGAGGCCGGCTCCGCCGTTCCGGTGAAGATCGGGAAGGCGGTGTTGACGGTGGAGCCTTGCGTCGGACTGGTTACGGTCGGCACGACGGGCGGCACAACATCGAGCTTGAACTCGACCACGGCGGAGGCGTCAGACTCATTGCCTGCCTCGTCATGGCTCACGGCGTAGATCGATACAGGCACCTCGCCCACACTCGAGATGCCCAGTTGGGACTGTGCGTTCTGCCCATCGAGATCCAGCGTCCAGTTGCCACTCCCATCAGCGCGGGAGCGGCCGATCAGATTGCCTTGCACATTGCTGAGCGCACCTGACGGCGCCGCCGGATTACCCGCTCCGATGAGGTAGATGTAGACCTCCGAGTCCGGATCCGCCGTGCCCTGAACGAAAGTAACCTTGCGCAGGAGCTGTCCTGAAACGGGGTTGGTGATCACAGGGGCGTCCGGCGCCACCGTGTCGACCTCAAACGTCCATTCGTCAGTGGATCCCGACAAGCCGCCTGCGTTGGATGCGTAGGCCGAAATCCGATGTTCACCATCAGCCAGCGCCGCTGTCGTGAATGAGAATCGCCTCCCCCCCACCGGCATGTTTGCCGGTCCGACCTCGACTCCATCAATCAGGATCATGACGGCGGCGCTATTGCTGGTCGTGCCGATGAAGGTCGGGGTTGCATCTGAATAGGCGCTTCGCAGTCCTTCAAATTGAGGTTGCGATGGGGCTTCGAGATAGTTGAACTCATTGTCAGACCCGGAGACGCTGACCCCGGACGCTGTCTCGACGACCACATAGGCAGGACCGCTTCCGGCCGGAGCCGTGGCGGTGATCTGCGTGACGCTGTCCACGGTGAAACCGGTCGCCGGAGTGACGCCAAAAAGGACACTCGTGGCGCCGGTGAAATCGGTGCCCGTGAGGGTCACGACGGTGCCGCCCGCGACAGGTCCCGCAACGGGAGACAGGGATGTCACCACCGGTGCGGACACATAGGTGAAGTCATTGCCCGCGCCAGCAATGGCGCTGGTTCCGCCGGGGGTCGTAACGGTTACCTCGACCGTGCCGGCGCCCGCAGGCGCTGTCGCAGACATTTGGGTTGCGCTCAGGACGGTAAAGGCAGAGGCGGCATTGGCGCCGAAGCTGACGCCCGTGGCGCCGGTGAAATCAGTGCCGGTCAAGGTCACAACGGTGCTGCCGGCGGCAGGTCCGCTTGCGGGTGACAGAGACGCCACAGTCGGCGCCGCCACATAGGTGAAGTCATTGCCGGCGCCAGCAGTGGCGCTGCTGCCGTTGGCGGTGGTGACCGTAACATCGACCGTGCCTGTTCCGGCCGGTGCGGTCGCGGTGATTTCCGTCGCGCTAACGACCGTAAAGGCGGATGCGGCGGCGCCGCCGAAGGTGACCCCGGTAGCGTCGGTGAAGTCGGCGCCCGTCAAGGTCACAGCCGTGCCGCCATTCGCAGGTCCGGCGGCGGGCGACAGAGACGTCAGCGTCGGTGCATTCGCGGGGATAAAACCATCGCAAACCAGCGCGCGGATCTGGGCGATCTTGGCATAGAAGCGGGCAACCGTGCCGGGAATCTCAGCCTCTTCGTCTGGCGTGAACGGGTTGTCGAAATCCGGGCAAAAAGCCTGCGCAAGCAGTTGCTTCAGTTCGTCGGAATCGCAGGCGGGCAGATCCGAGGGGGCATCCTGGGCGGCCTTTTGGGCTTCGAATGCGGCCGCGCCATCGACGGCGAGTTTGTCCTCCGCCACCTCAACCGCTGTTTTCGCATCATTGTAGGCCGCCAAGGCTTCAGGCGACGGGAACCGGGTTTCCGCGAGCAGGCTGGGCGCACCCTGGGCCACAGCCCCATTGTAGGTGTTCAACGCCGAGTCGCGGTAGGTCTTGAGTTTGTCCAGAAGCGCGGCCTTCAGAACATCCTTGAGGATCTGATCAAGCCCGAACGGGGCGCCTTCGGTGAGCGAAAAGCCGATGCTGCCAGACAGATTGCTGACGTACTCCCCGGCAAAATTGCGAATGGCCGAGTCGGGGTTATTCACCAGATCTGCCCAGGTGACCCGCCTTTCAGGCGTGAGCAGGATGAGCCCCCCCTGATAGGCTCGTTCCGTAACGTCCCTTACCACCTCAAGGGCTGTCACATAGACGTACCACCGGATGACGTCGTCGGCTGTATAGGTCTTTGTGACGGTGACCGAGGCGTCGAGGTTCGCCTTGGCGACCACCAGGGCGGCCCGCGCGGCGGTCAGTTCCGCGTCGCTGGCGACCGCCTTCAGTCGGGCAGCCTCATAGGCGACATCGAGAGGATGGGGACCGTAGGGGCGGCCGTTCTCGAGGTTGTCATCCGCATAGCAGCGAAACGGACCATCGAAGGAGAGGTCTGACCGGCCTCGCGGATCGATTCCCAGCTCTTCGATCCCTGCGAACGCGCTGCCGACCCCCAGGGCGCTGAACAGGGCGACCAGGCCCAGGAACTTCAGGCCCCGCATACAGGAAATAAATACGCTCATGGACACTACCAAAAACAGGAAGCGCCATACCCCTGTCACCAAGACAGAAACGCACGCAACAGAAATGCAGAGGCTCACCAAACAGGGCGAAGCCACTTATATATAACATTGTATGCGGAAAATTCATAAGTGACGATAGAGATGAATTTATTATTCTGAAAACAGCCCGGCGATTGGCGAGAATTGACTATCTGAGGGTCGATTTAATCTGCTCGATTCCGCCGATTCTTGATGGTGTTTACGATGGAACATCCAGAGCGACTCCGGGTCGAGGGCCGGCTCTGATCGACGGCGCCGAAGCGCGGGGGTCCGGTGTTCGAACCACCGGGCCGCGCCACCTGTCCTGGATCCATCAACGACCGACGGTTGATCTGGACGATCCGTCCGGAACCGCCTAGCTAGATCGCAGTAGTCGGAGCGGTGGATGGCACAGGGGCTCAGCGCGCGTCAGGAAGAGTGTCTCAGGCTCACCGCCTTCCTCACCGACAAGGAAATCGCCGGCCGGCTCGACCTGTCGGAAGCCACCGTCAAGAAACATGTGCACGAGGCCTGCCGCCGGCTGGGCGTCAACCGACGCAAGGCGGCGCTGGCGCTTCTGGAACGAAACGTACCAGACCCCACGAAAGACCCCATAGCGTTGCCGGGCGCCGCAGCCTCTTCTGCCGCCGCTATTGCGGAGTTGGTCGATGGGTCATCAGGTCAGGACACTTCCCCACTGGACGTGGGAGGATCTGGAGGCGGCGCTGGACGGGTTCAGCCCCCTGGGGCCGGACGATCCCGTGCGCGCGCACCTGATGCGGGGACTGGCGGACGACGCGGAGCGGGCCAGCCCGCGCGAGCTGCTGCAGCAGGTGCTGAGCGCGGGCTGGGTGATGGCGCAGGTCGGGGCCCAGAGCGGCGCCTCGGCTACCGCCCCCCGCCCGACAGCCGGGGCGTCCGTCTCCTGATCCTCGCGGGACTGGTGGTTCTGTGCGCCCTCATGATGAAGGCCGTCGCCGACATGGTCCTGGCCTATGCCGCCCAGGCCCAGGCCATCGGCGATCTGGTTACGCCGGGGCCAGGCGGATTCTGAGTCCCCGTTCGCTCCGGGAGCGCCAGGCATGACCCCCTTTGTCCTGTTGTATCTCGCCGCCAGCCTCGCCGCGCTCGCCATCGCCTGGCTCAAGGGCGGGCACCCGGAGCGGTTCGGTGTCGTATTCTGGCTGATCGGCTGGATGGTCGCCCTGCCGCTCAACGACATCAGAGTCGGCGAGTTGCGCTGGGCGGTGGCCCTGGTGGACCTCGCCTCCCTGGCCGTCTTTCTCTGGCTGGCGCTGCGCTATCAGCGCTGGTGGCCGCTCGGGGTCTCGGCCTGTCTGGTGCTGATGATGGTGGTTCATGTCTCGGCGCTGCTGATCCCCGGGATGACCGCCCTCGGCGAGGCCAGCGCCCAGCTGGGCTTCGGCATGCTGGCGGTTCTGATCCTGGCCGCCGGCGCCTTCGAGCGCTGGCTGGCCGGCGAAGCGCCGGCCAGCGCCTTGGCCGTGTGGCGTCGGCGACAGCACGAGACTTGAACATATAAACATATCTTTATATGTCTGGCGGCCTTCCCGTTACGCCGGAGCTCAGCCGTGTCCCGTTCGTCCTTCCTCTTCACCTCGGAAAGCGTCTCCGAGGGCCATCCCGACAAGGTGTCGGACCGCATCTCCGACACCGTCGTGGACCTGTTCCTGACCAAGGACCCCTATGCGCGGGTGGCCTGCGAGACGCTGACCACGACCAACCTGGTCGTCCTTGCCGGAGAAATCCGCGGCCAGGGCATCATGGACGTTGACGGCGCCTGGGCGCCGGGCGTGCAGGACGAGATCGAGGCCGCCGTCCGCGCCGCCGTCCGCGACATCGGCTATGAGCAGTCGGGTTTCCACTGGAACAAGTTCGAGTTCATCAATCGTCTGCACGGCCAGTCGGCCGACATCGCCGTGGGCGTCGACGCCGCCGGCAACAAGGACGAGGGCGCCGGCGACCAGGGCATCATGTTCGGCTACGCCTCGAACGAGACGCCCGAGCTGATGCCCGCCACCCTGCAGTACAGCCACAACATCCTGAAGCGGCTCGCCGAGGTGCGCCATGGCGGCGACAAGCGGCTGGAGCCCGACGCCAAGAGCCAGGTCACCATCCACTATGAAGACGGCAAGCCGGTCCGCGCCACCTCGATCGTGCTGTCGACCCAGCACGCGCCCGGCCTGTCCTCCGCCGACATCGCCGACATTGTGAAGCCCTATATTCTCGAGGTCCTGCCCGAGGGCTTCACCGACGAGAACACCGTCTGGCACATCAATCCGACCGGCATCTTCGAGATCGGCGGACCCGACGGCGACGCCGGCCTGACCGGACGCAAGATCATCGTCGACACCTACGGCGGCGCCTCGCCCCACGGCGGCGGTGCGTTCAGCGGCAAGGATCCCACCAAGGTCGATCGCTCGGCCGCCTATGCCTGCCGCTACCTGGCCAAGAACGTCGTCGCCGCCGGCCTGGCGGACCGCTGCACCATCCAGATCAGCTACGCCATCGGCGTGGCCAAGCCGCAGTCGATCCACGTCGATCTGCACGGCACGGGCAAGGGCGCGGTCACCGAGTCGGTGCTGGAAGACAAGATCCTGGGCCTGATCGGCGGCGCCACGCCGCGCGCCATCCGCGAGCACCTCGGCCTCAACAAGCCGATCTACGCCCGCACCGCCGCCTACGGCCATTTCGGCCGCGCGCCGGACGCCGACGGCGGCTTCAGCTGGGAGAAGACCGATCTGGTCGACCAGCTGAAGGCGCTGGCCTGAAGCGAGGCAGCAGGCAGTAGTCAGCAGGCGACAGGAAGTTGGGGCTGCCGGCTTCGCCCGGACACCTCCTGCTGCCTGATTCCTGCTGCCTGCTGCCTTCATCGCGGCTATAGCGCCCGCCATGCCCCCTTCCGACGAACTGAAACACCCCCCCCTCCGCTCCTTCGGCCGGATCAAGTCGCGCGCCATCAAGCCGCGACAGGCGGCGCTGTTCGACACCCTGCTGCCCGGCATCGTCCTGCCCGATCCGAAGGCGGGCCCGATCGATCCCGCGACCCTCATGCCCGGCGCGACGGCGGTCTGGCTGGAGATCGGCTTCGGCGGCGGCGAGCATCTGGCCGAACAGGCGGCGCGTCATCCGGACACGCTGATGATCGGCTGCGAGCCCTTCCTGAACGGCGTGGCTTCGGCCCTGCGCCACATCGAAGAGCGCGAACTGAAGAACGTCCGCCTGCACGCCGACGACGCCCGTGACGTGATGACCGCCCTGCCCGACGCCAGTCTGGACCGGGTCATGATCCTGTTCCCCGACCCCTGGCACAAGGCGCGGCACAACAAGCGCCGGCTGGTGCAGGACGAGACGGCGGCGGAGATCGCCCGCCTGCTCAAGCCCGGCGGCGGGCTGCGCTTCGTCACCGACTGGAAGGACTATGCCGACTGGGCGCTGGAGAAGTTCGAGCGCACCCCCGGACTGGTCTGGCAGGCCGAGGCGGCCGACGACTGGCGCGTCGCCCCGGCCGATCATGTGGTCACCCGCTATGAAGAGAAGAAGCTGGGCGACACCGCGCCGATCTTCCTCGACTTCATCCGCGCCTGAGGCCCGGAACCGCCGACAGGGCGCGCGCGGCGAGTACGACCAGGAGCGACTTGACCGCGGCGCCGATCAGGAAGGGCGTGAAGCCGGCGGCGAGCGCGGGGGAGGCCCCCATCCGGACCGCCAGCCAGCCGGTCCCCAGCGTCAAGATCATCAGGTGCAGGCCGAACAGCCCGGCTGTCGCGCGGACGAAGCCGCGCGGGCGGCCCTTCCCGGCGAAGGCGCCGGCCAGGGCCGCCGCGAACGGAAAGGCGAGCAGATAGCCGGCGGTCGGACCCGTCAGCGGGCCGACGCCCGAGGCGCCGTCCGAGAAGACCGGCAGTCCCGCCAGCCCGACGGCGAGATACAACAGCACGGCGCCGCCGCCCCAACGCGGCCCGAGGACCACCCCCGCCAGCAGCACGGCCCAGGTCTGCATCGTCATCGGCACCGGGACCATGGGCACCGACAGGCGCGCGCTGACCGCAATCAGCAGAACGAAGCCGAAGACGGCGGCGAAGCGGAATGGCAGGCCGGATGGAACGGTCATGGCTGACGCCAACCACGCCGGACCGGGCGCGGCAAGTCCCGGGCGGCGTCGGCTGGAAATGTGACACGAACCGGAGCAGAACATCGGCCTGCCCAAAAAGGACTGACCGATGAGCCTCGCCCTCGACCACGTCGCGACCTCCATGTTCCTGCGCGGGCTGTCCGCCCTGTCAGGACTGGTCGACAAGGCTGTCGAGTCCGGCCTCGACGAGGCGACGATCATGGACGCGCGGCTGGCCCCGGACATGAAGCCCTTCCCCGACCAGATCCGCATGGCGTCGTTTTCGGCCCGCAGTTGCGTGGCGCGGTTGAGCGGTCAGGCCTGGCCGAAGACGGACGACGCCGAGGCGACGCTGGCCGAACTGAAGGCGACGATCGCCCTGTCGATCGCCTTCATCGAGGCGACGGACCCCGCGGCCTTCGAGGGCGGCGAGGCGCGCCGGGTCGAGCTGCGCTTCCCCGGGGTGGCGCTGGATTTCGAGGGACAGGGCTATCTGACCAGCTTCGCCCTGCCGAATTTCTATTTCCACCTGACGACCGCCTACGCCATCCTGCGCCATGCCGGCGTGCCGCTGGGCAAGCGCGACTTCCTGGGCCAGCTGGCGCTGGTCTGACTCCGGCGGCGGAAGGGGCGGGGCATGGATCGACCGACGACGGAAAAGCCGCCCCTCGACGGCAACGGGTTCTTCGTCGCCGCGGTCCTCGCGCCCGGGGTGTCGGTGGCGATCTTCTACCTGGGCGTGGCCCTGACGGCATCGTCCGAGGGACCGGTCGGCGGCGTCGGCGGGCTCATTGGAAGCCTGCTGTTGTTGCTGCTGATCGTGACCGTATGGGGTACGCTTCCCAGTCTGGTCTTCGGCGGTCTGGTGCTGGCCGGGATCCGGCGGTTGCCGGGGCGCGGGCGGCCGACGGCGATCGTGCTGATGGCGGGCGGCGCGGCGGCCGCCGGCCTCTATGTGATGACGGGCCTCGGGGTCGCCGCCCTGTCGCCAATGGCGGCGATGTTCTTCGCACCCTGGGCGATGCCGGAGCTGCTGGGTCCGGATCTCGGCGGCGACGACGCCTGGCTGATCACGAGCCTGGTTCTCGCGGGCGCCGCGGCCGGCCTGATCTATTCCGCCTTCGCCAAGAGGGGCTGACAAAGCCTGTCGCGAGAGCTATACGCCCTCTCACATCGTTAGACCGGCGTCCTAACGGCGCCGTTTGAGCGGCGGCCGTCGGGCCCGCCGCTTTTTTATTGGACCACGCGCCTTGAAGGCCAAGACCGTTGAAGATCGCCAGCTGCTGGAGCTGATCGAGCCCGTGGCCGAGAGCCTGGGCCTCGACATCGTGCGCGTGCGTCTGATGGGCGGCACCCTGCGCCGGCGGCTGCAGATCATGGCCGAACGGCCCAGCGACCACGACATCGCCGTCGAGGAATGCGCCCGCCTGAGCCGCGCCGTGTCGGAGGTGTTCGACGCCGCCGACCCGATCGCCGGCGAATATCTGCTGGAAGTGTCGTCGCCGGGCGTGGATCGCCCACTGACCCGGCTGTCCGATTTCGACCTGTTCGAGGGCTATGAGGCGCGGCTGGAAAGCGACCGCATGATCGAGGGCCGCAAACGGTTCAAGGGCATGATCGCCGGCACCGACGGGGACAATGTCGCCATGGATCTGGAAGGGGAGGAGGACACCGCCCTCATTCCCTTCGACTGGCTGGTCGACGCCAAACTGGTGCTGACCGACGAACTGATGAAGGCGGGCGCCGAGAAGCGCGCCGCCCGTAACGACAACTCTGATGAGACCGAGGACTAGACCATGGCTGTAGCCGGCGTTTCCGCGAACCGTCTTGAACTGCTGCAGATCGCCGATGCGGTCGCGCGCGAGAAGAACATCGACAAGGAGATCGTCGTCGAGGCGATCGAGGAGGCGATCCAGAAGGGCGCCAAGTCGCGCTACGGCGCCCATCACGACATCCGCGCCAAGATCGACATCAAGTCCGGCGAAATGGCCCTGACCCGTCACGTCACCATCGTGGCCGACGACTGGCAGCCGGAAGACGAGCTGGAAGAGTTCAACGACTCCGCCATGGTCCGCCTGACCGACGCCTCCAAGCGCGATCCGGAAGCCTTCGTCGGCAAGGAATACATCGAGAACCTGCCGCCGTTCGAATTCGGCCGGGTGCAGACCCAGATGGCCCGCCAGGTCGTGACCGGCAAGGTTCGCGACGCCGAGCGCGCCAACCAGTACGAAGAGTTCAAGGACCGCGTCGGCGAGATCGTCAACGGCACCGTCAAGCGCGTCGAATACGGCAACACCGTCGTCGACCTGGGCCGGGGCGAGGGCATCATGCGCCGCAACGACTCCATCCCGCGCGAGGTGTTCAACATCGGCGACCGGATCCGCACCTACATCTATGACGTCCGCGCCGAGGCCAAGGGCCCGCAGGTCATGCTGTCGCGCTCGCACCCCGGCTTCATGGCCAAGCTGTTCGCCCAGGAAGTGCCGGAAGTTTACGATGGCGTGATCGAGATCCGCGCCGCCGCCCGCGACGCCGGTTCGCGCGCCAAGATGGCCGTGCTGTCGAACGACAGCTCCATCGATCCGGTCGGCGCCTGCGTCGGCATGCGCGGCTCGCGGGTTCAGGCGGTCGTCGCCGAACTGCAGGGCGAGAAGATCGACATCATCCAGTGGAACGCCGACGAGCCGACCTTCATCGTCAACGCCCTGGCCCCCGCCGAGGTCTCAAAGGTCGTGCTCGACGAAGAGGCCGACCGCGTCGAGGTGGTGGTGCCGGACGAGCAGCTGTCGCTGGCCATCGGCCGCCGCGGCCAGAACGTCCGCCTCGCCTCGCAGCTGACCGGCTGGCAGATCGACATCATCACCGAGAGCCAGGACTCCGAGCGCCGCCAGCGCGAGTTCGCCGAACGCACCACCCTGTTCCAGGAAGCCCTGGACGTGGATGAGGTCATCGCCCAGCTGCTGGTCACCGAAGGCTTCGCCACGGTGGAAGACCTGGCCTTCGTGGAAACCTACGAGATCTCGGACATCGAGGGCTTCGACGACGACACCGCCGAGGAACTGCAGGCCCGCGCCCGCGACTTCCTCGAGAAGCAGGCCGCCGTTCTGGACGCCAAACGCGTCGAACTGGGCGTGCTGGACGAAGTCATGGCCGTTCCGGGCGTCACCGGCGCCATCGCCGTCGCCCTGGGCGAGGGCGGGGTGAAGACCGTCGAGGACCTGGCCGATCTGGCCACCGACGAAATCCGCGGCGGCTACGAGGTCAAGAACGGCGAACGGGTCAAGGTCCCGGGCGTTCTGGAAGCCTTCAACCTGGCCCAGGAAGAGGCCGAGATGCTGATCCTGCAGGCCCGCGTTGCAGCCGGCTGGATCGACGCCTCGGAACTGCCCCAGCCGCCGGAGCCGGAATACGAGGAAGAACCGGCCGAGGGCGAATATGACGCCGACGCCGTCTTCGCCGCCGCGCCGGAAGGCGACGCCGGCGAGGCCGCGGCCGAAGAAGACGCCGACGCCGACGCCGAGGTCCCCGCCGGGGACCCCGAACAAACCCCCAACGCGTGATGGGAGACCGAACCTTCCATGAGTCTGCGCGAAGCGACGATCGATAGGGAACGCCGCGACCTCGTCACCCACGAGGTCATGGATGAATCTCGCCTGATCCGCTTCGTCGCCGCTCCGGATGGTTCGGTGGCCCCCGACCTGGCGCGCAAGCTGCCGGGGCGCGGCCTGTGGGTCGCCGCCGACCGCGTCTCGGTCGAGACGGCGGTGAAGAAGAACCTGTTCTCGCGGGCCGCCAAGGCCCCGATGAAGCCCGCCGCCGACCTGGCGGACACGGTCGAAACCCTGCTGTTCCGGCGCTGCCTGGACCAGCTGGGGCTTGCCCGGCGCGAGGGCGTGCTTATCTCAGGCTTCGAGAAATCCCTGGCCAATGTCCGGTCGGGCAAGGCCGCCTGGATCATCGAGGCCGCGGACGGTTCCGCCGACGGCCGCGGCAAGCTGCTTTCGCTGGCGAAACACATGACGCCGCCGCCGAAAGTCTGCGGCGTCTACACGGCGGACGATTTGAGTTTGGCCCTTGGGCTGGAAAATGCGATACACGCCGTCCTGCTTGAGGGCGGGCGGGCCGATCGCTGGACCATAGAGGTCGAACGACTGGCGGGATTTCGACCGCTTCTGCCCCCGGAGTGGGGTGGAGAGCCGGCTGGGATGCCGAACAAGGATTTGGACGGGCGGGGTTCTGCTCCCTGATTGGGGGCGGAGCGACGCGCGGCTTTTTGTGTTTGAACGAGACGACGGCGGATCACCCGCTGTCCCGAGTAAAGCGACCGGATGACTGACGAGAACGACAAGACCAACGACGGCGCACCGCAGGCGCCCACCGGAACCCCGTCCACGACGGGTCCGCGGGCGCCGCTGAGCCTGAAGCCCCGGCAGGCGGGATCGGTTTCGACCGGCACCGTGCGCCAGAGCTTCAGCCACGGCCGCACCAAGACCGTGGTGGTCGAGACCAAGCGCCGCGCCGGCGCCGTGCCCGGCCATCAACGCCCGCAGGGCTTTGATGTGGCCGCCCGTCCGCGCGCCGACGCCCCCGCGCCCCAGGCGCCCCGTCCGGCCGCGCCCGCCGGTCCCGCCGGCGGCCGCCTGTCGAACGAGGAACAGGAAGCCCGCCGCCGCGCCATTGAACTGGCCACCCAGGCCCAGGCCCAGCGCGCCCAGGCCGCCGCCGCCGAACAGGCGCGCCGCGACCAGGCCGCCCATGAACAGGCCGCCGCCGCCGCCCAGATCGCCAACGCCGCCCAGGCCGAGGCCGCCGCGGCC
>JAHKAM010000028.1 GCA_018826515.1 Alphaproteobacteria bacterium
CCGCGGGCGGCTCGGGGGCGCGGACGCCCCGGGCCCAGGCGAGGCCGTCGCCGAGATCAGCGAACCTCAGGCCGACGGCGTAGCCGATCCCCCACAGACCCAGCGGCAGGAACATCAGGCCGGCGATGACCGGCGCGCCGGGCAGGCGAAGGGCGTCGCAGCCCATCCGCACCAGTCCGACGATGGCGTCGCCCCACAGGCCGCCGAGCCCGGCGGCCAGCGGCCAGGCGGCGGGCGCGGCCAGCGCCGACAGCGCCGCCGACAGGGCCAGAACCCCGCCCGTGGCCGACAGGGCTCTCACCGGCGTGGGCTTCAAACGCTGCTGGATCACGTCGCCGATGGCGGCGGCCAGGCCGAAGGCGACCAGCAGGAGGGTGGCGGGCCAGGCGGCCAGACCGAGGGATTGCATGAACAGGTCGGCGAACAGGGCGCCGTTCAGCCCCAACCAGTTGGTCGGCTCGGCCCCCGAGGCCGCGTTGAGGCTGGGATCGGCCGGATTCCACGAAATCAGGGCCGCCAGCAGCAGGGCCGCGAGCAGCGCCTGCAGCACGCCGCGAAACTTCACCGCGATCGGCGCGCCCCAGAGGACGCGGGCGCTGACGAGGACGCGCTGGCCGATGGCGAGGGCGGCGGACATGCGGCGGGAAACTCCGGACGGGCGAGACAGTCGCTGTTGTCGCCCGCGCAGGGTTAAGAGGCTGTTTACCCAAGGGCGAAGCCCGCGACCTTCCGGGCGCTGGACGTGCGGCCGGCGAGGCGCGACAACCGGCCCATGATCAAACCCGACCGCTATGACCTCATCATCGCCGGCGCCGGCATGGCCGGAGCGACCTTCGCGCTCGCGGCGGCGCAGGGCGGGCTCAGGGTCGTTCTGGTCGATCCGCAGCCGTTCGACGCCCAGCTGGCGCCGACCTTCGACGGGCGGTCGACCGCCATCGCTTTCTCCACCTTCCGCATGATGGATGCGCTCGGCGTCGGCGCTGCCCTGCGGCCTCATGCGTGCCGGATGGACCGGATTCTGGTCACCGACGGACGGCGGCCCGGCGCGGCCTCGCGGGCCGCGTCTTCGGCCTTCCTGCGCTTCGACGCCGACGAGATCGGCGACCGCACCGACGGCGAGCCCCTGGGCTATATGGTCGAGAACCGCCGCATTCGCGTGGCCCTGGCCGACGCCGTGACGGCGGCCGGGATCGAGGTGCGCGCGCCGGCGGCCGTGGCGGGCGTGGAGGCCGGCCCTTCGATGTCGCGGGTGACGCTCGCCGACGGCTCGGTGATCGAGGCGCCGCTGACCGTGGGCGCCGAGGGTCGGGCCTCGCCGGTCCGCAAGGCGGCCGGGATCGACACGGTCGGCTGGGGTTATGGGCAGAGCGGGGTCGTGGCCACCGTGTCTCTCGGTCGGGACCATGGCAATGTGGCCCACGAATATTTCCTGCCGTCCGGCCCGTTCGCCATCCTGCCGTTGACCGGGCGCCGCGCCAGCCTGGTCTGGACGGAATCAACGCGCCGCGGCGAGGCCCTGCGCGCGGCGTCGGACGAAGCCTTCCAGTCCCACCTGATGCGGCGGTTCGGCGAGTTTCTCGAAGACGTCACGGTGGTGGGACCGCGCTTTGTCTATCCGCTGTCCCTGCAATTGGCGGAACAGCTGACCGCCCCGCGCACCGCCCTGATCGGCGACGCGGCCCATGCCGTCCATCCGGTCGCGGGACAGGGCCTGAACATGGGGCTGAAGGACGCCGCCGCCCTCGCCGAGGTGCTGGTCGAGGCGCTGCGTCTGGGCGAGGACATCGGCTCGGAGACGGTGCTGGACCGCTACGCCCGCTGGCGCCGGTTCGACAACGCCGCCCTCGCGGCCGGCTTCGACGGTTTCGTGCGCCTGTTCTCCAACGATATCGCGCCCGTGCGTCTGGCCCGGACCCTCGGCATCGCCGCCGTCAATCGCGTCGCCCCCCTGCGTCGCGCCTTCATGCACGAGGCCGGCGGCGCGACGGGCGATTTGCCGCGGTTGCTGACCGGGCAGGCGCTGTGATCCGCCTGGCGGTCCCCGTTCTTGCCCTTCTGGCCGCGTGTGCGCCGACTCCGCCCTCCGGCCCCGGCGCAGCCGATCTTCAGAGGCTGATTGCAGAGGCCCGTCCGGGCGCCACGCCCGATGTGCGTGATGTCCGCTGCGGCTTCATCGCCGAAGAAGGTTCTGAGTGGCGGTGTCGCTATCGGGAACGGGCCTTTGATGGTCGCTGGGTTCCGCTCGAAACCTACGTGGCGGCCGATGGCTCCGGCTGGGTGTTGATAGACGGCGTCGCCGATCCCAACCGGCCGCCATCCTAAGCCAGCGTCCGCGCTTCTTCCGGCAGCATGATCGGCACGCCGTCGCGGATCGGGAAGGCCAGTTTCGCTCCCTTCGACACCAGTTCCTGCCGCTCACGGTCATAGGTCAGCCTGCCGCGCGTGACGGGGCAGACCAGCACCTCCAGCAGGCGGGGATCGACGGACGGCGGGGTGTGGAAGGCGTCGGACATGGGGGAAGGATACAGGGCTTAGGGCTCGGGGAGTAGGGCTCAGGAAGGAGAACGGGGCAGTCTCTGAGACCTGGACCTAACCCCTAAGATCCAAGACCTAAGACCTAAGCTCTCGCTTCACTGCATCGACGGCGGCTCGCCCTCTCCGTCGGTCGCGGCGTCAATGGTCAGCAGGGCGGTCAGGACGGCGGAGCGGTCGGTCAGGCTGATGGCTTCCAGCAAGGCCTGTTTCTCGGGCGGATCGAACGGCAGGGCCATGGACAGGCTGTTGATCAGGGCCTCGGGCGGCGCCGTTTCGGCTGTGTCCCAGTCGATGTCGAGGCCGCGGGTTTCCAGATAGGCGCGCAGGGCGTCCAGCAGGCCGTCGCGGTCGAGGCCGACGTCATCCACCGGCGGGGCGCTCAGATCCGTCTCGAACGGTGCGAAGTCGGCGCGAATCTGGCGATAGGGGGTCTGGGCCGGGATCTCGCCGGACAGGCGGAAGCGGGCACAGCCTGTCAGGGTGATCAGATAGCGTCCGTCCGACGTCTCGGCGAAACTGGTGATCCGTCCCGCGCAGCCTACCGGCGACAGGCCGGGCAGGCGCTGTGGCCCGCCCTGGGGCTGGACCATGCCGATAAGCCGGTCTCCGGCCATGGCGTCGTCGATCATGTTCAGATAGCGCGGCTCGAAAATGTTGAGCGGCAGCTGCCCGCGCGGCAGCAGGATGGCGCCGGGCAGGGGAAAGACCGGAATCACCTGCGGCAGATCGGCGGCCTTCACATATCCCTGCGCCATGCCCGCCCCTATGCGAACAGGATGGAGGACAGACGGCGGCGACCGTCCCGGGCCACGTCCGACGTGGCGCCGGCGGCCTCGAACACCACCAGCAACTGTTTGCGGGCAGCCTGGTCGTTCCACTCGCGGTCAGCGGCGACGATGGCCAGCAGGCTGTCGACCGCGCCCTTCAGATCGCCCGAGGCGGCCTGGGCCAGGGACAGGTCATAGCGGGCCTGATGATCGTCGGGATCGGCGGCGACCTTCGCCTTCAGGTCATCGTCCGCGCCTGTCGGGGCGGAAGACAGGAGGGCCAGTTGGGCCCGGACGGACTGGACCGTGGCGTCCTTCGAATCCTGCGGGGCCATGGCGATGGTCTGGCGCGCCTGATCAATGTCGCCATCGGCCAGATAGACCCGCGCCATGCCGGCGACGGCTCGCTCATGAGCCGGCTCCAGCGTCAGCACCTGGGCGAAGGCCTGGGCCGCGCCGCCCAGATCATTGAGCGTCAGCGACTCCTCGCCGAGCGACATCAGCTGTTCGATGTCGGAGTTGGCGCTCGTTCCGCCGGTCAGCTTGTCGATGAAGGCCTTGAGCTGGCTGTCCGGCACGGCGCCCTGGAAGCCGTCGACCGGCTGGCCGTTGACGAAGGCGTAGACCGTCGGGATCGACTGGACCCGCAGCTGGCCTGCATAGGCCGGATTCTTGTCGACATCGATCTTGACCAGCTTCACCGCCCCGCCGGCGGCGCGGACGGCCTTTTCGATCATCGGCGTCAGCGTCCGGCAGGGTCCGCACCAGGTCGCCCAGAAGTCGACCAGCACCGGCTGGGACTTTGAGGCCTCGATGACATCGGTCATGAAGCCGGCGTCGGAGCCGTCCTTGATCAGGTCCTCGGGCAGGGTGGTCGGGTCGGCGAAGCTCATCAATCGATCCTGTATCGGAAAGGCGTAACGCGGCAGGCTTCAGATGGTCGCGGGCAGGCCTTGTCTCAAGGGGGTCAGGACGGGTCCGTCCCGGAACCCGCCGGACTCAGTTTCCAGCGGATCTTGGTTTCGGAATCGGTGCGGGCCGAGCCGCGCACGACGATCTGCAGCGAACGCCGGGTCAGGCCCTCGTCGATGTGGACCGCGGGTTCGATCGCCACATCCGGTCCGTCGGTACGGAACCACCAGCCCCGGCCCGAATGGCCGCGCAGCAGGATGGAGCGGCGATCGCGCGCCAGCGAGGCCTGCACGCCCGGCTCCAGCTGGAACCGCACGGCATAGGGGGCGGCGATGGCGCGTACGACGTCCTTCTGGCCCGGGGCGGGATGCAGCCGCTCCTCGGCCCGCAATTCGTCGAGACGCTGGTCCAGATAGAGGCGTCGCTGGTGCAGCAGGCCGTAGTCGTGGACCCAGCCGTCGTGCTCGACCTCCAGCCAGACCGCGCCTTCGCCATCGCGTTGCTGGACGTCGACGTGCAGGGGTCGACCGATCAGGCGGTGGCCCATCAGCTCGGCCTTCCAGCCGCCCAGCGGTTCGCCGGTCGAGCCTTCGCCGAGGGTCAGGGTCGAATGGCCGGGCGACAGGCGCAGACCCTGGCGGTCGCCGGCGCGCGGCGTCCAGCCGCAGCCGGTGACGATCCGGTCCTTGCCGCAGACGATCTCCAGCGCCATCGGCTGGGCGCAGGCCGCGCCGGACCAGGCGCCGCGCGCGGGCCCGGCGACATCGGCGGCGATGGTCAGCAGGGGGCTGCGGATGCGGGCGATGCCGGCGACAATCCGGGTCGCCAGCTCCGCGGCGGGGGTCTCGTCGTGGGCCCGGGCGGCGGCGATCCGGGCCGCGCTCGACGGTCCGCCGCCCTGCATGGTCACCAGCCGCCCGTCCGGCAGGGTCAGCAGGCGCAGGGCGTCGGTCAGCCGCTGGATGGCGGCCCGGACCGCGTCGGGGCTGGCTTCGGACAACTGCGACAGGGCGTCATCGAGGGTCAGGAGATCGAGCAACAGTTCCAGCCCGGCCTCCGGGCTGCGCGAGGCGTGGCCGCCGTCTGCGCCGACCGTCCGGTCCAGGGCGCCGGCCAGGCGATGCAGGGCGGCGCGGCGCAGGGAGACCCCCGGAGCCCCCGCCAGCACGCAGCCGGCGACCGCCGCGGCGGTCAGCCGTTCGGCGCTTCCGGCCAGGCCGCCCGGCGGGCGCAACAGCTGCCGACCCTGCCGGCCCAGAATATCTGCCAGCCTCAGCCGTTCAGCCTCGGTCGCGACCTGTCCCATCCGCCGGGCGGCGCAGGCGAGGTTCAGCGTGCGCCGCGTCAAAACCTCAGGCCCCCAGGCGAAGGGCGACCAGCGCGCGAAGGTCGCGCCCCAGGCCAGGGTCAGCCGCACGGCCTCGCGCGCGCCGCGCTCGCCCTGAAGCATCAAGGAGGGCAGCCAGGCGAAGGCGTGCAGTTCGGTGGCGAACGACCGGCTCGGGCTGGGACGGTTCCACGGATCCTCGGGGGCCGCAGCCTCGAGACTGGCGCCGGCGAGGATGAACCGGCCGTCCAGCGCGGCCTTGCCGGCGGCGGGCTCGGCGGGGCGGAAATCCCGCGGCGTGGCCGCGAACCCCTGCGCCGGCCGGCCCTTCAGCGTCAGGCTGTAGCCCGGCAGGCCATACAGCTCGATCCAGATCTGGCGGGTCAGCAGCCGACCCAGAACGGCGGGCCACAGGCCGGGGCCCGTGGTCGCGCCCGTGGTCCGCACAGGGGTGCGCATGGGCGCGCCGCGCAGGCCGGGTATCTCGCCGGGGGGCGGCGTGTCGGCCTCGGTTCGGGAAAAGCGACCGAGCGGGTTCACGCGGTTTTCAGCGCCTGGATATTGCCGGCGTAGGCGGACGGTCCGCCGCGGAACACGGCTGTTCCGGCGACCAGGGCGTCCGCGCCCGCGGCGACGCAGGCCCCGGCGTTGGCGGCGGTGACCCCGCCGTCGACCTGCAGGTGCGCCTTCGACCCGACGGCGTCGAGCAGGGCCCGGGTGCGCTCGATCTTGCGCAGGGTTGTGTCGATGAAGGACTGGCCGCCAAAGCCCGGATTGACTGACATCAGCAGCACCAGGTCGACCAGTTCAACCACCTCCTCAACCACGCTGACCGGTGTGCCCGGGTTCAGCACCACGCCCGCCTTCGCTCCCAGCTGGCGGATGCGGCCCAGGGTCCGGTGCAGGTGCGGCCCGCTTTCGGGATGGACAGTCAGGATGTCCGCCCCGGCGTCGCGATAGGCCTCCAGCCACGGATCGACCGGCGCGACCATCAGGTGCACGTCGAACGGCAGGGCGGTGTGGGGACGAAGCGCCTTCACCACATCCGGGCCGAGGGTGATGTTGGGCACGAAATGGCCGTCCATCACATCGACGTGAATCCAGTCGGCGCCGGCGGCGTCGAGGGCGCGAACCTCTTCGCCCAGACGGGCGAAGTCGCTGGCGAGGATCGAGGGGCAGATCAGGGGCGCGGCCATGTCAGCGGGGATAAGGCGGGTCGAGGGCGGGAGCAAGGCGCGCGCCGGGTTTCCCGGCCGTGTCGTGCTACACGGTTCGTTCATCGCCCAATGGAGGACAGTCATGAGCGAACACCTCGCCACCATCGAATGGAGCCGCGGCGACCAGCCGTTCCTGGACAAGCGCTATGCCCGCGCCCACGACTGGCGCTTTGACGGCGGGGCGGAGGTCCGCGGCTCATCGGCCCCGTCAGACCTCGTGCCGGCGCCGCTGTCGGATCCGGCCGCGGTCGATCCGGAGGAGGCGCTGGTGGCGGCCCTGTCGAGCTGCCACATGCTGTTTTTCCTCGCCTTTGCGGCCAAGGGCGGCTTCACGGTCGATTCCTATCGCGATGAGGCCGTCGGCGTTCTGGGCCGGGACGAGCGGGGCAAGACCTCGATCACCTCGGTGGCGCTGAGGCCCGCCGTCGCCTTCTCGGGCGAGAACCGGCCTGACGCCGCCGCCATCGACGCCCTGCATCACCGCGCCCACGAGGCCTGCTACATCGCCAATTCGATCCGGGCCGAGGTCACGATCGAGCCGCGCTGACCGGCGGCGCGACAGCCACGTCGTGCAGCAGGGCGACGAAGCGGCGCTCGGCCTCGGCCGCCAGTTCGGGGTGGTAGCGCATCGGCGGCGCCGTCATCGGTTCGTCAAAACTGTGGGTCCCGTCGGCGACCCAGGTTTCCACATCCGCCCCGCAATTGCGGACCATGTCGTGCACCCGTTCAGCGTTGCGCACCGTGGTCAGGTGGTCGGTGCGCGAGATCACCGCCACCGTCTTCGGACAGTGCCGCCACGGACGCATCCGGTTGAAGGCGCCGATGCCGACATAGGGATAGGCCAGCCAGGTCCCCACCACCCCGTCCAGCGATACCGCGCCGGGGTCGGCGACGCCCAGCTGGCCGGCGGCCCGTTCCGAACTCATCGCCTCCATGATGCCCCAGCCGCCGTGGCTCCAGCCGGACAGGACGATCTTCGAGGCGTCCACATCGGGCCGCTGAGACACGCCGTGCAGGGCCGCGAGCACGTCGCCGGCCCGCTGCCAGCCCTGGAGCAGCACCCCGGTGCAGACCATGGCCATGGCGAACTGCCGGCTCCAGCCGCGCGGGGCATAGGAATCGACGATGAAGGCGCGCCAGCCCGCCGCCTTCGCCGCCGCGGCGTATTTCGGCAGATGGCCGCGCAGGCCGCCGCAGCCGTGGAACAGGATCACCGCCGGGCGCGGCCGGTCGTCGTCCGGACCGACGACCGTCACGGCGGGCGCGAGCATGGTCCAGCGCTGGGAGAGAGTTTGCATGGGTGGAGCCTTAGCCGGAGCGGTCCGCGGGTCGAAGTGATTAGTGGTTAGTGGCTGGTGGCTAGTAGTTCCTCGCCGCGAGCGCCGGTGGGCTAATGCCTGTCACAGAAACGGCCCCAGCGATCACTAGCCACTAGCCACTAAGCACTCTCCCGCTCAGTGCCGGAACACCCGCACCCCGGTGAAGGCCATGGCCACCCCCGCCTCATCCGCCGCCGCGATCACCGCGTCGTCGCGGATCGAGCCGCCGGGCTGGATCACAGCGGTGGCGCCCGCCGCCACCGCTTCCAGCAGGCCGTCGGGGAAGGGGAAGAAGGCTTCGGAGGCGCAGGCGGACCCCTGGGCCAGCGAATGGGCCAGTCCCTTGGCCTCGCCGGCCTCGCGGGCGCGAATGGCGGCGATGCGGGCCGAGTCGCGGCGGTTCATCTGGCCGGCGCCGATGCCGGCGGTCTGGCCGTCCTTGGCATAGACGATGGCGTTCGATTTCACGTGTTTGGCCACGGTGAAGGCGAACAGCATGTCCTCGATCTCCTGCGGCGTCGGCTGACGGCGGGTCACGATCTTGAGGTCCGACGGGGCGATCCGGCTGCGGTCGCGCGACTGGACCAGGAAGCCGCCGGCCACCGAGCGGAACACCTCGCCGACGGCCAGCGGATCGGGCAGGCCATCGGTCAGCAGCAGGCGCAGGTTCTTTTTGGCGGCGAAGATGGCCCGGGCTTCCTCGTCAGCGCCGGGGGCGATGACGACTTCGGTGAAGATGTCGGTGATCAGCCGGGCGTCGGCCCCGGTCAGGGCGCGGTTGACGGCGATGACGCCGCCGAAGGCCGAGACGGCGTCGCATTCCAGCGCCCGGGCATAGGCCGTCGCCAGATCGCCGCCCACGGCGACGCCGCAGGGATTGGCGTGTTTGACGATGACGCAGGCCGGGGCCTCGAACTCGGCGACCAGCTCATAGGCGGCGTCGGCGTCGGCGATGTTGTTGTAGCCCAGCTCCTTGCCCTGCAGCTGGCGGGCGTGGGCGACGCCGGGGCGGGCATCCCCGGTGCGGTAGAAGGCGCCGGTCTGGTGCGGGTTCTCGCCGTAGCGCAGGGTCTGGGCCAGCGCGCCGGCGATGGATTTGCGGGCGGGGGCGGCGTCCTCGACCTGTCCCGCGAACCAGCCGGAGACGGCGGCGTCATAGGCGGCGGTGTGGGCGAAGGCGCGGGCGGCCAGCCGCTTGCGCAGGGCCAGGGTGGAGGCCCCGTCGGCCTTCAGCGCCTCCAGCAGCTCGGCGACCGAGGCGGGATCGACGCAGACGGCGACATAGCCGTGGTTCTTGGAGCCCGAGCGGATCATGGCCGGGCCGCCGATGTCGATGTTCTCGACCACGGCGTCGAAACCGGCGCCGGACTCAACGGTTGATTCGAACGGGTAGAGATCGACCCAGACGATATCGATCGGGCCGATGTTGTGGGTCGCCATGGCCTCGGCGTGGTCGGCGGCGTCGCGCACGCCCAGCAGGCCGCCGTGCACCACCGGGTGCAGGGTCTTGACCCGGCCGTCCATCATCTCGGGGAAGCCGGTCAGATCGGCCACGTCCTTCACCGGCAGGCCGAACCCGGCGATGGCGGCCCGGGTGCCGCCGGTCGAGACCAGTTCGACGCCGAGGCCGTGCAGGGTGCGGGCGGCGTCCTCCAGCCCGGTCTTGTCGGACAGGGAAATCAGGGCGCGCTTCGGCGCCACGCGGTCCGGCGCGGGGGGAAAGTCGGGAGCGGCGGGCATGGCGGCGTCCGTAATCTGGCGTGGGGGTCGGGGAGACGCCCGCCCTCTAGCATCAGAAGCGCCGCGATAGAACCGCCGGGGTCAGATCAGCCGACCAAAATCCACCACCATCGGCTCCCGACCGATCAACGTCAGGAACCGCCGGAAATCCGCCTGCGCCAGCGCCGTCGTCGCCGTATTGGTCAGGGGGTGGAAATTGACGATGTCCGCGTCCCACAGGGCCTTGTCGAGGACGAATGTCACGCGTTGGTCGGGGTCGTTGATCAGGCCGAGGGCCGTGACCGAGCCGCCGCGCACGCCGAGGGTCTCGTACAGCAGCGTCTCATTGCCGAAGGACAGCTTGTCCGAACCGATCGTCTTCGGCGCCCGCTTCAGGTCGACCACCGTGTCCTGCCGCGCCGAGATCAGCCACAGCCGGCCCTTCTTGTCCTTCAGGAACAGGTTTTTGGTGTGAGCGCCCGGCATGGCGGCCTTGAGCTCCAGCCCCTCCTCGACGCGGAAAACGGCGGGGTGGTCACGCGTCGTCTGGTTCACGCCGTTCGCCGCCATCCAGTGCAGCAGGCGGTCGCGATCAAACGCGGGATCGGTCGGCTTGTCTTCGGTCATGGGGCGAAGCTAGGGAAGAAGTCCTGCCCCGACCAGACGCCGGAGACGCGCCCGTGGAACTCGAATGCTATCCGATGACGGCGACGCCGCCCGACCTCGTGCCGGGCCGGCAGTCGCGCAACTGGATGGACGCCTTCGCCAGCCGCCACCCCTACCGCTGCCTGCCGCTGAACATGGCCAACACCACGGGCTGGGAGATCCTGTGCCCGCTGACCTTCACGGCTGAGTGGAACGGCGGACCCAGCCAGGCCGACATCGTCATCACGCCCGAACGGCCCAACGCCAATCTGACCCATGTGGTGACCTCGCATTTCTCGCGCGGGGTGCTGACGATGCATCCGCAGTATCTGTTCCGGACGCCGCCGGGCTGGGGCCTGCTGGCGGGCGGCTCGCCCAATCACATGAAGGACGGCATCCAGCCGCTGGTCGGGTTGATCGAGACAGACTGGCTGCCCTTCCCCTTCACCATGAACTGGCTCTTCACCCGCCCGGGCCGGGTCAAGTTCGAGAAGGGCGAGCCCTTCTGCTTCATCACCCCGATCGAGCACCGCAAGGTCGAGACCATGCAGCCTGTGATCCGGACGCTGGAATCCAATCCGGTCATGCACGGTCAGTTCGAAGCGTGGAACCGGGCCCGCACCGACTTCAACAAGCGGCTGGCCTCGGGCGACCCCGACGCGGCCAAGGAGGCGTGGCAGCGCTACTATTTCAAAGGCGAGGTGCCGGAGGACCTCGGGGTCGCCCCGGAAACGCATGTGAACAAGCGGCGGCTGAAGTCGCCGAGGATCGGGTAGGAAGAAAGGTCTTGGGGCTTGGGGCTCAGGTTGCTCAGAAGCGGCGGTCGCCCCCAAGCCCCAGGCCCCAAGCCCCGACACCCTACATCGGCCGCGTGACGCGCGGTCCGAGGTTCGACATCACCTCGCGGGCGTCGAAGGCGTTGGGATCACCGGCGGGCTTGGGTCCCCGCCCCATGACGATCTCGGCCGAAGCCTCGTACCGGTCGATCTCGCGCACATCGAATTCCGGGCCGAACGGGTCGCGCCACGGGCTCCATGCGCCGCGGCGGTAATAGCGCCACGACGGACCCCAGAAGGGGCTGTATCGATCACGATAGAAGGGATCCGGGATGCCTTGCAGCCGGACGTCGCGATCGGTGGCCCGGTTGACGGTGGCGAACCAGTCATAGCCGGCGTCGGCGGTCACCTCCGCCGCGCGCAGCAGCAGGGCCATCTCGACCTGTTCGCGCGAGGTGACGGAATTGCCGGCGAAACTGACCCGGTAGCGGTCGGCGTCCACCCGCTGTTCAGCGTAGCCATAGCGGCTGTTGACCCCGGCCGGGCCGTAGGGCGTGGCGGTGGCGCAGGCGGACAGGGCGAGGGTCGCCGCCGTCGCCAGAAGCACGGGCTTTAGGAAACGAAGTCGCATGGGAACTCTCCTTGTCGCCGCAAAGTGCGAGCTGACGGCTGAACGGGACATGAACGGCGCGGTTCCGGCGTCTTGCAAGTCCCTATAAACGCGAAACAATAAGTACGGAGGCGGCCAGCAGAAGGATGCCGGTGAGCAGGGCGAAACCCTTGCGGAAGCGCGGCTCGCTCATCCGCCGGGCCAGGGCCGCGCCCCCCAGACCGTAGGCGGACATGGTCAGGACGTCCATGCCGATGGTCGCCAGGGCGAACAGGGCAAGCTGCGGCGCCGCGGGCCGGGTTACATCCATGAACGGGGGCAGGACGGCGGTGAAGAACAGCACCGCCTTGGGGTTGGCGATCTGGACCATGAAGCCGTCCACGAGGGCGCTGCGGCCCATGCGGATCGTCGCCGTATCGGGATCGGCGGCGGTGCGGAAGCCGCCGCGCAGGGCGTTGATCCCCAGCCAGGCCACATAGAGGGCGCCGGCGACCGAGATCAGCCGGAACACGTCGGGGAAGGCGACGACCAGGGCGCCGAGGCCCAGGGCCGCGGCCGCGAACCAGACCAGGGTCGCGGCGTTCATCCCGACCACCCCGGCCATGGCCGCGGCCTTGCCGCGCTGGACCCCGTTGGCGACCGAGAACAGGTTGGCCGGCCCCGGCGTCACGGCCATCACCGTCATGACCCCGAGGAAGGTCAGATACAGATGCGGATCGACGGGCAGGCTGGCCATGGCCGTCCTGTCGGGCCGGCGGCGGGCCCGGTCAAGCGTGTGTTTGGCTCAGAGGACGGTCGCGGTATCCGGGTTGCCGGACCTGCCTCAGTCGCGGACGGACGACGGCGCCGCTTCGTCCGTCTCCACCGCGGCTGTATCGGCCTCGGCGACCGCGGCCTCGACTTCGCCCTGGACCTCGTCAATCGCGTCCAGGGCCGTGCCGACGGCGTAGTCCGCCATCAATCCGTAGGTGGCCATATGCTCCGGATCGTTGGACGCCAAGGCGCCGTTGGCGGCCATGCCTTGGGCGACTTGCAGGGCGCCGGAGGCCTCGACCCCGGACAGCGCCTCGGCGACGATCGCCTCGACGTCGATCTCCGCGAGCACTTCGGCGGCGATGGCCGAAGCGTGCTGCGTCACCACCGAGGTGAAGGCGGTCAGGTCGGGCTGATACTCGGTCCAGAGAGCGGCGATGCGCGTTTCGCGCTGCGCCTCGGTCAGGCTGGCGTCTTCAGCGATGGCCTCGGCGCGGGCGCCGAAGGCTTCCATCCGGGACTCGAAGGTCTCGGCGGCGGCCTCGATCGCCCGTTCGGACGCGCCCTTCTGCGGGTCGGCGACGGCGGCTGAGACCGGCAGGACGGCGAGGGCGGCGGCGAGGGACAGGACCTTGATCATGACGGGGCTCCTTGAAGTCGCCGCCAAGGTCCGCCGAACGCCGTCCGGTCTCAAGTGAAATCGCGGTAAGGCGGCGGGCCTGGCCCGCCGCCCTTCCGAACAAGGACTTATTGAGGCGCGGCCGGCGCGGCGGCGGCCTGGATCAGCCCCGCCTTGATGCTGGCCGGCGCGCCGGTGATCTGTGCCCGCACCATCGGACCCATCTGGGCCATCTGGGCCTGGGCCTCAGGGGGCATGACCGGCATCTGGGAGGTGAGGAAGGCGTCAAGCTCGTTGGCGAAGGCGTCGGCCCGCGGCTGATAGCGGGCGGCGATGGCGTCCATGTCGGCATTGGCCTTGACCTGGTCGGTCCCGGCGGCGGTCAGGGCCGCCTGCATCTCGCCCTGCATCTCCCCCATGGCTTGCTGAAAGGCCTCGGCCCGGGCCTCGAAGGCGGCTTCCGCCTGGGCGGCCGCCGCGGCGGCCGGGTCGGCGGCCGGCGCCTCCTGGGCGAAGGCGGGGGCGGCGAGCGCCAGAACGGCGGCGGCGACGAGAGCGGTGCGAAGAGACATGTCAGGTCCTGAAAAGGTCGGGGTAGCCCATGCTCCCGCGGACAGATTGGCGCCGATCCGACGACGGGGCGAGAGGATTTGCGGGGTCAGCCCCGGTCGCGCGCGTCGCGCTTGCCCAGCACGCGCAGGCGCAGGGCGTTCAGCTTGATGAAGCCGGCGGCATCCTTCTGGTCATAGGCCACGGCGCCGTCCTCGAAGGTGACCAGTTCCTGGTCGTACAGGCTCTCGTCGCTCTCGCGGCCGATGACGGTGCAGTTGCCCTTGTACAGCTTGACCCGCACCGTGCCCGAGACCTTCTTCTGTGAATGGTCGATGGCCGCCTGCAGCATCTCGCGCTCGGGCGAGAACCAGAAGCCGTTGTAGACCAGGTGGGCGTATTTGACGGCCAGCTCGTCCTTCAGATGCATGGCGCCGCCGTCGAGGGTGATCGACTCGATCCCCCGGTGCGCCGCCAGCAGGATGGTCCCGCCGGGGGTCTCATAGACGCCGCGCGACTTCATGCCGACGAAGCGGTTCTCGACCAGATCCAGACGGCCGATGCCGTTGTCGTGGCCGTACTGGTTCAGGGCTGTCAGCAGGGTCGCCGGCGACATGGCCTCGCCATTGATCGAGACCGGGTCGCCCTTTTCGAAGCCGATGGTGATGACCGTGGCGACATCCGGCGCGTCTTCCGGCGACAGGGTGCGCTGGTGGACGAATTCGGGAGCCTCGACGGCGGGGTCCTCCAGCACCTTGCCCTCGCTGGAGCTGTGCAGAAGGTTGGCGTCGACGCTGAACGGGGCCTCGCCGCGCTTGTCCTTGGCGATCGGAATCTGGTGCTTCTCGGCGAAGTCCAGCAGGTGTTCGCGCGACTTGAACTCCCACTCGCGCCACGGCGCGATGACGCGGATGTCGGGCTCCAGCGCATAGTAGCCCAGCTCGAACCGGACCTGGTCGTTGCCCTTGCCGGTCGCCCCGTGACAGACGGCGTCGGCGCCGACCATGCGGGCGATCTCGATCTGGCGTTTGGCGATCAGCGGACGGGCGATCGAGGTGCCGAGCAGATACTGGCCCTCGTACAGGGCGTTGGCCCGGAACATCGGGAAGACGTAGTCGCGGACGAACTCCTCGCGCAGGTCATCGATGAAGATGTTCTCTTCCTTGATGCCCAGTTTCAGCGCCTTTTCGCGCGCCGGCGCCAGCTCTTCGCCCTGACCGAGATCGGCGGTGAAGGTCACGACCTCCGCGCCGTATTCGGTCTGCAGCCATTTCAGGATGATCGAGGTGTCGAGGCCGCCGGAATAGGCGAGAACGACCTTCTTGGGCGCGGACTGGGTCATGGCGGGTCTTTCGGCGAACGCGGGGAGGCGTTGGGGCGTATGCGCGCGCTTAAAGGACCAGACGCCCCGCGATGCAAGGGCGGGAATGCGGCAGGGTCAGCCCCACGGGCCTCGCGACGGTGACGGCGTCGGAGCCGCTGTCGACGGCACGCTGGTCGAGACCGGTCCGCGCGGCGCATCGGCGAAGGCGGCGCGGCGCGGAGCCAGACCCATCTTCGTCCCCAGCTCCATCAGCGCCTTGACCCGGTTGCCGGTCGCCGGATGGGTCGAGAACAGGTTGTCAGCCCCCCGCCCGGCCAGCGGATTGATGATGAACAGCTGGCCCGAGGCCGGATTGCGCTCGGCGGTGACATTGACGATCTTGCGGGCGTGGCCGTCGATCTTCTGCAGGGCGGAGGCGAGGGAATGGGGGTCGCCGGCGATATCTGCGCCGACGCGGTCGGCCTCGTATTCGCGCGACCGGCTGATGGCCATCTGCACCAGACCCGCGGCCATGGGCGCCAGGATCATCAGGGCCAGGGCGCCGATGATGCCGCCGGGACGTTCCTCGTCGTCGCCGCCGCCGAAGAACAGGGCGAAATTGGCCAGGGCGGCGATGGCGCCGGCGACGGTGGCGGTCACCGTCATGGTCAGGGTGTCGCGGTTCTTCACATGGGCCAGCTCATGCGCCATCACCCCGCGGATCTCGTCGCGGGTCAGCATGTCCAGCAGGCCGGTGGTGGCGCAGACGGCGGCGTTCTCGGGATTGCGGCCGGTGGCGAAGGCGTTGGGCTGGTCGTTGGGAATGATGGCGATGACCGGACGCGGCAGGCCGGCGTCCTTCGCCATCTGCACCACGTCGGCGACATAGACGCGGACCACGGCGTTCGGGTGCTGTTCGTCGACCGGCTGGGCCCGGTACATCTTCATCACGATCTTGTCGGCGTTCCAGTAGCTGAACAGGTTCATCCCGCCGGCGAAGACCAGGGCGATCAGCATGCCGGTCGCCCCGCCGATCAGATAGCCGAGACCGACGAACAGGGCGGTCAGCGCCGCCAGGAGGGTGAAGGTCTTGACGTGGTTCATGGTCCGAAATGTTCAATCGCAACTGGCGCCGGACGCGCGGGAGTCTCATGTGTGCGGTTCAACGCCCGGGCTCAAGACGAGGCTGCTGTGACCGATCATCCCACCCCTGACGACCAGACCCCGTCCTTCAACGCCGGGGTGCCCCACGCCGCCTCCGATCGCCCCCTGACCGAGGCCGCGCGCCGCGCCCTGCTGGAGGCGGCCGAACGTCGCGCCAACGAGGGGGAAGGCGGCCTGCCGACCGAACACGGCGGCCCGCGCGGACCTGAGCCGACCCGCTATGGGGACTGGGAGAAAAAGGGCCTGGCCGTCGATTTCTGACGTCGTCGAACGAAGCCGGCCGAACGGCGTTAACCCTTCTGTTCAGGAGACGCCCCGATGATTCGCCCCCTCGCCGCCGCGGCGGCCCTTGTGACCCTCGCCTTCGCCGGCGCCGTCTCGGCGCAGACCTGGGGCCAGCCCGTCTATCTCAACGCCTATGGAAGACCGGTCGGCGGCAGCACGCTGTCCGAGGTGGAGACGCGTTCCTATGTCGGAACCGGCCGCTGGGCGGACGGCTATTCCGACCGTCCGCAAGTCCATGTGCCCGCACCCGGATACGGTCAGGGCTATGGCTACAGCCAAGGTCGGGATCGCTACGGCCACGGCGACGACCGGGGGCACGGCCGGTATGATCGGGGGCACAGCCGTTATGATCCGCCGTCGCGGTCCGGCTATCGCGACGCGTGGGGCTACAATGACGACCGTCCGCCTTCTGCACGGCGGTGGTCCGACGATCACCGGTCCCGACGTTACGAGCGCGATTGCGGTTGCGGCGACGTCTACCTCTACGATCGCTGACCCCCATTCTTGCGAGCCAAAGGGTTAATTTGACCGCCTGCCGGGGAATGTCGGCCCCGCGCTTTCGCTTGCTCGGTGCAATCTGAACCCATTGTATTCCAGTGGCTTAGAATGGCTCCATACGGGAGTCCGCGTCATGCGAATGGTTAACCTTGCGGCCGTTGCCGCCCTTGCAGTCCTGGTGGCCGGACCGGCCCTGGCCGGTGATCCGAGGGGCGGCGGCCATCCGGGCGGCGGCTATTCCGGCGGGGGCGGCCACCCCGGTGGCGGCTGCGGCGGCGGCTGCGGCGGGGGCGGTCATCGTCCCCCTCCTTCGCCCCCCCACGGCGGCGGCTTCAACAGCAACATCAATGTGAACGTCAACGCCAACGCCAATGCGAACGCCTTCGCCGGCGGCGGGGCGGGCGGCTATTTCAACGCCCGCGCCTATGACGTCGGCGGCATCCGGGGCCGCGGCTACGGCGGCGGCACGGTCTATGTCGGCGGCGGATACGGCGGGGACGGCGGCTATTACGGCGGCGGCGCCATCTACAACGAAGAGATCTATGAGGGCCGCGCCTGCGCCAGCGCGCCGTTCGGCTATGTCGTCTACGGCTTCGGCCGCAGTGAACGCAGGCCTCCGGCCTGTGTGGCGACCACCGTCTGCCGCGACGGCGGCGATCGCGGCGGGCGCTACGGCTACAGCGAGCGCCGGGGCTGCGACGGCGGACGTCGCGAAGACTACGGCGCCCATGTGGAATCGGGCTCCTACGGCTACTCGTCCTACGAGGCCCGCGAGGAATATTACGAGGAGTCGTCCTGGAGGGGCGGCGGCTATGGCGGCCGTGACTGCGACTGTGATCATGGCCGGGACCGCGACGCACCCTATCCGCCGGCCTATCTGCCGGAGCCGCCCCGCCATGAGCCGCCGGCCCGCCCCTACCGGCCGGAGCGGCCCCGTCCGTCCCATCCGCCCCGGCAGTACTACAGCCAGGAGCCCGGCGAGCGCGGCTGACGACCGGCTAGCGGCCGAGTCCGTCGATCGATTCGATGATGGCCGAGGCCGCGCGTAGCGGGTTGTCCGCCCCCACCACGGGTCGGGCCACGACCAGATGGGTGGCGCCCGCCTCCAGCGCCGCGCGCGGCGTGGCGACCCGTTGCTGGTCGCCCTGGTCCGCCCCCTCGGGACGGACGCCGGGCGTGACGATCAGGAAGTCGGGCCGCCCCGCGGCATGGGCGATCTCGCGCACCCGCGCCGCCTCAAGCGGGCTTGAAACCACGCCGTCGACGCCGCAGTCCAGGGCCTGTCGCACGCGCCGCTCGACGAGGTCGCGGGCCGCGAAACCGTAGCCGATGTCGGTCAGGTCGGCGTCGGACAGGCTGGTCAGGACGGTGACGGCCAGCAGTTTCGTTCCGGGTCCCGCCGCGTCGCGCCCCTTGACCGCGCCGCGCATCACCTGCGGCTCGGCGTGGACGGTCAGCAGATCGCAGCCGCCCTCGGCCACGGCGCGCGCCGCGCCCTCCACCTGGGCCCCGATGTCGTGCAGCTTCCAGTCCTGGAACACCATCTTCCCGGTCGCCCGCAGTTCGTGGGCGAAGGCGACCCCGCCCGGCCGGGCCAGCAGGGTCAGGCCGATCTTGTAGGCGCTGACGGTGGCGCCGAGGCGGTCCACCATGGCCCGGGCGGCGTCCAGCGACGACAGGTCGAGGCCGACGATCAGGCGCGGGTCGGTCAGCACGGGGGTCATGGCGTCGCTCCTTGGATGCGGCTAAGGGCTGGACGCAGGGATGCGTCTCGGCCTTGATGGCCGCCGGACGATGAATTGCGGGGCGAGGTCAGCACATGGACGCGGTCGATCTGGGCGTCAACCTGTTCGTGGCCCTGTTCGCCTTGATGGACCCGATCGGCAACCTGCCGATCTTCGCCGCGGCCACGGCCGGCGCGTCGCTGCGCCAGCGCATCTCGGTCTCGGCCCTGATCTGTCTCTTCGCCGTGGTCTTCCTGGCCTTCTTCCTGTTCACCGGCCTGGGCCTGCTGCAGTTCTTCGGCATCTCCATGGCCGCCTTCCGTATCGCCGGCGGCATCCTGCTGCTGCTGCTCGGCCTCGACATGGTGCGCGAGGACTTCCTCAAGATGTTCGCCGACGCCGACGCCACCAGTGATGCGCTCGATGTGCGCGGTTACGCCCGGCGGCGGTTCAAGCGTCTGATCGTGCCCTTCGCCATCCCGCTGGTGATCGGCCCGGGGGCCATTTCGACCGTCATCATCGTTGCCGGCGAGGGCCAGCAGATCGGCCCGGCCGGGACTTTCGCCGCCCTGGCCGCCCTCGTCGCCGTCGGCTTCGTCAGCTTCGTCTGCTTCGCCCTGACCGGTCCGCTCAGCCGACTGCTCGGCGACGTCGGCATGGCGGTCATCGTCCGGGTGCTGGGCCTGATCCTCTGCGCCCTCGCTATCCAGTTCATGCTCTCGGGCCTGTCCGAGGCCATCCCCGGCATGTTCAGCTCGATCGCGACGACGCCCTATCCGGACGGCGGGCACTAGATCCGCTTCAGCCGTTTCGCATGGCCGCCGACCATGTTCAGCGCGACCCGGTCGGGCAGGTGTTTGGCCAGCGACGCCAGCAGATTGTTCATCGCCCCCGGCGTGACCTTCGGCCGGTTGGCCTCGCAGGCCTCATACCCCACCCGCGCCACATGGTCGGCGGTCTGCCACATCCAGGCGGGATAGGCCGATGACACCTCCGCGCGGGTGCCGTTGACGTCGTGGAACTCGGTCAGGGTGTAGCCGGGACATAACGCCGTGACGTGCACCCCGGTCCCGCGCAGCTCCAGGTGCAGCCCCTGCGACGCCTTGATCAGGAAGGATTTGATCGGGCCGTACAGGGTGTCGCCGCCGGTCGCGGGCATCTGGCCGGCCAGGGAGGCGACGTTGAGGATACGGCCGTGGCCCCGCTCGACCATGGCCGGGGCGAACAACCGGGCCAGCTCGATCTGCGCAGCCAGCATGACCTGGACCATGGCGCGATGGTCGGCGGGATCGGTGTTGAGAAAGCCGGCGGTGCGGCTGTAACCGGCATTGTTGATCAGACCGTCAACCGCCAACCCCCGGTGCGCGACCGCGTCGAACAGCCGGCGCGGCGCGGCGGGATCGGCGAGGTCGTCGGTCAGAAGGGTCGAGACGGCGCCGGTGAGCGCCAGTTCGTCGGCCAGGGCCTGCAGAGGGGCTTCCCGTCGCGCGGTCAGGACCAGGTCCCAGCCGTTTTCCGCATAGACCCGGGCGAGCGCCGCCCCGATCCCGGCCGAGGCGCCGGTGATCAGAATCACAGGACGCGGCCGCGACGGCAGGCTCATCTCAGGCGGCGACCGGGCAGGAAGCGTGGGGCGTGAAGGCTGCCAGCGAGGCGGGGTCGTGATCCAGCAGGTCGGCGATGGTGATCTTCGACAGGGCCGCGCCCGCGGCCTGGTCGGCGGCGGTCAGGGCCTTGGCCACCTGACGCGGAATGTGTTCGCTGACCGGACAGCCCTTGGCCCCGGCGGGCGGCGAGCCGAGGTGGGCGCAGCCGTTGACGGCGCGCAGAACGGTCTCCAGCGAGATGTCCTGCGGCTCATGCAGCAACCAGGCGCCGCCCGAGGCGCCGGGTCGGGTGGCGATCAGCCCGGCCTTGGCCAGCAGGGCCGTCACCCGACGCACCACGACGGGATTGGTCGGGATCGAGGCGGCCAGAATCGCGCTCGGCACGGCCTGGGCCGGCGAGTTCGCGCCCTTGTGGGCCAGATAGGCCAAGGCGTGGGCGGCGACGGGAAAACGTTGACTGTCTGACATGGCGTTGACGTCAAGATAGTGCGTGCGGCCGCCTTTCACAAACAGGCCCCCCGGCGCGGCCCCGGCGATGCAACCTTCGCACCTGCAGCACGATTGAACGATCCGGCGAAAGGGCCTAAAGGCTCGCCGCTCTCTAGATGGGAACCGCGGTGTGCGGGGTCCCGGAGGAACTTCATGGCCGGGGCCTCTCCCCAAGGTGAAGACGGCCAGAGCGCCGCACCCCCACAGAATCCGCAGGACAAATCCGTCTCCCCGGCGCATCCGCATCCCGCGGCGGCCGGCGAGGGCGGTCACGTCAAGGCGGGCAAATGGGGGCTGATCATCGGCGCCATCGGCGTGGTGTTCGGCGACATCGGCACCAGCCCGCTCTACGCCATGCGCGAGGCGCTGCATCATTCGAAGAGCGGCGGGACCGCCGAACTGGCCGTGCTGGGCGTGGTCTCGCTGGTGTTCTGGGCCCTGATCCTGGTCGTGACGTTGAAATACGTCGTCTTCCTGATGAAGGCCGACAACAAGGGCGAGGGCGGCACCCTGGCCCTGATGGCGCTGGCGCAGCGGGCCATGGGCCGCCGCTCCGGCCTGGTGTTCCTGTTGGGAGTCTGCGGCGCGGCGCTGTTCTATGGCGACGGGGTCATCACCCCGGCCATTTCGGTGGTCTCGGCCGTCGAGGGTCTGCGCGACGCGCCGGGCATGGGCGACGCCCTCGTGCCCTTCGTCCTGCCGATCGCCGCCGGCATCCTGATCGCCCTGTTCATGATCCAGTCGCGCGGCACGGCCAGCGTGGCGCGGTTCTTCGGGCCCTTGACGGCGGTCTGGTTCCTGATCCTCGCCGGTCTGGGGATCTGGCACATCTTCGACGACGTCTCGATCCTGCGCGCCCTGTCGCCGCACTACGGCATCCTGTTCCTGCTGGACAACGGCTTCATCGGCTTCGTCATCCTCGGCAGCGTCTTCCTCGCCGTCACCGGGGCCGAGGCCCTGTATGCGGACATGGGCCATTTCGGCAAGGCGCCGATCCGCCAGGGCTGGCTGGTCTTCGTCCTGCCCTGCCTGACGCTGAATTACCTCGGCCAGGGCGCGCTCGTGCTGGCCAACCCGCTCGCCGCCGAAAACCCGTTCTGGATGATGGTCCCGGAAGTCGCCTACTGGCCGGTCCTCGTCATGGCCACCATCGCCACCGTCATCGCCAGCCAGGCGGTGATCACCGGCGCCTTCTCGGTCACCCAGCAGGCGGTGCAACTCGGCCTGCTGCCGCGCATCAAGATCATGCAGACGAGCGAGAGCCAGGCGGGCCAGATCTATGTGCCGGCGGTCAATCTGCTGCTGATGGTCGGCGTCCTGGCCCTGCTCGTCACCTTCCAGACCTCGACCGCCCTGGCGGCCGCCTATGGCATCGCCGTCACCGGCTCGATGTTCGTCGATACCCTGCTGGCCTGGTTCATCGTCCGGCGGCTGTGGAAATGGAGCCTGCCGCTCAGCCTCGCCGCGATCACGCCCTTCCTGGTCATCGACCTGGTCTTCCTGACCTCGAACCTGCTGAAAATCCCGCAGGGGGCCTGGTTCCCGCTGGTGCTCGGCGGCCTCCTGGTCCTGCTGATGTGGACCTGGGTGCGGGGCACGCAGCTGCTGACGACCAAGACGCGCAAGGACAGCCTGCCGTTGGCCGATCTGATCGAGATGCTGCGCGCCCGGCCGCCCCATCGCGCCCCGGGGACGGCTATTTTCCTGACTTCGGACGCCGACATCGCCCCCGTGGCCCTGATGCACAATCTCAAGCACAACAAGGTGCTGCATGAGAAGAACGTCATCCTGACGGTGCGCACGACCGACCGGCCGCGCGTCTCGGAAGCCGACCGGATCACGCTGGAGCCGATCAGCGACGACTTCAAGAAACTGACCATCAGCTATGGCTTCATGGAACAGCCCAATGTGCCCAAGGCGCTGGGCCTGTGCCGCAAACAGGGGCTGAAGTTCGACATCATGTCGACCAGCTTCTTCCTCGGCCGCCGCTCGGTCATCCCTTCGGCCAACAAGGGCATGCCGCTCTGGCAGGATCGTCTGTATATCTTCCTGATGAGAAACGCCGCCAACCCCACCGACTTCTTCCACATCCCGCCCGGCCGGGTGGTCGAGCTGGGCACCCAGGTGTCGGTGTGAGCCGCGAACCCGCCGGCGGCCGCAGCTCGGCCGCGCGCGGTCGCCGGATGGCGGACAAGGCCCGCGCCGGAACCCGGCCTCCGAAGCCCCGGGTTCAGGTCGCGGATCCCCGTGACGACGGCCCCGACATCGGCGTCGAAGCCCGTCTGGCCGCCGGGGTCCTGCTGAACGCGGCGCTGGAAGGCCGTGGCGGCCTGGATGCGGCCCTGACGTTCCGCGAGGTCGCCGACCTGCCCGGGCCCGACCGCGCCTTCGCCCGCGCCGTGGCCATGGCCGCCCTGCGCCGGCTCGGCGAGATCGACCAGATTCTCGATCGCAAGCTGCAGAAGGCCCCGCCGCTGGCGGTGCGCACCATCCTGCGCGTGGCCCTCGCCCAGACCCTGGTGCTCGAGACCCCGGCCTTTGCGGCGGTGTCGACGGCGGTGAAACTGGCCGAGCGCGAGGTCAAGACGCGGCCGTACAAGAATCTGGTCAATGCCGTGCTGCGCGGCATCGAGCGCGAGGGGCCGGGCCTGACGACCGCCGAGTCCAACCTGCCCGAATGGCTGGCGGCGCGCTGGCGCGCGACATACGGCGAGGCGACCTTGCTGGGTCTGGCGCTGGCCGCCCGCGAGGAGCCGGCGACGGACCTGAGCCTCAAGCCCGAGGTCGACGCAACGGCCGTGGCCGAGGCGCTGGACGGGGAGGTGATGGCGGGCGACACCGTCCGCACCGGCCGCCGCGGCGACCTGGCGACCTGGCCGGGGTTCGAGGACGGCGTCTGGTGGGTGCAGGACGCGGCCGCCGCCGTGCCGGTCCGCCTGCTGGCGCCGAAGGCCAGAGAATCCATCGTTGATTTCTGCGCTGCGCCCGGCGGCAAGACGCTGCAGATCGCCGCTTCGGGCGCATCGGTGGTGGCGCTGGACCGGTCGGACAAGCGGCTGGACCGGTTGCGCGCCAACCTCGCCCGCACCGGCCTGTCGGCCGAGGTCGTGGCCGTTCCCGCCGAGGACTGGGAGGACCCGCGCGCCTTTGACGCCGTCCTGCTGGACGCGCCCTGTACCGCCACCGGCACCTTCCGCCGCAACCCCGAAGTCCTGCGCGCCACCAAGCCCGCCGACGTGGCGAAACTGGCCGACGTCCAGCACCGCCTGCTCGACGCCGCGGCCGGGCGGGTGAAGCCGGGCGGACGGCTGGTCTATTGCGTCTGCTCGCTGGAGCGCGAGGAGGGCGAGACCCAGATCATCGCCTTCCTGCGCCGCAACCCGGCCTTCAGGACGGCGCCGGCCGACCCCGCCGCCGTCGGCGCCCCGGAACAGGCCCTCACGCCCGAGGGCTGGCTGCGCATCCTGCCCTCGATGTGGGCGGAAAAGGGCGGACTGGACGGCTTCTTCATCGCCCGGCTGGACCGGGCGGGCTGATCAGACGCGCCAGAAGCCCACGATCTTCTTCACCTCATCGACCACCGGATCGGCGATCGCCGCCGCCCGTTCGGCGCCGTCCTTGAGCACCCGGTCGATTTCCGTCGGATCGGCCATCAGCCGGCGCATCTCCGCCGTCACCGGCGCCATGGAGGCCACGGCGAGGTCGGCCAGCTTCGGCTTGAAGGCGCCGAAGCCCTGGCCGGCGAACTCGGCCAGCACCGCCTCGCGGCTCATGTCGGCGAGGGCGGCGTAGATGGTGACCAGATTCTTCGCTTCCGCGCGGCCGTCGAGCCCTTCCAGCGTTTCGGGCAGGGCGTCCGGGTCGGTGCGGGCCTTGCGAATCTTCGCCACGATCGTGTCGGCGTCGTCGGTCAGATTGATGCGTGACTGGTCCGACGGATCGGACTTGGACATCTTGGCCGCCCCGTCGCGCAGGCTCATCACCCGCGGCGCCGGCCCCTGGGTCAGGGGCTCGGGCAGCGGGAAGAAGCCCGGCGCATTGAAGTCCGTGTTGAACTTCTGGGCGATGTCGCGGGTCAGCTCCAGATGCTGCTTCTGGTCCTCGCCGGTCGGCACCTCGGTGGCCTTGTACAGCAGGATGTCGGCCGCCTGGAGCACCGGATAGGTGTAGAGGCCGACGCTGGAGCGTTCCTTGTGCTTGCCCGATTTCTCCTTGAACTGGGTCATCCGGTCCAGCCAGCCGAGCCGGGCGACGCAGTTGAGGATCCAGGCCAGCTCCGAATGGGCCCGTACCGCCGACTGCGGCCAGATGATCGACTTCGACGGATCGAGACCGGAGGCCAGGTAGGCGGCGGCGATCTCGCGCGTCTGGGCGGTCAGCAGGGCGGGGTCCTGCCACACCGTGATGGCGTGCAGGTCCGCCACGAACAGGAAACAGGGCGCGCCCGTGTCCTGCAGCTGGGTGAACCGTTTCAGCGCCCCCAGATAGTTGCCCAGATGCAGGGCGCCGGACGCCTGGATGCCGCTGAGGACGCGGCGGGGACCCTGGTAGGCGGGGGCGGCGGCGGGGAGAGCGTCGTCAGTCATCAATCCAGTCCGGTCGGCGCGACTGCGCCCGGTTCACGCTTCAGCGCCGCCTTCAGTTCGGCCACGCTGACGGCGCGGAAAAGCACGATGCAGGCGCCATAGACAAGGGCGCCCGCGCCACAGACGACCAGGACAGCGATTTCCTTGGCCAGCAGAACCTTGCTGAGGGTCTCGTAGCCGAAGCCGGCGATGACCAGCAGACCCGCCATCACGGCGCTGGCGGCCAGGATCCGGGCCAGCCGCGACAGGAACCGCGGCGAGGGCCGCCAGACCTTCTCGCGCATCAGGGTTCCGGCCAGCAGGGCGACGTTGATCCAGGCCGAGAGGCTGGTGGCGATGGCCAGACCCAGCACGCCGTCGACGCCGAGACGGCTCAGGCCGAAGAACAGGATGGTGCCGACCACCACGGTGAAGATCACGGCGGTGATGGCGTAGAGCATCGGCCTGCGGGTGTCCTCGCGGGCGAAGAAGGGCGGCGTCAGGACCTTGGCCAGCACGAAGGCCGGCACGCCCCAGGCGAACTGGCGCAGCACATCGGCGGTGCGGGCCGCGTCCTCGCTGGTGAAGGCGCCGCGCGTCACCGTGGCGTCGATGACGAAGAAGGGAATGACGAGCAGGGCCACGGCGGCCGGCAGGGTGAAGGCCATGGCGAGGCTGATGCCGTCGTCCAGCGTCTTGCGCCCGCCTTCGTGATCTTCGGTGACGAAGGCCCGGGTCAGGCGCGGCACCAGGGCCAGACCGATGGCGACCCCGATGAGGCCCAGCGGCAGCTGATACAAACGGTCGGCGTTGTAGAGCACCGACCGGGCGCCCTCGTCGGACCCGGCCAGCATCTGGCTGACCACCGAATTGACCTGCATGGCCCCGCCGGCCATGGCGCCGGGCACGGCGAGGGCGAGGGCCCGTTTCACATTGGGCGTCAGCCGCGGCCACGACAGCCGGATCGTGATCCCCAGACGCCGCACGCCCCACCACAACAGACCGGCCTGCAGAAAGCCGGACACGGTCACGGCGCCGGTGACCCAGAGCAGGACCTCCGGTTGGCTCGCGGGCAGCCACCAGGCCGCCAGCAGCGGCGCCAGGGTGCAGATGTTCAGCAGAACCGGCACGCCCGCCGACAGGGCGAACCGGCCGCCGGTGTTCAGCACGCCGGACAGCAGGGAAGCCACGGTCATACAGGCCAGATAGGGCATGGCCAGCTGGGTCGCGGTCACCGCCACCGACATGATCCCGGCCTGGTCGCGATAGGCCGACAGCAGCCACGGCATGATCCACGGCATCAGCACCTGCAGCACGATGCAGAAGGCGGCGACCACCGCCAGCATGAAGGACATGGCCTCGGACGCCGTCACCGCCGCCGCCTCGTCGCCCTCGCGGGCGCGCACACCGCCATAGACCGGCACGAAGGCCTGGGCGAAGGCGCCCTCGGCGAACAGCCTCCGGAACATGTTGGGCAGCATCAACGCCGTGGTGAAGGCGTCCATCATCGGCCCCTGGCCGAACCGGGCGGCCAGGGCCATGTCGCGCGCGAAACCGAGCACCCGGCTGCCCAGGGTCAGGGAGGCTTGCACCAGGGTGTTGCGGGCGAGGCTCATCGGCGGCTCATAACGGAGGTTCGGATCAGCGCTTATCGTGCTTCCGTCGTGCGCGATACGGGGCCCGGCGCGGAACGGCGTCGCCCCACTTCGGAGACGTCCCGCAAACTGGCCCGGACCGGGGCCGACAGGCGGGTGGCGGTCCGGTCGGGGCGGTCGAGCACGGCCTCAAGTTCGACCCGAAGCCGTTCCAGCCTGCGCCCCGGCCTGGGCTTCCGGCCCCCCGCGTCGGTGACGTAGAAACTGTCCACCGCCCGCTCGCCGAAACCGGCGATGTGGGCCGAGCGGATCGACAGGCCGTGGACCGCCAGAACGCGGGCCAGGTCGGCCAGCAGGCCGGGCCGGTCGGCCCCGGACACCTCGACCACGGCGGCGTCGGGGTTTTCCTCGAAATCGACAATGATGGTGGGCCGAACATCGAAGGCGGCGCGGCGCGGGCTGTGCGTCACGGTCGGCGCCGGGGCGATCCGGGCTCCGCCGCGCGCGGCGGTCTCCAGGGTGGCGATCAGCCGGGTCAGGCGGCGCGGTTCGGCCTGGCCATACGGAGCGCCGCCGCCGTCCTGGAGCTCGAACACATCCAGCGCGGTGCCGTCCCCGGCGGTCGCGACCCGGGCGCCGACGACATCCGCGCCGGCGGCGGCCAGCGCCGCGGCCAGATCCGCGAACAGCCCCGGCCGGTCCGGAGCGGCGACGGCGACGCGGGTGGCGGCGTAATCCTCGGCCTCGTCATCGCGCACCGTCAGGGCCTCGGCCGCCGCGCCCCTGCGGCGGGCGCGGGCCACCAGTTCGGGATAGTCGTCCAGCGGGTCGGCGTGGGTCACGACCTCGCCGCGGAACACGCCCTCTGTGCGCTGGTAGAGGTCGCGGATGAGATTGCCCTTCCAGGCGTTCCAGACGCCGGGTCCGACCGCGCGGATGTCGGCCACGGTCAGGATCAGCAGGGTTCGCAGCCGCTCGGGATCGCCCATCAGCCGGGTGAAGGCCTTGACCGTCGCCGGGTCCGAGACGTCGCGCTTCTGGGCATAGTCCGACAGGGCCAGGTGATTCCGCACCAGCCAGACCACGAACTCCGTCCGGCGCGGATCGAGACCCAGCCGGTCGCAGGCGCGGCGCGCGGCTATGGCCCCGTCCTCCAGTTGCCCCCGGTCGCCGCCCTTGCCGACGTCATGCAGCAGCATGGCCAGCATCAGGGCCTCGAAATCATCGATGCGATGGACGATCTCGCTTGAGGACGGATGGTCGCCCTTCAGCTTTCCGCGCCAGATGTCGTTGATGATGCCGATGGCCTGGAGCGTGTGCTCGTCGACGGTATAGGCATGGTACATGTTGAACTGCGTCTGGCCGACGATCCGTCCCCATTCGGGCAGGAACCGGCCCAGCAGGCCGGTCTCGTTCATCAGCGTCAGGACTCGGTAAGGCCGCTGGCCGTGGGCGAGGATGTCGAGGAAGGCGCGCGCCGCCTCGGGGTCACGGCGCAGCGACGGGGTCACCAGCGACAGCGACCGGCTGACGGCCGAGAAGGCGTCGGGATGCAGGTCCAGGTCGTGTTCGTCCGCCGTGCGGAACAGCATCAACAGCTTCTCGGGCGCGGCGGCGAAGACCTCGGGGCCGGTGACCGACAGGCGGCCGGCGTCTTCAATGAAGCCCTCGACGCCGAGCTTGCGTTTTCGGCCGGGGATCAGGCGCGACAGGCTCATCGTCGGCTTCTGCTGACGCGCCTCCAGCTTGGCGGACATGGCGCGGGTCAGGGCGCCGACGTCGCGGGCGACGAGGAAATAGCGGCGCATGAACCGTTCGACCGCCGGCTCGTCGCCGCGCCCGCGCCACCCCATGCGCCGCGCCACCTCGGGCTGCAGGTCGAAGGTCAGTTTCTCCTCAGGCCGCCCGGCCGTCAGATGCAGATGGGCCCGGACCCGCCACAGGAAGTCGAACGATTCCTCGAAGGTGCGTCGCTCACGGGACGTCAGCAGGTCGTCCATCACCCGCGCGCCCAGGGGGCTGTCCGGCGCCAGCGACCGGGCGATCCAGAACAGGGTGTTGAGGTCGCGCAGGCCGCCCTTGCCGTCCTTGACGTTGGGCTCGACCCGGTAACGGACCGCGCCCGACTTCTGGTGGCGGAGGTCGCGCTCCTCCAGCTTGGCGGCGATGAAGGGGCGGGGGTCGGCCTTGACCACCAGGGCGCGGAACCGGGTGATGAAATCGGCGGCCAGCGCCGCGTCCCCCGCCAGCGGCCGCGCTTCCAGCAGGGTGGTCCGGATCACCATGTCCGACTTCGCCAGGGCGAGACAATCATCCACGGACCGAGCCGCCTGGCCGACCTTCACCCCCAGGTCCCACAGGACATAGAGCATGAATTCGATGACCTGTTCGGTGCGCGGGATCGACTTCCAGGGACGCAGGAACAGCAGGTCAAGGTCCGAGAAGGGGGCCAGCACACCCCGTCCGTAGCCGCCGACGGCGATCAGGCTGAGCCGCTCGGCCTCGCTCGGGTTGGCGGCCGGATAGAGGGTTTCGGTGGTGAAGCGCCACAGGGCCGTCAGCAGGTCGTCGGCGGCGGCGGAATAGAGCCGGGCCACCTCGACGCCCTCGCCGCCCGCGTCGAGGCGGCGGGCGATACGGACCCGGGCGGCGTCCCAGCCCTCGCCGAGCATCGTCGCCACCGCCTTGCGCACGTCGGGCGCGGACGCGGCGCTCGCCAGCGGGTCGTCCGGGGCGTCGGTCACCGGCGGCCCAGACCCTTGAGCCGATAGAGGGTTTCCAGCGCCTCGCGCGGCGACAGCTCGTCGGGCTCGATCGCCTGCAGGGCGTCCTCGACGGCCGAGGAGGGCGGGGGCGTCGCCGGCTCGCTCACGGCGAACAGAGGCAGGTCGTCGAGACTGATGGCGGCGGCCTTCTCGCCCTCGAGCCGGTCGAGCACCTCGCGGGCGCGGCTGACGACGGCGGCGGGCACGCCGGCCAGTTTCGCCACCTGGACGCCGTAGCTGCGGTCGGCCGCCCCCGGTCGCGCCTCATGCAGGAAGACCAGATCGCCGTTCCACTCCCGCGCCGCCATCGACAGGTTGCAGACATGGGCCAGCCGGGTCTCCAGCCCCGCCAGCTCGTGATAGTGGGTGGCGAACAGGGTGCGGGCGCGGTTGCGGTCATGCAGGGCCTCGGCCACGGCCCAGGCGATGGCCAGGCCGTCATAGGTGGCGGTGCCGCGCCCGATCTCGTCCAGCACCACGAAGCTGCGGTCCGTGGCCTGGGTCAGGATGGCGGCGGTCTCGACCATTTCGGTCATGAAGGTCGAGCGGCCGCGGGCGAGGTCGTCGCCGGCGCCGACCCGGCTGAACAGCCGGTCGACCACGCCCAGACGCATGGCCCTGGCGGGCACGAAGGCCCCCGCCTGGGCCAGCACCACCAGCAGGGCGTTCTGGCGCAGGAAGGTCGACTTGCCGGCCATGTTCGGCCCGGTGACGATCGACAGCCGCGCGCAGCCGGCCCCGGCACCGTCCAGCCTGCAGTCGTTGGGCGTATAGGGGTCTCCCTGCGCCTTCACCGCCGCCTCGACCACCGGGTGCCGGCCGGCCGTGATCTCGAAACAGGTGGTGTCGTCGATCGCGGGGCGGACTCCGCCGACCTCCTCGGCCCATTCCGCCAGCGCCGCATGGGCGTCCAGCTCGGCGAGGGCCTCGGCCACGGCCTGCAGCGGCCGGGCCAGCGACTGCACCGCGATCCGCCACGTCTCGAAGGTCTCGCCCTCGATCGCGAGGGCGCGGTGGCCGGCCTGGCTGATCTTCGCGTCCAGCTCGGACAGTTCGACGGTGGTGAAGCGGACCTGGTTGGCGAGGGTCTGGCGGTGGATGAAGGGGCTGTCGCCCGAGGGGCGCAGCAGGGGCTCGGCGGACTTGGCCGATGTCTCGAGGAAATAGCCGAGCACAGCGTTGTGGCGCACCTTGAACGGCACCCCGGCCTCGGCTACGGCGCGCGCCTCAAGGTCGGCGACGACGCGGCGACTGTCGTCGCGCAGACGGCGGGCTTCCTCCAGTTCGGGGCGGTAACCGGCCGCGACGAAGCCGCCGTCTCGCGCCAGATGCGGCGGCTCGGCGACCAGTCCCTCAGCCAGATCGACCAGCAACCGCCCCAGCTCGGGCGACAGGGTCATCCGGTCGAGGCAGGCGACGATCCGCGCCGGCGGCCCGGCCAGCGGGTCGCGCTCCGGCGGGAACCGTCCGGCGATGCCCTCGGCGATCGACAGGCCAGTGCGGATGGCGGCCAGATCGCGCGGTCCGCCGCGACCCAGCACCAGCCGCGACACGGCGCGGGCGACATCCGATGAGGCGCGCAGGCCGTCGCGCAGGTCCCGGCGCAGGTCGCGGCGCTCCAGCAGCCATTCGACGGCGTCGAGTCCATGATTGATGGCGGCGGGATCGCGCAGCGGCCGGGCGATCCGTTCGGCCAGGGCCCTTGCGCCGCCCGAGGTCACGGTGCGGTCGATACAGGCCAGCAAAGACCCCTCACGCTCGCCGCGCTGGGTACGGTCGATTTCCAGGCTGAGCCGGGTGGCCGGATCGATGGCGAGAAAGCCGCTGTCGCCCGAACGGCGGGGCGGGGACAGGGCCGGGATCTTTCCGGCCTGGGTGGTCTCGAGATAGGCCGCGACCAGACCGAGCGCCGAAACCTCGGCCTCCTCAAACGCGCCGAACCCGTCCAGCGAGGCGACACCGTAGAGCCGCTCGACCCGCGCCCTCGCTCCGACCGGCTCGGCCAGCGCCTGCGGCAGGGCCTGGACCACGCCGCCCGAGCCGTCGAGCGCGGCCTTCGTGCCCTCGTCGGAGAACAGCCGGTCCGGGACCAGCACTTCGGACGGCCGGAACGAGGCCAGGGTGGCGCCGAGGTCTTCCAGCGAACAGGCGACGGCGTCGACCGACCCGGCGGACAGCTCGACCACGGCCACGGCGGCCCGGCCCTTGCGCACCGAGACAGCGGCCAGCCGGTTGGCGCCGCGGGCGTCCAGCAGACTGTCCTCGGTCAGGGTGCCGGGGGTGACGACGCGGACGATGTCGCGATGGACCACGGCCTTGGAGCCGCGCTTGCGCGCCTCGGCCGGCGCCTCCAGCTGTTCGCAGATGGCGGCCTTGAACCCCTGCCGGATCAGCCGCGCCAGATAGCCGTCGAGCGCATGCACCGGCACCCCGGCCATGGGGATGTCCTGCCCCTGGTGCTTGCCGCGTTTGGTCAGGGTGATGCCGAGGGCGGCCGAGGCGATCTCGGCGTCCTTGAAGAACAGCTCGTAGAAATCGCCCATGCGGAAGAAGACGATGGCGTCCGGCTGGCTGGCCTTGGCCGCCAGAAACTGCGCCATGACCGGCGTCACGCCCTCGCTGGACGGGACGGCGTCGGCTGTCGGAGGGTGGACGAGGGGGGCGTTCATGGAGCGCCGCAGGGTGAAGGATTGCGGGCTGAGCCTCAAGCGCCGTTTCCAGCCTTGCGCCGCCTCTGTTGCACTGCGACAATCTCGACAGGCGGTTAAGGGAACGCGGTCGAACACCGCGGCTGTGCCCGCAACTGTAGGCGGCGAGACGGTCGATCATTCCGGGGCTTCGGCCTCGGCGTCACTGGGCAACCGGGAAGGCGCGATCCTCCGTTTTTGACCCGCAAGCCAGGAGACCTGGCCGCCGACGTCGCTCGTCCGCTGTCCGGGACCAGACAGAGGCGTGGGGCCAACCCTTCCCCGAACGGGGAAGCTGTTCCGTCGAAGCGACCCGACCCCAGCGCCGCGCCCCGTCCGGGGCCGGGTCGGTCGCTTTCACATGCCGCCGCGCAGCGCCAGCGCGGGGCCGACGGAGATCCGCGCATGACGCGATCCATCCTCTACGCCACGGCCGCGGCCGTGCTGTTTCCCCTGTCCGCTCACGCCCGGATCGCCGACGATCCCGACGCCGTCCTGCCCGAGGTGGTGGTGACGGCGACCCGACTGCCGGCCATCGTCGCCGACACGCCGGGGGCGCGGGTCATCAGCCGCGCCGACATCGAGCAGCGCGGCGCGGTGTTCGCCGCCGATATCCTCAGTGACGTGCCCGGCCTGTCGGTGGTGCGGTCCGGCGCCTTCGGCGGCGTGGCCCAGGTGCGGATGCGCGGGGCGACGCCCGGCAAGACCCTCGTGCTGATCGACGGTGTGCCGGTCAATGATCCGGCCGAGATCAACGGCGCCTTCGACTTCTCCGGTCTGGAGCTGTCCGACATCGAGCGGATCGAGGTGCTGTCGGGCCCGCAGTCGTCGCTGTGGGGTTCCGACGCCATCGGCGGCGTCATCGCCTTCACGACCCGCGACCTGGACGGCTTCGGGGCCGATCTCGAGACGGGCTCCTACGGGACCGCGCGGGGCCGTCTGGCCGGCGGCGTCTCGAGCGATCGATACGGATTCGGCGTCTGGGTCTCGCATTTCGAAACCGACGGAATTTCGGCCGCCGACGAGGCCGACGGCAACCCCGAGGCCGACGGTTTTGCGTCGACGACCTTCGGCGCCCGCGGCCGCTACGCCTTCTCGCCCGATGTGGCCGTGGACGGCTCCGTCCGCCGGACCGACAGCGAGGCGGACATCGATGGCTTCCCGGCGCCCGTCTATGCGCTGGCGGACACCTTCGACACCCAGTCGAGCGCGCAATGGTCCGGCTTCGGGCGGCTGCGGGTGAACGCCCCGGGTCTGTCGCATCAGTTCAGCGTTTCGGCGTCGGACATCTCCCGCGAGACCGTGTCGTCCTTCCCTTCGGTGTTCGAGGCCGACCGGCAGGTGTTCCGCTGGCAGGCGGACGGGTCCGCGGCGGGCGTGGACTTCGTCATCGGCGCCGAGCGCGAGGATACGCAGGGCAGCCTGTCCAGCGGTCTGGCCGAGGACCTGGGCGTGAGCTCCGCCTTCGCCACGGCGCGGATCGATCCGACGGATCGGCTGAGCCTGACCGGCGCCCTGCGGTTCGATGACACCGACGACTTCGGGTCCCAGACGACGGGGCGGGTCTCCGGCGCCTTCGACGCCGGTGCGGGCTTCACCCTGTCGGCGGCGTACGGGACCGGGTTCAAGACGCCCTCGATCAGCCAGGCGGTGTGCGACTTCTGTTTCTCGTCACAGCCGTTCCCCGTGCTGCGACCCGAGACGGCCGAGGGCTATGAGGGGGCCATCGGCTGGAGCTCCGCGGACCGCGGCCTTGAACTCCGGTTGACCGTCTACCGGCTGAAGGTCGAGGACCAGATCACCTACGTCTTCGACCCGGCTTCCTTCGACAGCGTCTACGTCAATGTGGCCGAGACGGCGACAGACGGGGTCGAATTGGAGGGCCGGGCGCGGCTGGGCGGGGGGTTCGATCTTGGCCTCGCCTGGGCATGGGCCGATGCCCGGGACGAGACGACCGGCGCGCGGTTGCTGCGCGTGCCGGAGCAGTCGGGTTCGGTTACGCTCGGGTGGAGCGGCGAGCGGCTATCCGGCGCCCTGACGGTGCGGGGCGAGAGCGATCAGGACGATGCGGGCGGCGTCCGCGAGGCCTTCGTCACGGCGGGTCTCAACGGAGCGTACGCCCTGACCGATGCCGTGACCCTGACGGCCCGGATCGAGAATCTGGGCGACGAGCGCTATCAGCAGGTGCTGGGCTACGGCGAGCCGGGACGGTCCGGTTACGTCGGGGTCAGGCTGCGCTACTGATCCTGCGGGGGCCGGCGGCGGCGATCGTCGCCGGCTCCAGCTGCAGGGACGCCCAGTCCAGCGCCGGCGTCGGGGCATGGGCGGCGGCGATGACGGCGCGCAGCTCGGCGGCCGAGGCGATGCTGGCGACCACGGCCGAGACCTCGGGCAGGCCGATGGCATAGGCCAGGGTGGCCTGCATCGGATCGACGCGGGCCTCGGCCAGCCGGCGACGGATGCGCGACAGGGTCGGGGCGTGGCGATGCATTTCCAGCGGCAGGGCCTCGCCGCTCATGAACAGCAGGCCGTCGGCGAAGACCGAGGCGGCGTGGACGGCCACGTCCAGCGCCGCGAGTTCGGACAGGACGCCGGAGTGCTGGGCCCGCTGGTCCAGCAGGTTGCAGCGCAGCTGGACCACGTCCGGCTGGAAGCGGCGGGCCAGCAGGGCCGGGCCGTCCTCGATCGTGGCGCAGAAGCCGAGGCGGCGATACAGGCCGCGATCCTTCAGGGCCAGCAGCCGGTCCCAAAGGGCGCGGCCTTCGGCGCCGGCCAGGTCTGAAGCGCTGGAGACCAGCAGCAGGTCGCCGCGCGGCAGGCCGAGCCGTTCCAGCGAGCGGCGGGCGCGGGCCTCGACCCGGTCGACGCCGTCGCTGACGGGCACGGTGCTGACCGAGACCTGGAAGGGGGAGGGGAAGGGCCAGGCCTGGCCGAGCCAGCGTTCGCCGTCGCCGTCGGGCCGGGTCGCGACCCGGGGCACGCCGGAATCGGCGGCGGTCTGGAGCAGAAGGCGCAAGGATTCCTCGCGCGCGCCGGCCGGCGCCGGTATGGCGCGTTCGGGCTGATGCACGACGGCCAGAGCCAGTTTGTCGACCGGGGACGGGGGGCGGCTGGGGATCACCGCCGGACTGTGACGGCGAAAGTTTAAGGCCCCCCTTCCGAGACCTTGCGCGAAGCTTAACCGGAGAACGGCGGTTTCAATCCACAACCTCAGCCGGAGGCCGCTTGCAGGGCCTCCAGCACGCCCTTGCCGTAGCGATCCAGCTTGGTCTGGCCGACGCCGGAGATGTGCCCGAGGGTCTCGAGGTCGCCGGGCTCGGCGAGGGCGATCTCCAGCAAGGTCTTGTCCTGGAAGATGACATAGGGCGGCACGCGCTGTTCGGCGGCGCGGTCGCGGCGCCAGGCGCGCAGGGTCTCGAAGCGGGCGCGGACGTCGGCGTCCAGGGACTCGAGCGCGGCGTTGCGACCGGTGCGGGTGCGCTCGCGGGGGGCGGAAGCGGCGCGGGCGGCGGCGGCGCGGACCTCGATCAGGCGCTCCCCGCGATAGACGGCGCGCACGGTCTCGGGGTCGCCGAGCCGGACCAGCGGCTTGCCGTCATTCGGGTCCTCGACCAGCAGGCCCTCGAACATCAGATGGTCGACCACGTCGCGCCAGACATGCTGACCCGTGTCGGCGCCGATGGCCCAGGTCGACAGGGCCGTCTCCCACGGCTGGACGTCCTTCGTCTTGCCGAGCAGGTGGTCGATCACACGGGTCTTGCCGAAGCGTTCGCCCAGACGCTGCACCGCGGCCAGGGCCTTCTGGGCCGGGACAGTGGCGTCGAAGACGGCGGGGGGATCGAGACACAGGTCGCAGACGCCGCAGGGTTGCGCGGCCGTCTCTCCGAAATAGCGGCGCACCGACTGCGGGCGGCAGGTCGCGCCGTCCAGCATGGCGAACAGCTGGCGGGCCTTCTTCACCTGCACCGCCTTGACCTCCTCGGCCATGGGGCGGCCGTCCAGCCGCTTCAGGGTCCAGGCGATGTCGGACGGGCCGTACAGGGTGATGCCGTCGGCCGGTTCGCCGTCGCGTCCGGCGCGGCCGATCTCCTGCCAGTAGGCCTCCAACGAACCGGGCGGGTCGGCGTGGATGACGAAGCGGACGTCGGCCTTGTCGACCCCCATGCCGAAGGCGATGGTCGCCACCATGACGGCCCCGTCCTCGGCCAGGAACCGCTCCAGCCGGCGGTCGCGGTCGCGGGCCTCCATGCCGGCGTGATAGGCGATGGCGTTGGTCCCGGCCTCTCGCAGGGCCTGGGCCACCCGCTCGCAGCCGTCGCGGCTGCCGCAATAGACCACGCCCGACTTGCCGCGCCGCTGCCGCACCAGATCGATCACGGCGGCGTCCGTGCGGGCGCGCGAGGCGCTTTCCTTGCGGATGGCCGAGAGCTGCAGATTGGGCCGGGCGAAGCTGTCGACCACCACCTTGGCGTCTTCGAGCCGCAGCGAGCGGACGATGTCGTCGCGGGTGCGGGCGTCGGCCGTGGCGGTGACGGCGATCCGCGGCACGCCGGGAAACAGCTCGGCCAGCCGGCCCAACGTCCTGTAATCTGGACGGAAATCATGTCCCCACTGCGAGACACAGTGGGCTTCATCGATGGCGATCAGGCTCAGCGGCAGGTCATGCAGGCGATCGATCAGATGCGGCTGCGCCAGTCCCTCGGGTGAGACATAGAGCAGGTCCAGCTCCCCCGCCCGGGCCTGACGCCAGATGGCCGAGCGGTCGTCCATGGAGACGCCCGAGTCGAGGCGCGCCGCCGCCACCCCCTGCTGTTTCAGCGCCTCGACCTGGTCGGTCATCAGGGCGATCAGGGGCGAGACCACCAGGCCGAGGCCGGGCCGCAGCATGGCGGGGATCTGATAGCAGACGCTCTTGCCGCCGCCGGTCGGCAGGACGGCGACGACGTCGCGACCGGCGAGGATCTCGTCGACCACCTCCGCCTGGAGGCCGCGGAAATCGCCGTGACCCCAGACCCGCTCCAGCGTCGCCCGGGCGTCGGCCAACGTCGGCGCGGGCGGGTCGGTCAGGGTCGAGTCGGCGAACATGGCGGCCTTGTGCCTCATTTGTTCCGCCCTGTCAGTCCGGAAGTCGGCGACCGTTTCGCGTTCTGCGCTCAATCCGGCTATAGGCGCCGCCATGACCACGCTTCTCTACGGCCGCCCGCCGGCCGTCTTCGATCCGCCCGGCGCGGCGACGCAGCTTTCGCCGCTGATCCCCGGCTCGACGCCGCTGGAGGACGTGGCCGAGGGCTCGGCCGACGAGATCATGATCTACGCCCCGCCCGGCGTGCTGGAGCGGCGCCATACGCTGGCGCTGGCGCTGCGGGCGCTGAAGGTCGGCGGGCGGCTGGATGTGATGGCGGCCAAGGACAAGGGCGGATCGCGGCTGAAAAAGGAGCTGGAAGGCTTCGGCGTCGCGGTCGGAGAGAGCGCCAAGGCCCACCACCGGCGCTGTGTCGTTATCCGGCCGGAGACGCTGACGGGGATCGACGCGGCCGTCGCCGCGGGGGCGCCGCGTCTGGTCGAGGGGCTGGACGCCTGGTCGCAGCCGGGGGTCTTCGCCTGGGACCGGATCGACGCGGGGTCGCTGCTGCTGGCGCAGGCGATGCCGCCGCTGAAGGGCGCGGGCGTCGATCTGGGCTGCGGCTACGGGGCCCTGGCGACGGTGGTGCTGAAGTCGCCGGCCGTGACCGCGCTGCGGCTGGTCGATCTGGACCGGCGGGCGATCGCGGCGGCGCGGAAGAATGTCACCGATCCGCGCGCCACCTTCGAATGGGCCGACGCCCGGACGCTGGAGGATGTCGGCGAGTTGAATTTCGTCGTCAGCAATCCGCCCTTCCACGACGGCGGGGCCGAGGACAAGCGGCTGGGCCAGGCCTTCATCCGCAAGGCCGCGGGCCTGCTGAAGAAGGGCGGCGTCCTTTGGGTCGTGGCCAACCGCCACCTGCCCTATGAGGCCGAGCTGAAGGACGCCTTCAAGCGGGTCGACATGATCGCCGACGCGGGCGGCTACAAGGTGTTCGAGGCGGTGAAGTGAAGACCCCCACCTCCCGCGTCGACAAGCTGCTGGGCTCCATGGGTTACGGCTCGCGGACCGAGATGGCGCGGCTGGGCAAGGCCGGCGGGATCGTGCTGGACGGCGCCGATCTGACCGATGTGTCGAAGCGGATCGCGGTGACGCCGGACCTGCCGGCGCGGATGGAGGTCGACGGCCAGCCGCTGGATCCGCCGCCGGGCCTGGTGATGATGTTGCACAAGCCGCTGGGCATGACCTGTTCGCGCAAGGAGGACGGGGCCCTGGTCTATGACGTCCTGCCGCCGCGCTGGCGGCGGCGCGATCCGGCCATCTCGACCATCGGCCGGCTGGACAAGCAGACGACGGGCCTGCTGTTGCTGACCGACGACGGCGACCTGCTGCACCGGGTGATCTCGCCCAAACGGCATGTGGCCAAGGTCTATCGCGCAACGCTGGCGCGGCCGCTGGACGGGTCCGAGGGCGACGTCTTCGCCGCCGGGGGGCTGGTGCTGGAGGGCGAGGACAAGCCGCTGTCGCCGGCCGTGCTCGAGGCGCTGTCGCCGACCGAGGCGCGGCTGACGGTGACCGAGGGGCGCTATCACATGGTGCGGCGGATGTTCGCGGCGGTGGGCAATCACGTCGAGGGCCTGCACCGCGAGCGGGTCGGGGGGCTGGCCCTGCCGGATGATCTGGCCCCGGGGGATTGGCGGCTGCTGGATCCGGCGCAGGTCGATCTGATCTTCGCCTGACGGAACCTCGTTCCCGCACCGGTCTTATTGCTCCGCTTCCAGCGGAGACGAGATGACCGGCGCGACCCTCAAGAAGAACCTGCGCACCGGTCGGTCGCTGTGGGCGGACAGCGCGGGACTGGGCGTGCCCGTGCGGCCCCTGACCGAAGCGATTTCGGTCGATGTGGCCATCGTCGGGGCCGGGATCAGCGGGGCTTTCATGGCCCATGCGCTCAGCCGGGATCATTCGGTTGCGGTGCTGGACCGGCGGCCGCCGCTGACCGGTTCGACCGTGGCCTCGACCGCCCTGCTGCAGTGGGAGATCGACCTGCCGCTGACGGCGCTGGCCGACAGGATCGGCATGGCGAAGGCGAGGCGCGCGTATCTGCGGTCGCGGTCGGCCGTCGACGCGCTGAAGCGGATCGTGGCCAGGGAGCGGATCATCTGCGGGCTCAAGGACAAGGCGACGCTGTATCTGGCCGGGGACGAATACGGCCATCGCGCGCTGGAGACCGAGGCGGCGGCGCGGGCGGCGATCGGACTGGAGAGCGACTACATCGGGCCGGAGGCCCTGCGGGAGCGATTCGGCGTCGAGCGGACGGGCGCCATCGTCAGCCAGGGCTCGGCCAGCGCCGATCCCGCGCGGTTGGCGGCGGGACTGCTGCGGCGGGCGCAGGCCAACGGGACGAAGGTCTATTCGCGGGTCGAGGTGATGGAGGCGGCCAGCGATCCGGACGGGGTGACCCTGCTGACCGACGCCGGCCATGCAGTGCGGGCGAAGCGGGTGGTGTTCTGCTGCGGCTATGAGTTTCCGAAAGGCGTGCCGACGCCGGGGGCCAAGGTGATCTCGACCTGGGCGCTGGCGTCCAGGCCGCGTCAGCGCTGCCCCGCCTGGCTCCGCGAGACTCTCGTCTGGGAGGCGTCGGACCCGTACCTGTATTTCCGCATGGGCGGAGACGGACGGATCATCGTCGGCGGCGAGGACGAGGCTGATCCGGACGCCCATGCCGACGCGGCCAGGCTGACGCGGAAATGCGAGACCATCGTGAAAAAGCTCCACGCCCTGCTGCCGGGGCTGGAATTCGAGGTCGACTACAGCTGGGCCGGAGCCTTCGGCGAGAGCGCGACCGGCCTGCCCTCGATCGCGCCCGTGCCGGACATGGACCACGCCTGGGCGGTTATGGGGTTCGGCGGCAACGGCATCACCTATTCGGTGATCGCCTCGCAGGTGATCTCAACGGCGATCCGGGGCGGGAGCGACCCGGATGCGGACCTGTACCAGCCTTGACTCGACGATAGCTATCCAGATGGCTATATTCACGGAATGAGCCACTATTCCGTCGCCGAGGCCAAGAACAACCTGCCCAAGCTCCTTGATCGGATGCTGGCGGGAGAAGAGGTCGTCATCACGCGGCGCGGCAAGCCGATCGCGCGACTGGCGCCCGAGACGGCGCCCGAGCCGGGTTTCCCGCTGGACCTGGAGTGGCTGGACGCGAACCGTGTCACGCCGGCGAAGGGGCCGATCGACACTGCGGCGGTGGTCGCCGAGATGCGGCGCGGTTACCGCTATTGAGTATTTACACCGATACCAGCGTGATCGTGTCCTTCTTCGTCCGGGACGATCATGCGCAGGCGGCGCGGCGCTGGGCCCGGACCAGTCCGAGGGTTGCGATCAGCGACTGGACGGCGACGGAGTTCTCATCGGCCCTGTCCCACAAGGTGCGGCTTGAACTTCTGACCGACGCCGAGCGCATGGTTGCGGAACGGGCGTTTGACCGTTGGGCTTCGCGCGGTCTTGTGCTTGAGGTGGCGAAAGAACGGTTCCACGACGCCCGCGCTCTGATGCAGGCGCACGCGCGTCTGCGCGCGCCGGATGCCCTGCATCTCGCCATCGCCCTGCATGAGGGACTGCCGCTGGCGACGCTGGACGGTGATATGCGCGACGCCGCCGGCGCCGAAGGCATCGAGGTCATCGACCTGTGACCCAAGCCAAGATCTGCGGCCTGACCACACCCGAAACCCTCGACGCCGCCCTCGCCGGCGGCGCGGCCTTTGTCGGGGCGGTGGTGTTCCCGAGGAGCCCGCGCCACATCGATCCGCTGCACGCCGCGACCCTGTTCGAGCGGGCGCGGGGGAAGGCCAGGATCGTGGCGGTGACGGTGGACGCCGACGACGCCCTGCTGACCGAGATCGCCCTGATCCTGAAGCCGGACCTGATCCAGTTGCACGGCCATGAGACGCCGGAACGGGCTGAACGGGCGCGGATGCTGACCGGGGCGGGGATCATCAAGGTGCTGCCGATCCGCGCGGCCACGGATTTCGCCGGGGCCGAGGCCTGGGAGCCGTTGGTCGATCACCTGATGTTCGATGCCAAGCCGCCCGAGGGGTCGCACCTGCCGGGCGGCGTCGGGGCGCGGTTCGACTGGACCCTGCTGGCCGACCGGACCTTCCGCCGGCCCTGGTTCGTGGCCGGGGGGCTGACCCCGGACAATGTGGCGCAGGCGATCCGGGTCTCGGGCGCGCCCCTGGTGGATGTGTCCTCTGGCGTCGAAACCGCGCCGGGTGTTAAGGACCCCGCCCTGATCGCGGCGTTCCTCGAGGCGGTGCGTTCGGCCTGATTTCCGCCGCTCCCCAAAAAGCCCAGATCTGCGTGAAAGCTTCCCCCGTGAACGCCATCATTCCCAACCAGTACGCCATGCCCGACGACGAGGGCCGTTTCGGCCCCTATGGCGGGCGGTTCGTGGCCGAGACCCTGATGCCGCTCGTGCTCGAACTGGGCGAGGCCTATGAGGCCGCCAAGGCCGATCCGGGCTTCCAGGCCGAGCTGGACGGCTTCCTGACCGACTATGTCGGCCGGCCCAGCCCGCTGTATCTGGCCGAGCGGCTGACGGCGCACTACGAGGCCGCCGACATCTGGTTCAAGCGCGACGAGCTGAATCACACGGGCGCGCACAAGATCAACAACTGCATGGGCCAGATCCTGCTGGCCATGCGGATGGGCAAGACGCGGATCATCGCCGAGACCGGGGCCGGCCAGCACGGCGTGGCCACGGCGACCGTCTGCGCCCGTTTCGGTCTGCAGTGCGTCGTCTACATGGGCGCGACCGATGTGGAGCGGCAGTCGCCGAACGTCTTCCGCATGAAGCTGCTGGGGGCCGAGGTCGTGCCGGTGACCTCGGGGCGCGGCACGCTCAAGGACGCCATGAACGAGGCGATGCGCGACTGGGTCACCAATGTCGGGGACACCTATTATCTGATCGGCACCGCCGCCGGGCCGCACCCCTATCCGGCCATGGTGCGCGACTTCCAGTCGGTGATCGGCAAGGAGACCCGGGCCTCCATGCTGGCGCGGCGCGGCAAACTGCCCGATGCGGTGGTGGCGGCGATCGGCGGCGGGTCCAACGCCATCGGCCTGTTCCACCCCTTTATCGAGGACGCCGGCGTGCGCCTGATCGGGATCGAGGCGGCGGGGCGCGGCCTCGACGGCCCGGACCACGCGGCCAGCCTCCAGGGCGGCCGCCCCGGCGTGCTGCACGGCAACCGGACCTATCTGCTTCAGGACGACGACGGCCAGATCCTCGAGGGCCATTCGATTTCGGCCGGGCTCGACTATCCCGGCATCGGTCCCGAACACGCCTGGCTGAAGGACATCGGCCGCGCCGAATACCGGGCCGCCACCGATATGGAAGCCCTTGAGGCCTTCCAGCTGTGTTCGAAGCTTGAAGGCATCATCCCCGCCCTGGAGCCCAGCCACGCCCTCGCCCGCATCGGCGAGATCGCGAAGGAAGTGGGCAAGGGGGGCGATGTCGTGCTGAATATGTGCGGGCGGGGCGACAAGGATATTTTCGCCGTGGCGAAACACCTGGGCGTGGAGTTGTAGACCATGAAGATCGTGATGATGGCCGCCGCGGCGGCGCTTCTGGGCGCGCCGGCGATCGCGCAGGAGTCGGCGACGCCGGACGCCCTGGTGCTGCCGGGTGCGACCGCGGCCCCGGATTGCGGCAATCTGTACGGGCTCGCCAGGCGCGCCTTCTGCGTCAGCGCGCCGCTCGCCAGCATCGGCACGCTGGCCGAGGCCTATATCGCGGACCTCGGGAGCAAGGGCTGGATTCCGGCCGGCGGCGACGACAATCGCGTGGTCTTCGTGCGCCGCCGCGACGCCGGCGGCTGCGACGGTCTGCAGATGCAGGCCTTCTACGACACCTCGCGGCCCGCCGGTCCCGAGGCGATCGGCTATCTCGGCTTCGGCCCGATCCCGGGCAATGTCTGTTCCGACCAGCCGGCCCCCGCGGCCACGCCCGCGCCGGCGCAATGACCACAGCGCGTATCGACGCCCGCTTCGCCGCGCTGAAGGCCGAGGGCCGCGCGGGGTTCGTGGCCTATGTGATGGCCGGGGATCCGACGCGCGACGAGGCGCTGCAGATCCTGCGCGGCCTGCCCGCCGCCGGGGCCGACCTGATCGAGCTGGGCTTTCCCTTCTCCGATCCCATGGCCGAGGGGCCGCCGATCCAGCGCGCCGCGCTGCGGGGGCTGAAGGCCGGGCTGACGCTCAAGGGGACGCTGGCGCTGGCCGCCGACTTCCGCGCCGGGGACGCCGACACGCCGGTGATCCTGATGGGCTATCTCAATCCGATCGAGTCCTATGGATACGACGCCTTCGCCCACGATGCGGCGGCGGCGGGCGTGGACGGTCTGATCGTGGTCGACTGCCCGCCGGAAGAGGCCCGGCCGCTGTCGGACGCGCTGGACGCGGCGAGCGTGTCGCTGATCCGGCTGGCCACCCCGACCTCGGACGACGCCCGGCTGAAGATCATCGCCGAGCGGACCTCGGGCTTCGTCTATTATGTCTCGGTCGCGGGCGTGACCGGGGTCAAGGAGGCCCAGACCCTGTCGGTGGCCCCGGCCGTCGCGCGGGTGCGCAAGGCCTCGGGCCTGCCGGTCGCGGTCGGCTTCGGCGTCAAGACGCCGGAACGGGCCGCCGAGATCGCCCGGGTCGCCGATGCGGTGGTGGCCGGCTCGGTTCTGGTCGATGAGGTGGCGGCGGCGCTGGCGGCGAACGCACCGGTCGTTCCGCGCGTTCTGGCCAGGGTGAAGGCCCTCGCGGACGCGGTCCGGGGTGCGCGGGTCGCGGAAACGGTCTAAAGCGCGCCCATGGCTGACAAGAACCCACCCAAACCCCAGGAAAAACGCGGCGGCTGGCTGTCGCGCTTCGCGCCCGGCGTTCGCAAGATCGTCAGCCGGCGCGACACGCCCGACAATCTGTGGGTCAAGGACCCCGATTCCGGCGAGATGCTGTACCGCCCGGATCTCGAGGCCAGTCTGTGGGTGACGCCGACGGGCCGGCATATGCGGATCGACGCCCCGACCCGGCTGGCCGCCACCTTCGACGACGGCGACTATGAGTCCATCGACACGCCCTCCGTGCCCGAGGACCCGCTGAAATTCTCGGACGGCAAGCCCTACAAGGACCGGCTGGCCGCCGCCCGCAAGGCCGCCGGCCGCAAGGACACCATGGCCATCGGCTTCGGCACGCTGGACGGGACCGAAGCGGTCGTCATCGTCCAGGACTTCACCTTCATGGGCGGATCGCTGGGCATGGCGGCGGGGGAAGCCTTCATCGCCGCCGCGCGCGCGGCCATCGAGCGTGGCGTGCCGCTGGTCTGTTTCACCGCCGCCGGCGGGGCGCGGATGCAGGAAGGCGCCCTCAGCCTGATGCAGATGGCCCGCACGACCCTGGCCATCCAGGAGATGAAGGCGGTTCAACTGCCCTTCGTCGTGGTCCTGACCGATCCGACCACGGGCGGGGTCACCGCCAGCTACGCCATGCTCGGCGATGTCCACCTGGCCGAACCGGGCGCCCTGATCGGCTTCGCCGGCCCGCGGGTCATCGAGGCGACCATCCGCGAGAAACTGCCCCCCGGCTTCCAGCGCGCGGAATATCTTCAGGAAAAAGGCATGGTCGACCGTGTCGTCGCCCGCGCCGACCTGCCGGTCGTGCTGGGCCAGATCCTGTCGATGCTGATGGGCGGGAAGCGCCGGGCGGCCTAGATTCCGCCCGATGGATCCGATTTCTGAACGCCTCCGCGCCCGGCATCCGCAGCGCATCGACCTGTCGCTGGAGCGGATGCGCGTCCTCTGCGCCGCCCTGGGGGATCCGCAGCACCGCCTGCCGCCGGTGATCCACGTCGCCGGCACCAACGGCAAGGGCTCGACCGTCGCCTTCATCCGCGCCATCGCCGAGGCGGCGGGCCTGACCGTCCATACCTACACCTCGCCCCATCTGGTGCGGTTCAATGAGCGCATCCGGCTGGCCGGCCGTCTGATCGAGGACGGGCCGCTGAACGCCATCCTCGATCGCATTGAAGCCGCCATGGATCTTGGGGCGATCGAGGCGACGGTGTTCGAGAGCACGACCGCCGCCGCCTTCGTCGCCATGAGCGAGACGCCCGCCGATCTGGCCATTGTCGAGGTCGGGCTGGGCGGCGTTCTGGACGCCACCAATGTGATCGAACGGCCGCTGCTCAGCGTCATCACCCCGGTCGACCTCGACCACGCCGAGTTCCTGGGCTCCGATCTCCACGGGATCGCGGTGGAGAAGGCCGGAATCCTCAAGCCCGGCGCGCGCGGCCTGATCGCCCGTCAGGCCGAGCCGGCCATGGCGGCGATCGAGGCGGCGGCCCGGGCGGTGCAGGCGCCCCTCACCGTCATGGGCGTGGATTTCGACGCCTGGGCCGACCGCGGCGGGCTTTCGTTCCAGGATCAGGAGCGGTTCCTCGACCTGCCGGCCCCGGCCCTGACCGGTCCGCACCAGATCGACAACGCCGGACTGGCGGTCGCGGTCGCGCTTGAACTGGACCTGCCCGAGGCGGCCATCGCCGAGGGACTGCGCGGCGTCCGCTGGCCGGCGCGGATGCAACGTCTGACGGCGGGCCCCTTCGCGGAGACGGCGCGGGCGGCGGATGCCGAACTGTGGCTGGACGGCGGGCACAATCCTCATGCGGGGGCGGCCCTCGCCCTGTCCCTGGCGGAACGTCAGGCGAAGGCGCCGCGGCCGCTGGCCCTGATCGTCGGCATGCTGGCCAACAAGGACGCGGGTGGCTTCTTCGCGGCGCTGGGCCAGTCAGGCGCGGCGGTCTTCACCGTGCCCTTCGAGGGCGCGGCGGCCGAACCGGAGGCGCTGGCCGCCGTGGCGCGTGGTCACGGACTGGGGGCCACGGCCTGCGCCTCGGTCGGCGACGCCCTGTCCCGCGCCCTGCGTCTGGGCGCCGGCCGGGTCACAATCTGCGGATCGCTGTATCTGGCGGGCGAAGTCCTGGGCGCCTCGCGCGAGACCTGGCCGGACTGAGCCGGCCGGCCTTCGCGGTCAGCCGTTCGGGCCGGCCGGGGTCGCGGCGACGCCTTCATCGGGCAGGCGCATCCGCTGGGTGGCGCGCATGAACTCGCGGGTCTGCTGATCCTGGAAGCCCGCGCGCGGGACGTTGCGACAGACCCGCTGCTGCATGTTCGAGCCGGTGGCGCGCTCGAGGCGGCAGACGCGGCGGGTGTCGCCCTCGGGTCCGGGCGGTGCGTCGGAAGGACGGGCTTCGGCCGGGGGCGGGGTTCCGGCGATGACGGCGACCTGCCCTCCATCGAGAAGCAGGGCGGCGGCGAACAGGGCGGCGGTCAACATGGCAACGCTCCGGCATCCATTGGGGTGGGCGGGGAGGAGAACACCGATCCGCCGCCGGAGCAAGTTTCAGTCGCGCGCCGGAACCGGGCCGGGCCGGCGAGCCCGGCCCGGAAGACGGTTCAGCCGGCCGCCTGGCCGATGCCGGCTTCGGCCAGCCATTCGACGATCTTGCCCTTGGGCATGGCGCCGACCTTCATCGAGACCATCTGGCCGTCCCTGAACAGCATCAGGGTGGGAATGCCCTTCACGCCCAGTTTCGAGGGGATCATCGGGCTGTCGTCGATATTGACCTTGGCGATCACCACCTGACCGGCCAGTTCGTCAGCGATCTGCTCCAGGGCCGGGCCGATCTGTTTGCAGGGGCCGCACCACTCCGCCCAGAAATCGACCAGCACGGGGGTCGAGGCTTTCAGGACGTCGGCGTCGAAACTGTTGTCGGTGACCTTGACGGTGGCCATGGGGCATTTCTCCGGATTCGGCCGTCATCAGGAGGTGATTCCGGCGCTTCGACAGCCGATGTGGGGCGTGCGGCCGTTCAAATCAACGCAGGACCGGCTCAATCCGCCAGGGCCGCGTCCATCATCGCCTGCGGCACCGCCATCAGCCGGGGTCCGTCGGTCCACACCAGGGCCGCCTCGACCGTCCGGTCCGGGTAGAGCCGCGCCAGGACCGAGGCATAGACCGCCATCTGCAGGACATAGGCCGGGTCGGCGTCCTCGATCCGGTCGGGGGCGGGGCGATTGGTCTTGTAGTCGATCACCAGAACCCGGTCGGGCGTCACCACCAGACGATCCATTCGTCCCGATACCGGGACATTCGCCACCGATCCCGTCAGGGCGACCTCCGGCCGGGATCCTGGGCCGAACACCGGGGCGAACCGTGCGTCGTCCAGCACCGCGAAGGCCGCCGCCGCCATCTCGGCGCTCTGGTCCTCATCGAGGTCGCGCTCACGGGACAGAATGCGCCGCGCGGCCGCGTCCCGGTCTCCGGGTGCGATGTCGGGCAGGCGCTCCAGCAGGCGGTGGATCAGGTCGCCGCGCCGGAACCGGCCGAGCGGCGCGCCGGGGCCGGCGGTGGTCGCCAGCGGCGAAGGCGCCGGAATGCGCGTCGTTTCCTCCATCTTCGAGGGCGAGGCGAAGCGGGCGGCGGTGTCGGCCGTCGGCGCGGTCCGCGCCCAGTCCGGAACCGTCGCGGGCCGGGCCCGCCCGATGGTCCCGGCGAGCAGGCGCTCCGGATCGACGCCGAAACGCAGCACGCCCTCGCCGATGTCGCGGATGTTCAGGGGGTCGTCCTCATCCAGCCGCTGGAAGGTTTCGGCGATGACGCTCCACCAGCTGCCGGCTTCGAACCCCTCCTCGGGCCGCTTCAGCGCCCGGCCCATGATCACCAGGCGGTCGCGGGCGCGGGTCAGGGCGACATAGAGCAGCCGCAGGGACTCCGCGTCGGTGCGCGCGACCCGGGCCTCGCGGGCGGCCTTCGAGGCGGGGCAATCGTCCTTCGCCGAGCCGGGGCACATCAGCCAGCCCTCGCCCTCCGCGCCATCCTCGCCGGCGGCGGGCATCAGGGTCGGACCCTGCGGCTTGGCCCGCGAGGTGGTGTCCGGCAGGATGACGATGGGCGCCTCCAGACCTTTCGCGCCGTGGACGGTCATGACCCGGACCTCGTTACGGGCCCCTTCCATCTCGCGCTTGACCTCGACGTCGGCGGCTTCCAGCAGCGACACGCAGGTTTCGAGGTCGACGCCGCCCCGGCCCTCGGCGGCCAGGACCTGGGCCAGGGTTTCGTCGATCGCCTCCTCGGCCTCGCGGCCCAGCCGGGCGAGGATGCGGGCGCGGCCGGACAGGCCTGTGTCGTCGACCCGGTTCAGCAGGCTGGAGAAGAAGGCGAAGGGGTCGCGGTCGCGGGCGTCCAGCGCAGCCTGGACGAAGTCGCGGGCCCGGCGCCACGCCGGCTGTTCCCCGGCGCGGTGTTGCAGTTCGCGCCACAGGGTGCGGCCCGCGCGGCCCTCCTTGTCGGCCAGCGGATACAGACTGTGCGGATCGCCGAAATCGGACACGTCGCAGAACGGGCTGCGCAGCACCTCGGCGAGGCTCAGGTCGTCGTCGGGATAGAGGACGAAACGGGCGACGGCGATCAGGTCGTCGAAGACGATATGGCTGCTCAGCTTCAGCCGGTCGGCGCCGGCCACCGGCACGGCCTCGGCCTTGAGAGCGCGGATGATCTCCTCGAACAGGGCGTCACGGCGGCGGACGAGGATCAGGAAGTCGCCCCAGCGGGCGGGGCGCACGCCCTCGTCGGTCTTGTGATCGTGGACGGCGGTTCCGGCCTCGACCTGCTTGCGGATGTCGCGGGCGAGGGCCTGGGCCAGCTGCTTGCGGCCGCTGCGGGCGTCTTCCTTGTCGACCGGGGCGTTCCACGCCTCGCGGTCGGGCGCGGCCGGGTCGTGGAACAGGGGCCAGAGGTCGATCGCGCCGTGCTGATCGACGCGGGCGGGGTGGTGGGTCGGAATGTCGCCCGAGACGCCGACGAGGGCGCGGGTGCGCTCGGGCCCCACGAAGGCGGCGTCGACGAAGGCCAGCACCTCCTCGGTCGAGCGGAAAGAGGTGTCGAGCGGCACGGCCTCGAAGGCCCGTCCGGCGCCCCGAACCAGGGCCTCATAGGCCTGGGCCTCCTGCCGCAGCCGTTCGGGCCGGGCGCCCTGGAAGGAGTAGATCGACTGTTTCTCGTCGCCGACCGCGAAGACGGTGCGGGGGATGCGGGGGCCGTCGCCGCGCCGTTCAGCGCCCTCGCCCGAGAAGAACTCCTCGGTCAGGGCCTTGAAGATGGCCCACTGGTCGGGGGCGGTGTCCTGGGCCTCGTCGATCAGGACGTGCTCGATGCCGCCGTCCAGCTTGAACAGCACCCAGGCGGCGGTGGACCGTCGGGTCAGCAGGTCGACGGTGCGGACCACGAGGTCGGAGAAGTCGAGCGCGCCCTGCCGGAGCTTGGCGCTCTCGTAGAAGGCGGCGTGGGCCTGGGCGAGGGTCAGGGCCTTGACGGTGTCGTCGGCGACCCGGGCGGCGCGCAACACGTCGCGGATGGCCAGGTATTTGAGCTGCAGCTCCGCCAGCCAGGCGACGGCGGCCGGAGGAGCGGACTTGGTGCCCATGGTGGTGCGCGGGTCGCCATCCTTCTTGAGGAAGACATCCGCCATGCCGGCGACGCTGCTTCCGGGCGGCGCGGCGGCGCGCATGCAGGCTGCCAGCTTCTGGTCGTTGGTCGAACCGGTCTGCATGGCCTCGGCCATGCGCATCCATTCCGCGCCGTCAATCCAGTCGAGAAAGTCCCTTTCGACGGCGGCAGGCGAGACGTCGGGGTCGGCGCCGACCAGAACATGCGGGCCCGGCGCGGCGCCGCTGTCGACGCGCTCGACATAGGCGACCAGCTTGCCGCGCTCGGCCTCGATCATGGCCAGAAGGGCGTGGAAGGCCTTCCAGTCCAGTTCGACCGCGAAATGGGCGTAGGCCTCGCCCAGACGGCCGTCGGGATCGGCCAGGGCGGCGCGGGCCAGGTCCTCGCGAGCGGCATGCGACAGGGCGACGGCGGCCTCGTTCTCCAGCACCTTGAAGGCGGGCGAGACGCCGGCCTCGATCGGGAAGCGGCGCAGCAGTTTTTCGCAGAAGGCGTGGATGGTCTGGATCTTCAGCCCGCCCGGCGTCTCCAGGGCGCGGGCGAACAGGCGGCGGGCCTCCCTGAGGTCGGCGGGTTTCAGGCCGGCGGGATCGCGGCCGTCCAGCCGGACCAGATCGCCGGACAGTTCGGCGTCGTCCATCACCGCCCAGCGACCCAGCTTCTCGAACAGCCGGGCCTGCATCTCGGCGGCGGCGGCCTTGGTGTAGGTGACGCACAGGATCTCGCCGGGCGGCGCCTTGCGCAGCAGCAGCCGGGCCACGCGGTCGACCAGGGTGGTGGTTTTCCCCGAGCCGGCGTTGGCGGTGACGAAGACCGAGCGGCCGGGATCGGCGGCGGCGGTCTGGTGGGCGCGAGCCTGGTCGAGGGGAGACAGGGTCATTCGGGGGCCTCGTCCTCGCCGCCGACGACGTGCCACTCCCAGACCCGGGCGAGGTGGTCGTAGTTGCCGCCGAAATTGCCCATGAACTGGGGCGCGGCCCAGGAGACATAGGGCCGGGCCTCGTCGTCGAAGGCGGCGACGCCGTCGACCAGCCGGGCCAGTTCGCGCTCGGCCAGTTCGGCGGCGGTCAGGGGCTGGTTGCGGCCGGGCTTGCCGACGTCGACGGCCTCGCCCGGCGTCTTGCGGCCGGTGACCTTGACGTAGAGCAGTTCGGACGCCGGCGTCGGCGGGGCGTCGGCGAAACCGCCGTCGGCGAGGATGGCGGCGGTCAGGGTCAGCTGGGGCGCGAACCCTTGTGCGACCTGTTTGGCGCTCGGGGTCGAGCCGGTCTTGAAGTCGATCACAGCGGCGCCGTCGGCGTCCAGCTCGATGCGGTCGGCCTTGGCGGTCAGGATGAAGGGGCCGAAGGGGGCGCCGAAGGTCATCCGGCCGGTCTGTTCGATCAGCAGGGTCGCGCCGCGCGCCCGGCGCTCGCGCTCCCAGCCGGCCAGCCAGACGGCGCAGTTGCGGGCCAGCGGCGTCTCGCGGGCCATGGCGTGGTCCTCGAAGCCGGCGGCGTCCAGCTCCTCGCGCAAAAAGCCCTCGATCTGGTCGGCGCAGTCGTCGGGCAGGGCGCCGGGCCAGCTGACGACGACGCGCTCGATGGCGCGGTGGACGGCGTTGCCGCGGGCCATGGCCTCGGCCGAGGCGCCGGGCCGCTCCAGCTTCTGCAGGCCGAGGATACGCTGGGCGTAGACGGCGTAGGGATCGCGGACCCAGCGTTCGACGCCGGTGACGGGCAGTTGGCGCGGGCGGCGATGGACGGGCGGGGTCGGGGCCGGGCGGCGGGCGTAGCGCGGCGGTCCCGGCGGTGGGACATCCAGCGCCCGGGCGGCCTCCAGGGCGGTCGAGGCGCGTGCGAGCTTGATCGGCGTCGCCGGGGCGTCGGCGCCGCGGGTCAGCATCTCCAGCCGCCACAGCCAACGCGAACGGACCGCGGGCTGGCCGCCGCGGCGTTCGGAATGAACGAGGATCGCCTCGTCGGCGCAGGCGGCCTGGACGAAGTCCTGGGCGGTCTGGCCGAGGCGGCGCTCGGGGGGCGGCAGGCCGAGGGTCTGGCGCATCGGCCGCGACAGGAAGGGATCGGTCGGGGCGGCGTTGGGCCAGACGCCCTCCTCCAGTCCAGCCAGGATCATGCGGTCGGCGCGCACGAGCCGGGCCTCGATGGCCCCGAGAATGCGCAGCCGCGGCTGGTTGGCCCCGCCGGTGCGGACCGTCGTCTCGGCCAGCAGGGCGCGGACCAGGTCGGCGAACTCGGCGCGCGACACGGCGCCGAGAGACGCGCCGCCCTCGATCAGGCCGGACAGGAGGCCGGCGGATGTCTCGCCGTCGGGACCGGCCCAGGCGTCCTGACCGGCGAGGGCCTCGACCAGTCCGGTCAGGGCGCGGGCGGCGGCGTCCAGCGGGGCGTCGGGCGCGAAGGGGGCGAGGGCGGCGGCGGACAGGGCTTCGAGACGATCGACCAGGGTTGTGGCGGCCGTCAGCCGGGCGCGGGTCCCTTCGGAGGGGGCCTTGCCGTCGTCGCGCGGTTCGCCGGCCTTGAGCAGGGCGCGGCGCAGGCGGCTCCAGTCGCGATGACGGGGGCCGCGCAGGGCGTGGTGTTCGAGGGCGCGCAGGGCGGCGGCGACGTCGGTCTCGCCGAGGTCCAGCCGGGTCAGGGGGTGTTTGAGCAGGCCGAGCAGGGCGTGGGGATCGAGCGGCTTGTCGATGAAGCGGACGGCGAGGTCGATCAGCCGGCCGGCGTCCATGCGCGACAGCGGCTGGCCGGACGAGACGTCGGCGACGACGCCCCAGCGCTCCAGCCGGGCGGCGACGCGCCGGCCCAGCGCCAGATCGGGGGTCACGAGGGCGCAGGTCTTGCCCGGGGTCTCCAGGGTCTCGCGCATCATCAGGGCGAGGGCGGCGGCGGCGTCCTCCTCGGCCCGCACGGTGACGACCGACAGGCCTTCCAGCCCCTGGGCGATCGGATCGGCGGACTGGTCGCGGAAGGCGTCATTGCGCAGGTCGGCGATGACCGTGCGCCAGTCGTCGGTGGCGTCGGCCGGGCGCAGGGCCTCGTTGATCAGCCGTTGGCGGGCGCGGCCGCGCGCTTCCGCGACGGGGGTTTCGGCCGGCTGGAACCATGGACGGACGGCGTCGCGTCCGGCGCGGCCGTCCAGCAGCCGCCACAGGGCGTTCTGCGGATGCTGTTCGTTCTCGCCCAGCGTCGCCCAGACGGTCGGGTCCAGCGCCCGGTCGAGACCGGGCAGGACGACGCAGCCACGCGGGGCGGCGGCGACGGCGGCCAGCACATCGGCGGCGGCCGGAGCGGTGCCGGTCGAGCCGGCGGCGATGACGGTCTGGGTCGGCGGCCGCTCGGTCCAGGCGTCGGCCAGCAGGCGCAGCAGCCGGGCGCGGCGCCAGGCGGGATCGACCAGGCCCAGGGCCTCCAGCCGCTTCGGCCAGGCCTCGACGGCGAGGGCGAGGAATTCGGCGGATTCGCGCCAGTGTTCGGCCAGGTCGCCCTCGACCAGGGTCGCGACCCGGTGCAGGTCCCCGATCTCCTCGAGCTGGCAGGAATCCAGAAAGCCGCCCAGCGCGTCCGCCATCTCCAGCGCCCGCGGAGGCGACAGGCCGGGGCGGAAGTCCTCGACGATCATCCGCGCCATTTCGAAACGGCGGGTCAGGGGGGCGATGGCGGGCGGCAGGTCGAGGCCCAGTTCGCCGGGGGCGAAGGGCGGCTCGTCCTCTTCCAGATCGCCCAGCGGCCGGACCTGGGGGAGCAGCAACGGCCGCCCGCCGGCCTGTTTCGACAGGGCGGCGGTGAAGGCGCGGGCGGCGCGGCGGTTGGGCAGCAGGATGACGGCGTCGGACAGGGCCTCGGGCGGATGGTCGCCCAGCCAGTCCAGCACCCCGGCGGCGAGATCCTCGAGGAAGGGCCGCCGTGCCTCGATGGCGTACCAGCGCGGGCCGGCGGGCAGGAAGGGATCGAAGCGAATGCTCATGTGGCGCCTGACGCTCGACGCGCGGCGTCTCGCTGCTTGAGGCGCGACGCGATCATCCGCCGCCCGCCAGTTTCGCCTCGGCCTCATCCCGCGCCTGCGGGTCGCCGACGTGCATCCAGTCGCCGTCCAGCACGCAGCCATACAGCCGTCCGGCCGCCGCCGACCGGCGCCAGAATCCGCTCAGGGAGAAGGGGCCCTCGGGGCCGCCGGCGACATAGTCGGGGCGACAGATGTGGACGCCCATATAGGCGAAGGGCGCCGCGGCGGCGTCGCCCCGGAACGTCAGCCTGCCGTCGTCGGCGAGGAAGAAATCGCCGCCGCCCTCGAAGCCGATCGAACCTTCGCGTCGCGCGAGAAGAAGCGCCGCATCCATGATTGACGGATTCCACAGCCGCGCGAGTTGATTCAGGGCGCTGTCGCCCGGAGCGCCATTGTCGGTCCAGACGCTGTCGATATTGGCCACGAACACCGGGTCTGACCCGAGTAGGGCCGCGGCCTTTTTCAGGCCACCACCGGTTTCCAGCAGTTCGGCGCGCTCGTCCGAGATGAGGATTTCGGGCCCGTGCGGGCGCGCCGCGAGGTGCGATTCCAGCCGCTCCGCGAACCAGTGGACATTGACGACGGCGCGCTCGACGCCCGACTCGCCCAGACGGCGAAGCACATGGTCGATCAAGGCCTGTCCGCCCACCTCGACCAGGGCCTTGGGCCGGTCGTCGGTCAGGGGCCGCATCCGGGTGCCGAGGCCGGCGGCGAGGACCATGGCGGTTTTCGGGGCGGCGCTCATCCGCGCAGCCCCGCCGGCACGTGACGGTCGAACCAGGCGGCGACCGTCTCCAGCCCCGGCTTGTTCAGATTGGCGTTCAGATGGGTCCACATGCGCGGCATGAAGGCGCGATAGCGCGGCTTGCCGTCGCGGGCGATCAACCGGGCGAAGACGCCGAGGATGCGCGCCTCGTTGAGGGCGGCGAGGGCGGCGTAGTCGCGGCGGTATTCGTCGCGATCGACCTGCATGACGTCGAAATAGTGCTCCAGCGCCACCGCCTCCAGTTCGGGCGGCACATCGCGGCGGGCGTCCTGCAGCAGGGAGTGCAGGTCCCAGACCGGGTGGGCCAGAACCGCGTCCTGGAAATCGATCAGCCCGACCCGCCGAAAGTCGTCGCGGTCCGGCAGCCAGATCAGGTTTTCGGCGTGATAGTCGCGATGGGCCATGACCGAGGCCTTCCGCTCGCCCATGGCGACGATCGGGGCCCAGGCGGCCTGCCATTCCTCGCGTGCGGCCGGGCCGAAATCGAGCTCGGGGTGCAGCCTCGGCATCCACTGCACGAACAGGTCGGCGCCGCCCTGCAGGGCGACGGCGTCATAGGTCAGCAGCGGCCATTCGCCGCCGAGGCCGGGCATGACCTCGGGCAGAAGGCCCGTCAGATGCAGCCGGGCGATGGCGTCGATGGCGGCGAGGTAGAGCGGGGCCTGGGGTTCGCCGCCGGCGATGACCTGGGCGAACAGGTCGTCGCCGAAATCCTCGATCACGGCCAGGCCGGCGGGCGCGTCAACGGCGACGATGTCCGGGGCCGACAGGCCGGCGTGGCGCAGATGTTCGGCCACGGCGGCGAAGGCCTCGATCCGGCCCGCCGACAGCCGGGCCACCGCGTTCCAGCCCGACGCATGGCGCTGGGCCGGGGTCCAGCCCGGGTCACAGGGCTGGGACTCCGTCGCCGGCGGCTGGTCCATCAGCATCAGGGTCGCGCCCGACGGCGTGGTCAGCCGCTCATAGCGGCGCGTCGAGGCGTCGCCGGGCAGCGGCGTGCGCACGGCGTCGGCGAGGCCGGCCGTCTTCAGGAAGTCGAGGCGTTGAAGCTCACGGTCAGACATGCAGATCCTTCAGCTTGGCGTCCCACGCCCCTGCGCCAGAAACGGTCGCACGTCGGCCATCGCCCTGTTCGGACAGGGTCACGGTCAGCCGGTCCGGACCCAGCCAGGCCGCGGGGTCGTCGCCCAGCCGCTCGGGCCATTCGATCACGGCGCAGCCCTCGTCCAGCGCCTCGTCCAGTCCGATCTCGGCCGCTTCGTCGGGGCGGGTCAGGCGGTAGAGGTCGAAATGGGCCACCGGCGGGTCGCTGTCATAGAACTGCACCAGGGTGAAGGTCGGCGACGGCACGTCCTCGTCGGGGCGGGTCATGGCGCGGATCAACCCGCGCGCCAGTGTCGACTTGCCCATGCCCAGCGGGCCGTACAGCAGCACCGTCTCGCCCGGCGACAGGCGTGGCGCGATGGCCGCGCCCAGCCGGGTCGTGGCGTCGGCGTCCGGCAGCACCCAGTCGCGTGTCCCGGTCATGCGAATTCGGCGTCCGGCTGGCTGGGCAGGACCCGTTCGGTGAAGGCCTTCAGCCCGTAGGTCGCCTTGACCGCGTCGATATCGAGCCGCGAGGGCGGGATCGGCTTGCCGACCTTCAACTGGAAGGCCTTGCGCCGCTTGTTCAGCAGTTCGTGAAACAGGGTGATGTCGCGCAATTCCGGCGAGATCCGGTCGAACAGATGGAACAGGGTCGAGGTCGGTCCGGCGACATGGATGGGCACGATCGGGGCGGCGTATTTGCGCGCCAGCGATGCGGCGGTGGCGGCCCATTCCGGATCGGTCACCGAGCCGTCCGGGGCGACGCGCGACAGGCGTCCGGCCGGGAACATCACCACGCACCGGTCCGCCTCGAACGCCTCCTTCGCCGCCTGAAGGGTGGCGCGGGTCTTTTCGCGGGTGCGTTTCGCCACCACCCATTCGACCGGAATGACCGCCTCGCCGAGTCGGGGCGAGACGCGCAGGGCGTCGGCGTTGGCGAAGAAGACGGCGTCGGCCCGGCGCGCCCGGATGGCGTCGAATACGGCGATCCCGTCGGCGATGCCGGTCGGATGGTTGGCCACGACGACACACCGCCCGCTGGCCGGGATCCGTTCGGGGTTCATCACCGAGACCCGCAGGTCCATCAGGTCGCTCATATAGTCCAGCGCCTCGGCCCCGGTCAGCGGGTGGACGGCGTCGGCCATGCGCACGGCGGCGCGATAGTTGAGCAGTTTGTAGAAGGCCGGCCGAAGCACCGGCCAGAACAGGGACCGGGTCAGGCGCGGCGCGCGCTCGGCGATCAGCACGTCGCAGACATGCGGTTCGCGGCGGGTCCGTGTGAGGGCGGCGGTTTCGGTCATTCGAGGCCGGTTGTCGCCCCTCCCGCGAGCCGCCGCAAGCGGCAAGCTGGCCCCTCGCCTTTGCCCCGCGCCGCGCCGGTGCTACCCCTTCGCCCCACCGTTCCGTCCATCGTCCGAGGAAGTCCGCATGCGCCCGTTGACCCGCCTTCTCACCGGCCTGAGCGCCGCCGCCCTGCTGGGCGCCGCGGCTCTTCCGGCCCTGGCCCTGACGCCCGAAGGCGCCCCCGGGGCGGCCCCCGTCGCGGTCCCCGTCGCGGCGTCCGCCGCCCAGGACGTCAACACCTTCACCTGGCGGGACATGATCGCCCTGAACCGGCTCGGCGACCCGCAGGTCTCGCCGGACGGGCGCCGGGTCGTCTATTCGGTGACCGCCACGGACGTCGACGCCAACCGCCGCTCGGGCGCCCTGTTCATGATGGACCTCGAGGCGCCCGGCGAGCCGCGCCGGCTGGCCATCAACGAGGGCGGCGCCAACACCGCCCGCTGGGGCTCGGACGGTCAGCTGTATTTCCTCTCGGGCCGCTCGGGCTCCAGCCAGGTCTGGCGCGCGGCCGCCGACGGGACCGGTCCGGTGCAGGTCACCAGCCTGCCGGTCGACGTCAACGCCTACCGGCTGAGCCCGCAGGCCGACAAGGTCGTGGTGTCCCTGGCCGTCTTCCCGGACTGCGCCGACCTGGCCTGCACCGTCGACCGGACCAGGGCTGTGGCCGACGATCCCGCCACCGGTCAGGTCTATGACCGGATGTTCGTCCGCCACTGGGACACCTGGGCTGACGGGACGCAGAACCATCTGTTCGTGGTCAACGCTGACGGCTCGGGCGAGCCGGTGATGGTGACGCGCGGCTTCGACGGCGACACCCCGTCAAAACCGTTCGGCGACGAGAGCGAATTCACCTTCGCCCCGGACGGCCAGTCGGTGGTCTTCGCCTCGCGTCTCGCCGGCCGGTCGGAGCCGTGGAGCACCAATTTCGACATCTGGCGCACCAATGGCCTGAGCGGCGACGGGACCTTCGAGAACCTGACCGACGACAATGACGCCTGGGACACCGGCCCGGTCTTCTCGCCCGACGGCCGAACGATGGCCTATCGCGCCATGGCCCGCCCGGGCTTCGAGGCCGACAAATACGGCGTCTTCCTGCGCGACATGGAGACCGGCCAGGTCCGCCAGATCGCCGCCAACTGGGATCGTTCGGCCGACACCCTGCAATGGTCGCGCGACGGCCGGACCCTCTACACCACGGCCGGCGACGTCGGTCAGACCCGCATCTTCTCCATCGATGTGACCAACGGCTCGGTCGTGCCGATCACCGGCGAGGGCCATGTCTCGGCCTTCCAGCAGACGCCCTCGGGCTTCGTCTTCGCCCAGGACACGCTGACGCGGCCCAGCGAACTGTTCGTCAAGACCTTCCGCGGCCGCGAGATGCCGCGCCGGATCACCGATGTGAACCCGTCGCTGGACAATGAGGTGTTCGGCGAGCCGGAGCAGTTCAGCTTCCCCGGCTGGAACGGCGAGACGGTGCATGGCTATGTCATCAAGCCCGCCGGCTATGTCGAGGGCCGCCAGTATCCGGTCGCCTTCCTGATCCACGGCGGGCCGCAGGGGTCGTTCGGCAACAGCTGGTCCTGGCGCTGGAACCCCTCGACCTACGCCGGGGCCGGCTATGCGGTGGTGATGATCGATTTCCACGGCTCGACCGGCTACGGCCAGGCCTTCACCGACTCGATCAGCCAGCACTGGGGCGACCGGCCGCTGGAGGACCTGCAGAAGGGCTGGGCCTTCGCCCAGGAGCGCTATCCCTTCCTCGACGGCGACAACGCCTGCGCCCTCGGCGCCTCCTACGGCGGCTATATGGTCAACTGGATCGCCGGCAACTGGCCCGGCGAGTTCAAATGCCTGGTCAACCACGACGGCGTCTTCGACACCTTCGGCATGGGCTATTCGACCGAGGAGCTGTGGTTCACCGAATGGGAAAACGGCGGCACGCCCTATGAGAACCCGCGCGGCTACCAGGAATTCAATCCGGCCAACCATGTGCGCAACTGGCGCGACCCGATGCTGGTGATCCAGGGCGACCGCGATTTCCGCATCCCGACCGCCCAGAGCCTGTCGACCTTCACCGCCCTGCAGCGCCGCGGCATCGAGAGCCGGCTGGTGGTCTTCCCGGACGAGAACCACTGGGTGCTCCGGCCCGCCAACAGCCGCCAGTGGCACACCGAGGTGTTCGGCTGGCTGGACAAATATCTGACCCCGACGGAGTAGCGCCGGGCGGGCAGGGGGCGCGTCCGGCGCGGGCGCGCCCTTCTCCGTTGCGCGACCGATGGCGCCAACGTCACAGTTGTGCGTTGTGTGGGGTTCGGACGGAGTCCCGGCTTGCGCAACCCCTTGAAAGACAATCCGAAGTGGCTGGTTGTGCGCGACCGGGCCCTGGTCCCCGCCGGCGCCTGGACGCGGGCGCGCCGGGACTGGGTCGTGGCCAACGATCCCGTCTATGGCGGTCTGCGCCATCCGGGCCGGACCGAAGCCATCGCCGGCGGCGCGACCCTGGCGTTGCTCGCCCTGCTCATGATCCTGCTGATGCTGTTCCAGTGGAACTGGCTGCGCGGTCCGATCGGCGACTGGGCCTCGGCCCGTTATGACCGCGAGATCGCGCTGAACGGCGATCTCGACGTCAACCTGTTCAGCTGGACCCCGTCGGCGCAGATCCGCGACCTGCGGATCGGCGGGCCAGACTGGGCGCTGGAACGGGACACGCTGCGGATCGCCGATGGCCAGGCCTCGGTTCGCCTCGGCGCCCTGCTGACCGGCCGGCTCGAGATGCCGGTGGTGCAGATCACCCGGCCGGAGGTGGTGCTGATCTCGACCGCCGACGGCCGCAAGAGCTGGCTGCTGGACCCCGACAGGCCGGAGTCCGACGACGGCATGAAGTTGCCGCCGATCAACCGGTTGATCATCCGCGACGGCCGGCTGTCCCTGACCAACCAGGCGCGCGACATCCAGCTGCAGGCCACGGTCAACGCCCGCGAGGGCTCGGACGGCGACGCCGGCTTCCATCTCGACGGCCGGGGCACGATGAACGGCACGCCCCTGACGCTGGAGGTGCGCGGCGGGCCCTTCATCAACATCCGCCGCGACCGGCCCTACGGCTTCACCGCGGCGCTGTCGGGCGTGGGATCGACGCTCAAGGCCGACGGCTCGATCACCCGGCCCTTCGATCTGGGCCAGTTCACCGCCGCGCTCAGCCTTCAGGGCCGGGATCTGGCGGACCTGTATCTGATCACCGGGATCACGACGCCCAATACGCCGCCCTACCGGCTCAGCGGGACGCTGACGCGCGACGATGCCGTGTTCACCTTCAACGACTTCTCGGGGCGGGTGGGCTCTTCGGACCTGTCCGGCGATCTGACGGTCGACAGGGTCGGCGATCGCCGCCGCGTCGACGCCGATCTGCGGTCGCGTCTGCTGGACATCGACGACCTGTCCGCCGTGCTCGGCGGCACGCCGAGGGTGACGGCGTCCGGCGACACGGTCACCACCTCGGGCGCCGGGGCCAAACTGCTGCCGACCGCGCCGCTGAACGTCGAGCGGCTGCGGGTCATGGACGGCACGCTGCGTTACCGGGCCGCCCGGGTGAAGCGCAACGAGCTGGACATCCGGCAGGTCGACCTCGGGGCCGATCTGAAGGACGGCGTCCTCAAGCTCGACCCGGTGTCCTTCGACTTCAACCGCGGCTCGCTGAACGGAACGGCGCGGATCGACGCCAACAGGGACGTCCCTCACACCACGGCGGACTTCCGGCTGAGAGGCTATCCGCTCGAGTCGATCATCCCGGCGCGGGGCGGCGCCCCGACCGTCACCGGCAGCGCCCTGGGGCGCGCGCAGCTCGAAGGATCGGGCGCCTCGGTCCATGATTTCGCCGCCAACGCCAACGGCACGATCAGCCTGGTCGTGCCGCAGGGCCGGATGCGATCGGCCTTCGCCGAACTGCTGGGCATCAATGTCACCGCCGGCCTCGGCCGGCTGCTGTCGGGCGACCAGGGCGCGTCGGAGATCCGCTGCGCCGTCGCCGACTTCACCGTGCGCCGGGGCGTGGGGACCGCGAAAACCTTCGTCATAGATACGACGCCCGTGCTGGCCCGGGGAACCGGAACGATCGATCTCGGCGCCGAGACGATGAACCTGCGCATCGACGGCGAGACCAAACAGCCGCGCCTCGTTCGGCTCTGGTCGCCGATCACGGTGACCGGTCCCCTGACGGCTCCGAAGGTCGGCGTCGAGGGCGGGGCGGTGGCGGGGCAGGTCGGCGTCGGCGCGGCCCTGGCCGCCCTCGTCAATCCGCTGGCCGCCCTGCTGACCTTCGTCGATCCGGGCCTGGCCGAGGACGCCAACTGCGGCGCCCTGATCTCCTCGGCGCGATAGATTGAGCCGAACCGGGCTTCCATGCGTATCTTGGGGACGCCGCCGCTTTTCGCTCCCAAAGGACCGCATGACCCGAAGAGGCCTCCTCGCCCCCGCGCTCGGACTGATCGCCGCCGCCTGTTCGCCGCTGGGCCTGCTGAACACGTTCGGGCCGCGCGACGGCGGGGTGCGCCGGGCGGCCCGCGACATCGCCTATGGCGACGACCCGCGCCAGAGGCTGGACATCTACGTCCCGACCGGGGACCGCCCGCAGTCCTGGCCGGTTCTGGTGCTGTTCTACGGCGGCGGCTGGGACAGCGGCGACAAGACCCACTACGCCTGGGCCGCCGAGGCGCTGGCCGCCCGCGGCTTCGTCGTCGCCGTGCCGGACTACCGGCTGGTGCCCGAGGTGCATTTCCCGGCCTTCATCGAGGACGCGGCCCTGGCCACGGCCCGCGTCGGCGAGATCGCGGGCGAATACGGCGGCGATCCCGCGCGGCTCGGCGTCATCGGCCAGTCGGCCGGCGCCCATCTGGCCCTGATGATCACCCTCGACCGGCGCTACATGGCCGCCGCCGGCGCGCCCGGCCTGATCCGGGCCGCCGTCGGCCTGGCCGGGCCCTATGACTTCCTGCCCTTCGATGTCCCGGCCTCGGTCAACGCCTTCGGCCGCGTCGCCGACCCGACCCTGACCCAGCCCGTCACCTTCGCCCGCGCCGACGCGCCCCCCCTGTGGCTGGGCCATGGCACGGCGGACGTCATCGTCCATGCCGAGGACACCACCATTCTGTGCGAGCGGATGCAGGCGGTCGGCGGCCGCTGCGAGAGCAAACTGTATCCTGGCCTCAACCACGCCGACCTGATCTCCACCTTCTCGCCCCTGTTCCGCAAGAAGGCCCCGGTGCTCGAGGACGCCACCGCCTTCCTGCGCCGCGAACTGGGCTGACGTCAGACCGCGTCAGTAGGGCGCGCCCGCACGCGGGCGCAGGGTGGCGGCATGGGGAGATCACACATGCGCACTCTGGCCGTTCTCGTATTGGCGACCCTGACGCTGGCGGGCGCCGGCCCGGTGGTCAGCCAGACGCCGACCCTGGAACAGGCCCTGCGCCGGGCCCGCGAGGCCACGCCCCTGCCGCTGTCGCTGGCCCGTGACCAGGCCGAATGGCGCGCCGATCACGCCGACCTGCCGCAAGGCATGGACGCCGACGCCGACATCCAGTCCCGCATCGAGGACCTGACCCTTCAGGCCGGGCGGGACGAGCGCCTTGGCGCGATGGTCTTCACGACGCCGCCGGCCCTGGGCCGCGAGTGCGTGGCGACGGGTCTGAAGGGCTGCAGTTCTCCCATGGGCGGTTACCTGGCGCTCCGGGACGGCGGCCTGCAATGGCAGTTGCAGGAGGGGTTCACGGAAGAGACCGGCGTCTCAGGGGGCATCGTCTTCTTCGGCGACGCCGGCGCGGCGCGGATGGGGCCGACGGCGCCGATCGCCTGGAGTTTCGACGGGGCCCGCTTCGACGCCCCGGTCCTGCTGAGCGGTCCGGAGTTCAACGCCGCCGCCTATATCGCCGTGCCCGGCATCCACGCGGGCTCGGGCGGCGGCAATGCCGATGTGCTGTTCCGCTGGGACTTTCCCGACAGCCGCCGCCTGACCCAGATCGACACCTGGAGCTGGCGCGACGACCTGTCTGATCGCCTGCCCGAGGGCCTCGAGGTCTGGCAGGGCGTCCGCTTCGACTGGCCCAATATGATGGCCGTCACCCCCCTGTGGCAGGACGGCGACGGCAATTGCTGCGGCACGGCCGGCTCGGCCATCCTGTCGTTCTCGATCGAGGGCGACCGGCTGGTGCTGGGCCATGTCACGGTCCGCGATGCGACGCTCGAGGCGGCGGCGCGGACCCCGACGGCGGTGTTCGACTACGCCCGCCGCCGCAACGGCTGCGCGCGGTGGGAGGGGCAGGCGCCGGTCGAGGCCGCGGCGAGAGCCCGCGTCGCCGAACTGCGCTGCGCGACCCTCGCGGCCGACGGCGCGGCCCTGAAGCGGGCGTACGCCGCCGACGATCGCACGCTCGCCCTGATCGCTCGCGCGGAGGCGCCGCGCGACTAAGCTCCACCGTCTCGCCAAGGTCATGATCTTCCGCTAGACGAGGCCATGACAGAAACGATGACAGCACAGGCGGCCCTGGACCGCCTCGAAACCCTCTACAATCAATCCGTCTCCAACCTGCGCAGCGCGGTGGGGGCCTTCCTGCGGACCGGCGAACGGGCCGATCCGGACGCGCGGGCGAAAGGCCTGTTCGCCTATCCCGAACTGCGCGTCAGCTGGTTCGGCGACCGGCCGCAGAATCTGGAGACCCGGGCCTACGCCCGCCTGTCCCGGCCCGGCGTCTATTCGACCACCATCACCCGCCCCGACCTGTTCCGGCCCTACCTGACCGAGCAGCTGGGCCTGCTGGCGGCCGACTATGGCGCCACCTTCGACGTCGGACCGTCGCAACAGGAAATCCCCTTCCCCTATGTGATGGACGGCTCGGCCGTCGCCCTGGATCGCAGCCAGACGGCCGCCGTCGCCCGCTATTTCCCGACCACGGACCTGGCCCATATCGGCGACGAGATCTCCGACGGCATGTTCGACCTGGGCAAGGACTTCCCGCTGGCCCAGTTCGACGGTCTGCGCACCGACTTCTCCCTGGCCCGCCTGCGTCACTACACCGGCACGCCGGTCGAGGACGTCCAGAGCTACATCCTGTTCACCAACTACAACCGCTATGTCGATGAGTTCGTGCGCTGGGCCTGCGCCCAGTTGCAGGACCCCGACAGCCCCTATGAAAAGCTGGTCTGCGCCGGCGGCATCGAGATCACCCGCGACACGCCCCATCCCGAGACGGCGGTCATGGACGCGGCCTGGAAGAAGCACCAGATGCCGGCCTATCACCTGACCGCGCCGGGCTGGGCGGGGATCACCCTGGTCAACATCGGGGTCGGGCCGTCCAACGCCAAGACCATCTGCGACCACCTCGCCGTCACCCGGCCCCACGCCTGGATGATGATCGGCCACTGCGGCGGCCTGCGCCCCAGCCAGAGCATCGGCGACTATGTGCTGGCCCACGCCTATCTGCGCGACGACCATGTGCTGGACGCGGTCCTGCCGCCGGACATTCCGATCCCCAGCATCGCCGAGGTCCAGCGCGCCCTCTATGACGCCGCCAAGATCGTCTCCGGCGCGCCCGGCGAGGAGGTCAAGCGACGCCTGCGCACCGGCACGGTGGTGACCACCGACGACCGCAATTGGGAGCTGCGCTATTCAAAGTCGGCGCTGCGCTTCAACCAGAGCCGGGCCGTGGCCATCGACATGGAATCCGCCACCATCGCCGCCCAGGGCTACCGCTTCCGCGTGCCCTACGGCACCCTGCTGTGCGTCTCGGACAAGCCCCTGCACGGCGAGATCAAACTGCCGGGTCAGGCCAACCGCTTCTATGAGGGGTCGATCTCGGAGCATCTGCAGATCGGCATCCACGCCATCGACCTGCTGCGCGCCGAGGGCAGCCGCCTGCACTCCCGCAAGCTGCGGGCCTTCGACGAGCCGCCGTTCCGGTAGGGGTTTGGCGAAACAGCTGGAGCTTTCGTCGCCGGGCTCCTCCCACCCGGCTTCGCCTGCGGCTCAGCCACCCTCCCCCGGAGGGGGAGGGAGACAGCCGCGCTTACTTCTTCAGCCGTTTCGCATTGGCGACGGCGGTGGCGTGGATCGGCCGCATCGCGTCGGCCTGACCCTTCAGCAGGGCGCTGTTCAGCGTCAGCATCTGCGTCGTCGCCCGGCTCCACCAGCCGACGGCGTAGCTGTACTGCGCCTGCATCGCCGCCGCGGGGGTCGCGGCCGAGGCGATCGAGGTCGCGGCCTTCGAGGCCAGCCCCGCCTCGGTCATGACGCCCGAACCGACGCGTCCGCCGATGTCGCCGAAGGTCTTCGCCATGGCCGAGGCCGAGGCCGACAGGGCCTCCACCTTCTCCGAACCCATCAGCGACATTTCGGTCAGATCCAGCTTGCGCGGATCGGCCATCCCCGCGGCCATGATCTCCAGACGGGCGTTGATGACGTCGCCCGCGGCCTTCATCATTTCGCCGCCGGACAGGGCGGTATTGGCCGCGCGCGCGCCGTCGCGCGTCAGCCGGCGGCCGGTCTTGATGGCTTTTTCGAACTCGGTCATGGCCCAGCCTTGGGCCGGTTTCAGACCTCGGGCAAGACTTCGTTCGAGAAGTCGGCGACATCCTTCAACAGCGCCGGGGCCGCCGCCGCGATGATGGTCCGGCCGTGCTCCGGACTGGCCAGGGCCGGATCGGAGCCGATGCGGCCGTCGGGGAAACGGGCGCGATAGTCCAGGGCGTCGCGGATCGGCCCGACCGGCGCGATCTGCGGGCTGTAGGTCGCCGTCTTGATATGGTCCGGATACCCCGCCTGGGTCACGGCGATCTCGGACGGGGTGGCATGCATGCCGTGGCCCTTGGGGAACAGCTGGTTGCACAGGCTGTTGACCCCCGGCAGGTCCCACCAGTTGCGCAGTTTCAGCACGAACGGGGGCTGCTCCTCGACAAAGCTCCACTCGGCGTAGATTTCGGCGAAGGTGGCCTCGATCGTGGCTGTGTTGCCGCCATGGCCGTTGAGGAAATAGATCCGCTCGAACCCGTGCCGGCTCAGCGACGAAACCCAGTCGGTGATGGCGGCCATGAAGGTCGACGGCCGCAGCGAGATGGTGCCGGCGAAGGCCAGATGGTGCTGGGCCATGCCGATGTTGAAGGTCGGGGCGACGACCAGGTTTTCGTCCGACTTTTCGGCCGCGTGGGCGATGATCTCGGGACACATCCAGTCGGTGCCCAGCAGGCCGGTCGGGCCGTGCTGCTCGTTCGAGCCGATCGGAACCACGACCGTCTTCACGGTCTTCAGCCGCGCGTCGATCTCGGGCCAGGACGACAGATGGATCAGCATGGGGAACTCCGGACTACAGACCGGGACGGGGTAAACCCCCGCGCCGCCTGCGCCAAGCCTTGCGGGACGACGTCGCGCGCCGCGTTGGCGCCGGCCGGCCGCGGCTCCGCAACCTCAGGGTGGGGTGTGTCAACCTTGACGCGCGGCGCCCGCGGGTATCTATCTTTGAGGAAGAGCCGATTTCCCGGCTTCTGGAGGAGGACGACGTATGCGTGTCTCGATCGTTTCCATTCTTCTGGCCGGCGGCGCGCTGGTTGTGGGCGCCTGCAGTCCCACGGTGGAGTCCGCCGAGCTGACCATGGCCGAGCGGGCCGCGCTCTGCAGCGCCGACTCCAACCTGGTCCCGACCGGCGCCCAGAGCGGCGACGCCCGGCAGGACTACCGGTGCCTGAGCGGGGGGCATACGCGCGGCAATGCGAGAGACTCCGCCGGCGTCGTCGGATACGGGCGACAGACCTCCGTCGCCTCTCGACCGGTCACCTAGGCGCGCATACCGGCCCGGGTCGTCTTGACCTCGGGGCCCGAATGCCGACCTTGGCCTGCCCGGCGAAGCCCGCCTGATCGACCCCGCCCCGATGGCCAGACCCACGACCCCCAGACCGCGCCCCGGCGCGCCCAGGCCTGCGCCCAAGTCCGCGCCCGGGCGCCCCGCCGTCATGACCGGCGCCATGGTTCCCGTGCCCGGCTGGCCGCCGGAAGAGGACCGGGTCGAGGCCGTCTTCGAACGGCTTGCGCGCATCATGCCCGAGCCGAAGACCGAGCTGAATTTCTCCAGTCCCTATACGCTGGTGGTCGCTGTCGCCCTGTCGGCCCAGGCCACGGACGTCTCGGTGAACAAGGCGACGGACCGGCTCTTCGCCGTCGCCGACACCCCGGCGAAGATGCTGGAGTTGGGAGAAGAGGGTCTGGTGCCCTTCATCGCCTCCATCGGCCTGTATCGCGGCAAGGCCAGGAACGTCATCGCCCTCAGCCGCATCGTGCTGGAACAGCACGGCGGCCAGGTGCCGCTGAACCGCGCCGACCTCCAGGCCCTGCCCGGCGTCGGCCGCAAGACCGCCAGCGTGGTGCTCAACGAACTGGGCATCGAGGCCGCCATCGCCGTCGACACCCACGTCTTCCGCGTCTCGCACCGGCTGGGTCTGGCCAACGCCGCCACCCCCGACAAGGTCGAGGCCCAGCTGTTCCGCGTCGTGCCCGAAGCCTGGCTGCCCAAGGCCCACCACTGGCTGATCCTGCATGGGCGCTACACCTGCACGGCGCGAAAGCCGAAATGCAGCGCCTGCGTGATCAGCGACCTGTGCCCGAGCCGGGCCGGGCTGGCGGCGCTGGGGGAGGCGGGGTGAGGGGGAAGTGGCTGGTGGCTAGTGGTTAGTGGCTGGCCGCCGCCTGTGCGAAGGCGCCGGACGCGCCGCCCTTCCGCTGGCAGGGAAGCGCCAATCACTAGCCACTAGCCACTAGCCACTAACCACTCAAAGCCGCGCCCGCACCGCCTCCGCGAACCGCTTCCCGCCTTCCGGCGCCGAGGCCAGGTAGAAGTCCGGCTCGATCAGTTCGGCCTCCATCAACAGCCAGCCGCCGTCCGCGTCGGGGGCCATGTCGATGCGGGCGTAGAGCAGGTCCTCGCCGATGGCCGCCAGCGTCTTCTCCGCCAGCGCCAGCGCCTTCGCCGGCGGCTCGGGCAGGGCGACATAGCCGCCGCCGTACTGGACCTGGACCCGGAACTCGCCGGGGACGGGCCGTTTGTTGACGACGTGGCTGAGCCGGCCGCCGAAGAACAGCAGGCTGGTCTCGCCCTCGGTCTCGATGGTCGGCAGATAGGGCTGGATCATCGCCGGGCCTTCGGGCGCATCGGTCAGGGCCTCGCCGCGCGCGAGCCGCAGGGTCTTCCACGCCCCGCCCGAGACGCGCGGCTTGACGATGACCACATCGGTCGCGAACCGGTCGAAGGCGGCGTCGATATCCGCCTGGGTTGGATGGTCGGTCCAGAGGGTCGGGGGGATGGCCACGCCCTGTTCGGCCAGTCGGCCCAGATAGGATTTGTCCGAATTCCACGCCAGCACCGACGGCGGGTTCAGCATCTTCACGCCTGCCGCGGCCCAGGTCGCGCAGGCCTGCAGCCAGCGACCGTGGTCGCGGTGATAGCCCCAGGCGATCACGGGCAGGACCAGCGGGTATCGCATCAGCCCGGAGGCATCCTCGATATGGTCGGTCCACGCCGTCGGCGTCGCCGTCAGCCCGGACGCCGCCATCGCTTCGGACAGCCGCGCCAGCACGCCGGGCCACTGGCCGGCGTAGGAGGGGTCGGACGGGTCGGGGGTCAGGACGGCGATCTCGGTCATGACCGCCTCATAGCCAATCGGCGGTAATCGCATAAGGCTTTCCTTATGCTTTTCGGATGACGCCGCCCCGGCGGTCCGCTAAGGGCGACCGCATGACCCAGAACCCCACCTATGACGTCTGCGCCGTCGGCAACGCCATCGTCGATGTCCTCGCCCCCTGCGACCCCGCCTTCCTCGAGGCCCAGGGCCTGACCGCCGGCTCGATGCAGCTGGTCGATGCGCAACAGAGCGCCGCCCTCTACGCCGCCATGGCGGCGGGCGTTGAGGCCTCGGGCGGCTCGGCGGGCAACACCGTCGCCGGCATCGGCGGCTTCGGCGGCCGTGCGGCCTATATCGGCAAGGTCGGGGACGACCAGCTGGGCGCCGTCTTCAGCCACGACATCCGCGCCGCCGGCGTCGCCTTCGACACGCCGGTGCTGCCGGGCGTCGCCACGGGCGCCTGCATGATCAACGTCACGCCCGACGGCCAGCGCACCATGTGCACCTTCCTCGGCGCCGCCAACCAGCTGGCCGCCGCCGACATCGACGCCGATCTGATCGGCGCCTCGGCCATCGTCTATCTGGAGGGCTATCTGTTCGACCCGGCCCCGGCCCGCGCCGCCTTCGAGGCCGCCGCCGCCGCCGCCCACGCCGCCGGACGCAAGGTCGCCATCACCCTGTCGGATACCTTCGTCGTCGCTCGCTGGCGCACCGAACTGCTGGCCTTCATCGAGGCCTCCGCCGACATCGTCCTGGCCAATGAGGGCGAACTGGCCGCCCTGTTCGAAACCGATGATTTCGACGCCGCCGCCTCGCAGCTGGCGTCAATGGTTGACGTCGCCGCCATCACGCGCGGCGAGGCCGGCTCGGTGGTCGTGCGCGGCGACGAGCGGGTGCGGATCGCTGTCGTCCCGGTCGGCAAGGTGGTCGACACCACCGGCGCCGGCGACCAGTACGCCGCCGGCTTCCTGCTCGGCCTCGCCCGCGGCCTGTCGCTGGAAGACGCCGGCAAGCTCGGTTCGCTCGCAGCCGCCGAAGTCATCGCCCACTGGGGACCCCGGCCGATGACGTCGCTGGAGAAGCTGGCGAAGGATGCGGGGCTGCGGCTTGGGTGAGTGATTAGTGGCTGGTGATTGGGTGGTTGCTGGATCGCCTGCGGGGGGCGGCTCGGCGCCGGCGGCGTTCGCCCCTGCCGGCCAACCACCAATCACTGGCCACTAACCACCCGCTCACCCCCGCCGGATCGTCACATACAGCGCCCCGTCGCCGCCGTGATGGCGCGCGGCCGATGCGAACCCCGACACCACCCCGCGCAACGCCGGGGCCTGCAGCCATTCGTGGACCGAGGCGCGGATCACGCCCGTGCCGCCGCGCCGTCCCTGACCCGTGACGACCAGCACCGAGCGATAGCCTCGCGCCTGGGCGCCATGCAGAAACGCCGTCAGCGCGTCCTGGGCCTGGAAACGGCCATAGCCGTGCAGGTCGATCCGCGCCTCGATCGGATCGCGTTCGCGCGACAGCCGGCGCTGGCGACGGGGCTCAAGCGCTTCGGGGTGACCGCGGGGACGGGCGGGCGCTGAAACGACCGGCGAATAAGGCGGCGGCCCGCCGCGTGGCCTGGCCAGACCTTTCGGATGCGGCGCGGCGGGCGGATCGACGACGGCGGCGCCCGGGATCACCAGGGCCGCCTTCTTCGGTTTCGCCGGCGTGACCGAGCCGGCGACGCGGGCCCAGATGCGGCGGTCGTCGGGGCTCAGGTCGTCGCGGCGGCTCATGTCGAGCCGGGGTCGTTCCCGTCGACGTCCTCGTCCGAGCCGGCGTCCTGCGGCCCCGGGGTCCGGGTCAGCAGGTCGCCCGGCTGGCAGTTCAGCTCGCGGCACAGGGCGTCCAGCGTCGTGAAGCGGATGGCCCGCGCCTTGCCGGTCTTCAGGATCGACAGATTGGCGAGGGTCACGCCCACGCGGTCGGCCAGCTCGGTCAGCGACATGCGCCGTTCGAGGAGGATGCGGTCGAGTTGAACACGGATGGCCATGGCGCCCTCTCTATCCGGCGTGCGCGGAACGGAAAAGGCCGGGCGTTTCGGCGGCGGAATCCGTCATATCGTCAACTCCGACTCCCGGCGCAGACGGGCGCCTTCGCGGAACACCTCGGCCAGGACGAAGACGACCAGCACCGAAAAGGCGGGGGTCACCAGGTCGAACAGGCTGGGCGGCTCCAGCGCGCCGCGCACCAGCCGCGAGACCAGGGTCTGGCCGATCCAGGCGCCGCCCGTGACCGTGGCCAGGGTCAGGCCGATCTGTTTCAGCCGGCTGACGTTGGCGGGCTGGAAGGGGTCGCCGATGCGCAGGGAGTGAACGATGTGGCGCAGGTGGCGCAGGATCAGGGCGAAGCCGGCGAAATAGCCGGCGAAGGCGCCGATCCCGAACAGGAAATAGGCCCGCGGCACGGGCACGCTGGTGCCGCCGTCGTCCGAGGTCGCGACGAGGTCGAGCGGACCCATCGGAACGAAGGCGATGAAAAGGAAGATGAGAACGGCGCCGATGGTCAGCAGCGCCAGGATCCAGAAGGCGGCCCCGAGGGCGACGCCGAGCAGGCTGGACATGGATCCGGGACCGAGGGCCGGAAGGGCCGGGGTCCGGACGAAAGGCACGCGGGTCCCGATCGAAAGCGATTTCGGGAAACGCATGGGGCGACCTCTCTGTTATCGGGCCGGTCGGCGGGGCGAGGATGCCGCGCGGGGTCCGGCGAACCCGCACGCGGTCTTATTCATCGCGATTGTCATGCCGATCGTCAAAGCTCCTGTGGGAGTTTGTCCCTGACCTGTCGCCGCCGGGCGGGTCGAGGCCTTACTATCCGGCTGATCGCCGGTCTGGCCGATGCGGCCAGAGCGGACTCAGAAGGCCTGGATCAGGGTGGTGATCAGGGCGGTCGGCAGGGCGGCGAGCAGGAAGGTGTTGAGGATGCCGTGGCCGATCTTTTCGATGAAGTGCGAGGCGCTCATGGTGCTCATAGTCGTTCTCCGTTGATCCTGAGTGAGGGGATGTTTTTACCCCTCTTCTGTTGTTCCGCTGCATCGATCTTGCCGATATTGGCTTGATCGGGGAACGTCGCGGCGTCCGTCCTTGAAGACATAGATAGGCCGTGCTCCGCGAAAAGGCACGTTACATATCGTTTAACGATATTAAACTTTGGCAATGGATTGTTTCGGAGCGCGTGATCAGGATGAAACTGAAGCTTATCAAGGGGATGCGCCTGGTCGTCGCGACCCACAATCCCGGCAAGGCCGTGGAAATCGACGCCCTGCTGGACGGACATTACGCCGTCGTCACCGCAGCCAGCCTGACTCTGCCCGAACCGGACGAAACCGAGAGCACCTTCGTCGGCAACGCCCTGCTGAAGGCCCGGCACGCGGCCGATCTTTCGGGCGAGGTCGCCCTGGCCGACGACTCCGGCCTGTCGGTCGCGGCCCTGGACGGGGCGCCGGGCATCTTCTCCGCCCGCTGGGCCGGTCCGGACAAGGATTTCGCCTTCGCCATGCGCCGCGTCGAGGAACGGCTGGAGGAGACCGGCTCGTCCGACCGCCGCGCCTGGTTCACCTCGGCCCTCGCCGTGGCCTGGCCCGACGGCCCGGCCGTGGTGGTCGAGGGTCGGGTCGACGGCCAGCTGACCTTCCCCCCGCGCGGCGACCGCGGCTTCGGCTATGATCCCATCTTCATCCCGGACGGCCACAGCCAGACCTTCGGCGAACTGGACCCGGCCCTGAAGGACAGCATCAGCCACCGGGCCGTGGCGTTCGCGAAGCTGAAGGCGGCGTTAATGGACTGAGTGGCGAGTGATTAGTGGTTAGTGGTTAGTGGTTAGTGGTTGCAGCTCCTCTCGCGGCGGAAGGGCGGCGCTGCCCGCGCCGTCGCACAGGCGCCGGCCAGCCACTAGCCACTAACCACTAATCACCAGCCACCACCCCACCCCATGCCCCCCACCCCCGCCAGCGACCTCGCCCTCTACGTCCACTGGCCGTATTGCGCCCGCATCTGTCCCTATTGCGACTTCAACGTCGTGCGGGACCGGGGCCGGACGGCGGAACAGGTGGCGCTGGTTCAGGCCATCCTCGCCGACATGGCGGCGCAGGCCGCCCTGACCGGCCCGCGCCGGCTGGCCTCCATCTTCTTCGGCGGCGGCACCCCCTCCCTGGTGGCGCCGGAGGCCGTGGCCGCGGTGATTGACCGGGCGAAGAGCCTGTTTCCGCCGCGCGGCCCGATCGAGATCACCCTCGAGGCCAATCCCACCGACGCCGAGGCGGCCCGGTTCGCGGCGCTGGCCGACGCCGGGGTCAACCGTCTGTCCATGGGGGTGCAGGCGCTGGACGACGCCGCCCTTGCCTTCCTCGGCCGCAACCACTCGGCGGACGAGGCCCGGCGCGCCGTCGCCGTCGCCGCCCGCGCCTTTCCGCGCCTGTCGATCGACCTGATCCACGCCCTGCCGGGCCAGACCGTCGACGACTGGCGCGCCGAACTGACCGGGGCCATCGAGCTCGGCTTCGAGCACGTCTCGCCCTATCAGTTGACCATAGAGCCCACGACCGCCTTCGGCCGCGCCGTCGCCCGCGGCGCCTGGACCCCGCCCGACGAGGACCGCTCCGCCGCCCTCTACGAAACCACCCAGACGGTGCTCGAGGCCGCCGGCTTCGACGCCTATGAGGTCTCCAACCATGCGCGGGGCGTGGCGGCGCGGTCGGCTCACAATCTCCACGTCTGGCGCGGCGGCGACTATCTCGGCCTTGGTCCCGGCGCGCACGGGCGGCTGACGCTGGCCGGCGCGCGGACGGCGACCGTCGCGCACAAGGGGATCGCGGCCTATGTCGCCGGCGTCGCGGCCGGAACGCCGTGGCGCGAGCGTGAGACGCAGTCGGCGCGGGACGCGGCAGAGGAGAAGGTGCTGCTGGGGCTGCGGACGGTGGAGGGTGTGGCGCTCAGCGATCTGGCGGCGGTTGGTCGGACCGTGAAGACGGAGCCGCTGGCCGGGCTGATCGCCGACGGGTTTCTGGCCGTCACCGGGGACCGGGTCAGGGCGACGGTGAACGGACGACCGGTGCTGGACGGGGTGTTGAGGGCGCTTCTGGTTTGAAACGGGCGCCCTTAAGGTGTCGCCATGAACGACATCGCCTTTCGCCGGGCCCGGGCCGCCGACCTGCCCGCCATTATCGCCCTCCTCGCCGACGACCCCCTGGGTCGGGAGCGGGAGGACGTCAGCCTGCCGCCCGCACCGGCCTATGAAGCGGCGTTCGCCGCTATCGACTCGGACCCGAACCAGTTGCTCGCGGTGATGACCGAGGACGACCGGGTGGTCGGAACCCTGCAGATCACCTTCATCCCCGGCCTCTCGCGTCAGGGGGCGTTGCGCGGTCAGATCGAGTCCGTTCGCATCGCGGCCGACCGCCGCGGCGGGGGACTGGGCCGCCGGGTTTTCGAGTGGGCCATTTCAGAGTGCCGGTCGCGGGGTTGCAGTCTGGTGCAGCTGACGACGGATCAGGGCCGGCCGGACGCGCACCGGTTCTACGAACAGCTCGGCTTCGTCGCGAGCCACCTCGGCTTCAAGAAGGCGCTCTGACGGCGGGAGATCCAGGGCCTGTTCAGCGGTCAATGCTCCACTCCCGCCCCCGATCTTCCGTCCCTTTCGCACCCCCGACCGTGCCTTTTCGCCCCTCATCCGCCGGGGTCCGGCCGCCCGTTTCCCTGGCGCCGCGTCCGGCCGTGATAAAATGCGTGGATCGGGACTGACATCCCGCCGCCACGGTCTTTGACATCGTCATCCGAAACGTCCCGGCTCCTCTGAGCTCGCGCTATCCCGCGCAACGCCGCCTTTCAGCGTCCGACGCCGATGGGTCGAGTGCATCGCTTTATGCGTTTTTCCAGGGTCGCCCTCCGCGCGGCCCTCGCGCGCCCGCCCTTGAGCCGTGCCTCCCCCGCTGGCACGGTCCTGCGCATGTCCGAGTCCTCCCCGTTCCCGCCGACCGCCCCGCCGCCGCGCCTCGTGGCGCCCGGCCTCTATCTGGTGGCGACGCCGATCGGGAACCTGCGCGACATGACCCTGCGCGCGCTCGACGTGCTGGCCGCCGCCGACCTCGTTCTCGCCGAGGACACGCGCGTCACCGGCAAGCTGCTGTCAGCCTACGGGCTGAAGGCGAGGCTGGAGCGGTGCGACGATCACGCCTCCGCCCGGGCGGCCGAGGGGGCGATCGAACGGCTGCGGGCAGGCGAGGTCGTCGCTCTGGTCTCGGACGCCGGCACGCCCATGGTCAATGATCCCGGCTATGTCGTCGCCCGGGCGGTCATCGCCGCCGGCCTGCCGGTGCATCCGATCCCCGGCCCGTCCAGCCTGCTGGCGGCCCTGTGCATCGCCGGCCTGCCCGCCGACCGGGTGCTGTTCGCCGGCTTCCTGCCCGCGAAATCCGGCGCCCGCCGCGCGGCGCTGGAAGAGGTCCGCACCGCCCGCCAGACCCTGGTCTTCTTCGAGAGCGGCCCGCGCCTCGCCGACAGCCTGGCCGACATGGCCGCCGTGCTGGGGCCCCGCCCCGCCGCCGTCGCCCGCGAACTGACCAAGCTGTATGAGGAGTGCGTGCGCGGCTCGCTGGCCGAACTGGCGGTCGACCCGCGCTGCCAGTCGCCCAAGGGCGAGATCGTCATCGTCGTCGCCCCCGGCGAGATGGAGGTCGCCAGCGAGGCCGACGCCGACGCCGCCCTCGCCGAGGCCATGACCCGGCTGCCGCCCGGCGAGGCGGCGGCCGAAGTCTCGAAGGCGCTGAACCTGCCGCGCAAGCCGCTCTACAAGCGGGCGCTGGAGCTGCAGGGCCGGTGAGCGCGGACCGGCCCGCGACCCGGCGCCCCCCTGATCGGATCAGGGCGCCGAAGGTCGTTCGGGCCAAGCGCCGCTGGCGTATCGCCCTCGGCGCCGCGTCCCACCGGCTGGGCCACCGCTCGGAATGGCTGGCCGCGGCCCTGCTGATGGCCAAGGGCTATCAGGTTCTGGGCTTTCGGCTGAAGACCCGCGCCGGCGAGATCGACATCCTCGCCCGCCGCGCCCGGGTGCTGGCCGTCGTCGAGGTCAAACGCCGCGCCACGCTGGAGGCGGCGCTCACCGCCCTCGGCCCCGACCAGTATGACCGGCTGCTGGCCGCCGGCCGGTCGGTGTTGCGCCAAAGACCCAGCCTCGCCGGTCATGTGCTGCGGATCGATATGGTGGCGCTGGCTCCCGGCCGGTTTCCGCGCCATCGTCGCGGGGTTGTCGCCTTCGGGAGGGGCGCCGCATGACCCGCGACGAAGCGATCGAACTGCTGACCGCGGCCGGACAGGTCGAGGACGAGGCGTTTCCGCTGCTGGAGGCGGCCATCGCCTGCGCCATCCACGACGGCCCGTTTCGCGATCCCCAGCCGGTCCGCACCCTGGCCGCCCACGCCGCCGAACGGCTGGCCGAACGGCTGGCCACGGAAAGCCCGGACGAGGCCCTGACCGAGACCATGGCCGCGGACCTGCGTCTGAACGGCGACCTGCTCAACTATGACAGCCCGGCCAACACCGACGTCATCGACGTGGCCGACAGCCGCCGCGGCCTGTCGGCGGCCCTGTCGGTCTTCTATCTCGACGCCGCGCGCCGCGTTGGGGTGAAGGCCCAGGGCGTCGACTTCCCCGGCCATTTCCTGCTGCGGGTCGAGACCCCGGAAGGCCCCGTCGCCCTCGACCCCTTCAGCCAGGGCCGGCTGGTGCTGCCGTCGGAACTGACCCGGCGGGCCCTGCGGGCCGGGCTGACGCCCCATGTCGCCGACCGGCTCGATGTGCTGATGGCCCCGGTGACGGACCGCGAGGCCCTGACCCGGCTGCAGAACGTTCTGTTCAGCCGGGCCATCCGGTCGCAGGACTATGAAGGCGCCGAGCGCTCGGCCCTGCGCCGCGCCCTGCTCGATCCCGACGACCACCGGCCCTGGCTGGACGTCGCCGCCGCGCGCGAGAAACAGGGCTCGCTCGCCGGCGCCCTGGACGCCCTGGGCCGCGCCCGCACGGGGGATGATCCGATGGAGGCGACGCGCCAGATGTCGGTCGACCGGGTCCGCATGCAGCTGAACTAGGGTTGCGCCGCCGCCCCCCGCTGCCCATTAGCCAAGGTCAAGACGCTTGGAAGGACAAGGCATGCTGCGAGTCGCGATCCAGATGGACCCCGTCGAGGCGGTCAACATCGAGTCCGACACCACCTGGCTGATGATGACCACGGCGCAGGCGCGCGGTCACGCCCAGTGGGTTTATGACGTCCGCACCCTGGCGCTCGAGGACGGGCGGCTGTTCTGCCGCGCCCGTCCGGTCACGCTGCGCGAGGTCCAGGGCGACCACGTCGCCTTCGGCGACGAGGTGAAGCTGGATCTCGGCCAGGACGTCGATGTCATCCTGATGCGGCAGGATCCGCCCTTCGACATGGCCTATGTCACCTCGACCTATCTGCTCGAGACAGTGCATCCGAAGACGCTGGTGGTGAACGATCCCGCCGAAGTCCGGTCAGCGCCCGAGAAGCTGCTGGTCACGAAATTCCCCGGCCTGACCCCGTCGACCCTGATCAGTTCCGACCCGGTCGCCCTTGTCGACTTTCACAAGCGGCACGGCGACGTGGTGCTCAAGCCCCTGCACGGCGCGGCGGGTTCGGGAGTGGTGCGGCTGAAGGCGGACGATCCGAACCTCGAGGCCCTGATCGAGATCCACGCCACGGGCTCGCGCGATCCGCTCGTGATCCAGAAATTCGTTCCCGCCGTGTCGAAGGGCGACAAACGGATCATCCTGATCGACGGCGAGCCGGTCGGGGCCATCAACCGCATTCCGGCCAAGGACCAGGTGCGCTCCAACCTGCGCGTGGGCGGCACGGCCGCGCCGGTGGAGCTGACCGCCCGCGATCGCGAGATCTGCGCCGCCATCGGCCCCGAGCTGAAACGGCGCGGCCTGATCTTCGTCGGCATTGATGTGATCGGCGACTATCTGACCGAGATCAACGTCACCTCCCCGACGGGCGCCCAGCAGCTCAAGCGGTTCACCGGCGTCGATGCGGCCGCGCTGATGTGGGATGTCATCGAAGGCAAACGTCCGGCGTAACACCGCTCTTGCCAATCCGGCCTGTTCGTGGTTCGTTCCTTTCCCGAATAACGGGAGGGTGCGATGCTCGCCAGCGTGGTGACTGTGGCGTTCGAGGGCGTGGACGCCCGCCGGGTGGACGTGCAGGTCCAGCAGCTGCCGTGCGGCGACCACCCGGTGTTCAACATCGTCGGCCTGGCCGACAAGGCGGTGGCCGAGAGCCGGGAGCGGGTCCGCGGGGCCTTCGGCGGCATCGGCCTGGCCCTGCCGCCCAAGCGGATCATCGTCAATATGGCCCCGGCCGACCTGCCCAAGGAGGGCAGCCATTTCGACCTGCCTATCGCCCTCGCCCTGCTGGCCTCCATGGGCGTCATTCCGCCGGACATGCTGGCGGGATGGGCGGCGGTGGGGGAGCTGGGGCTGGACGGGCGGATCGCCCCGGTCGGCGGGACCCTGCCGGCGGCGGTGGCGGCCGACGCCATGGGGCTGGGGCTGATCTGCCCCGAGGCCAACGGACCCGAGGCGGCCTGGGCCGGCGATGTGGCGGTTCTGGCCCCGCGCTCGCTGATCGGTCTGGTCAATCATTTCAAGGGAAGCCAGGTGCTGCGGCGGCCCGAGCCGGGGGCCATGCGTTCCGGCGACCGGGTTCCCGACCTGCGCGAGGTCAAGGGTCAGGAGAGCGCCAAGCGGGCGCTGGAGATCGCGGCGGCCGGGGGGCATAATTTGCTTTTCGTCGGTCCGCCGGGCTCCGGCAAATCGATGATGGCGGCGCGTCTGCCGGGCCTGCTGCCGCCGCTGACGCCGAAGGAGCTGCTGGAAACCTCCATGGTCTGGTCGGTGGCCGGGCTGATCGAGCGCGGGGCCCTGACGCGCGACCGGCCGTTCCGCAGCCCGCACCATTCCGCCTCCATGGCCGCCCTGACCGGCGGCGGCCTGCGCGCCAAGCCGGGCGAGGCCTCGCTCGCGCACAACGGAGTGCTCTTCCTCGACGAGCTGCCCGAATACAGCGCGCAGGCCCTCGATTCCCTCCGCGCGCCGCTCGAGACGGGAGAGATCGTGGTGGCCCGGGCCAACGCCCATGTCCGCTATCCGGCCCGGTTCCAGCTGGTCGCGGCCATGAACCCCTGTGGCCGTGTTGCCTTCCCACCACTAGTTCCGGCTTCCGGTAGGTGCAGGAGGGTTATCTCGACATCGGCTTTGCCGATCACGATGCGATCGGTGATCGCTTCGACAATCTGTCGCTTCTCTTCGTGGGGGAGAGACCCCCACCGAGTGGTCAGGTCCCGAGCTTCGCCAAGGGCTTCCTGGCGGGAGACGGCGCTGATGCGCAGGACGTCGAGCTGCGCCTGGAGACGGGGAAGCTCGTCTTCAAGCTGGGTTCGACGTTCCGAGAGCGGCCGATGCCGTCGGCCGAAATCTTCCTTTGAAAGCTCGCCAGCGGCGTAGAGCTGGAAGGCGGTCTCGTCCTCGGCTTCGATCCGTTTGAGTTCGCTTTCGGCGCTGGCGATCAGGCGGGCCTTTTCGTCCATCGCCTCGACGGCGGCGCGATCATGGGCATCGATCTCGTCGGGCGAGACGAGGAAGTGATGGAGTTGTTCCCGGTAGACGGCTTCCAGATCGGCGATCGGGATTTTGTTGCGGCAGGCAGAGCAGATGTATTTGGGCGACGCCGCCCAGACGTACATCTTTTGGCCGCAGTCACAGAAGGCATAGCCGGCGAAGAGGTGCTGCGATTTGCGCGCGGGTCGCTTCACGTTCGCGCGCTGGCTCGCGACCAGGCGGGCGCACTGATCCCAGAGCTCCTCGGAGATGATGGGCTCGACCGCGTTGTAGACCCACTCGCTTTCGGGCTTCACGGTCCAGTTCTTCCGGCGATCGTCCGTGCGGGTGTAGTTCGCCCGATGAAGGCCTTTGGCGGTGGGGTCTTCGAGGAGCCGGCTGACAGTCGTGTCGGAAAACAGCGACCCGTTTCGGGTCCGATAGCCTCGCTTGTTCAAGAGGCGGGCGACCGTCTTTTTTCGCCGATGTTCGAGGAACAGCTCGTGGAGCAGAACGCGGACAGGCGCTTCGTCCGGGTCGGGTTCGAGCTTCTTGTCGCGCCAGCGATAGCCGAACGGCGCTGCGCCCCCGATGGGCTTGCCGAGCTTCGCGCGGATGGGAACGGACGCCTGGACCCGCTCCGCGATCTCCTCGCGCTCCCACTGCGCCATCGCGGCGATCATCGTGAAGAAGAGTCGGCCCGCCGGGGAACTCGTGTCGATCGCCTCCTGGAGCGACACGAGGTCCGCGCCGCACGCCCGGAAGATCTCGGAGAACTCCAGAAGCTCTTTCGTATTGCGTGCCAGGCGCGCGAGTTTTGAGAACACGAGGCCGGAGATCGCGCCCTTGCGCAGATCCGCGAGCATCCGCTTGGCCTCGGCGTGGCCCATGACGGATTTGCCGCTGACGGCCTCGAGCCGGTAGGTCTCGACGACGGTCCACCCCCGCGCTTCAGCATAGGCGCGAGCGCGCTTCTCGTGATGCTCGGGGCTTTCGCCTCGGGCCTGGTCCTCGGTCGAAACCCTTATCCAGATGCCCACGCACTTGGGCTCCTCACGCACGCCGCTTGCGGTCATGGCACCCTCCTCCGGGGAGAATCCTACGCCTTTTCGAGTCCGCGCCAAGCCTCACGAAGAGAAGAGCTAAGGGGCGTCGCCCCTCGCGCCGGCCAGGGTGCGCGGCTGCGCCGCCGAGGGGCCGGTATCCCCGATCTTCCTACGCCTTCGCCTTGCTTCGGCTCCGTGCAGATCGGGTGATCCCCCTCCGGCCCCTCGCCCTGGCCTTTGCTACCCCCAGTCTCGCCGACGGGCAGGGGTGCGGCGCGCTTTGCGTCCGCACCCTCAACCGAACGGAGAGATACCCATGACTGCCGCCTTTGAAACACCCGCCGTTGAACACGGAGTGGAGGTCTACATCCCGCTCAACCGGCTGAAAAAGTCGGAGAGGAACGCCCGCAAGACGCCGCATCGCCCCGAGGATATCGAGACGCTGGCGGCGAGCATCCGCGCCAAGGGCATTCTCCAGCCGCCTGTGGTTGAGCCGGAACTCGACGCGGAGGGTCGACCCACCGGCAACTACCTCGTCACAATCGGCGAGGGCCGCCGGCTGGCCCAACTGCTTCGCGCCAAGCGCAAGCAGATCAAGAAGACCGAGCCCATCCGCTGCGTGATCGACACCGCGAACGACGCCTACGAGATCAGTCTGGATGAGAACGTCACCCGGTTCGCGATGCACCCGGCAGACCAGTTTGAGGCGTTCCAACGGCTCGCCGAGGAGCGCGGCTTCGGGGCCGAGGAGATCGCGGCGCGCTTCGGCGTGACGGCGACCGTCGTAAGGCAACGGCTCAAACTCGCGAGCGTCAGCCCGCGTTTGATGCAGACTTACCGCGACGGCGACATGACGCTGGACCAGTTGATGGCCTTCACCGTCAGCGAGGACCATCAGCGACAAGAGGGGTTGTGGGAGAGCCTGCCGAACTACGAACGGCATCCGCAGACCATTCGACGGCATCTGACCCGCGACCGCGTGTCGGCCACCGACCGGCGGGCCATCTTCGTCGGCGCGGAGGCATATCAGGCAGCGGGCGGCGTCATGGTGCGCGACCTGTTCGCCGACGACCAAGGCGGCTATTTCGCCGACCCGGCCCTGCTGGACCGGTTGGTCGCCGAGAGACTGCAGACCTTCGCCGACGCGATTGTGGCGGATGGCTGGAAATGGGCGTCATTCGACCTGGACTACAGCCTCTCCCGCATTCGCCCGCAGGTCCGGGATTTCACCTCTGACGAACAGGCCCGCTACGACGCCCTTCAAGCCGAACGGGAGGCGTTGGAGACGGGACACGCCGAGTGGACCGACGCCGCCGAGGTCCGGTTCGGGGAGATCGTTGCCGAGATCGAGGCGCTCGACGGCGCGCGGCTTGGGTTCGCGTCCGAGGACAAGGCCCGCGCGGGAGCCTTCATCACGCTGACGGCGAACGGACAAGCCCGCGTCGAATACGGCTTCGTCCGCCCGGAGGACGAGGCCAGAGAACCAGTGCCCTGCCAAGGCGATGCGGGCGACGAGCCGCCCACGGAACACCAATCAGCGCCCGAGCCGGAACCCGGTCGCGCCACGCTCTCAGACACGCTGGTCGAGAACCTGACGGCGCACCGCACGGCGGCGCTTCGAGACGCGCTCGCCGCCCAGCCTCAAACCGCCCTGTGCGTGTTGCTGCATCTCTTGGTGCAGTGGGCCTTCGACAGCGCCCGACGCGATGGCTCCTGTCTTGAGGTTCGACCCACCAGCGTCGCCCTCTCTGGCTACGCGCCGGGCCTCGGAGAGATGATTGCCGGACGGGCGATGGACGAACGGCACGAGGTATGGGCGGCGAAGCTCGCCGCCGTCGACAACGATGCGTGGGCCTTGGTGACCGCCCTCGACTTCGAGGCTCGGCTCGACCTGCTGGCCTACTGCGTCTCGCGCACGGTCAATGCAGTGCGCAGCCGCGACCGAGGCGACTGGGGGATGAGCCCGGCCGACGATCTGGCGAGCGTGCTTGCGCTCGACATGACCGCCTACTGGACACCTACCAGCGAGAGCTATTTCGGTCGGGTGCCCAAGAGCCGCATCCTTGAGGCCGTGACCGAAGCGGTGTCGGAGGACGCCGCCCGGCGCATCAGCGCGGCGAAGAAGGCGGACATGGCCGACGCCGCCGAACAGTTGATCGTCGGCACCGGCTGGCTTCCGCTGCCGCTGCGGACGGTGGGTGCGGAAGCCGAGGCGATAGCCCAAGCCGCCAAGTAGCCGGCGCGGAAAACGGAACGGCCGGAGCCTTTCGGGCTCCGGCCGTTCTCGTGTCATGGGCCTGCTTCGTCTTTCAGCCCATCGAACAGGGTCGCCGCGCCGAGACGATAGTGGGTCAGGACGAGCGCGGCGGCGGAGAACAGGGCCATGCGCTCGTCCTCCGCCTGCCAAGGCTTCCGACGCTTCGGGAGCCGATGACGGAATGCATCGACGTGACGCACCACGGCGAGGGCGACCTCGTCACGGGTCCGGGCGCCGACATCGAGGAAGCACGCCGCAACATCGGCCCGGGTGTAGATCGCGACGTCGGCGCCGCGATCAGCAGCCAGCGCGGCGATGGCGCGGCAAAGCCGCGCGAGCCGATCAGCCCGTTTCGCGTTTGGAGCCTCGTAGGCTTCGAGCACGACCGCTTCAGGCGTGAACCGGTCGATCAGCGCCTCGACCTTGCCGAGACAGAGGGCGTTCTTGTTGCGACGGGCCTTGACCATGCCCCAATCGAACACTGCGAACGGACCCGTGAAGGCCACCCAGCCAAAGCCATGACGATGAGGATGGACGGCCAGGGTGAGGTGAGGCGGGCGCTCTGTCATGTCGCGCGGCGATTACCTGCTGCGCGATGCGCCATGGCGGTGAGGAGCCGGCGTTTGGTTTGGGTGGCGTAATCCTGGCGCTCGCCGAGCGAGCGGTCGAACCGTGCGGCGTTCGCCATCACGGCGTCTTCTGCGCTTCCATAAAGGCCGGGGAACAGGGCGCGCGGCGAATGGCCGAAGATGACCTGAAGCCTGAACGCGAGCGCGGCGTCAGGAACAGTCTCGCCGCCTTCAAGGCGAGAGACGATGCTTTGTGTGGTTCCCAAGAGGAGGGCGAGCTCTGACTGCGAGAGCGCCCAGCGCCGACGCGTGCGGCGCACGTGGATGTGGTGCGGCATAGGGGGCGGGTTAGGCGCGACCCTAAACGGCCGCTGTCCTCATCATCGCGCGACCACCAACGTCACCCACGGGGGCACTTTATGCGCCGGGCGCATACGCGCGCGCTTCGCGCGCAAATCCAGCCGCTGTGACGTCACGGACGTCCGTTGGATGAGCGACGCCGAAGCGAGCCGCCAGCGCAGTGATCGCTCTCGTCTCGCTTCTCGGCACCACATACACGCCCCGCAGTCGTTCGGTGCGCAGGCGCAGCTTCGTTCGTATGAACCATCCTGCCCATTTGTTGCTCACCGGACCCTCGTCTTCGGCCTGGCTCGCATTGAACCGCCGAGTGGCGTCCGCAATGGTCACGGGGTCGGAACTGGCTTCGAGTGCGCCTTGCAGGGCGCGGAGCATCATGGCTTCGAGAGAGGAGGCGCGCTCGTTGAGCACGCGCGCCTCTTCGCCCACGAGCTCCGTCGCAATCCGTTCGCGTACAGCCGGGTCGTCAATGATCGACAGAAGCGCCAAAGCGGTCTGGTTTCGCCGCGGCTCGACCCCGGTAACAAGCCGGGAGGGGTCCGGGCCGACGCTGTGTCGCGTATGGAAACGCCAAGCCAGGAGCCGGTTGCGCAGCTGGCGAGCCTCGTCATGGAGGCTCGCCGGCAGGTGTATGGGAATGTCGGCGCGGAGCGGTCGATTGCCGGTCTCTTCGGTCAAGAAGCGGCTTTCAAGAGCCTTGTCCGCGAAGCTCTGACGCATCCCGAGGAGTTTGGGGCCGAAGACACGGAAGGCGTGCGGATTGAGCTCGCGATGGCGGTTGGTCATGGTCCGAAGCACCGGAAGCCCCTTCACCGTTCCATTGTTGAGGATCTTGGTGAGGTCGGCCGTCGCGTCGGAAAACCGTAGGTCGGCCTCATCGAGAACGAGCGTGCCGCCGATGGCGTCGAGCACATGGAAAATCGGCGAGACGGTGGACGCGCCCGAGGCGAAGAACGGCTTGTAGCAGACGGACCCGACCGCCAGCAGTGCGCGAGTCTTGCCCGTTCCATAGTCGCCCCGGAATCTCAGGTAGCCGAGCTCGCTGAAGGCGTCATGCACCCACGTCAGCAGGACATAGTGCGCGGCGATCTCCTGGAACACCGGCGAGAGATCGACGTAGCGATGAAGGAATGCCTGAACGTCCCTCACCAAGTCCCCCTTGTCCTCAAAGTCCCCCAGGGCAGAAGGCAACAGGACACAGCCGGTCGAGAGGAGGTTGTTGCCGGAAGAATAGGCAACCAGCCGCTCGCCGTTTGGGAGCGTGAAGGAGGGCGCGACGGAGGCGCTGCCGTCAGGCGTTCGGATCGCGAGGGACGTTGAGGACTTCAGGACATCGTAGAGGGCTTCAACGAGCGTTCCGTCTTCGCAGACGCGCGAGACGATGGGCGTGGGCTTGTTGGTGGACATGACATCAGTCTGAGTCGTCACACCCCGTCACCGAAGGGGGCACTCTATGCGGGCGGCGCATCAGATGCCCCCTGTCCCGGAAGTCCGGCAGCGGACATGCTGAGTTGGTGGCCGACAATCCTCTCGACATCGCGCGCGACTGCCTCCTCGACCGTTATCAATTTGCGGGGGAAGAGCGCGAGGCGGCGATCCACGATCTGGGACGATTCGCTGAGGTGATGATCCGCATCGCATCGAGAATCGCGCGGGAGAAGGCGGCACTCGATTCGCCAGAATAGCCTCGGCGCCTTAGAATCCGCCACGGCCCCCAAAGCCGTCCATCCATGCGCACCTACTACGCCTACATCCGGGTCTCGACCGTCAAACAGGGTGAGCTCGGATCATCTCTCCAAGAGCAAAAGAGCGCCATCGAGGCGTATGCCGCTCGGCATAACCTCGCCATCGGCGAGTGGTTCGAGGAGATGGAAACGGCGGCGAAGGTCGGCCGGCGCATGTTCAATCGGATGCTGGCGGACCTTGAGCGCGGCAAAGCGGCCGGGCTTATCATTCACAAGATCGACCGCAGCGCGCGCAATCTCAAAGACTGGGCCCGGCTCGGCGATCTGATCGACCAGGGCATCGACATTCACTTCGCGCATGAGGCCATCGACCTCGCCTCACGCGGGGGCCGTCTGTCTGCCGATATTCAGGCCGTGGTCGCGGCCGACTACATCCGCAATCATCGACAGGAGGTGCGCAAAGGCATCTACGGCCGCCTGAAACAGGGTCTGTATCCGCTCCCTGCGCCGCGCGGCTACCTCGACCGAGGGAAGGGAAAGCCCAAGGAGATCGACCCCATCGCCGGCCCGTTGGTACGACAGGCGTTCGACCTCTACGCCTCGGGAACCTACACGCTCCACACCCTGCGGAAGGAGATGCACCAACGCGGGCTGAGAAGCCGCACCGGCAAGCCGCTCGCCCTGGAGGCGCTTTCGGTGATGCTCAGAAACCCGTTCTACTGCGGCCTGATCCGAGTCAATCGAACCGGCCAGACCTTCGAGGGCGTGCATCAACCCCTCGTCCCGAAGGCCACGTTCGACCGAGTGCAGGCGGTCATGTCAGGTCGGGTGTTCGCTCGCTCCCAGAAGCACGTCCACCTATTCCGACGCATGATCCGATGCGAGGCCTGCGGCTACTCGCTCATCGGCGAGACCCGCAAGGGCCATGTCTACTATCGCTGTCACTCACAGAGCTGCCGAGGCACCACGCTCAGGGAGCCGGACATCGACCGAGCAGTTCGGGAGCGCCTTAGCGAGCTGCGGTTCGCGTATGGCGAAATGGAGCTCTTCGGCGAGGAAGCGAAGGCGCTCCGACGCGACGAGAGCCGCATCCGCGACGAGCGAGAAGCCGCGCTGAAACGCGATCTCGGCAAGTGCGAGGATCGGCTTTCACGTCTCACCGATGCTTTCATAGACGGCCTCCTCGACAAGGAGACGTTCGAGGTTCGCAAGACCACCCTGTATGGCGAGCGACGTTCCCTGCGCGATGCGCTCGAAGCGCCGGCTCGGCCAGACACATTCGCCGACCGAGCGCTCGAAATCCTCGGACGCGGCAATATGGCGGAAAGCCTCTACGAAATGGCGCTGACCGACGAAAAGAGGGAGATCGTGAAATCCGTAACCTCGGACCTTCGAGCGCGCCAAAAAAGCCTGCAAATCACTATGCGGCCGACGTTCCAGGCGATCTTGGACGCCCGAAATTCGGCAAACGGTGCTCCGTGTCGGGTCCTACCTCGGATTATGGGGGCACTTAAGGCGCAGGAGGAATCGAGTGCCCCCATCAAGCTCCCGGAACAAACTTCTCCAGAGCCGAACGGTGATGCTCGTCGAGGATGATCAGCCCCGTCCAGCGTCGCATCCGAAATGCCCGCGCTCGATACAAAGGCGCGGCCCGTAAGGCCTTCGACAAGGCGCACTGGGATGTTGTGGCCAAGCACGAGAAGGAAGAGCCGAAGCGCGCTCGACGGAAGCGTGCCGCCTGACCTTGCGCGATAGAGTCCGCGACCGCAGCATTCGTGGATGAACCACGAAAACGACATCGCCCAGCGGCACGAAGACCGCTTCATTGACCACTACTTCCCAGACGCCACGCTCGAGGAGCGGGAAACGCACCGGGCGGACCTTCGGGCATTGCAAGCTTGATGCTGAGAATCGCGAGCGAGTGGCGCGGAGCGCCAGGCAACTCGGCTTTCGCCACTACAGCTTTGGGTCGGCCGTTGCACCGAACGTCTGGACTACCGGGCCTCCGCAGACCAGCTGGCGGGCAAACTCACCAGAGTTCCAGGAGTGAGGCCTTCTCTGGCAGCCGCTCCAGCGGGGATTTCGACCACAACCGATGCGGGGCCCTCGCTGTAATAACGGGGGCACGGGTCGCTGGCGCAAGGAGGCACCTCAGTGGCGACATTCAACACCGCACCGTCGCTATCGAGAAATACTATGTCGATTGCGAACTGCATGCCCCCCATGTGAAAGCGCCGTGGTGCACTGTCAGGCCATACGAACACCATCGCGTGACCTTCCGGCAGCGCCGACCGGCCGCTGAGCCCCTGTCGCCGGCTCTCGTTGTCGAGAGCCAGTTCCACGGCATACTCCTTGTTTCCGAGTATCAGATGGTCAGGCTCCATGGAGGAGCCCGGATCGGCCGAAGCAAGCCCGGATAACGCAACCATGGCGTACGCAGCGAAAGAGACAAGCATCTGACATTCTCCCGAATGATGGCAGCCGTAAATGAAATGAAGTAGGCACGATTTTCCCAGAGATCATAAACAAAGTTGTAACCGACCGTCAGCAAGAACAATATTCGCCGGTGACACGCTGCTTTTTACATCGTTCGACCAAATGCGGTGAAGAGCAGACAATAACAACTTGTCCAAAGAGCTGCGGATGTGACGAAGCCCCAAGCCGCTATTGATGGCCGCACACGCCAAAAATCTACTCGCATCCGGCGTTACGCCAATCCGGTAGCCGTGCTGTCGAAAGATGGCGTCATAATCGGACATCAGTTCATGAAATCGCGACTGAATCATTTCAGCCACGGCGGCTTCATCGAATGAGTCTAGCGGGATCACGAGAGAAATGCGCCCCAACAACTCTGGAATGAAGCCATGCGGAATGAGGGTGCAGATATCGTCCGAGATTGATTCAGTTCCCGAATCGACAAAGCTGAACGCGCCGGCAAAAATAAATAGAATACCTCGCGTGGAAATTGATCGTACCCTTGCCTGACTAGAGCGGCCAACTGTTTCGGATGATAGAACCCTGTCGTTTCCATCCAGTATCTTGAGCAATGAATATTGGACGCCCTCGCCTCTGATGTCCCTTTCGGATCCACCTCGGCTCCTGATTTTATCAAACTCATCGATGAACACGATACCTTGCTCGGCTTTAGATAGATCTCCGTGGGCTGCGTGAACGAGCTCCTCGAATATCGAGTCAATCTCACGGCCTCGGTAACCAGCCTCGGTCAGGGTGGTGGCGTCGACAAACACAGCCGGCACATCCATGGCTGCCGCCAAGGTTTCCACCATGTATGACTTGCCCGAGCCGGTGGGTCCGATGAGAAGTACATGGGACGAGACCTTCGCGAGGGAGCCCGAACGTGAGAGCGCCAGGTGCTTGGATGCCGCAGCTGAAACGGAAATCTTCGCTTCGTGCTGGCCGACAACATGCCGACTGAGCAGCTCATAGATGACGGCGGGGGCGGGCAGACGAGATCCATCAGGCTGCGACACTGTCGGGCTCCTTGGTGGACGGCTCTGCGAGCTGGAGGCGATATGCCCGGACGGCTTTCTCGATCAGAAACGGCGCGGGGACCGAAGCGAGCGCTGCCGCGACCAGTAGAATCGGGCCGCCGAGTACGGTGAAGGACATGGCCACAAGATAGCTGTACCCCGACGAGTAGAGGCGAACGACGGTATCGCCGGCCAGTATGACCTCTCCCAACAGGTCGGGAGGGGTCACTGACGGACCCAAGGTGAGGCCGGAGAGCCGGAAGGAGAACTGGCCGACGCCGCCGAAACCTGTGGCAAGGATCACTACAAGCGGCTCTGCGGTGATCGCGAGAACTAGCAGGCAGACGATGCCTAACGGTGTTGCGGCTCTCGCAGCGTATATGGTCCAATAGGGACGTCGCGCGAACATGAACGCAGCGACCAGGCTTGACGCCAGAGCGCCTCCCCGGAAGGTCGCGAGGGAAGCTCCCTGCAGCCAGAGAAACTCACTCGGCGAATGCGTCAGGCGAGAAGCCAGAATCGGCAACGCCACCGGAATGGCTGTGTAGATCAGGTTGTTTAGCAGCCGCGAGATAGTCAGATCCCGCAACGCCGTGTTCCTCAAAATCTCTCCATATCCCTCGAAATGGCTGGGTGACGGGCTGCCATTCGGGAGCACGCGGACAAATTTCGGCAGCAGAAGCCAGGGAATGGCGCTCACGACAAAGCACAGGGCGGCCACTGCGAGCGTTGCCGCGCCTCCAACAAGCTGAACAAGGCTCACCGCGACGATGGGGGCCGCTATCAGGGCCGCATTGTTGATCGTATGAAATGTCGAGAACCCCGAGGCGCGAGAAGATGCGGGCAACAATCTGTTGAGCGTCGCATTGATATTGGGGTTATCGAGGGCGCAAACGAAAAAGAGGAGCCCGACTATTGTCAGATTGCCTGCAACGCTATCGTGGACAATCGCTACCAGTGCGATCAGGGCGCTGAGCAGTCCGGTGGAGACGCCGATGAATCGATTGCTGATCCGCCTAAGAAGCGCTCCTCCCGTCAATCCCATAAGGGCGGTCGCAAAGAGAGCTGTCGTATAGATCAGAGAGGAAGCAGTCCCGCTTGAGTCGAAATGCTGCTGGCGCGACAGCATCACGATCATAACGAATTCGGCAGCGACAGGAGCCACCCCCGCGAGTACCAGTGAGACGCGAGCCTCTCTGTTCATCTATTGAGACGCCAAGAACGTCTGCCACTTGGCGATATTCTCATCGGCCAAGTCGGATGCAGCACTGAATCCAAGAGATTCACTGAACACGGGAGTTCTCTTGGTAGCGGTTGCCAAGGCCTGAAAGCCGTCTAACAGGACAAACTCTAGCCCGGGCACGTTTGTAGCCAGTTGCTGAGCGGAATAATAGGAAAGAGCTCTCCAGTAAAGGACGCTAGGGTAGCGATCGTCGTAGTTCTGAAGGGAGAATTTCGGGTTGCATCCGTCAATCAAACGCTTCGGAGTCCTGTAGAGTGGATACCAGATATCTACTCCATCAATGGTCCGCACCGGGAACGGCAGAGGCGGCCTACCCCGAAACACAGAAAGCAGGCATTCGGACAGTAGATCTTCGATGTTCAGCCCTGTGACGGCGGCTTGGGCGCCCACATCGCGCGCGACATGCGAGAGCGCAAGGCGGACGGCCAAAGTACCAATTACCTCAAGATCCGTATCAGGGTAGTGAGCCTCGAAAGCAGACGGCCAGTCATCGCTCCCTGATCGGCCAAGCAATTTGTTAACTTGTGAACGGTCCACGATCCTGAGTTCCAAGCCCAAATCAGCGCAGATCTCTCGCGCGCGATCAACACCGCGGTCCCAATCAGGTATTCCTAGCATCATAACCGGCACCAACTGCGACACGCTGATCCGACTATCGGCCGCGAGCGCATGTAGCAGTGTGTTAGAATCGCCGCCGCCGCTCACCCCAACGACGATCGGGCGCTCATCGACGGTTATTTTGTCCAGGAAGTCGCATACGTTCTTGGCCACGAAATCACGGCATTCCGCCTGCGAGAACTCCTTGTTGACCGACGGAGCATCGCTGCCGTGGCTGACAAAGTTATAGCTCGCAACAGGTTCTTCCGTGGTGGCGATCGTCGTCTCGCGCCCGATGATACTCGCGTAGTCAATGTTGCGGTCAGGTCGGATCAGTATCTCGTCGAAGCTTGATATTAGGCTGTTGATGGACCTGCGGGATGTCCCGATCAGCTGCAGCGCCTCACTGTGATGACGCTTGCCGTAGAGCGAGGTCGAGCTCGAGGGGATCCCCTCGACCTTCAAGAGCATCTCAACGTCGGCCTCGCCGTCCAGGACCGTTGGATCCAGTTGATAGTCGCCGTGCGCGGTCCTGAAAACAAAAGTCATCCGTCCCCCCTCGTATGAGAATGCTGGCCTGACGCACGGAATGCATCAGGCCAGTTACGTTTTCCAACTCAGCCGGATTGCGACTCAGTCGATGCCCCGCAGATGGAGTCCACTTGGGAGGGAGCAAACTCAACCTGAGCGCCGGTCATGGCTTGAACCTGAGACACCGATACGCGGCTGGGAGCCCTGAGGGCCTTGAGCCCACGAAGAGACGCGGTACGCGTTGCAATTACGGATTGCATTTCAACCTCCATCTAAAGCCGGCCGAAATGGACGGCAGCCCACACAATGTCAATTTTGACACACGGTCAAGTAGCTGATCACACGCTAGACGATAGTAGGGTTTCAGCTTTGCCGACCGATTTTGGATTTGTGCGCAAGGGCGGCCGGGACGGCACATTTTCGTCAGACGGGCGCGGCGAGGGCAGCGCGGAATAGGGGCTGGATACTGGCTTCAAAGGAGGTTGGTTGCCCGGCGCAAACAGGCCCAAGCCGTAGTGACCATTTAGCTATTTGAGCCATAGCATGATGTCGGCGAGGGTGACGAAGCCCATGAAGGTTCCGGCGAGCTTGTCGTTCGGGTGGCTGAGGTGCTTGATGCGGCTGAAGAAGCGTTCGACGCGGTTGCGCTCCTTGTAGAGTTCGGCGTCGTAGGCGGTGCGCTCCGGATGCCATGGGACCGCCCGTGCACCCGCTCCGCACGAACCTCCCGCACGGACCCAAGCAACGGATATGCGCCCTGAGCATAGAGTGCCCCCTGTCGCTCGACGCCAGCACCGCGGATGATGTCAGTAGAGCCGTCCTGACTTCCTTCGCGCCGGAGAGCGCCGTGTCCGCACGGCCTTCCCCGGCACGAAGGAGGGCCACACCATGGACAGCACCGTTCATTCACACAGCATCAGCAGCGTCTACGAAACCATCACCGACTCGATCATCCTCGCGATCGAGCAGGGAGCCAGCGACTTCGTCATGCCCTGGCATGGCGGAGGGCCGGCAGTCGGCAAGCCAACCAATGCCCTCACGGGCGCCACATACCGCGGCATCAATGTGGTAGCGCTCTGGGCTGAAGCCTGTGTCCGTGGCTACGGCTCCGGACATTGGGCAACCTATCGGCAATGGGCGACGCTCGGAGCCCAGGTACGGCGCGGCGAGCAGGCATCCACGGTTGTCTTCTACAAGAAGCTCGAACCCAACGAGCCGGAAGACGGCGAGGACGTGAGCGGGCGCCTCGTTGCCCGTGCATCGTCCGTGTTCAACGCCGAACAGGTCGACGGATGGGAACTCGAGACGCCGATGCCGGTATCGCTCGTTGAGCGCATCACCGCCGTCGAGAGAGCCGTATCTCAAATCGGCGCCGAGATCCGCGAAGGTGGCTCGGTCGCCTGCTACCAGCCGTCTGAGGACTACATTCGGATGCCGGCGACCGCGAAATTCGTTGGCACTCCCACCAGCACCCCGACCGAGTCCTACTACAGCACGCTCCTGCATGAGCTCACGCACTGGACGGGCGCCCCTCATCGCCTGGACCGTGCGTTCGGCGAGCGCTTCGGCGACAGTGCCTATGCGATGGAGGAGCTGGTGGCGGAACTCGGGGCAGCGTTCCTGTGCGCCGACTTCTCGATCTCGAACGAGCCACGGCCGGACCACGCCGCATACCTCTCGGGCTGGCTCTCCATCCTCGACGCGGACAAGCGAGCCATCTTCGGCGCAGCTCGTCTGGCGAGCGAAGCGGCGACCTACCTGCGCGTAGGAGCGGCCCCGTACTGACTATCAGCCCCAACTTCGGTTGGGGCTGAACCAGTTGCATAGCCCACTCGGGATTGTAGGCGAGCCTCAAGGTCGATTCCGTATCTAGCGGCAAGACTAAATACATTCACTACCAAATCTACAAGTTCAGCGGAGATCGAGTCCGCACTCCCTTGGCGAGACCATTTAGTTTTTGATCCAACCTGCTCCACTAGCAGAACCTCCTGCGAAACTTCACCGAGCTCTTCAACTAATGATGCAACGATCTCCAGTGGAGTTCTTGCGCCTCCGTTACACTTATCCGCGTGCCTAGAGCACATTTGTTGCAGGCTAGTGCATTGCATATAACCTATTGTATCATGATCGACGGTTACTGGTGCCCATCAGTCGCCGTAAGAGCAGCTCGTTAGCGCGCCGCAACATGGCGGTTGGGATGCCGCGATGTTGGGCCCTCCAGTCCCAGTCAGTCCTGCCGACAGCAGCCCCACTGACAGTCCGAATTGCTTGAGAAGGGAGACCTTCAGCATCACCAGTGAGCGATGGGCTCCCTCGCCCACTAAGGTGCCAGTAGCTTCGGCGTGACAGCCGACGTTGCCAAGTTGATGGTCTGCTAGACACGCCATCCGCAAACTCGGGCGACGGCGAAACGTCGCTGGGGAGAGGGATCAGATGGACGTGGGCATGGTCCACGCTCACGTCTCGACTTCTGTTACGCGAGAAGTTGCCGCGCTCGAACGCGACGACATTGGCGCCATTCCGCCGGAGTCGCATGGAGACCAAGGCCACCAACTTCTGCAGCTCGGCGCGTTGACGGACGCCTAGCGAAGCCATGGAGGTGAGGTGTCCTCGAGGAACGATCAGAGCGTGCCCAGGGACGATCGGGTGCGCGTCAGACAGGACTAGGAATATCCCCCTCTCCGCCACAACACGCGATCTTAGTTCAAGGCGATCGCAGAAGGGACATCGCCCCTTGTTCATCGATTAGCCGCTCCTCGCCCTACACAGGAGGCCGCTCCGGGGGGTTTCCCAAGTTGTGAATGGCTCGCCTCATTGCGGCTTCGCCCTCAGATCCTAGCAGCGGATATTCCGTATCGGTGCGTAAAATGCACGGCTTGGCTGCCCCGGCCGTGGTCACCCGCATGTGCATCTGTGCGCATTCAGCACACTCCCGCACCCGGCAATGAGAGTGGAAAAAAAGCACTCGTTGTCCAGCCGGGCTGACGCCGTACCGTTCGTTCAGAGACACAGTGCGACCCATTCTCAGAGAGAAAGTGTCGCGCATGAACTCGATCAGTTCAACGAACTCCGAGCCCACACTATTGGTCACCTGGTCATCGGAAACTTCAAGTACCTTGAGGAGAATACCCCTCTCCCCGCACCACTCGAACATTTTAGCGACGGCCGCCGGCGTGGTCTTACTGTAGACAGATGCCACCTGAACCCTTAGCCCCAGCGCAGAAGCGGTTTCGATGTTGGTAAGCACCGCAGCGGCGCGCCGCCCTTGGATGGAGTCTTTCGAAACCGGACCTGTTGGAAAGTCGATGCCCACGACCACCACGTCGATGCCCGCTTCGAGCAACTCAGCCGCCTTCCGTGCAGACAGCATCGTCCCGTTGGTGTTGATACCAACATCGCCTACTCCGAATTCCTGCTTTGCCAAACGAATAAAGCTGGTCAGCAGCGGGTGCAGCATAGGCTCTCCGCCTGTGAGGCGCACTTTGTTCGCGCCGAACTTCTGACCCAGCGACACCACCTTCCTGAAATCCGCTTCCGACATCATTGTCTTAGCAAACGCACCCTGTCCCTCATTGTGACAATAGGAACACCGCATGTTGCAGTCTGCGGTAATGGATACGCGAAGATCACCTGAAGGAAGATTCAGGTGACGATAGTAACGCTCCTCCTCTTGAGAGGAGCATTCAACATTCCGAGTCATGGCCATCCCCCGAGGGGGACACTACATCCATACGATGGGGGATGGAAGCTAACAGTAGAGGTTCAATCTCTCGACCGGAGCAGCTCGCGCAGCAACTCGGCGGTGTAGCCTCGGAAAAAGAGCGGCGGACGGTTCACGATGCCTAGTGCGATTTGGAACAACCGAGGTAGGCTGCCGGGCTCCAATAGCCCACGGTCCGAATTCGGAGATCGAGCGGCAGCACCACTCTTTGAGAGTTTGGCACCGGTGCTATCCGTAACCAGGGGGGTGAAAAGTCGGAAAGGCCGGCTTGGCTCAGGTACTCCAAGGGCGCTCAGAGCGAAATTCAAAACCCCCGCGCCCTGGAGCCAGTCCGTTCCCTTCGCCGAAATCGCTGGCGGTCCTGCGCGGTGCCAGTGCTCTGTGTCCTTCACAAGATTTCTGTAAAGAGCGTTTAGATCAAACGGCGACGTAGAGTCCTCCGACACGACTGCTTCATACACGCCATGCTCCAAACAGTAAGCTTTGAACTGAGCTATGCCTCCGGCAATCCGAATCAACTCGGTTCTCGTTGAATGCACCTCCATCATGCCGCAAGTAGGGCACGGAAAACGTATTGGAAGCTTGGCGCTTCGTGGGTTGAGCTGCCGCCCTATGGTATTGGCAAAGCCTATGGTTTTGATCAAGGCCCGTTTGAACTGCGGTGTTTGCCGATAGTTCGAAAAGAATCGGAGGCTAAATTTAACGCCAGATGCAGCAAGTTGATTGGTTAGCTCGCGATAGTATCCATCAAAAACGTCCTGTCTGGCTTGGAAATCAAGAGCTTCCGACATTGATTTCCGGAAAACCGAGCCCGTGCTTGCTTCGCGGACTTCTTCGTGAGAGGTATTGTCAAGCACATCGAGCACAACGTGAGGCTCAATGATGCCGAGTTCGCCCGCCCGCACGGCTAATGCACACACTGTCGCTAGGGTTAGGGCAGTGCCCAAATGCGGCGGTCCGTTCAGTTGGACTCCACAATAGACGACAGTAGGCTCACGATGATTGCGGTGACTCGCTGGAATCAGATCGGGGATGCTCGAAATTGCGTTTGCCAGAACGTAGGTGGGAGTCGATTTTGCGAGGTCATCTAATGTCAGGTCAACCGAAGCATTCATGATGGGCCTTTTAAATGGGTGGGCGGGTGGGATTTGACTGTGCCGCGCTTCCTTTTTGGGAAATCGTCCTTGGGGGTGGAGAATGAAACTTCTTCTTCGGCGCGAACAGCGCTCTGCCATGATCGGCTCAAAGCCGGTCTTCGTATTGAATGTGCGCGCCGACATCAGCGCGGCCGAACAGGCTGACATCGCAAAATACAAGCTCGGCGACACCGAGCTCTACGCCAGCCACGAGATCAAGGGCGGCTCCGGTCTCTTGGGCGTGGCGTCCCGTCTTGCCTACAAGGCTATGACCATCAACGTGACGGTCAAGGACCTCACGGGCGGCAAGAAGATCGAGTGCAAGGACGTCGTCGAAATGCTCGCGGTCGAGGATCAGATCAGAGACGCAGCCAAGACCTTCGCCCAGGTGCTCGCGGCCGCCGCGCAGTTCGGCGGCGAGGAGGTCGTGGAGCTGTAGCGTGGCGAGTTGGGGCAATCTCGCCAATTGGCTTTCAGGCGACAGTCGCAGTCGCGAACTCAGGGATACCCGGCAAGCCTGGGCTGAGGTCGAAGCCTTGTGGCGGGCGTCGCCTCTTGTCGACGGCCTCTCCGACGTCGTGCTCGACTATATGCGCGAAGGCATGCGTCGGACGGATCGTCTGCCCGCGCTCCCGATCCTGATTGCGCTCGCCGACGCGACCGAAGACATCCTCCGGGCCGAGGACATTCAGGCGGCCGAGGCGACGTGGACGGCAATCGACAACGACGTGGAGGTGGCGTCGAACTTCCGGCAGATGCTCGTTCGCCGCAAACGATGGGCGGCGAACTTCGAGCAGATGACCGGCATTGCCCGCACCCGCTTTCTGGACGCCTACGACGGCCTGTTCCGCTCGCTGCCTGAGGCCGGCTTCGGGGCTTGGCGCGAGACCGAGGATGCGTTCGGGGTTCCGCTAATTGAACTGCTGGAGAGCCCGGCCGACGCCATCCACCATCTTGTGCTGTTCCCGTATGACGACGACACCATGCGGCTCGGCCTGTTCCTGCGTCTGCGCGAGCAACTGGCCACGAACATGCTCGTGGCGTCGGGCTTCCGGCCGGACGACAACATTCATGAGCGGGCCGACAGGCTTGTTCCGCCACAGGCCCAGAAGGGCAAGAGTCCGTCGGAGCTCGCGAGGATGTATCTCGCAGGCACCCCGCTCCTCTCGGTGCTGGAGCTTCCTGTCCCGTTCCACATCCCCGAAGAGGCCAGGTTCGAGCATTGTCACATCGTCGGCGGCACGGGGCACGGCAAGACCCAGTTGATGCAGCGAATGATCCATGCGGACCTCGCCGCCGCGCAGCGGGAACGACGTTCCGTTGTCGTGATCGACAGCCAGGGCGACCTGATCAACAAGCTTGTGCGTCTCGCGCTCTTCGATCCGGACGCGCCTGATAGCCTTGCGGATCGCCTGGTGCTGATCGACCCGGCCGATATCGAGTTTCCGGCTGCCCTCAATCTCTTCGACGCGCATCTGGAGCGTCTTCAGGGGTATCGAGCGGTGGACCGCGAGCGCGTGCTGAACGGCGTGATCGAGCTCTACGAGGTGTTCTTCGGCGCAATGCTCGGCGCGGAGCTCACCCAGAAACAGGGGGTGATTTTCCGCTATCTAGCCCGGCTCATGGTGACGATACCGGGGGCGACCATTCATACTCTCATGCGGCTCATGGAGGATGGAAAGCCCTTCAAGCCGCACATGGAGAAGCTGGAGGGCTCGGCTCGCTACTTCTTCGAGACGGAATTCTTCCATCCCTCGTTCGCCGCCACCAAGAAGCAGATTCTGAAACGGCTGTGGGGCGTCCTCTCGACACCAGCCTTTGAGCGCATGTTCGCCCAGGAGGCCAACAAGCTCGACCTGTTTGAGGCCATGAACGACGGGAAGATCATTCTCGTCTCGACCGCCAAGGATCTCCTGAAATCGGACGGGAGCGCACTGCTTGGCCGCTTCTTCATCACCATGCTGGCGCAGGCTGCGCTTGAGCGGTCCACGATCCCCGCCGAGGACCGAACTCCGACGTTCGTCTATGTGGACGAGGCCCAGGAGTATTTCGACGACTCAATCGAGACCATTCTCAATCAGGCCCGAAAGTACCGCGTGGGCCTCACGTTGGCGCACCAGACGCTCGATCAGCTCAGCCCGCGTCTTCGATCCGCGATCCACTCCAACACCAGCCTCAAATGTGTGGGTGGGGTCTCGGCCAAGGACGCCCGTGCGCTCGCCGACGAGCTTCACACGACTTCAGACTTCATCGAGAGCATGAAGCGCCGGCGCGGGCGGAGCGAGTTCGCCGTTTGGCTCAAACAGATGACGCCGCAGGCCATCCGCCTGTCCGTCCCGCTCGGCTTCCTGGAGCGGCAACCGCTCCTAACCGAGGAGGCCCTCGAAGAGGTGCTGGACGCGAACCGGGAGCGTTACTGCGGCACTCTCGACGACGTGCTGGGCCTTGATCTCGACCCGTCGATTGCGCCGGCGTCACCCGAAGTCTCAGCAGAGCAGACGCGGCCGCTACGAGAAGAGCGTCCGCGCGAAGAATTGCCAGAGGAGCCGCCGTACACGCCGGAACCCCGCGCTTCCGCGCCGCGCCCCTCCCCGGCGCCGCGCGAGCTTGGCAAGGGCGGATCGCAGCATCGCTATGTCCAGCACCTTGTGAAGGGACTTGCCGAAGAGCGTGGGTTCCGGGCCGTGATCGAGGAGGCCGTTGAAGGCGGCCAGATCGACGTCGCCCTCTATCGGGACGATCTGTCGATTGCATGCGAGATATCCGTCACCTCGACGCCCCAATACGAGGCGCAGAATCTCGCCAAATGCTCGCAGGGGCGCTTCTCCCGCGTGTTCGCTATCGCGGCGGACGCCAAGCGGCTGAAAGCCATCGAAACGGCCGCCAAGGCGCGTCTGTCGGACGAGGAGATGGGCTGTATCGACTTCCTTACACCCGAGCACGTCGCGGCGGCGCTCGACGCCTTCGCCGGTCCAAGCGAGGAAGCGAGCGTGGTCCGCGGCTATCGAGTGAAGGTGTCCCGCACAATAGTCGGTGCGGACGAGGCAAGGGACCGGAGAAGTGCCATCGCGCGAGTGATCTCCCAGTCCATGCGTGGCATGCCGACAGACGGTTGAGATCAGAAGTCGGGCGGGTCGGGAATGACCTTGATCAACGCGTCCAGCATGTGGTGCGGATCGAGCTCGAGCGCCCGGCACAGCACCACGAACTCCAGCACATCGATCCGGCGCTCGATGAGTTCGATCTTGTTGAGGAACGAAACCGGCTTGCCTAGCCGGCGCGCAACCTCCCGCTGGGATAGGTTCTTTGCGAGGCGTGCGGCCCGTAGGACGTCGATAACTGCTCGGTAGTCGGGTGACCCGACCCATCGTCGCTGCATTCGCCCAACGCCGCTTTCCAACTAAGGCGGCCTTTGATAAGGACTCTCCTCACTGTCCCCGTTATGGGGACAGTGAGGAGAGTCCAAGGCCGCGCCGGCGGCGTACCGGAAGACCGAACGATGGGGGTAAACGTGTACGCGCCGACCAACAGGGACGCCGCCGACCGTCGCCGGGGTTCGTAGGCGCGGTGGCAGGCGTGCAGAGTTCCGCACCGGGTTCGCCCACGGCCGATGTGGCTGACGGATGCACTGCACCGATCGTTCCGCCCCACGGCTGGTGTCCGTCCTGCGGCTGCGGGATCCGTGTCGTTTTCCTGCATTCGCCGACGCCAAGCGCCGGGCGTGTCACACCGCTCCACTCCGTGATCGGCATATCTCATCCCCCCGCCGTTAAACGGGACGAACACTCGCACCCATTCCGGACGACCTGGTTGCGCGCGCTCTTCTGCCGACATGCATTCAGCTATCGCCGCAACATTTCGCGCATCGTGTGCGTGCGGTGCGGGACCCGCCGCCGCATACCCTGAGTGGGTTCGCGTTCGACATCCAAACGTTCCGACAGCACGAAGAATGTCACCAAGAGCTGAGGGGCGATGCCCCTCGCGCCGGTCACGACGCGCGGTTATCGGGTGAAGGTATCCCGCACCATCGTTGGTGTGGACGAGGCGAAGGACCGGCGAAGCGCCATCGCGCGAGTGATCGCTCAGTCCATGCGCGGCCTTCCGCAGGACGAATAGACCGCCCGCATAGAGTGCCCCCGCGCAAGATTGACGTTGAGGCGCACACTGTCGGGATGCCAGGCGACCCAAAGGGCGCAGTCTCATACTTCGGTCGAACCAACTTCCATCGCCGAGGCCGGCGGTTCGGCATACGGCAGGCCGACCGGCTCTCGCATGTCTACGTGATCGGCAAGACGGGCGTCGGCAAATCGACGCTCCTTGAGGTGCTCGCGCGGCAAGACTTGGCGGCCGGACGCGGATTCGCCCTTATCGATCCGCACGGGGACCTGGCGGAGCGCCTTCTTGAGGCCGCGCAGCCACTCCTGGGGGATCAGCTCAACTATCTGGACGCCGCCGATCCAAACCAGGCGCTCGGCTACAATCCGCTTCGCCGGGTCCGGGACGACAAGATTCCGCTCGCGGCGTCGGGGTTTCTCGACGCGCTGAAAAAGCTGTGGCCGGACGCTTGGGGCGTGCGCATGGAGCATGTGCTGCGCAACAGCCTCTATGCGCTTCTGGAGCGGGACGGGTCGAGGCTCCCCGATATCCTCCGGCTCTATTCCGACGAGACCTATCGCAAGCAGATTGCCGGCGGCGTCCGCAACACGGTCGTCCGTCGCTTCTGGACACACGAGTTCGCCCAGTATCCGGATCGGCTCCGCGCCGAGGCCTGTGCGCCGATCCAGAACAAGTTGGGGGCGCTCCTGACGGATCCGCGCCTCTACCGCGTTCTGGTCGCCCCCCAGCGCTGTATCCGGTTCCGCGGGATTATGGACGAGGGCGGCACGCTGGTCGTGAATCTGGGCAAGGGGCGGCTGGGCGAGGACGGGGCGGCGCTCCTGGGCGGCTTCATCGCCTCGACCATTGGACTTGCCGCTTTGAGTCGGGCCGAAGCGCCGGCTGAGAGCCGGCGTCCCTTCTTTCTCTACATCGACGAGTTCCAGAGCTTCACGACGCTCGCGTTCGTGAACATGCTCACGGAGATGCGCAAATACGGCGTGGGCCTCACGCTCGCGCATCAGCACCTCCACCAGCTTGAGCCGGACATCCGGCACGCCGTCCTCGGCAATGTGGGGACCGTAATTTCATTCCGCGTCGGCGCGGAGGATGCCGAGGTGATGGCGAGGGAGTTTCAGCCGACGTTCAGCGTCCTCGACCTGATCAGCCTCGCCAATCGCGACCTCTATGTGAAGTTGATGATTGACGGCACGCCGAGTCCGCCCTTCAGTGCGAGGGCGCTTTCCCCTTCGTCTACTCCAGCGGAACACAGCCCAACGGGTTAGCCTGGCTGGGTGTTGTGTTCCAAAAGCAGGCCGTAAGCGCGCCATCTGGGGCTTCTCGGAAGACGACGGCTCTGCTGCTCATTTCGACATAGGCAACGCTGACGACCCGGCCGTTCAGGCTGCCGCCCCCATATGGACTCGTCGCTTCAGCTGGCGGTGGGGTAGGTGGCGCGCCGCCTTGATCCGAACAGGAAGCGATTGTGAGTGCGCTAATTGCCGCGAGCGTCAGAGACATTCGTTTCATCTAAGGCTCTCCATTCCGGACGCGCTGCACGACGAGCGACTCTTGCGAGCCGCCGACTTCGTAGAAGACGAGCAGGGCGGTCTGGCCGGTGACGGCCGGCACGAACAGAAGGCCGGAGGTGCTGGTCCCCGGCGCGACCGGGCCAGCTTGGATGCCCTCCCGGTTCAGCCGTTCGGCGGTCCTTGCCGTGCGGTCCGCCATGAACATGGGGGCGAAGACGATGGCGGCGCCGCTCACAAGCGCCGCGGGCGGGAACAGCAGCGATCCGACGACCATGCCGGCAGTTCCGACACCCACGATGCCCGCCGTGGTCGAGACCATGCTCGGCGGCTTCAAGAGTTCGCCCGCCGACCGCGCAGACCCGATCACGGTGCCGTCCGCCAACTGCTCCTTGACCTCGGTCAGGCTGATCGTGCGGTTGCCGGTGTTGGTGATGGTGAGCCGGATCTGCAGCCAGTTGGGATCGCTCGGGATGAAGTCCGGATCCGCGAACCCGACCACGCTGGCGACGGTGACGCTCAGGTCCCGATTGGACGCCGGCAGATAGGCGAAGCTCTCGGTTGGCGCTCGGGCCTGCCGGCTGCCCATGCCGGGGATCGACATGTTCGGCATGCCGCTCGACGCACAACCAGCGAGCAACATCGAAGCTGCCAGCACCCCACTCAGAACTTTCATCGCGCCCTCCCTGCGATCCGTCGAAATCAGAATATTCGAAGATCACATATCAGAGGTTCGCATATAGCGGAAGGGCTGGTTTCCGGTGCCAGCCCTATGCCCAAGTCAGTATTTTCGGATGCGTACGCGATCTTCCTGCGGGCGCTGGTTGCCGCGCGGAAGGAGGCTGGCGTGAGTCAGGTGGAACTCGCCCGCCGCGTGGGGCGGGATCAGCCCTTTATCTCGCTGGTCGAAAATGGGGTGCGTCGAGTGGACCTGATCGAGTTCTATGTGCTCGCCCGCGGCATTGGCATCGACCCGGTTGCGCTGTTCACCTCGATCGCCTCAGAGCTGCCCGACGAGATAGAGATTTGACGCTCACAGAGGTGCGGCGGGCAGTCCCTCGCGCCTAGCAGCGGGTACATCGGGCAGGCGAGACGTGGAGCGAGCGAGTCCTTACTAAACGAGGGACTCACGGTTGCATAACATTGTTCTTTCGTGAGATGGTCGGCCCAGGGAGGACCGATCATGAACCGGAGACAGACGTTCGCCAGCCTTGGGTTGGCTCTATTGTTGGCCGTCGGGACGGCTTCGCCCACTTCGGGTCAGCAGCAGCGGCAGTCTGACGCCCAGATTCGGCAGACGATGATCCGACAATCCATCGCCAGCTATTCGGGCTCGTGCCCGTGTCCCTACAGCACGGCACGAAACGGCAGCCGTTGTGGCGGTCGAAGCGCATACAGCCGGCCGGGAGGCGCTTCGCCGCTCTGCTACGCCAGCGATATTTCCGACGCACAAGTCGCGGCCTACCGGCGATCACACTAGCGCGAAACAAGCAGCTGAAGCTCCGAGGGAAGACCATGGCGACCAAGAGATTTGCGTGGATCTTCGGCGCGCTCGCGCTGATCATTGCATTTCCGAGCGCGAGCTATGCCGCTGACTGTACGGCGGCCCAGCGCCAAGCGGCTGACCGTGAGTTGTGGCTCAACGAGCGCGACCGAGATCTAGCGACCGAGATGGTGTTCCCGTGGGGCGCGCCCGCTCCGGTCGACACCCCGAGCCAGCGTCGCCTGGTCCAGAGGGACTATGTGATCGAGTATGATGACGATCTGCAGGGTCCCCTCTGGGCGGCCAATGTCTTGGGCCTAAAGGACCTCAAGGGCGGCCGCATCGACTGCTTCCGCCAAGATCCGCGGATTCCAGGCGCGGTGGCGTCACGTCCATCCGACTATGACGAGGCGATCTTCGATCAAGGGCACATGGTGCCGAACGCGGACATGACGTTCGGTGACGTTCCGGTCATCAACACCTTCATCATGTCGAACATGTCGCCCCAGTTTTGCCAGTTCAACCGTGGCGTCTGGCAAATCCTCGAGACGTTCGAGCGGCACTGGGGGAAGGACGGGACGCCTGTCTACATTCTCAACGGAGCGGTCTTCGACCGGAATGGCGACGGGCTTCGGGATACGGACCATGAGAGCGTCCGGATGCGATCGCGCTCCGGCCGGACCAACGTCGCCGTGCCCTCAGCCTACTTCAAAATCTTGGCGCGCGAGGGAAGCGACGGGCGGATGCATACGCTCACCATCCTTCTGCCGCACGACCAGACCGACGTGGATGGCCAGGTCGCCGTTGATTACCTGCGCGCCCACATCTCCACACTCGGAGCCGTGGAGCGGCTCGCCGGAATGGACTTCTTTCCGGACGCGCCCGAAGAGCTGATCGAGGATCGGGTGCTTTGGGATGTGGCTGGGGCGTCCTTCAGAAGCCTCGTCGCCGCCCCATGCCGCCGCACCGCTGGAGCGGTCATCGCCGAAGGAAATCCCCGGGTCTTTGCTTTGCCTTAGAGCCGCGGGCCGTCTCACGCGCTGCTACATTGTCCAGTCTGAGGGACCGACTGCAAAGTGGACCAAAGGAGAGCTCTTCGATGAAGAAGACCCTGCCAGGCAGACCTAAGACCGACCGCTTTGGACGGTTTGCTGGAAAGCTCGTTCTGGTCCTGCTCGACAACAAGGACGGTCCTTCGATCCGCAACGGGCGGTCCCTCTGGGGTGTCCAGCGCGCGCTTGAGTACCAAGCCGGCGACGATCCCGAGGAGCTCATCATCGTTCCGCCCGGCTTCGTGACCGATCTCGCGTCCGTGCCCCGGATCGTCTGGTCCTTCTATCCGCCGGACGGCCCTTGGGCGAAGGCGGCGATCATCCACGACTTCCTTTACTGGACGAAGGGAACGGGCGAGTGGCACGACCATGTTGGCATCACCCGCGTGATGCCGTACTCCCGAAAAGAGGCCGACGACATTCTGAAAGAGGCGATGGCCGACCGGAAAGTCGGGAAGTGGGAGCAGTTCGTCATCTGGCTGTCAGTACGGCTCGGCGGAGCTGGCGGTTGGGGGAAGTGAATGTGCCCCAGCGGGTCGCCGGCCATTCGGTCGCTGTTGGTCTCTGCAGAGGTTCTTGGCTTTCGGAGACGGCGCTAGAAGTCCGGGTCGAGCCGCGTGGTAGCGGCGATCTGGTCGATCAGAGCCCCATGAAAAATTTCCAGCGCTCGGCAGAGTTGGATGAACTCGATGACAAGGGAACAGAACGAGAGCCGGACGCTGGCTGCCACGTCTCAACCAACTGAAACCACCCGTCGCCTCCGCTTGCGGCACATCACCAGCTCTCGCCCACTCCTGTCCCCAAGGATTTCCCTTGCTGCCGATGACCAAAGGGCGTTGAGTCTCGACTGTAACGGGAGGGGAGGCCCGGTTGCGACGCTCGACATCGCTCGACAACGACGGCCACCGCGTGCTGGTCAGCAACGACTTCGGCGACTACGCCGTCCTCGACGCGCCGACCCATGCCCGCCTCATGGCGGGCACCCTGGATCGCTCTGAGCAGCGTTACCGGGACCTCGAAGCGCGCAGTCTTCTGGATGACCGCGGCCCTGACGCCTGGAGCGACCTCGAGCGGGCCGCCCATGCCACCCGCAAATCCTTCCTTCTCGAGGGGCCCTCCCTCCACATTTTCGTGGTCACACTACGCTGTGACCACAGCTGCCAGTATTGCCAGGTGTCCCGGGCGGCGGTGGACGCGATCGGTTTCGATATGTCGTCTGAGGACGCCGCCCATGCGGTCGATCGGGTCTTCGAGTCGCCGTCGCAGGATGTCACTTTGGAGTTCCAGGGTGGAGAGCCAGCGCTCCGGTTCGACCGCGTTCGCGAGATCGTCGAGCTGGCCCTCAAACGCAACGAGACCGAAGAGCGTCGACTGACCTTCTCCATGGTCTCGACCCTTCACCACCTGACCGACGAGGACCTGGAGTTCTGCCGCGAGCATCAGATCCGCCTGTCCACTTCGATCGACGGCCCGGCGGATGTGCACGACCGCAATCGGCCGAACCCGACGCGGGACAGCTGGGCACGGACGATGGCGGCGCTCGAGCGCGCCCGGGCCGTGCTCGGCGAAGAGGGCGTGAGCGCGCTTCCGACCCTGACCCGGGCCGCCCTCAACGACCCGGTACGCCTGATCGATCACTACCGGGAACTCGGTTTTCCCTCGATCTTTCTGCGTCCGATTAGCCCCTATGGTTTCGCGCTCAAGACCCGCCGCGCCATCGGTTACGACATGGCGGAGTTCATTACCTTCTACGAGGCGGCGCTGGATTACGTCTTGGAGCTCAACGCCCGGGGCGAGGCCTTCGAGGAGACCTATGCTTCGATCCTGCTGCGCCACATCCTGACGCCGTTCCATTCCGGCTATGTCGATCTCCGGTCGCCCGCCGGCGCCGGGCTCGGCGTGCTGGTCTATGACTACGACGGCCAGGTGTATCCTGCCGACGAGGCGCGGATGGCGGCGCGGACCGGCGATACCCGGTTCGCCCTCGGTTATGTCAGTCAGTCCTTCAACGAGCTCATGGGCTCACCGGCGATGCAGTGGCTGGCGACCGGCGCTGTCGCCGAGACGCTGCCCGGCTGTTCGACCTGCGCCTTCGTGCCCTTCTGCGGGGCGGACCCGGTCTACCATGCCTCCGTCCAGGGCGACCCCATCGGCGACAGGACTGACAGCGAACACTGCTCGAAGCACACGGCCCTGTTCCGGCTCCTGTTCAACCGCCTCGCGGACGCCGACGCCGCGACCTTGGCGACCTTCACCTCCTGGGCGCTACGCAAGCCCCGCCACGAGGTTCTCCAGCCCGGTTGGGTGGACCGATGAGCCTGGCGCTGCACACCCACGCCCGGGTCGACGGCGCCGCGGTCACCGGCCTTTACAAGGTGCTGACGCTCGAGGAGGCGGTGCGAGGGGCGTACCCATCCGGGGACGTGCTTCTCTGGGAAGCCGCGGCGCCCGGCTACGCCGGCAGCGTGTTCGCAGATGAAGGCGAGGGGACGGGCCTGACGATCTCCCGGCTCCGCGATCCGGCCGTGATCCAGCCGGGCGACGTCGTGCGGGTGCGGCCCGGCTCGACCATGGTCTCCGTCATGTATCGGCGCGGATCCGCCGCCAATACCCTGTTCGCCACGGAGCGCTGCAACAGCCGTTGCCTGATGTGCTCGCAGCCGCCGCGAACCGACGACGACGGCTGGCGCGTGGCCGAACTGCTGCGGCTGATCGATCTGATCGACCACGACGAAGCCCAGCTGGGGATCAGCGGCGGCGAACCCACCCTGCTCGGCGACGACCTCGGCCGGCTGATCGACGCCTGCGCCCGTCGCCTTCCGGACACTCATCTGCACATCCTCAGCAACGGCCGGACCTTCTGCGATCGGGCGGTCGCGGCCTCGCTTGGCGACCGTGGCCATCCGTCCCTGACCTGGGGCGTGCCCCTCTACGCTGACCATGCCGAACTGCACGACGAGGTTGTCGACGCCCACGGCGCGTTCGAGGAGACGATCCAGGGTCTCTACGAGCTCGGCCGCCTCGGGGCCCGGATCGAGATCCGGGTGGTGCTGCACGGCCTGACCGTGGATCGCCTGCCGCAGCTAGCCTCCTACATCTACCGGCGCCTGCCTTTCGTGGAGCATGTGGCGTTGATGGGCTTGGAGCCCATGGGCTATGCCAAGACCAATCGCGAGCGGCTCTGGATCGACCCTGCCGACTACCTCAGGCCGTTGGCCGACGCCGTCTTCTTCCTCGCCCACCGGGGGCTCCCGGTTTCGATCTACAACCTGCCGCTCTGCGTCCTGCCCGAGTCTCTGTGGCCGTACGCTCGGCAGTCAATCTCTGACTGGAAGAACACTTTCGCGCCCGAGTGCGCGGGCTGCGAGCTCGTTGCGTCGTGCAGCGGCTTTTTCGCCTCCGCCGGCCCCGCCTGGCGCAGCCGCGCCGTCCGTCCTCTCAAGCTCTTGGAGACTGCCGCATGAACTGGCGTGACCACCTCGCCCTACTGCTCGGCGCAGCCAGCCCGTTCGCCGCGCCAGACCTCGCCCTCGCCGCGCCCGACACCGCCCCGTCTGCGGACAAGGACCCGAACCACGCGGAACGGAGCCCGACCTTCTGGCGCGATCCCGCCCAGGCCAAGCGGCTTTTCGAGCTCGCCCAGCACCGGAGCCACTCCAGCCACCGCAGCCACAGCTCGCACCGCTCCCACTATTCGGGAAGCGGCGGGTATCGCGCGCCGGCCCCGCCGGCTCCGCGCTACACTCCGCCTGCGCCCCGCAGAACGACCCCGGCTCCGTCCGCGCCTCGATCGACGCCGCCTTCGACGATCGCGCCACTGTACGCTCCGCCGCCCCCCCGGACGCCCGCTCCCGACACGACGCGACCCTTCGTCTCATCGGGAGCGTCGGTCCCCAGCGCCAACCTCTCCGGCCGGGCCTTCACCCAATCGGAAATCCGGCAGATCGTACGCCGTGTGCAAGCCGCCTTGACGGTTCGTGGCTATGACCCGGGCGGTATCGACGGCCTGCTGGGCGACCGCACTAGGTCCAGCCTGCGCGCCTTTCAGACCGCCAGCGGCCTGCGGGTCACGGGCTACCTCGACCTAGAGACACTCGACGCCCTTGGCATCACTACCGCCGAACCCTCTCTGGGCGCCGCGTCGGCAGCGCCGCGACCCCAGCCGGACAGTACGCCGACGCTTGCGCCCGCCACCGGCGCCGCTCCCCAACCCCTGGGGCCTGTCGCGGCCACGAGGCCCGCCGCTCCCGAATGGCTCGACCAGCCTACGGCTGCCGATCTCGAACGCCTGCGTCCCTCGCCGGCGGGCGGACGCGCCGGCCTCGCCACGGTGCGCTGCCGCGTCCATGACGACGGAACTCTGACCGAATGCGTCTCGCTCTCCGAGGTGCCCTTGGGCAGCCGTTACGGTCAGGCCGCCGTTCGCGCTTCGGCGCTCTACCGGATGCGCATCGACGGCGCATTCTCCGGCTTCGTAGGGCAGCAAATCGACGTGCCGGTCGCCTGGCCGGCCCGCTAGCGCATCAATGACGCCCGAACGGCCCGACCCGTTTTCCAGTCCCGAGGCCCCTCGCCGAAAGGGCCTATGGGTCGCCGGCCTGGCGCTCGCGGCCTTGGGCGTATTCGGCCTGCTGAAGGCCGCCGATGGCCCGAACCCGCGGAGCGCGGCGCGACCTCTTGCGGCGCCCGTGACCTTGGCGGTGACTGCGGCGCCCGATACGGATCCGATGGATGCGTGGGTCGAATGGGAGAGCAGTCAGGGCTCGACGGAACACCGGATCGGTGGCTACCGAATCGAGGTCTCGTCCAGCCTGGACTCCAGCGGGCTTTATGCGCCGCGCATCCGCCTGACCAACGCGACCGGCACCAACACCGAAGTTATCGGGGTCGGGACGGGCTACGCAGCCAACGCTGCATTCGCCGTCACCCTCTTGGACGCCAAGGCCTCCGCCCCGCAGGTGCTGGTGAGCCTGTTCACCGGCGGTGCGCACTGCTGCAGCGTCATCACCGTGCTCGAAAGCCGCGGCGGGCAGTGGCGATCCTACGACCTCGGCAGCTGGGACGGCGACACGCCCGCCATGCCGCAGGATCTCGACGGCGACGGCATGAAGGAGTTCCGCTTCGTCGACCAGGCCTTCCTGTATGCCTTCGCCTCCTACGCGGAGAGCTGGGCCCCTCCGGTCATCCAGAAGATCGTCGACGGCCGTGTCCAAGACGTTTCCAAGGCGGCGGCCTACCGGTCGATCTACGAGCAGGCTGCCGCGGAAAGCAGAACCGCCTGTTTGGAGAAGTCCAACGGCGCCTGCGCCGCCTATGTCGCGTCCGCTGCCCGGGCGGGGCGGCTCGACGCCGCTTGGACGGAAATGCTGAACGCTTTCGACCAAGTATCGGACTGGCAGCTACCGACCGCCTGCCGAGTTCGGACCTCGGGCAGTTGCCCGCTTGGCGCGGAGATGAGGTTCTCAACCTTCCCGGAGGCGCTGCAGTGGTTCCTTGGTGAGCACGGCTACGCCGATAAGGTGTATGTCCCGCCGCTCAACGCCACGGGCCCCAGTTACGATTGCGGGGCGGCGCGCACTGTATCGGAACGCGCGATCTGCCGCTCGCCTGACCTCGCGGTGCTCGACCGCACCTTGGCCGTCGCCTATGCCCGCGCGATGGCGCTGTCGCGCGACCGCACGGCCCTTCGCTCTACGCAACGCTCGTTCCACCAAGCGAGGCGGGATGAGGGCGATGTCGTTCTGTTGGCGTCACTCTACGAAGATCGGATCGACGAGCTCCTTGCCATCGATTGATCTTGGTTCTCCTCTGACTCGGCGCGGACGGGCGGAATGTCTGCTTTCGGAGGACGTTCCTGTCGCTTGGGTGGCGGCGACTGCCGCCAGCAAGATGCGAAAGCGATTCATATCGCTGTTTTGTATCCTCCCAAGCTTTACTGTACCTATGAGGGTCAACGCTGGGAGAACAGCTTGAGTACGAAGACCGAAGAAAAAGAGCTTGGGCAGATATCTGTTTTCCTCGCCAAGGGCGGAAAACCCTTTGACGACGTGGTCGATTGGGAGTCGGGCGTTCGCGGCCGGCCGAAATACAGCGACAACAGCTTCAAGGTGGGGGAGGTCGATTGCCGCTTCATATACTTCGAGTCTGTCGCGCGTAAAAACAACCCGCCTTGGCTGGAGTTCGCCAATGCAAAGTTGCCCGCTGATGATCAGATTAGCTTTTCGGCGGAAAGCCGAAGCGCCAACGGCATCCTGGGTATCAACGTCGAAGGCCGTCTCTTCATCGCGGCGTTCGGGCGAAGTGCTTCCGCCACATTGAAGCGGCGCGAACTAGAGTTGGACTTCGGTGTGAAGGCCGCCATGAACATGTGCGGCAACGAGGAACTGCGCCAGGCTCGGACCCAGAACAACTCGATTACGCCCACCCATATTGATCGCCAAGTTAGCCGGCCGACAGACACGTTCGTCTTTGGGCTTAGTGAGGCCGAGGACCTGAAATCCATCTCCGCTCACATGAAGGGCGACCCCAAAGTCACGCTCCAGGGGCGAGACCATCTGACAATCAAAATCTTGGGCGACGATAAGCTCACATGGGACGGGTTGATCGAGCGCTGCCGCGCTTTCTCCGGCGCATACGATAGCGATGATTTTGTCGATCTGTTTCCCAATTACCGGAACTACAAGCCTGCGACTGAGGCAGAAGTCGGTGATCTCGATAACCTGCTCATTGAGGCGCTCAAAGCGCGGCAGTTCGACGAGATCCAGCTATGGATTCCGGAGTTTATCCCGGGCGACGAATACAGCTTCACCTACACCGACAACGACAAGCGCGATAACGAGGTTTACGCCTATCTCGACATCGAGAAATTGGGCGAGCAGGTCGACCTGGACAAGGTGACCATCAAGCGGCTCAAGGACAAAAGAGTTTACGCCTATTCCCTTGCAGAGGACCGCGTCGAGTCGTCCAAATGGTGGTGCTTGTACGATTGCTTCGTCTTCGAGCAGAAGCTTGGAGATGGCTACTTCCTGTTGTCGGACGGAGACTGGAAGCGCGTCGAGCAGAAGTTCTACGACTCCATCATCGAGTTCGTGCGCGACCACGTCGTCGAAGAACCCTACGAAGCGATCTACAAGGGCATCTCGATCGCCGACATGGCGACCATGAAAAACCGCGAGGCCATGTTCAACAATGAGGCCTGCGTCAGGCGGCCCAAAAGCATCAAGTTTGACATGGCCCAGCTGCGGATCGGGACCGGGGCCAGGAACAAGGAGTTCTGCGATATCCTCGATCTGACGGACGACGATGTCATGCGGATCATCAACTGCAAGCCGTTCAAGGGCGCGTCCGCAATCACCTACCTGTTCGCTCAGACGACCTTTTACTGCGAGTCCTTCCTCAAGGACCCGACCTTCATCACCGAAATTCGAAATCACATCGCGGTGTCAACGAGTCCGACGAAGGCCGACTATTTGCGCCACATCGGCACCGAGCCGAAAGAAGTGAACGGCGCAAATTATCAGATCTGTCTCTGGTTGCTTTGCGACGCGGCGAAGCCTCTGCCAACCAAGGTCAACCTTCCCCTCGTTGCCCAGCACGGCCTCAAGCTCTTGTGTGATCACCTCCAAGGGACGTGCAAGTTTTCCAAGATCGTTCTGAGGTTCGTCCCGGTCCATATGGCAGCGTTCAAGCGCGCTGTTGCGCCCAAGAAGGCAGCATAGGGTCAAGTTGAGGGGCCATGACCGATGGATCGCCTAGTCGGCAGCGTCGAGAAGCCTGTCAATGATCGGCAACGACCGCAGCTGGGGCTTCCATTCGCCGCTCTCCCAACGACCGAAGGTACCTTCATCCACCCCGACGATTTCAGCGGCCCGCTTGATCGACAAACCCTGTCGTCTTCGTTGGGCCAACAAGCTGCTGCCCAGCGTGAGAGGTTCGGCCCACGGCTCGTAGCCGAGGTAGCGAATGATCGCGGGATACTGGTGGACGTATGGCTGGCGCATGTCCTGCTCCCACCACATCCACGTCTTCGGATCGACGCCGACAGCGGCAGCGGCGTCGATCTGCCGATGACCGAGCACCTGCCGGCGCACCATGAGGTGCCGGCCAAGACTCGCGTCCATCTCGAGAACAACCTCCTTGCGCTGCGCGGCGAGGCTCCGGGAAATGCCCGGTAGCAAGAAGGCAACACGGCCATGCCGCTGCGGCCTCGGCGGGGGCGGCAAGGGGGCGTGCGGCAAGGCCCCGCGCTGCCAGCGCGACTACCAGAACCGCATCTCCGGCCCGATGTTCGACCGCATCGACCTGACGGTGGAGACGCCGCCGGTCACCGCCGCCGACATGGCCCTGCCGCCGCCCGCCGAGGGCACGGCCGAGGCCTCGGCCCGGGTGTTCGCCGCCCGGGCCATGCAGGAAGACCGGCTGCGCGCCGCCGGCATCGACCCGGACACGGCCCGCGACCAGGCCGTCAACGCCCGCGCCTCGGGCGAGACGCTGGACCGGTTCGCGCGACCCGACGAGGCCGGGCGCGCGCTGCTGCTGCGGGCGGGCGAGGCCGGAGGCCTCACCGCACGGGGCTGGACCCGCACCCTGAGGCTGGCGCGGACCATCGCCGATCTGGATGGCTGCGACGGCGTCCTGCGCCGCCATATCGCCGAAGCCCTGGTTCATCGCCGCTCGACGGTCGGCGCCCAGGGCGACTTTGAGCGACAGGCCGGCCACCCAGCCCGCGCGCCGGCCTTCTAGCCGTCCCTCGCGGGTCTAGAGGTAGGCCCGGACCGTGCGCCGGAACCGGACGGCCTTTTCCTTCGCCTGGAGCTCGGCGAGAAAGCCCGCCGCCCGCCAGGCGGAGTTTGGGGCGGCCGCGCCCGCGATGTCCGACAGCCACCAGCCGGGCGTCCGGGCGGCGGGCGGCAGCCGCGATCCGAGCCGGCGCTCTATGGCGGCGATGGAAAGAACGATCTCGGGCCCCGAATGCCGGGCCAGGACCTCATACAGGGGGCGGAAGGCCCCGCTGCTGTCAGGCAGGGGAACCGTCGTGGGTCCATCGACAGGGAACGCTGCGACTTCCATTCGTTTTGGCCGCTCCAACCCGAAAGACCAGAAAAGCCGAGACGGCGCGGACGTCAACACCCTTCTGACCACGGTCGCCAATTCCCATGCGACGCCCGACACGCCATCAGCCCCTGACCGGATTTGTGCACGCCGATCCGCCGACGGGCACAACATCGCGGCTCAAACGCGAGGGCGACATGTCGCTGCGCAACAATCGCGCCGTATCAGGACAGTGTTTCATCGAACGGCGAAAACAACTTCATACAACAGCGTCGGAACCGTCACGGTTCGGCGTCGGCCCTGTCACATCGGACTTCTATCGAGACCGCCGGGCAGGTGGGGCGTAAGCATCGTCGCGACCGGGGCTGAACACCCAGGCGCCATCTGCCGTGAATTCCATTTGGACAGACACGGTGAAAACGATGACCGGCTTTCGACTGACCACCCTGCTCGCGCTCTCCGCCAGCGCCCTGACACTCGCCGCCTGCGGCTCGGCTGAAGTCGCGTCGCCCGGCGAGGGCGATTTCGGCGGCGGCACGGGCGGTGGCGGTACGCCGCCGCCGACCACCCCGCCCCCGGGAACGCCGGCCGCGGATTGCCCGTCCGGTTTCGCCAACGTCGGTCTGGTCGCCGGCGGAACGCTCCGCGCCTGCCAGCTGCCGCAACAGATCAACGGCGCCCTGACGGTGCCGCTGCGCGCCGGAACCATCTACGCCATCAGCGGCCGCACCTCGGTCGGCACCGACATGGGCGTCGATCCCGCCGCTCCGATCGCCGGCAGCACCCAGGGCATCCTGACCATCGAAGCCGGTGTCCGTCTCTTCGCCTCGGGCGGGTCGGACTATCTTCTGGTCAACCGCGGCTCGCAGCTTTTCGCTGAAGGCAACGCCACCCAGCCGATCGTCTTCACCAGCCGTCAGAACGTCGACGGCACGACCACCGAGAGCTCGCAGGGCCAGTGGGGCGGCATCGTCCTCGCGGGCCGCGCCCCGCAAGCGAACTGCCAGCTGACCGCTCCGGTGACCTGCACCGGCACCGTCGAAGGCACCAGCGCCTTCTACGGCGGCAACACCCCGGCGGACAACTCGGGTCGCCTGCGCTACGTCCAGATCAAGTTCTCCGGCTTTGAAATCTCGACCGGCAACGAACTCCAGGGTCTGACCATGGCCGGCGTCGGTTCCGGCACCACGGTCGAGTTCATTCAGGTCCACAACAGCTCTGATGACGGCATCGAAATCTTCGGCGGCAACGTCAACCTGCGCCGCATCGTCATCACCGGCGCTGACGACGACGGCATGGACACCGACACCGGCTGGCGCGGCGGCGCCCAGTTCGGCATCGTGACCCAGCGTCCGGCGGGTTCGACCAGCCGCAGCGCCGGCTTCGAGTTCTCCTCGGCCCCGGCTTCGGTTCCGCTGGCGACCCGCTATGTTTCGCAGCCGAAGATGGCCAACTGGACCCTGGTCGGCCGCAACGCGACAACCGATGCTCACACTGTCGCCCACTTCGACTCGGGCACGGATGCCACGATCATCAACTCGGTCTTCACCAACGCCGCCGGTTCGGTTGCGGGCTGCATGGCCATCAATGATGCGGACACCGAAACCAGTGGCGTGACCTTCAACTCGGTCTTCATGTCCTGCGCCGTGTCGTACCGGCCCTCCAGCGCCGTCCGCTCTGCGGCGGCCTTCACGGCGGGCTCGAACAATACGGCTGCGGGCACCTCGACGCTGACGGCCCCGGCCGGCACGAGCCTCAGCAATCAGCTGCTGACCTTCATCAACGGCGCCAACGAAAACGCCGTGACCCCGGTCGCCGCCGCAACGACCTACTCGTTCTTCCAGAACACCTCCTACATCGGCGCCGTCCAGAACGCCGCCGACACCTGGTGGCAGGGCTGGACCTGCGGCCTCACGGCCGGCGCGACCTGCTGACGACGGATGCGGAGGCGGCCCGCCCGGGCCGCCTCCGGCTTTCGCCCAGTCCGTTGAAATTCTTCGAGGCGCAGATCATGAAGACCGTTACCCTGACCCTGAGCGGGGTCCTCCTGGCCACCAGCGCGCTGATCGCGCCCTGCATCGCCCACGCTCAAACCCCGACGGCCGCATCGCAGGCCTCCGCTCCCCAGGACCCGGCTGGCCAGGATGAAGCCGATTCCGGCAGCGAACTGGACGAAGTCATCGTCCTGGGTCGCTTTATCCCGGAGCCGAACCGTGAAAGCGCGGAGGTCGCGGCCTTCCTGACGTCCGAAGACCTCGAACGCACCGGCGACAGCAGCGCCGCCGGCGCCCTGGCCCGCGTCACCGGCCTGACCGTTGTCGAGGGGCGGTTCGTCTATGTCCGCGGCCTGGGGGAACGGTATTCCTCGGCCCTTCTGAACGGCTCTCCCCTGCCCAGCCCCGAGCCGCTCCAGCGGGTCGTGCCGCTGGACCTGTTCCCGTCCAGCATCCTGGACAGCGTCACCGTCCAGAAGTCCTATTCGGTCGATTTTCCGGGCGAGTTCGGCGGCGGGGTCATCGACCTGCGCACCGTCGATGCGCCCAATGATCCCTTCTTCTCGATGTCGACCTCCATCGGCGGCAATACCGAGACCACCGGTCAGGAGAGCCTGATCTATTTCGGATCGCGCACCGACTTCACCGGCTTTGACGACGGCACCCGCGACGTCCCGGGTGAACTGGCCATCGCCTTCAGCCAGGGCGTGCCGGTCACCAGCGGGAATTTCGGCGACCTGGAACTGGAGCGCATCGGCCATTCGCTGGTCAACTCGCCTCTGCGCCTGCTGCAGCGTGAGACCACCCCGGTGAATTTCGGCTTCGACTTCGCCGGCGGCTTCAAGTCCGACAGCAGCTTGGGAACCTTCGGCCTGATCGCCGTCGCCGGCTACAGCAACAGCTGGTCGACCCGCAACGGCGTCCAGGAAGAGGCGCAGTTCTCGGGCCCCATCCTGGTCCCCGTCACCAGCAAGGCCTATGAATCGAACCAGAACGACATCCAGCTGAACTTCCTCGGCGGGCTGTCGCTGATCACCGACAACAGCGACTATCGCTGGACCAATTTCTTCGTGCGCAACGTCACCAAGGAAGCGCGGATCAGCGTCGGCCCCGACTTCGACGCTGGCGGCGAGATCCAGCGGACGGACTACACGGAGTGGTTCGAGCGTCAGCTGTTCTCCAGCCAGCTGTCCGGCGAGCACGAGTTCATGGACGGCGCGCTCGAGTTCGCCTGGCGCGGCGCCTATGCGCTGACGGAGCGCAACGCCCCTTATGAGACCCGCTTCGAGTACGGCGTCGACACCAACGGGAATTTCATCCACCAGATCGGCGGCAACCGGATCTCGTTCAGCGAACTGGACGACGACATCGTCTCGGGCGGGGCCGACCTGAGCTACACCCTGCCGCTGTCGGATTATCGCGACGCCGTGTTCAGCCTCGGGGTCGCCTGGTTCGACAACAATCGAGACGCCGAGCGCCGCGATCTCCGCTTCGTTCCGGCCAGCACCCTGACGGACGAACAGCGCCGGTCGCGCGTCGACTACCTCTACTCGGACGCCAACATCGGGCCCACGGGCATTGTCCTGTCCGAGGTGACCGGCAGCGCGGGCAGCGGCGCGGCGGCCTATTCGGCCCAGCTTGAAGTCGCGGCGGCTTATCTGCAGGTCGACGCCGAGTTCATCCCCCTGGTGCGGACCACCTTCGGCGTCCGCTATGAGGACGGCTATCAGTCGGTCACGACCCGCGACCTGTTCGGCGGCGCCGCGCCGTTCGCCCCGACCGAGATCGAGGAACAGTATTTCCTGCCGTCGTTCACGGCGACGTGGAATTTCGCGGAAGACCAGCAACTGCGTCTGGGGGCCTCCCAAACCATCGGCCGGCCGCAGTTCCGTGAACTGGCGCCCCAGTCCTATACGGACCCGGAAACGGATCGCGAGTTCACCGGCAACCCGTTCCTGGTCGATACGGAAATCCTGAACCTGGATGCCCGCTACGAGTGGTTCTTCGCCCGTCAGCAGTATCTGACGGCCGGCGTCTTCTACAAGGATCTGGACCGCCCGATCGAGGCGACCATCGTCACCTCGGGCAATGCGCGCCAGCAGTCGTATCTGAACTCGCCCCAGGCGGTCATCTACGGCGCGGAAATCGAGGCCAAGAAATATTTCGAGTTCCTGGACAGCACGCCCTTCATCGCCAACAAGCGGTGGCTGGTGCAGGCCAACTACACCTGGTCGGACTCCGAGGTGAGCGTCGAGCCGGGTGACTTCGTCCGGACCCCGGGCGGCGGCGGCACCGATGAGGACGCGACCTTCTTCATCGCGGACGGCAGCCGTCTCCAGGGCCAGTCGGAACATGTCGCCAACCTGCAACTGGGCTGGGAAGACGATACCGCGCGCTCGCAGGCGACGATCATCGTCAACTACGTCAGCGAACGGGTCAGCGCCCGCGGCGCCGGCGGTGCGGGCAGCCGTGAGCCGGACTACATCCAGGATCCCGGCATCTTCCTCGACTTCGTCTACCGCAAGGAATTCGAGGTCGGCGGCCGCGATCTGGGCTTCTCGCTCGAACTCCGCAACCTGCTGGGCACGGACTTCGACGAGTTCCAGGAACTGGGCAACAAGATCCTGATCAACAACTACGAGCTGGGGTCCAGCGCCTCGGTCAGCCTGAGCGCACGCTTCTAGGCGGTTTCGGGAGGCGGTGTTCCAACCGCCTCCCGACCTCTGTTCACAAGACAGATTTGCGGCGGTTCGTCCGCATGCGTTGCAATCGTCACGGCAAGTTCGCCAGGCTGTCATGACCTCGTGAAGCCCGGACACGGACGATCGGTCTAGGAAGGCCGCCGGGCCGTCGTGGTCTTTTGGGGCGCGCCATTGATCGGGGCCGTACGCAGTTTCGGTATTGAAGCGCGGGAAGCGCTCGCGAGACGGCCGGACCGGGTCCGGACGGCCGTGGAGCTTGCGCTCGGCCTGTTGCTGGTCGTCCAGTTGGGCCAGCTGGTGTGGATCGTCGCCGAGCCACGGCCCTCCCTTGCGAGTCCCGCGAGCCCCGGGGCGGCGGGACAGCCTGCGGATCCGGCTGTGTTCCAGCGGTTCGACGCCTTCTTCCGCACCGGCGGCCAGAGCAGTCTGGCGGAGGCGACCGCGGCCGGAAGTTCGCAGATGCGGCTTTACGGCGTCCGGGCCGGCGGCGCCGGAGGCGGTTCGGCGATCATCGGCCTGGCGGACGGTCGACAGGTTTCGGTCGGAGTCGGGGAAGAGGTCGAGCCGGGGCTGGTGCTGCGCAGCGTGGCCCCGGATCATGTGACCCTGGCCCGCGGAACGGCGCTGAGTCGGCTGATCTTCAGCGATGTGCCGGTCGGGGTGGCACCGCCGCCACCGCCGCCGCCGGGCCCTCAAACGGTCACGCCGGCCCCGGCGGCCGCCGCGCCCGCGACGGTCGCGCCCGCTGTGGCGAGCGGTCCGGCGGTCGATCCGGCCCGGCTGATGGCCCAGGCGGGTCTGCGGCCGCGGATGCGGGGTCTGAGAATGGACGGGTTCACGGTGTCGGGCGGCGGCGACGGCGCGGTCCTTCGGGCGGCGGGACTTCAGCCGGGCGATGTGATCCTGGCGGTGAACGGCCAGCCGCTCGACAGCGTGGAGCGGATCGCCGCCCTGCGCGGTCAGCTGGCGAACAGTTCGAGCGCCGAACTCCGCTTTGAGCGGGACGGTGCGGTGCAGACTTCCACCATAAGGACCGGCCGATGAAGCGATCGAATATGATCGGAGCCGTCCTGGCCGCCGTTCTCGCCGTCCAGGGTCCGCTGGCGGCCGCGCCTGCGTGGGCGCAGACCGGCCAGACGCTGAACGTGCAGGGCGCCGACATCCGCGCCTTCATCCAGGACGTGGCGCGCTCGACGGGCCGGACCTTCATCGTCGATCCCGGGGTTGCGGGCACGGTGACGGTCAGCAGCGACCGGCCGCTGAGCCGGGCCCAGCTGTTCGAGGTCTTTCTCTCGACCCTGAGGGCGAACGGCCTCGTGGTGACGCCAACGGCTTCGGGGGCCTACCGGATCAGTCCGGCCCAGGGCGCGGCCCAGGGCCCGGCCACCGTCGGCAACGAACGCTTCTCGACAGAGGTCTTCCAGCTGCGCCACCTCGACGCCGCCGCGGCCGCAGAAACGATCCGGCCGCTGGTCGGGGCCCAGGGCCAGGTGCTGGCCAATCCCGGCGCCAACAGCGTGGTCGTCGCCGACTTTTCGGACAATCTGGCCCGCATCCGGGCCCTGATCGGGCGGATCGACGTGGACCGGACCGGGTTCGAGGTGGTGACGCTCCAGAACTCCTCGGCGCGCGAGATCGCCACCGTGCTGCAGACGGTGCTGGCGCCCCCGGGCGGCCAGCCGGGGCAGGGCATGGTCAGCGTCACGCCGGTGGAAAGCTCCAATTCCATCGTCCTGCGCGGCGATCCGTCGTCTCTGGCGCGGATCCGGCCGCTGATCGAGGACCTCGACCGCCGGGCCGAGAGCGCCGACGACGTCCGGGTCGTGTTCCTGCAGCACGCCAACGCCGAAGCGCTTCTGCCTGTGTTGCAGCAGATCGTCGGACAGCAGGTGACCGCGGCCAGCGCCAACGCCGCTCCGGCCTCGGCGCGGGGCGGGGCCCCGGCGGACGCCGCCGCTTCGGCTTCGCCCGCCCCCGCTTCGGCGCCCGTTCCCGGTCAGCGCGCGACCATCGCCCGCTTCCCGGGGGCCAATGCGCTGGTGATCTCGGCCTCGGCTGATACGCAGCGGATGCTGGCCGAGGTGATCCGTCAGCTCGACCAGCGCCGCCAGCAGGTGTTGATCGAGGCCATCGTGGTCGAACTGTCCGACACCGCCGTGCGCGAGCTGGGCGTCCAGTGGCTGCTGGCCGGCGAGGACGGGGTTCCTACCGGCCTGACAAACTATTCCGATCGCGCCACGCCGCTGGCGCCGATCGCGGGCGGCCTCGGGGCCGGCCAGCTGGACGAGGACAATCCGCTGCGCGAGCAGCTGCAGAGCCTGGCCCTGAACTCCCTGCTCGGCGCCAACGGCTTCGTCGGCGGCGGGGGCGGGAGCCTCGGCAACGGCCTGTTCGGCTTCATCATCAATGCGGCCAAGAACGACGAAGGCTCCAACCTGTTGCAGACGCCGTCGCTGATGACGCTCGACAATGAAGAGGCGACCATCCTCGTCGGCCAGGAGGTCCCGATCACCACCGGCGAGACCCTGCTGGACGGCAATTCCAACCCCTTCCGCACGACCCAGCGTCAGGACATCGGCGTCAAGCTGATCGTTCGGCCCCAGATCAACGCCGGCGGCTCCATCACCCTGTTCCTGCGGCAGGAGGTGTCCAGCATCAACGGCGTCCTGACCAACTCGGCCAGCGATCTGGTGCTCAACAAGCGGGAGCTGGAAACCACCCTGGTGGTCGACGACGGCGACATCGCTGTGGCCGGCGGCCTGCTGGACCAGAACGACCGTTTGTCGGTCGACGGCGTGCCCGGCCTCGCCAGTCTGCCCGTGGTCGGCGGCCTGTTTCGCTCGACCAGCCGCCAGCGCGGCCGCACCAATCTGATGGTCTTCATCCGCCCGACCATCATCCGCAGCCCCGCCGACGCCCAGGCGCTGGCCGCCGACCGCTGGGGCTATATGCGGCAGCAACAGCTCAACAACGATCCCGCGGTTGAACCCAGCCTCGACGAGATGCTGCGCGACTATATGCGGACCCAGCCCCCCGTCGCGCCCGACCCTGTCATCACGGCGCCCGTGGGCGAGGTCATCGCCGCGCCGCTGGCCCCGGTCGCCGATCCGGCCCCGCGCGAGTGAGGCGCCGATGATCACCCTGGTCAATCCGACGCTTCCCTACGGCTTCGCCAAACGGCACGGGGTGATCCTGCTGGACGCGGGTGAGATCGCTGTGGTGGGTCTGCGCGAGGGAGCCGATCCCTCGGCCCTGATCGAAACCCGCCGGGCTCTGGGGCGGCCCCTGCGGGTCGAGCCGCTGGACCAGGCGACCTTCGACCGGCGACTGTCGCAGGTCTATGCCGGCGATCACCTGACCGCGACGGATGGCGACGACCTGGACATGCCCTCGGGGCTGGAAAGCCTGATCGACGACATTCCGGCCGCCGCCGACCTGCTCGACACGGCGGACGACGCCCCGGTGATCCGGCTGATCAACGGCATCATCGCCGAGGCGGTACGGGCCGGGGCCTCGGACATCCATCTGGAGCCGTTCGAGACGGCGCTGACAGTGCGGATGCGTATCGACGGGGTGTTGCGCGAGTCCCTGTCGCTGAACCCCCGGATCACGCCGCTTCTGGTGTCGCGCATCAAGGTGATGGCCCGGCTGGATATCGCCGAAAAGCGCATCCCGCAGGACGGCCGCATACCGCTGGCCCTCGGCGGCAAGTCGCTGGACGTACGCGTTTCGACCCTGCCGTCGCGGATGGGCGAGCGGGTGGTCCTGCGCATCCTCGATCGCGATCAGGCCGAACTGACGCTGGACCGGCTGGGCATGGCGCCTGACGCGCTGGACGCCTTCCGCGCCGCGCTGCGCGAGCCCAACGGCATCATCCTCGTCACCGGCCCGACGGGGTCGGGCAAGACGACGTCGCTCTACGCCGGCCTGTCGCTGCTGAACGATGCAACGCGCAACATCCTGACCGTCGAGGACCCGGTCGAATACGCCATCGACGGCGTCGGCCAGACCCAGGTCAACACCAAGGTCGGCATGACCTTCGCCGCGGGACTGCGGGCCATCCTGCGTCAGGACCCGGACGTGGTCATGGTGGGCGAGATCCGCGACGTCGAGACGGCCCGGATCGCGGTCCAGGCGGCCCTGACCGGCCATCTGGTTCTGTCGACGGTGCACACCAATGACGCGGCCGGCGCGGTGACGCGGTTGCGCGACATGGGGGTGGAGCCCTTCCTGCTGGCCTCGACCCTGCGGCTGATCGTGGCCCAGCGGCTGGTGCGCCGCCTGTGCGGCGAGTGCCGCCGTTCGGAAGTCGCCGACAAGGCCACCGCGCGGCTGGCCGGGGTCAAGGTGGGCCAGACGGTGTGGCGGCCGCACGGCTGCGGCCACTGCAACCAGACCGGCTATGTCGGGCGGGTCGGCCTGTACGAGGTGATCCGCGTCGACGACCGGGTGCGCCGCCTGATCGCCGCCGAGGCCGGGGAGGAGGCGATCAACGCCGTGGCCTTCGCGGGGGCCGAGACGTTGACGCAGCGGGCGCGGACGCTGGTGCTGGAGGGCGTCACCTCGGTCGAGGAGGCGGTGCGGGTGACGCGTCAGGAGACCGTCGAGGCCCATGAAGAACCCGGTCTGGCCGCCGCGCCTGCCACTGCGCCCGGCCGCGAGGACGCGGCCTGATGGCGGCGTTCGACTATGTGGCGGTGGACGCCGGCGGCCGGACGGTCAGCGGGATCCTGACCGCCGACGATGAAGCCGGCGCTCGGGCCCTGCTGGACCGGCGCAAGCTGATGGCGCTCGAGGTCACCCCCTCGCGCGGGGCTGTGACGGCGTCGGCCCGGGGAGGCTCCGACAGCGCCGCCCCGCGCAAGGCGGGTCGTCTGGATGCCCGCACGCTGGCCCTGACCACCCGCCAGCTGGCCACCCTCGTCACGGTGTCGCCGGTCGAGGAGGCGCTCCGGGCCATCGCCCTGCAGGCCGACCGGCCGACGGTGCGGACCGTGCTGGAAGGGGTGCATGGCGGGGTGATGGAAGGACGTCGGCTGTCAGACGCCATGGCCCTGCAGGGTCAGGCCTTCCCGCCGCTGTACCGGGCCATGGTGTCGGCGGGCGAGACCTCCGGCGCCCTGGCGCCGATCCTGGAGCGGCTGGCCGACGGGCTGGAGCGCGACCAGGTGGTGCGGGGCAAGGTGATCACCGCCCTGGTCTATCCGGCGGTGCTGGCGCTGGTCGCGCTGGGGGTGGTGATCGCCCTGATGACCTTCGTTGTGCCGCGGGTCGTGGATCAGTTCGACAGTATGAACCAGACCCTGCCGCTGCTGACGCGGCTGGTGATCGGCCTGTCCGACCTGATGCGAGACTGGGGCTGGCTGGCGGCGCTGCTGCTGGCGGCGGCGGTCGTTGCGGGCGTGGTCGCTCTGCGTAATCCCGCGGTGCGGCTGGGCGTCGATACGGCGATCCTGCGCCTGCCGCTGATCGGGCGGCTGACGCGCGACCTGCACGGGGCGCGGATGGCGCGGACATTGTCCACCATGATCGCGGCGGGCCTGCCGGTGCTGGAGGGGCTGACCATCACGGCCCGGACCGTCTCCAACCGGCGTCTGCGACTGGCCACCGAGATGATGGCCGATGCGGTGCGGGAGGGCGGCGGATTGTCGGCCGCCATGCGCCGGGCCGATGTCTTCCCGCCGATCCTGGTGACCATGACCGCCTCCGGCGAGGCCGGCGGCCGGCTGGAGCCGATGCTGGAGCGCGCCGCGGAATATCTGGAGCGCGAATTCTCAACCTTCACGGCGGTGATGCTGAGCCTGATCGAGCCGGCCATCATCGTGGTCATGGGCGGGGTGGTGGCTGTGATCATTCTGTCCATCCTGCTGCCCATTCTGCAGATCAACACCCTGGCCATGGGGTGAGGAAGTGAGCGTTATGACAACATCCCCGGGTCCCAAGATTCGCCGTGCGACGGCTCGCTGCCTGAAGGCATGGCATGCGCGAAACGCCAGCCTGCGTCGGGTCAAGAAGGCGGAGCCTTCCGACCGTGTCGCCGGCAGACAAGGCTTCACCCTGGTCGAGCTGATGGTGGTGATCGTGATCATCGGCCTGCTCGCCACCGTGGTGGCGATCAATGTCCTGCCCAGCCAGGACCGGGCCATGGTGACCAAGGCCAAGGCCGACATCGCCACCCTGGAACAGGCGATCGAGACCTACCGGCTCGATAATCTGGATTTCCCCGACGACCTGCAGGCCCTGGTCGCGCCGCCCCCGACCCTGACCAATCCCGACCGTTACCGTCCCGGCGGCTACGTCCGGCGCCTGCCCGAGGACCCCTGGGGCGAGCCCTATCAATACCGCCGCCAGAGCGCCCACGGCGGGCAGTTCGACGTCTACTCCCTCGGCGCCGACCGCAAGGAAGGGGGCGAGGGCAACGATGCCGACCTCGGCAACTGGCAGTCATAGGTCGGGCGCGGTCACAGGGCTCCGCCCTGTCGACCCGGAGCCTGTCCTCGGGCCGACCGAAGGTCGGACCCGGGGGCGGCCAGGCGCTTCGCGCGCGCCTCGCGCTCAAGCAGCGAGCCGCCGGGCGGCGAGCGGTAGTGCAACAACCAGAGCCGGCTTTACCCTGGTGGAGCTGTTGATGGTGGTCGCCATCATCGGGCTGGCCGCCGGGGCCGTGGTGCTGTCCGTGCCCGACCCGCGTCCGTCCGTGGCCGAGGACGCCGAGCGGTTCGCCGCACGGCTGAGCCGCGCCCGCGAGGAAGCCGTCCTCACCAACCGCCCGGTCGCGGTCGAGGCGACGGTCGCCGGCTACAGCTTCATGGCGTTCGATGGCGCGCGCTGGTCCATTCTGGACGAGGGCCCGTTCGGCCCCGAAACCTGGACGGCGGGCGCCACGGTCGAGCCGTCGGAGGTCCGCATCCTGTTTGACCCCACCGGCGTGGCCGAGCCCGGCGTCGTCACCCTCACTCGTGAGCGCAACAGCCGGACCATCACCGTCGACGGCGCCGGCGAGGTGTCGCTCAATGGCTAGGCGGAGCGGCTTCACCCTGATCGAGCTGCTTGTGGCCCTGGCGGTGTTCAGCCTGGCCGCCCTGGCCTTGCTCAACCTGTCCGCCGAAAACACCCGCTCGGCCGCCCGCGTCGAGACCCGGACCCTGGGCGGGATCGTCGCCGAAAACCTCGCCGTCGAGGCCATGATCGCGCCCGCGATCAGTGAGGGAGCGACGTCCGGCCAGACTCCGCTGGCCGGACGCCCGTGGCGCTGGACCCGGACCGTCGCCGCCACGGACGACCCTGGCCTTCTCCGCATCCACATCCGCGTCAGCGACACCGAGGGGCAGGCCGCCGAGCGCACCCTGTTCCGGTCCAGGAACCGCGAATGACCGGCCGCGCGGGCTTCACCCTGGTCGAGGTCATGGTCTCGCTGCTGATCTTCGCCATGCTGGCGGGGGCCGGCGCGGCCGTGCTGAGCGGCGCGATCGACAACCGCTTCGCCATCAAGGCCGCCAGCGACCGTGTCGGAGACCTGCAGCGGATGCGCGGACTGTTGCGCGCCGATCTGGGACAGGCCACGGCCCGGCGGTCCAGGGGGCCGACGGGACGGCCGACGCCTCAGCCCATCATCGGCGCCGTCGCGCCGGGCGATCCCATCCTGGTGCTGAACCGGGCTGGCTGGAGCAATCCTGGCGAACAGGCGCGGCCGTCCCTGCAACGGGTGGAATACCGGCTGGTCGAGGACCGGCTGGAGCGTCGCGCGTCCGATCATCTGGACGGCGCCCGGCCCGGCCCCCCCCAGGTGCTCTACCGGGGCGTGAAGGACGTCACGGTCAGCTTCCTGCGGGACGGGGAGGCGGCGCCGGCCTTCATCTCCAGCCTCGACCGTCCGCTGCCTGACGCCGTAAGCATCGGCATGACGGTCGACGGCTATGGACGGATCGAGCAATCGTTCATCGTCGGAAGCGGCCGATGAGGCGGCGCGGGACGGAGCGCGAGGGGATGGCCCTTCTGACTGTGCTGCTGCTGGTCGGCGTCATGTCCGTGGTCGCTGTGGCCATTCTGGATGATGTGCGTTTCTCGGTCCGGCGCACCGCCAACGTCGAGTTCCAGAGCCAGGCCCAGTGGCACGCCGCCGGCGTCGAAAACCTGGCGCGCGGCCAGATCGCCCGTCTGCTGAGGGCGGGTCCGGCGCGGACGCCGCTGGAGCCGGCATGGAACGGGCGGCCGATGCGCTTCCCGATCGACGGCGGGGTCCTGACCGCCACGGTCACCGATGGCCAGGCCTGTTTCAACCTCAACAGCCTGGTCCTGGGCTTTGGCGAGGACCTGACGGCGCGACCGCTGGGCGCGGCGCAGTTCCGGGCCCTGGGTCGGGCCATCGGCGCGCCGGACAGCCGGATGGGGGCGATCGCCGACGCCCTGACCGACTGGCTTGATGCCGATACGACGCCCCTGCCGCTGGGGGCCGAGGACGGCGCCTATGCGGGACTGGCCAAACCCTATCGCACGGGCGGGGTGATGCTCGCTGAGGTCAGCGAACTGCGCGCGGTCAAGGGTGTGGACGCCGAGATCTATCGCCGCCTGCGGCCATGGGTCTGCGCCCTGCCGACCTCACGCCTGTCGCCCCTGAATGTGAACACCCTGACGCCCGAACATGCGCCGCTTCTGATCATGCTGACCGAGGGGGCCCTGGGGCCCGAGCAGGCGCGGGCGGTCATCGCATCGCGTCCGCGCGACGGCTGGCCGGACGTCGAGACCTTCTGGAGCCAGTCCGCCCTGGCCGCGGTACCGGTCGATCCGGAAGCGCGCGACCAGATCACCGTCCTGACCCGGTACTTCGACCTGCGGGTTGACGTCGAACTGGGCGGCTCCCAGGCTGTCCGCACCGCCCTTCTCGAGGCCGGGTCGGACGGTCGCGTGCGCACCGTAATCCAGCGCTGGACCCCTGAAGAATGAAACCGACCCGTCTGATCCTGATTCCCCCCATTGCCGGGGAACCCGCGCCCTGTCTGGTCATCGCGGACGGCGTGGTGATCGAACGCGGCCGGCTTGAACTGCACGCGACCGACCGTCCGGAACCGATGCGGACCATCGCCGTGGCGCCCGGGGCGGATGTGACGATCCGCTGGCTCGATCTGCCAGCCGGGGGGCTGGCGCAACAGCGCGCCGCCGCCCTTTGGCTGCTCAAGGACTCCCTGGCGGCTCCGTCGGACCGTCTGGCTGTGGCGCTGGGCCCCGTGCCGGCGGCGGGCCAGCCCCGTCTGGTCGCCGTCGTGGGCCTGTCCCTGCTTCAGGCCTGGATCGACTACCTCGACGCTCTCGGCGTGCGCGCGGACGCCATTGTGCCTGACGCCCTGACAGTGCCCGACTCCGGGCAAGAGGAGCTGCTGAATGCGGTGGCCTTCGGGCCTGTCATGGCCCTGCGCGGTCCCCGGTTCGCCGCCAGCGTCCAGTCCGATCTGGTCGAGCTGATCGCCGCGCCGCGGCGCGTTATCGCGATCCACGACCCGACCGCGGTGGAACAGGCGTTGGTGGGGACCGCTCTGTCGCCGCCCGTCAACCTGCTGTCGGCCCATGATCCCGCCCGAGGGACGGTCCGGCGGAGCTGGGCGCGGGCCTCGGCCATGGCCGGGCTGCTCATCGTGTCACCCCTGGTCCTGATCGCCGCCGCCGCGGCGCGCGACGACGCCTCCGCCCGCGCCGATGTCGCCCGCGCCGAGGCCGAAGTCGCCCGGGTGGCGCCAGATCTGGCCGCCGGTCCCGACCCGGTCGAGGCCCTGCAGCGTCGTGTCCAGTCGGCGCCGCCGCGCGGCGGCGTCGTCGCCGCGACGGCCGCCCTGTTCGCCGCCGTCGAGTCCGTTGAGGGCGCCGAACTGGACCTGCTGATCGTCGATCCCGCCACCGGCATGAAGGCCAGCATCACCCATGGCGACTATCAGGACATGCAGATTATCGCCCGCGCCATGCGAACCAACGGACTTGAGGTCACCGAGACCGGCACGCTCGACGACCAGGGCCGGATTGTCAGCGACATCATGATCGGGAGCGCGCGATGAACCGGTATCTCGCCCCGGCTGTCCTGTGGTGGAGCGGCCGCACCCTGCGCGAGCGGCGGCTTTTGCTGGTCATGATCGGCTTGCTGCTGGCGACCGCCGTTTCGCTCGGCGTCGTACGACCGGTCCTTGCATGGCGGGCGGCAGCGGCAGACCGGGCCGCCGTTGCATCAGCCGACCTCGCCGAAGTCCGCGTCGCCGCCTCGGCCTTCCAACCCGCCCGATCCGCGGGCGGCGCCCCGGTCGAGGGACTGGAGCCCTTGCTCCGCCGCACCGCCGCCGCCGGCGGCGTGGACGTCGTCACGGTCATGAGCGCCTCGGGCCAGCTCGGGTTTCAGCTCTCGCGCGTCAGTTCCGCGCCGCTCTTCGCCTGGCTGTCGGCGCTTGAATCCGATCATGGCCTGACGATCTGCAGCCTGGGCGTCACCGAGAACGCCGACGCGACCCTGAATGTCGAGGGCGCGGTGTCCTCCGGGGCCTGCACGGGCTGAAGCAGGGGCGTCGATGGCGCGCGACCGGTCCTTGTGTCAAATTTCATACGCTGTTTTGTCGCATAATATTTACAATCACGAAAAAGGGCGCATTATCGCTCCGGGTCCTGAGTATTTCAGGCGTTCGGGAGACACGAGATGCGCACTTTCACCCCCCTTGTCAGCCTGGCGGTTCTGACCGCTGCGACGATCCTGCCCGCGGGCCTCGTGAGCGCCGGCGACCTGGGACAGACGTCCGCCCGCACCAACGCCCGTCCCGTGCTGATCTGCGCCACCGACGCCGCGACCCGGCGAGCCTTCACGCGCGAGCATGGCTCGGCGCCGATCTTCGTCACCGCCCGCGAGGCCCTGTCTGTGCGGGCGTCGGACCCTGAGTGGCGCACGCCGCGTTGCATGACGGCGCGCGAGCACGCCCGCTACCGCGAAGCGGCCACGACATTCGCAGCCGTTCGCTGAGGCCGATTTCCGCGGTCCTTAACCGGGCCGGTTGAACCGGTCTTAAGGGATTGCCCGGCAGGATGCCGATCGAGGAGATCGGCATGGCGAGGCGGGCGAAGGCGAGGGCGGAGGCCGCGGTTCCGGAACAGCAGTTCCTGCGCCTGATGAGCCACGAGATGCGAACGCCGCTGAACGGCGTCATCGGCATGCTGGGCCTGCTGTCGCGGACCCGGCTGGACGGGGCGCAGCGCGCCTATGCCGAGGCCGCGCGGTCGTCGGCCGAACATCTGCTGGGCCTGGTCAACGACCTGCTCGACTACGCCCGGCTCGAGGCCGGCAAGCTGGAGTTCGATCACGCCCCCGTCGATCTGGAGGCCCTGGTTCGCGGGGTCGCCGAACTGCTCAGTCCGCGGGCCCATGAAAAGGGGCTGGAGATCGCTTGGTCCGTCGCGCCCGAGGCCATGGATGTCATGGGAGACGAGGGCCGGCTGCGGCAGGTGCTTTTCAATCTTGCGGGCAATGCGGTCAAATTCACCGAGGCCGGCGGGGTTCGCATCGCGGTTGAGCGCACCGGCGGGTCGATCGAGGCGCCCCGGCTGGCCTTCATCATCGACGACACCGGTCCCGGCGTGCCGGCCGAGGCGCGGGCCCGGATCTTCGAGGAGTTCGGCCATGTCGACGCCTCGGACGCCAGTCGGTTCGGCGGAGCGGGCCTGGGTCTCGCCGTCGTCTCCAAACTGGCCGCCGCCATGCAGGGCGCGGTGACGGTCGGCGACCGGCCCGACGGCCCCGGCGCGCGCTTCCGTTTTGAGGCCACCTTCGAGGCGGCGACGGACGCGGCGGGGCGGGGCGCCCCGCTGGCCGGCCATGCCGTCTCGGTGGTGAGTCCTGACCCCCTCGTCCACGCGGCGGCCGTCGCCCAGATCGCCGCCTCGGGCGGGACGGTTCAGGACGATGCGAGCATCATCCTGATCGATCACGCGGCGCGGGAGCCGGGACTTGGCCTGGTCCGGCGGCCCGCCGACGGCCGCGCCATCGTCCTGCTGAAACCGGCCGAGCGGGACCTGATCGCCCGCTATCGCGGCGCCGGCTTCCACGGCTATCTGATCAAGCCGCTGCGCCGCGCCTCCCTCGCCGAGCGGGTGCTGGCCGCCTCGGGCGCGGGGCTCGCGCATCAGCCCGGTCTGCCGCCGCCGCCGCCGCCCGAGGACGACCGCGTCGCCCCGACCCGGTTTTCCGGCACCCGGGTGCTGCTGGTCGAGGACAATCCGGTCGGGGCCCTGCTGGCCGCGACCCTGTTGCGCCGCGAGGGCTGCGCCGTCGAGACCGCCGCCAGCGGCCATGAGGCGGTCGATGCGATGAAGCGGGCCCGTTACGATCTGGTGTTCATGGACATGCGGATGCCGGGCATGGACGGACCCAGCGCGGCCCGCGCCATCCGCGCCGCCGGAGACCGCACCCCCATCGTCGCCCTGACCGCCAACGCCTTCGCCGAGGACCGCAAGGCCTGTCTCGAGGCGGGGATGAACGACCATCTGGTCAAGCCGCTGGAGCTCGATTCCCTGCGCGCATCGCTCGCCCGCTGGACGAACCGCACGGAGCGGGCCAAGGTCGCCGCCGGATAGGGCGCGGGGGCGTCCGGGAGAGACGCGCCGATGACCGACAAAGCCACGGAAGCTGCGCCACGCAAGGATGGCGCGCTTGACGTGTTCCGGGCGCTGACGCGTCCGAGGATTCTCATCACGCTGCTGATCGGGCTGGGTTCGGGCCTGCCCTTCATGCTGGTCGGCAATACGCTGGGCCTGTGGCTGCGCGAGGACGGGGTCGAGCTGGCTGCGATCGGATTCATCTCGTGGGTCGGCCTGGCCTATTCCTTCAAATTCCTCTGGGCGCCGCTGGTGGATCGGGTCGATGTGCCGATCCTCGGCCGGCTCGGACGCCGACGCGGCTGGTTGCTGCTGTCCCAGCTGATGGTCGGGGGCTCGCTGATCGCCATGGCCCTGATCGGCCCGAAGGGTGGACTGACGATGCTTGGCGTCGCCGCCCTGGTCACCGCCTTCTCGGCCGCGACCCAGGACATTGTCGCGGACGCCTGGCGGATCGAGAGTGCGGAGAACGACGAGGATCAGGGGTTGCTGACCTCGGCCTTCCAGCTGGGCTACCGGTTCGCCATTCTGGGCGGCAATGCGCTGATCCTGTTCGTGGCCGGGGGCGTCGGCTGGGCCGCGTCCTATGGCATCTGGGGTCTGGCCATGGGGCTGGCGGTGGCCGCCACCCTGTTCGCCAAGGAGCCGGTTGACCGGCGGGACCTGTCGGCGGCGCTGGAAGGCAAGTCGCCGTGGACGCCCCGGGGCCTGTTCGACATCGTGGTCGGGCCCTTTCTCGCCTTTCTGAAGACCCACCGCACCGCCGCCTTCCTGATGCTCGCGGCGATCAGCCTGTATCGTCTGCCGGACTTCGTCATGGGGCCCATGACCGGCCCCTTTTACATCGACCTCGGCCTGACCAAGGAGGCGATCGGGGCCATGCGGTTGAGCGCCGGACTGGCCGGGACTCTCTGCGGAATCGCCGCGGGAGGGCTGAGCGCGATCCGTTTCGGCTTCGGGCCGACGCTGCTGATCGGCGCCGTGGTGGGGCCGATGTCCAATCTCGGCTACACGCTTCTGGCCGTCATCGGCCTTTCGACGCCGGCGTTCGCGGGCGTGCTGTTCGTCGAGAATTTTTCGGAGGGTTTCGCCGGGGCGGCGCTTGTCGCCTACATGGGCAGCCTGACCTCGATCGGCTACACGGCCACCCAGTATGCGCTGCTGAGCTCGTTCTACGCCCTGCTCGGGAAATTCCTGAAGGGCTTCTCGGGCGCCGTGGTGGAGGCGTTGCAGCCGGGCCGCGAACTGATGGACGCCTATGCCCTGTTCTTCGCGGGCACAGCGGCCGTCGGCATTCCGGCCGTTCTGCTGTGCTGGATGCTGCATCTCCGGAATCGCCAGTTGGCCCGGGCAGCCGGGGCGCCCTGACCGGCCGCCGCCCGACCTACTCCTCCCCGATCGCCCCCTCGTCATAGGCCGCGAAGGTGGCGGCGGTGATGATCTCCGAGACCGAGGCGCCGAGGCTGACGATCTGGACGGGCTTCTCCAGCCCGACCAGCAGGGGGCCGATCACCGTGGCGCCGCCGAGGGACTGGACCAGACGGGTCGAGATCGAGGCCGAATGGATGGCGGGCATGACCAGCACATTGGCGTGGCCCGACAGGCGCATGAAGGGATAGGCGGCCCGGGCGTCGGGATCGAGGGCCAGTTCGGGCGGCATCTCGCCCTCGTATTGGAAATCGACGCCGCGCGCGTCGAGGATGCGGATGGCCTCGCGCACCTTCTCGCCGCGGTCGCCGGGAGGGTTGCCGAAGGTCGAATAGCTGAGGAAGGCGACGCGGGGCGTCTTGCCCAGCTTGCGCACGGTGGCGGCGGCCTGGATGGCGATCTCGGCCAGTTCCTCGGCATTGGGCAGTTCGTGGATCGAGGTGTCGGCGACGAACAGGGTGCGGCCCTTGGCCAGCAGGATCGACAGGCCGATCATCCGCTCCTTGACGTCGAGGACGCGGCGGACCTCCTTCAGCACCATGTTGAAATTGCGGGTCACGCCGGTGACCATGGCGTCGGCCTGGCCGCGGGCGACCATGGCGGCGCCGAAATAGTTGCGGTCCTGGTTGATCATCCGCTGGACGTCGCGGCGCAGATAGCCGCGGCGCTGCAGGCGGGCGTAGAGCCAGTCGGTATAGTCGACGTTGTGTTCCGAGACCCGGGCGTTGACGATCTCCATGCCCATCTCGTCGAAGTTGAGACCGGCCTCGGCGGCGTTCTGGCGGATCAGATCCTCGCGGCCCAACAGGATGGGGGTGCCCAGTTCGGCCTGTTTGAAGCCCCAGGCGGCGCGGATGACGGCGGTCTCCTCGCCCTCGGCGAACACCACCCGCTTGTTGGGGGCGGCGCGCACGGCGCCGGAGATGTTCTGCATCAGGGCGGCGGACGGATCGAGCCGCGAGCGCAGCTGGGTCCGGTAGGCGTCCATGTCCTCGATCGGCTTGCGGGCCACGCCGGTGTCCATCGCCGCCTGGGCGACGAAGGGCGGGATGTACCAGATCAGGCGCGGGTCGAAGGGCGTCGGGATGATGTAGTCGCGGCCGAATTTCAGCTTGCGGCCGCGATAGGCGGCGGCGACCTCGTCCGGCACGTCCTCGCGGGCCAGGGCGGCGAGGGCCCGGGCGCAGGCGATCTTCATCTCGTGATTGACCTGCCGGGCGCGCACGTCGAGGGCGCCGCGGAAGATGTAGGGGAAGCCGAGGACGTTGTTGACCTGGTTGACATAGTCGGACCGGCCGGTGGCCATGATGGCGTCGGAACGGACGGACAGCACGTCTTCGGGCGTGATCTCCGGGTCCGGATTGGCCATGGCGAAGATGATCGGATTGGGGGCCATGGAGGCCACCATCTCCTTGGTGATGGCGCCCTTGGCCGACAGGCCCAGGACGACGTCGGCGCCGACCATGGCCTCGGCCAGGGTGCGGTGCGGGGTGTCGGTGGCGTGGGCGGCCTTCCACTGGTCGACGTTGTCGCGGCCCGGATAGACGACCCCGTCGCGATCGACGATGACCGTGTTCTCGCGCCGCACCCCGACCGCCTTCATCAGGCCGATGGACGACAGGCCGGCCGCGCCGGCGCCGGCGAGGACGACCTTCAGATCCTCGAGCCGCTTGCCGGCGATGTGGGCCGCGTTGATCAGGCCGGCGGTCGAGATGATGGCCGTGCCGTGCTGGTCGTCATGGAAGACCGGGATGTCGAGCAGATCCTGCAGCTCGCTTTCGATGACGAAACACTCCGGGGACTTGATGTCCTCCAGATTGATGCCGCCCCAGGTGTCGCCGATGTTCTTGACGACGGTGATGAACTCGTCCGGGTCGGTGGTCTTGACCTCGACGTCGAAGCTGTCGACGTCGGCGAACCGTTTGAACAGGACAGCCTTGCCCTCCATCACCGGCTTGGACGCCATGTGACCGAGATTGCCGAGGCCGAGGATGGCTGTGCCGTTGGAGATGACGGCGACCAGATTGCCCTTGGACGTATAGTCGTAGGCCTTGTCGATATCGGCGGCGATGGCCAGCACCGGAATGGCCACGCCCGGCGAATAGGCCAGCGACAGGTCGCGCTGGGTCGCCATCGGCTTGGTCGGCGCCATGGATATCTTGCCGGGCGTGGGGCTGCGGTGGAATTCCAGCGCGTCTTCGTCGGAGAAGGTCTGTTTGTCGGTGAGATCGGCCATGCCTGTTCCTAAGCCGGGGGAGGGGCGGGGACAACTGTCGGGCGCGTTCTCCCTCCCCTTCATGGGGAGGGACGGCGAGGCGTAGCCGAGCCCGGGTGGGGAACGCCAGTCGCGCACCGACGGCGCCAGGCTTCGCAATTCCCCACCCTGTCGTCGCTACGCGCCGACATCCCTCCCCACTTCGGGGGAGGGAGAACGACAGCGCATGACTCTTCGCCGCTTTGGCTGAAGCGGGTCGGGGAGGGCGCGGAGCGGCCGGGCCTCGCCCGGTGCTTTTGTGTTGTTACCGTTTCGACGAAGCCTGACGTTGGCCGCCCTTCTGATCCGCCCGTGAAGTCACGGTCGGGAAGGGACGGCGCCGCTCCGCGTAGCCGTTTTCCACGCGCCCTCCGGCTGGCGGCCCTTGCTTCGGGCCTTACCGGATCACCGCCGCAGACATTGCTGCCTGCGACGCGGGAGGGACATGGCGAGCCAGCGGTCCGCTCCTTCGGCGCGCGGCGAGCAGGCAGGCGGCATCCATCACCGACCACAAGGACCCCCGAGGCATCCTTCCCCCGGGCTTCATCGCTCGACCACGGCCCGCCGACATCGGGGCGCTGGATCCGACGCCCTCCCCACCGACGGGATGGGGGGAGTCTGGCATCGGGGCCAGCTATGGCGGGCTGGTGACGCTGTAATTTCTGGAAGTGAATCGAAATCAAGCGGTTGGCGGGGCGGGATGTGCTGACAATTGGCGGATTGTCAGCCGTGTCTCCTCCCCGTCGCGCAGCGATGGGGAGGTGGCTCGGAGCGGAGCGGAGAGACGGAGGGGTTCTTGCCGCCGTCCAGAACCCCTCCGTCTGCTCGCAAGGGCTCGCATCCACCTCCCCATGCGCAAGGGCGCACGGGGAGGAGA
>JAHKAM010000029.1 GCA_018826515.1 Alphaproteobacteria bacterium
CGCGGGCCAGACCCTCGCGCAGGGCGGCGGCGATGGCTTCGGGGCCGGCGCCGGCGGTCGCCATGGCCTCGGCCTCGCCGGTCAGGCCGAGGTCGGCCTGGGGGAAGGGGCGGTCATTGCGGGCGTCGATGGCGTCCTGGAGGGTGGTCAGGGCGGCGGCGCGGGCCATGGCGGCCTCGGCCCCGGCCTCGCCGAGCCGCAGTTCCAGGGCGTCGAGCCAGAGGGGGTCGGCGGCGCGGCCTTCCGCCCCCTCGGTGAGCAGCCGCAGCCGCTCGCGCAGGGCCTTTTCATAGGCCGAGACAGCGGCGGCGTGGGCGGGGTCGGCGGCGAAGACCAGCCGGTCGAAGAACTTCAGCCGCGCGGCGCGGGCGTCGGAGAACAGCCGGTCCTGCTCCGGGGTGGCCCAGACGGGGCGGAGATGGTCGAGCTGCCGGCCGGGCTGGGCCGTCTCGCCGTCGATGCGGACGATGCGGCGGGCGGCGCCGGGCGACTGGACGCCGGTGCCGAGCTTTGTTTCCTCCTCGCCGTCGGTGAGGATGGCGGCGACGGCCCAGGCCCGGCCGGTCGCCTCGCCCGGTTCGCGCCGGCCCATCTCGGGGGCGGTGGCACCACGCAGCCCCCTGCCGGGTGTGAAGAGGCTGAGGGCCTCCAGCAGATTGGTCTTGCCCGCGCCGTTGGGGCCGTGGAGTACGACGGCGCCCGCCGCGATGGGCAGGGTCGCGCTCGCGTAGGAGCGGAAGTCGGTGAGGGTGAGGGAGGTGATCAAGGGAGTGATTAGTGGTTAGTGATTAGTGGCTGCTGGATCGCTGGCCGGGCCCGACCTGCCGATAGCAGCGGTGCGCCAACCACTAATCACTAACCACTAATCACTGCGCCCTACACCCGCAGCGGCATCAGCACATACTGCACGCCCGGGTCGCCCGGATCGAGGACGAGCGTCGGGCTGGCCGGGTCGGCGAATTTGAAGTGGGCGGTTTCGCCGGTGATCTGGCCGGCGACGTCGAGCAGGTAGCGGGCGTTGAAGCCGATCTCGAAAGGCTCTTCGGAATAGCCGATCTCGACCTCCTCGACCCCCTGCCCGGCCTCCATGTTGCGCACCGTCAGGGTGACGCGGTCCAGCTCGAAGGCCAGTTTCACCGAGCGGCTCTTCTCGGCCGAGATGGTGGCGACGCGGTCGACGGCCTGGGCGAACAGGGTGTTGTCGATGTCGGCCTGTTTGTCGTTCCCCTTGGGGATGACCCGCATGTAGTCGGGGAAGGCGCCGTCGATGACCTTGGAGGTCAGGCTGGCCTGGCCGAATTCGAAGCGGATCTTCTGCGGGCTGACCATGACCTCGACCGGGCCGGAGCCGTCGTCGAGCAGGCGGCGGACCTGGTCGATGGTCTTGCGCGGAACGATGACCCCGGGGCCGCCGGCGGCGCCTTCAGGGGCCGGGGTCTCGGCCAGGGCCAGACGGTGACCGTCGGTGGCGACGGCGCGCAGCAGCGGAATGCCGGCCTCGGCCACGGTGTGGAGATACAGGCCGTTCAGATAGTAACGCGTCTCTTCGGTCGAGACGGCGAAGCGGGTCTTGTCGATCAGCCGGGCGAGGTCTTCCTTGGGCAGGGTGAAGCGCGTGCCCGAGGTGTCGGTCGACATGACCGGGAAGTCGCCGGCCGGCAGGACCGGCAGGTTGAATTTCGAACGCCCGGCCTGGACCACCAGACGGGGGTCGTCGCCGTTGTAGCTGAGCGAGACCTCGGCGCCGTCGGGGAGTTTGCGGACGATCTCATAGAGGGTGTGGGCGGGGGCGGTGATCTGGCCCTCGACATTCACCTGGGCCTCGGCCTCGTCGACCATCTCCATGTCGAGGTCGGTGGCGGCGAAGCTGAGCTTGTCGCGGCCGGCCGACAACAGGACGTTGGACAGGATGGGGATGGTGTTGCGGCGCTCGACGACGCTCTGCACGTGGCCAAGGGCCTTGAGGAGCGCGGATCGTTCGATGGTCAGTTGCATGTGGTCTCGCCCGCCAGCGGCGACTCACAAGCCGCCGCAAAGAGTTAGGGCTACGGACACTAGCGGATTGGTGGGGCGGGGCAACGGGGCAGCGGCAGCCGTGTGTGGGCGGATGGTGATTAGTGATTAGTGATTAGTGGATGGCGGTCGCCGCCATCCTGCCCCGAGACCTCGGACAATGGCCCGGCGACCAATCACTAATCACTATCCACTAATCACTCGCGGCCCTAGCCGCGCAGCTTGCGCGTCAGCGTCTCCACGTCCCGCGCGATCTGGTCGTCCAGCGCCATCAGCTCCTCGATCTTGCGCACGCCGTGCAGGACCGTGGTGTGGTCGCGGCCTCCGAAGCGGCGGCCGATGTCGGGGTAGGAGCGGGTGGTGTGCTGCTTGCACAGCCACATGGCGATCTGGCGCGGGCGGGCGACGGCGCGGGTGCGGCGCTCCGAGAGCAGGTCGGCCTGTTTGAGGCTGAAATGATCGGCGACGGTCTTCTGGATCTCGTCGACGGTGATGCGGCGCTCGGGGCCGCCGCGCAGGGCCGAGCCGAGCAGGGTCTGGGTCTCGTCGACGCTGAGCGAGGACAGGCGGGCGCCGGCGACGGCGGCCAGGGTGTTCACGGCGCCTTCCAGCTCGCGCATCGAGCCGGGGGTGCGGTCGACGAGGTGTTCCAGCACCTCGGCCTGGGCCTCGCCGGAGACGACGCCGAGCCGGGCCAGGGCCTCGATCCGGTTGCGGGCGACGGCCAGTTTCAGGGCGCGGTCGGCGGGCTCGACCGGGCAGGTCAGGCCCGAGGCCAGGTGGCTGCGCAGGCGCGGCTCGACCTCGGTCAGGGCCATCGGCGGGCGGTCGGCGGAGAGGACGATCTTCTTGCCGTCCTCGATCAGGGCGGTGAGCGTCGAGAGCAGTTCTTCCTGGGTGCCGGCCTTGCCGCCGACGAACTGGACGTCGTCGATCAGCAGCATGTCGGCGTTGCGCAGACTGTCCTTGAACGCCGCCATGGTGCGGTCCTGGGCGGCGCGGACGAAGGTCGACAGGAAGCGTTCGGCGGTCAGATAGACGACCTTCGCATCCGGGCGGAGGCGCTGGGCCTCCCAGGCGATGGCGTTGAGCAGGTGGGTCTTGCCGTAGCCATAGGGGCCGCAGAAGAAGATCGGATTGAAATGGCCGTCGGCCCAGGCCGCGGCCTGTTTGGCGATGGCCAGGGCGAAGGCGTTGCCCTGCCCTTCCACGAAGCTGTCGAAGGTCAGGCGGTCCTGCAGGCCGGCGGCGCGCACGGCGCGGGCGCCGTCGGCGACCGGGGGCACGGTGGGCAGGGGCATGGGAATGACGGCGGCGCCCTCGGCGCGGCCGGCGGCGACCTGGGAGGCGGGGGCGACCGAGCCCATCTCGGCGCGGCAGCGGACGTCGAGGCGGCGCGACAGGCCGTCGAGGCCCAGCCACAGTTCGTTCATGCGGCGCAGGGCGTTCTTGCGCACCCAGTCGCGGGCATAGGCGGTCGGGGTGACGAGGATCAGCTGGCCGGCGCCGTCGGCGCGCACGGCCGAGGGGGCGATATAGGAGCTGAAGGGCCCCTCGCCGATCTCGCTGCGCAGACGACCCGCCGCCTCGGTCCAGATACGATCCGGATCCGTCATCCCCGCCATTTGCGCGCTCCCCGTCATCGTCAAAGCCACCCGTTCGAAACCCATCACCTGACGCCCTTCGGGAGAAGCCTGAAACCGGGACGACTTCTCCTGTCCCGCCAGGCGAACGCCTTGCGGGTGGGGTCGAACTCTTGAACAGGCGTCTCACGCCGACACGAAAATGGTTCCGCGCCGCTTTCAGTCCGTATGGGAATGGAAGTGCGTCAGCGGCTCAAACTTACCCTCGAGGAGGGGTGCGTCAACGCTGATTCGCGACTCGATTTGCAGTTAAAATTGTTGACTCCGCTAAAGCCAAACACAGTCAACGAAAAACCCGTTTTCGCCACAGACGCGAGCGCGGATCGGCCTCGGGACGGTTACCGGCGCACATGCAAACGGCGAGGGAGCCTTCGCGCCCTCGCCGTTGGAATCACTGGTTTTTACCATGACAGGCCTATGAAAGGCCGTCCGGGGTCCGAAAAATCAGGCGGCCGCCATCTTCTTCAGCTGGGCGTGCAGACGGCCCACTTTCCGGGAACCCGTGTTCTTGTGAACCACGCCCTTGGAGACGGCGCGCATCAGCTCGGATTGCGCCTCGACGAAGGCGGCCTTGGCGGCCCCCGCGTCGCCGGCCGTGACGGCCTCCTGGAATTTACGCAGGAAGGTGCGGACGCGCGTGCGGCGCGCCTTGTTCACTTCGGTGCGGGCCGCGATCTTGCGGATCGCTTTCTTGGCGCCGGCATTGTTGGCCATCAGTCAAACCTTACGAACGGAAACGCCGCGGAGCACGGTCCACGGCGGGGAAATCTCGAAGAGCGCGCGGCTATAGCGGAAAGGTCCGGGGGGGTCAACGAAGAGTCTGGGGGTGGGCCGGATAGCGGGGGTTGGACGGGCTGCGACACGACAGTTGACGAGCATTGGTTACAATTGTAGCGTACTCGCGACATTGATCGTGAGACTGCATCATGGCCGAACCGACCGCCCCCAGCGAGACTGAACTGGACGTCCTCAAATGCTTCTGGCGCGACGGCGATCTGTCGGCGCGCGAGGTGCAGGGCCGGATCGCGGCGGACCTGGGCTGGTCGTCGTCGACGACGCGGACGGTGCTGGAGCGGATGCGGGCCAAGGGCCTGCTGAGCCGGCGCGATGTGCACGGGATGGCGGTCTATTCCACGGCCCAGCCCAAGACGGCGGTGATCGGCGGGTTGATGAAACGGCTCGGCGCCCTGCTGGATCTGGACGGCCCCCTGCCCGCGGCCGCCTTTTCGGGCAGCCAGATCCTGGATGCGGACGATATCGCCGAACTGGAGGCGGCCCTGGCCGCGCCGGACGCCGCCGGGGAGGACCGCTGATGGGCGCGCCCGAGCTGATGGTCCTGTCGCTGGGGCTGTCGGTGGTTGTGGCGGGCCTCGGCTGGGCCGGCGGCCGGGGGGTCGAGCGGGTGAGCGCCGATCCACGGCTGAGGGACCGGGTCTGGGCCGGAGCGCTGGTCCTGCCGGCCCTGCCGCCGCTGGCGGTCGGGCTGATGCTGCTGACGCCGGCGCCGGTGCGGGAGATATCGCTGGCCGCCACGACCCTGCCGGCCGGCCTCGTCCCGGCGCCGGTCGGAAGCGCCGCCGCGCCGTCGCAGGCTTTCGCCCTCGACCCGACCACGGCGGCCTGGGTCGTTCTGGGGGTCGCGGCCGTGCTGACGGCCGTTCGTCTCGCGGCTCTGGCGCTGCGGGCCGGGCGACTGCTCCGCGTCATCGGTCAGGCCGAGGCGCCGGGTCCGGCGGTGGCGGCCATGGTCGAGGCCGCGGCCCGCGACCTCGCCATCCGCCCGCCGCGTGTGGGCGTCAGCGCCGCGACATCCGAGGCGCTGCTGGCCAGTCTGGGCCCGGCGCGGCTGATCCTGCCTGTGGGTCTCGGCGAGGCGGCGGATGCGGAGGCGGCCCGCGCTGTCATTGCCCATGAACTGGCCCATCTGAAGCGCGGCGACCATCGCGCCGTCTGGATGGAGGAAGCCCTGCTGGTCGCCCTGGCCTTCAATCCCCTCATGCCGGTTCTGCGCGCCCGGCGCGCCGCCGCGCGGGAAGAGGCCTGCGACGCCCTGGCCCTGGAACAGGCCGCGCCGGACATTCGCCGGGCCTATGCCCGATCCCTGATCGAGGCCTTGCGGGACCGCGCCGGTCCGCACGCCTCCGGCGGCCTGCCCGCCCTGACCTTCACCGGCGCGGGAAGGACCACCGCCATGCGTCGACTGAAAGCCGTCCTCAACCCCGCCCCCGCCGCCGGCCGCGGCCTCCGTCTGACCGCCTTCGGACTGGCCGGCCTGATCGCCCTGCTGGGCGGCGCCGGATCGCTGGCGGTCGCCGGAGAGCGGGAGGCAGTCCTGGTGATCAACGCCGCCGCTCCGGTGACCGGCTCGGAGGCGGCGGCCGAACGGGCGGGCGGGCCGGCCCCGGCGGCGGTTTCGGCGCTGCTCGCCGAACAGTCGCGCACCGTCGATCTGGGCCCGGAGACGCGCACCCTGCTGAACGGCGCCCCCCTGCCCGAGGGCCTGCCGATGTGGGCCGTGGCCGCCGAACGCGTGGACGTCCGCACGAACGAGCGCCCGCGGACCGTCAATCTGATCCTGGCCTTCACCGGAACGACCCCGGTCAGCGTGGACGGCCATCGCATGCCGGACGGCTTTCCGGTCAGCGGCGTCAGTCCGGAGGCCGTGGCCCGCGTGGAAACCATCGGGGGCCATGTAATGTATACGCTGAAGCCCGAGGCCGAGGTGCGCCGCGACCGTATGGACGCCAGCCGCGAACGGGCCGCCGCGCGGATGGCGACCGACACGGCCCGGAACGCCCTGAGCCCGGAGCAGCAGGCGCGCTATCGTGATCCCACGGCTCGCGAATACCAGACCCTGTGCGCGTCGGCCGACCCGGGCGATGATGGGTTCTGCGCAGGGGTCATGTTCTCACAGTTGCAGGCTGACGGTCTGTGTCTGCCAGCGGAACTGGACCGTGGGTCCGAGACCGTGCGGCGCGCCGCTCTGGGCGACCTGGTCGCCCGCGGCAAGGCCGAGATAGCCCGCGCCTCAATCCGGCCCGGCGACCGGCCCACGGACGTTGCGCGCTCGGCCCTCGCGCGGGCCTATCCCTGTGACGCGGCCGGCGCGACGCCGGTCAGCCAGCCTGGGCCCCTCGCTTCAGGAGCCCGGGCCGCACCGGCTGAAGCGGCGGAGGTCGCCGGGGTGGAGACGGGGGGAACAGGCCCCCAGAGCCAGACGCCTGGAACCGCCGTCGCCCCGGAGGAACCCCGTGAAAGCGAGTTCCTCGCCGAACGCCGGGCCGAGCGGGCGGCGACGCGTGAGGCCTGGCCGAGCGAGCGCGGACTGCGTCTTCCGGGCTGGCCGCGTGCGGACCGACCCGCCCGGAACAGCCCCTTCCGTAACGAACGCGTGGCGTCCGATCCGCAGAACGCGCGGGTTCCGAGGCCCTGAGCCTTACCGGCCGGTGAAGTTCGGCTTCCGCTTTTCCACGAAGGCCGCCATCCCCTCCTTCTGGTCCTCGAAGGCGAAGAGGGAGTGGAACAGGCGGCGTTCGAACTGGACGCCCTGGGTCAGGGTGGTCTCGAGGGCGGCGTTGACCATTTCCTTGTTGGCCATGACGGCGAGCGGGCTTTGCGAGGCGATCTTCGCGGCGATCTTGCGGACCTCGTCCAGCAGGGTTTCGTGCGGGACGACGCGGGCGGCGAGGCCGGCGCGTTCGGCCTCGGCGGCGTCCATCATGCGGGCGGTCAGGACCATGTCCATGGCCTTGGACTTGCCGACCAGACGGGTCAGGCGCTGGGAGCCGCCGATGCCGGGGGCGACGCCGAGGTTGATCTCGGGCTGGCCGAATTTGGCCTTCTCCGACGCCACGATGAAGTCGCACAGCATGGCCAGTTCGCAGCCGCCGCCGAGGGCGAAGCCGTTGACCGCGGCGATGATCGGCTTGCGGAAGCGGGTGATGCGGTCGTGGCCGAGGGCGAAGAAATTGCCCGTGTACATCTGGGCATAGGTCTGGTCCTGCATCTCCTTGATGTCGGCGCCGGCGGCGAAGGCCTTGTCGCCCGAGCCGGTCAGGATCAGGCAGCGCACGCCGTCGTCATGCTCGACGCTGTCGAGGAAGTCGGACAGATCCCTGAACAGGGCCGAGTTCAGCGCATTCAGCGCCTCGGGCCGGTTCAGGGTGACCAGCGCATAGCCGTCGGCGTGGCGTTCGATCAGGAGGGTGGAATAGGTGTCGGCCATGGGGGCGGCTCCGGTGTGGGTCGTGGCTGATGGCGAGTGATTAGTGGTTAGTGATGAGTGGCTGGCCGGCAGTCGGGGCGAAGCACAGTCTATGCCGCCCTTCCGCCGCCAGCGAGGCAAGCAATCACTAATCACTAATCACTAATCACTAATCACCACACCCCTCACCGCTTCTGACACCCCGGGCACCAGAAGGTCGAGCGGCCGGCCTGGACCGTGCGTTTGACCACGCCCGCGCAGCCGTCGGCCAGACAGGGCTGGCCCTCGCGGCCGTAGACGTCGAAACGGTGCTGGAAATAGCCCTGGCCGCCGTCGGCGTTGGCGAAATCCTTCAGCGTCGAACCGCCGGCGAGGATGGCCTCGTTGAGGACGTCCCGGACCACGGCGGCGAGGGTTTCAAGCCGGGGTTTCGAGACCTTCCCCGCGGCGACCAGGGGCGAGATGCGCGCGCGGTACAGGGCCTCGCAGACGTAGATGTTGCCGAGGCCGGCGACGGTGCGCTGGTCCAGCAGGCTGACCTTGATGTTCTGCTTCTTGCCGGAAAAGGCCTCGGCGAGGTGGGCGCCGGAGAAGCCGTTGCCGAGCGGTTCGGGGCCGAGGGCGGCGAACCATGGATGGGCCTCGACCCCGGCGGTCGGGATCAGGCCCATGAAGCCGAAGCGGCGGGCGTCGGCGAAACCGACGCGGGTCGTGACGGCGCCCCGTACGGCGCAGAGGCTCATATGTTCGTGCTTGCCGGCGATGGGCGCGGCGTCCTCGAATTCGCCCAGCTGTTCGCCGTCGAGGGTGAAGCGTCCGGTCATGCCGAGGTGGCTGACCCAGGTCTCGCCGGTGGAGAGCGGGAACAGCAGGTATTTGGCCCGCCGGTCGAGGCGTTCGACGGTCGCGCCTTCGAGGCGCTCGACGAACCGGTCCGGAAAGGGGAAGCGCAGGTCGGGCCGGTTCTGGCGCACCCGCGTCAGGCGCGCCCCGGTCAGGACGGGCTCAAGGCCGCGACGGACGGTTTCGACCTCGGGGAGTTCGGGCATGGGGAGGAGTCTGACGCGGTGGATGAAGGAGTGGCTGGTGGCTAGTGGCTAGTGATTAGTGGCTGGCCGCCGCCTGTGCGGGAGCGCGGTCCGCGCCGCCCTTCCGCCGTCAGAGACGGCGGCGATCACCAACCACCGGCCACTAGTCACTAGTCACTAGCCACTGACCACTAATCACTTTTCAGCCCGCCTTGTACCCGTCGTGACACGACTGGCAGCTCGCCGCACCGCGGCCCACCGGGCGGCGAAGCGGCGCTGATTGCGCCGCCCTTCCGCGGACGAGGAGCCCGCAATCACTAACCACTAGCCACTAACCCCTTTCTCCGCTTACCTCCGCAGCAACGAGGGAGAGGGACCCCAATGACCGACACACCCGCGAGGGCGCCCGCAAGCGGCGTCAAACGGATCGAACTGACGCTGCGCGCCCTGGCGCTGGGCTGTTTGCTGGCCGTCGTCTTCACCGCCGCCAACACCTACCTGGGCCTGAAGGTCGGGCTGACCTTCGCCTCGGCCATTCCGGCGGCGGTCATCTCCATGGCCATCCTGCGGATGTTCAAGGACTCGACCATCTGGGAGAACATGACCGTCCAGACCGTCGCCTCGGTCGGCGGCGCGATGAGCGCGATCATCTTCGTCCTGCCCGGCCTGGTCATGGTCGGCTGGTGGATGGAGTTTCCGTTCTGGGAGTCGGTGCTGATCTGCAGCTTCGGCGGGGTGCTGGGCGTGACCTTCTCCATCCCGCTGCGACGCGCATTGGTGGTGCAGGGCGGCCTGCCCTATCCCGAGGGCCGCGCGGCGGCCGAGGTGCTGACCGTCGGATCGCGCGGGGCCGAACAGACCGAGAGCGCCGTGCGCGAGAACGCTTCCGGCCTGTGGGTCGTGATCACCGGGGCGGTGGTCTCGGCGGGCTACGCCCTGCTGGTGGCGGGCCGGGTGTTCGCCGGCGAGGCGGCGCGGTTCATCAAGCTTCCGGCGACGCTGGGCGGCGGGGCCACGGGCCTGGGCTTCAGCATGCAGTTCGCCCTGCTGGGGGCGGGCCATCTGATCGGTCTGGCCGTGGGCCTGGCCCAGCTGTTCGGCCTGCTTCTGGCCTGGGGGATCGCGGTGCCGATCCTGACCAGTCCCGACACCATCGCCTGGATGACCGCCAACGGCATTCCCTCCATCGCCTCGACCATCGAGGCCGGGGCGCCGGCCGAGGAACTGGCCCTGACGACCTGGAGCCGCGAGGTGCGGCTGATGGGCGCCGGGGTCATCGGCGTGGCGGCCATCTGGACGCTGATCAAACTGGCCGGGCCGCTGATCGGCGGACTGGCCTCGGCCCTGGCCGACAATCGTCGTCGTCAGGGCGGCGAGGTTCTGGACCGCGCCGAGCAGGACATTCCGATCAATATCGTCGCCGGCCTGTCGGTCGCCTGCCTGATCGGCATCGGCGGACTTCTGGCCTGGTTCGCCCAGGGCAATCCGACCCTGGCCGGTTCGACGGCCATGCTGGTCGGCGGCGGCCTGGTCTATGTGGTCTTCATCGGCTTCGCCGTGGCCGCGATCTGCGGCTACATGGCCGGACTCATCGGATCGTCGAACAGCCCGGTGTCGGGCGTGGGCATCCTGGCCATCGTCATCGCCTCGCTGCTGATGCTGGGCGTGCTGGCGCTGGCCGGCCTGCCCGCCGATCCCTCGGTGATCGCCTTCGCCCTGATCGTGACGGCGATCGTCTTCGCCGTGGCCGTAATCGCCAACGACAACCTCCAGGACCTGAAGACCGCCCAGCTGGTCCACGCCTCGCCGTGGCGTCAGCAGACGGCGCTGATCGTCGGCGTCGGCGCGGGCGCCCTGGTCATCCCCTTCATCCTGAACCTGCTCAACAAGGCGTTCGGCTTCGAGGGCGGGCCGGCCGGCATCGCCGACGAGCCGCTGGCGGCGCCCCAGGCCACCCTGATCTCGGCCCTGGCGCGCGGCGTCATCGGCGGCGACCTGCGCTGGGACCTGATCGGGCTCGGCGCGGCGATCGGCGTGGTCATCATCATCCTGGACGCCATGCTGGCCGGCGCGACGAAGGGGAAGATGAAACTGCCGCCGCTGGCCGTGGGCATCGGCTTCTATCTGCCGGCCGCGGTGACCACCATGCTGGTGGTCGGGGCGGTCTGCGGCTGGGTCTATGACAAGGCGATCAAGACCACCCGGTTCGCCGACGTCGGCCGCCGCATGGGCGTGCTGCTGGCGTCCGGTCTGATCGTCGGCGAGAGCCTGTTCCTGGTCATGACGGCCGGGGTCATCGTCTCCACCGACAACGAGGCGCCCTTCGCCATGCTGCCCGAGGGCTCGACCTGGCCGGCCATGACAGCGGGCATCGCGGTCTTCGTGGCGCTGACGTTGATCCTGTACGCCTGGGTGCGGAGCCGGTCGGCGAAAGTCTGATCCGCCCTCTCGTCGCCGCTTTCCCAGGCGATAAGACCGCCGTTACGCCGGTGCGTGTTCCTCACGCACTGGCGTTTCCGCGTTCGCCCCTGTAAGAGGCGCGCGCTCCCCGCACCGTCGCCTGAACCCAGCCGCCGCCCCAACCTTTCGACCGGGCCGGCCGCCTTGCACGTCTGATAGTCAAATGAATCTGCGCAACGTCGCCATCATCGCCCACGTCGACCACGGCAAGACCACCCTGGTGGACCAGCTTCTGGCCCAGTCGGGCGTGTTCCGAGCCAATGAGGCGACGACCGAGCGCGCCATGGACTCCAACGACCAGGAGAAGGAACGCGGCATCACCATCCTGGCCAAGTGCACGAGCGTGCTCTGGAACGGCAAGGCGGGCGAGACCCGGATCAACATCATCGACACCCCCGGCCACGCCGACTTCGGCGGCGAGGTCGAGCGCATCCTGGGCATGGTGGACGGCTGCGTCCTGCTGGTCGACGCCGAGGAAGGCGTCATGCCGCAGACCAAATTCGTGCTGACCAAGGCGCTGAAGATGGGCCTGCGTCCGATCCTGTGCATCAACAAGGTCGACCGCGCCCACGCCGATCCCGACAAGGTTCACAACGCCGCCTTCGACCTGTTCGCCGCCATCGGCGCGACGGACGAGCAGCTGGACTTCCCGCACATCTACGCCTCGGGCCGCGCCGGCTGGGCGACGCTGGACCTGAACCAGCCGAGCGACAACCTGGGCCCGCTGTTCGACCTGATCGTCGACCACGTGCCGGAGCCGAAACAGGTCGCCAAGAAGGACGAGCCGTTCCAGATCCTGAACGTGCTGATCGAGAGCGACCCCTTCCTCGGCCGCCTGCTGACCGGCCGCGTCGAAAGCGGCAAGGCCGTGCCCGGCATGGCCATCAAGGCCCTGTCGCGCGACGGCAAGATCCTGGAACAGGGCCGCATCACCAAGGTGCTGGCCTTCCGCGGCCTGAAGCGCCAGCCGGTGGACAGCGCCGAGGCCGGCGACATCGTCGCCATCGCCGGCATGTCCAAGGCCACCGTGGCCGACACCCTGTGCGCCCTGGAAGTCACCGAGGCCCTGCCGGCCCAGCCGATCGATCCGCCGACCATCTCCATGACCGTCTCGGTCAATGACAGCCCGCTGGCCGGCCGCGAAGGCGACAAGGTCCAGTCGCGCGTGATCCGTGATCGCCTGCTGAAGGAAGCCGAGGCCAACGTCGCCATCCGCGTCACCGAGACCGGCGGCAAGGACGCCTTCGAGGTCGCCGGTCGCGGCGAACTGCAGCTGGGCGTGCTGATCGAGAACATGCGCCGCGAAGGCTTCGAACTGTCGATCAGCCGTCCGCGCGTGGTCTATCAGACCGGCGAGAACGGCGAGCGGCTGGAGCCGATCGAGGACGTCGTCATCGACGTCGACGACGAATACACCGGCGTGGTCATCGAGAAGCTGTCGGCCCGCAAGGCCGAGCTGAAGGACATGGGCCCGTCGGGCGCCGGCAAGACGCGCCTGACGCTGAAGTCGCCGTCGCGCTCGCTGATCGGCTACCAGGGCGAGTTCCTGACCGACACCCGCGGTTCGGGCGTGCTGAACCGCGTGTTCAGCCACTACGAGCCGCACAAGGGCGCCATCGAGGGCCGTCTGAAGGGCGTGCTGGTCTCGAACGGCGACGGCGAGACCGCCGCCTTCGCCCTGTGGAACCTCGAGGACCGCGGCGTCATGTTCGTCGGCGGCGGCGAGAAGACCTACCAGGGCATGATCATCGGCGAGAACGCCCGCTGGGACGACCTCGACGTCAATCCGATGAAGGCCAAGCAGCTGAACAACATCCGCGCCGCCGGCAAGGATGAGGCCGTGCGCCTGACGCCGCCGCGCCGTCCGTCGCTGGAGCAGGCCATCGCCTATATCGAGGAAGACGAACTGGTCGAGGTCACGCCCAAGTCGATCCGCCTGCGCAAGGCCGTGCTGAACCCCTCGTTCCGCAAGAAGCGCGTCCGCGAAGAGTAAAAACGGCGCCCACGGAGCCTGAATCGGCCAATCCAGGCCGACTCGGGGTCATTTGGGGGCGGACGAAACTAACGGTCACAGCCCGGGTTTTCCTGTCGGTGCGAGCCCTCCCCGCTCGCGTAGACAAGGCAGATATCATGCGAAAGACCGCGCTCCTCACGGGCGTCGCCGGCCTGTTCCTCATGACCGCTCCCGCGTTCGCACAGGACAGCACGGCGCCGCAGACCCCGCCCGCTCCGGCCGAGGCCGCGCCGCCGACGGCGGAACAACCCGCGACCCTGACCCTGCAGCCCGGCTCCGACGTCAAGGGCTCGGACGGGATGGTGCTGGGACAGCTGGAAGGCGCCCGCACCACCGGGACCGGTCAGGAGCTGACCGTTCGCGGGCCTGACGGCCAGCTGCGCGCCGTGCCGGTGACCGCCGGCGTGCGCCAGGAAGGCACGGGCGTTGCGGTCGGCTGGACCAGCGCCCAGTTCTCGGCCGCCCCGGCGATCACCGGGGAGGCGGCGCCCGTGGCCGACCCTGCCGCTGCCCCCATGCCCGAGGAAACGGGCGCGGTCCCGACGACGCCGCCGACCCTGCCCGAACCCATGGAGCCGACCGACCCGGCTCCGGAAACGGTGGGCCCCACCGCGCCTGACGCGCCGGGCGCCTGACCCGCCGGCTTTCGGCCAAGAAAAAAGGGCGGCTCCTCGCGGAGCCGCCCTTTGTCGTTTCAGGCGGACGCCGTCTAGCGGCGCTTCACCAGCCCCAGCAGGAAGAGCAGCAGAATGGCGCCGAGCGTCGCCACGATGGTGGAGCCGATCCAGCCGCCCCAGGCGAAGCCGAGAGCATTGGCGATGAAGCCGCCGATGACGGCGCCGACGATGCCGACAATCAGGTTGGTCACGAGGCCATGGCTACGGCCCATGATTTTCTCGGCCAGGAAGCCGGCGATGATGCCGACGATAATCCAGAAGATAATGTTCATTGATAGTTCCCTTCCTCAGACAAGCAGTCTCGGTGGCGGTAATGCGCCGGTGCGGCAACGGTTGCGCCTTCGGTCGCAAAACACCGCTCATTGACAATCCCCCGTCACGCGAGCGCGGCATGGTGCTTGCCACTTGAAGGGCGAGCCGTCCCGCTTCGGGACAGCCCGCCAACAAGGGGAAATGGGGCCATGGCCACCGATATCGACCTTCACCTGGGCCGCCGCCTGCGCCGCCGTCGTCGGCTTCTGGGCCTGACGCAGCAGCAACTGGCCACGCAGGTCGGGATCCGCTTCCAGCAGATCCAGAAATACGAATGCGGCGCCAATCGCATCTCGGCCGCGCGCCTGTGGCAGCTGTCCGAGGCGCTGGAATCGCCGGTCAGCTATTTCTACGACGGTCTGGAAGAGGCCATCGAGCGCAAGGAGGCGGCCAACCAGGGCGGCGAGATGTTTTCCCGCAAAGAAACCCTCGACCTGATCCAGGCCTACTATCAGCTGGACGAGAAGCCGCGCCGGCGGCTGCTGGATCTGGCCAAGTCGCTGCATGCCGAGGGCGACGCGGCCTAGGGATAAGGTCCTGGGGCTTAGGGCTTGGGGCTTAGGGCTTAGGGAGAAGGAATTGGGCGGGGCGCTTGACTAAGCCCCAAGCCCTAAGCCCTAAGCCCTCCCATGACCGAGTACGAACTGTTCGCCGTCGACCTGGCCCGCGAGGCCGCCCGCGTCTCCCTGCCGTATTTTCGCGGCGCGTTTGAGGAGACGGACAAGGGCGGCCCCGGCGCCTTCGATCCGGTCACCCAGGCCGACCGCGAGGCCGAGGCGGCGCTCCGCGCCCTTATCGCGGCCCGCTATCCGGACCACGGCGTCATCGGGGAGGAATATGGCGAGGACCGGCCCGAGGCTGACCACGTCTGGATCCTCGACCCGATCGACGGCACCCGCGCCTTCATCGCCGGCCTGCCGCTGTGGACCAATCTGATCGCCCTGCGCACCGAAGGCCGCCCGACGACGGGGGTGATCGGCCAGCCGTATCTGGATGAAATTTTTCTGGGCGGCCCGTCCGGGGCCCGCTTGCTCAAGGGCGGGGCGGAGACGCCGCTGGCCGTGCGGCCCTGTCCGCGCCTGACCGACGCCGTCATCGCCACGACCGATCCCGACCTGTTCACCGGCGCCGAACTGGGGGCCTGGACGCAGGTCCGCGCCGCCGCGCGGCTGGCCCGGCTGGGCTGCGACGCCTACGCCTATGCGATGCTGGCCGCGGGCCGGATCGATCTGGTGGCCGAAAGCGGACTGAAGGTCTGGGACTGGTCGGCCCTCGTGCCCGTTATCGAAGCCGCCGGCGGCGAGGTCACTGACTGGCGCGGCGGGACGCCGGACGGCAACGGGCAGATCCTGGCCGTGGGCGACGTCGGCATCCGCGAGCAGGCGCTGGTGACGTTGCGGCGGGCGGCGCTTTAGAAGTCCTCCCCCTGTGGGGGGAGGACTGCGATGACTCAGGCCGCTTCGGTGGGTTCGCTGACCGGTTCGGGGGCCGCCATCGGCGACAGGTCCTCGACCGGCGAGACATAGGCGCCCATGGCGTCGAACTCTTCGAGGAAGACCGCGCGCATGTCGTCGGCTTCCATGATGATCTCGTGCTTGGCGCCCGGAATCTCGACGTAGCGGCCCCGACCGAGCCGTTTGGCGGCCCATTTGTTGGTCTGTTTCCAGACCCGGTCGTCGTCGGCCGCCTGGACGATGGCGACGGGAATGCGCACGGCCTTCAGGGCCTTGGGCTTCAGCGAACGCTCGCCGGCGTCGAGACCGAAGGCCAGCCAGCCCCAGGTCGGACCGCCCACGGCCAGATGCGGGCAGGCGTAGAGCTGCTGCCGCCATTGTTCGTAGCGGCTCTCGTCCGAGGTCAGGGCGTCCTTCTCGAAGGTGTGGTCGAACGGATCGTCGGCGTCGTCGAGCACATAGTCGCCAGCCTTGCCGTGGCGCAGGTTCCAGCGCACGGCCAGCTTGACCGACCACATCGACCGCTTGCCGGTGCGGATGCGCAGCATGGGGCTGGACAGGATGGCGCCGGCGAACCGCGTCTCGCCGGCCTGCAGGGTCATCAGGTTCAGCGTGCCGCCCATGGAATGGCCGACCATGACCCAGGGCTTGGGCGCGCGGCCTTCCCAGGCGTCGAGCAGGCGGGCGTAGTCGTCGAGGAATTCCTCCACCGCCCGGGCGTGACCCTTCAGCCGGTCGGGCAGCAGGCGGGCGGACAGGCCCTGGCCGCGCCAGTCGTGGGCGAGGACGCACCAGCCGCGGGCGAGGAAATTGCCGATGACCTCATAGTATTTCTCGATCGGCTCGGTGCGGCCCGGGCTGACGACCACGGTGCCACGCGGCTTTTTCGCCACCAGGGTCGAGGGGGTCCAGAAGGCGGCGCGCAGGCGCAATCCGCCGGCTCCGCGGAACCATTCGCCGACCCCGCCCGGAGGCGCGGAGGCGCCCGGGACCCCCATCAGGGGCGCATTGGCGGCATAGGCGGCGGCTCGGTTCACTCTGGCTTCCTGAATCTCAAGGTCATGCGGTCACTCTCACCGATCTCATCGTATTTCGACCGGTCGAAGTCCGGATCGGGCGGCGAGCCGCGCGGCGCGGTCAACCCCATCGGCGGCAGGGTCTCGACGCCGAACGGATGATCCTTGGTATCCCTTTCATTCGCGTTGATTTCCGAGGCCGCGACGAAGGCGAATCCCGCTTCGGCCGCCAGCTGTCGCACAAAGGCCTCCTGGACGTAGCCGTTGGCCGCGGCGGGGTCCTGATCCTCCTCCGGCCCCAGACGATGCTGCTCGACCCCCAGAACGCCGCCCGGGCGGAGCGCGGCATAGGCGTCGGCGAAGGCCTTCTCGGCGATTCCCGCGGCCATCCACGCATGGATGTTGCGCATGAACAGGACCATGTCGGCCGTGGCCGTTTCGGTCACCGGCCCCGAGGTCGGTCCGAAGGCGGAGAGTTCGATCTGGCCGTACAGGCGACGGTCGTTGGCGAATCGTTGCTGGAAGGCGGCCATCAGCTGCACCTGGGACGGATCGGCCCCCGGTCCGGTCTGGAATCCCGCGGCGACATATTTGCCGCCGCCCTCCTCCAGATAGGGCGCGAGGATTTCCGTCCACCAGCCGCTGCCGGGCCAGAATTCGACCACGGTCATGCGCGGCTGAAGGCCGAAGAAGCGCAGGGTCTCCATGGGATGACGGGAGGCGTCGCGGATCTTGTCCTGGGCCCGCCATGGACCGGCGACGGCCCATTCGAGCGACCCCTGCGGCGGGCCATCCGGCGTGGGGGGCGGTTCGGCGGTCGGCTCCTCGCGGCTGCAGGCGACAAGACCCGTCAGCGTCAGAGCCGCGCCGCCGGACAAGACGCCCCGACGCGACAGCGACAGCCGCCAGTCCTGTCTCGAATTACTCATCCAGATCCCCTGGAAGACGGTTCTGCACGTTCGGTCCCGCCCCCCGGGGGCAGGGCTTAACCCTGTTCCCGGGCCCGGTCAAAATGGTTCCGGGCATGGGCCGGCATCATTCGGGCTTGCGGAAACGCAGGGTCATGCGGTCGCTTTCACCGATCGCGTCATACTCGGCCCGCTCGGCCTCGGTCAGGGGCGTCGGACGGTCCGTGGCGTTGTTGGCGCGGGGCGCGCTGGTCCGGACCGGCGGCAGGGTCCAGACGCCGAAGGGATGGTCGCGGTCGTCCTTGGGATTGGCGTTCAGCTCGCTGCGGGCGTCGAGCACGAAGCCGGCGGCCTGGGCGGCGCGGATGATGTGGCTTTCCGGCATGTAGCCGGTGGGCGCGGTGACGTCCGGGTTCAGGCCGTCGACGCTGCGGTGCTGTTCGACCGCCAGCACGCCGCCGGGCTTCAGCGCCTTGAAGAAGGCGGCCAGGAAGGCGTCGGTGCGGCCGGCGCGATGCCAGTTGTGGAAGGCGCGGGCGACCAGAACCATGTCGGCGGTTCCGTCCTCGACGCCCATGCTCTCCAGCGGCTGGTTGACCGCGACGTAGCGACCGCCGGTGGCCTCGGCATAGGGCTGCAGGATGGCGGTCCACCAGCCGGCGCGGCCGGGCTGGATCTCGACGACCGTCGACCCCGGGGTCAGACCCCAGAAGGTCAGGCTCTCGAACGGGCGGCGGTAGACGTCGCGGGCGACATCGGCGGCCGGGCGGGCGTCGGAGCCGATGGCCGCCTGCAGCGCGGTGTCTTCCTGCAGCACAGGCGGCGTCATGGCGGCGCGGCGCACGGTGCGCTCCGCCGGGGACTCATCAAGCGTCGGCAGGGTCGGCAGGGTCTGGGCAGCCGCGAGGGCGGGCAGGGCCAGCGCGGTCGTCATGACAAGGGCGAGCAGGCGCATGGGGTCTCTCCTGAGGGAATTTGCAGCGAACCCTAAGGGGTCTGGCCCGGGGGGCAAGTCGTGACGACCGCAAGGCGACAGAATGGCGCGGAGCCGGCCCCCTCTTGACGGTTTCGCGCCGCTTCCCACATCGGGTCCGAGGCCGCCGATTTCGGGGCCTCCAGACCGGACGGGGCCGAGCATCGGGCCGACCGGACTGAACTCCCACCGCCGGTCCGGGCCTCAAACCGCGGGACCGGTTCAACCTTGCTGATCCTCAGGAGGATGACCCATGCGTACCTATGATTTCACCCCGCTGTACCGTTCCGCTGTCGGCTTCGACCGTCTGGCGGGCCTGCTGGAAAGCGCCGCCGCGACCCGCCAGGAAAACGGCTGGCCGCCCTACAATATCGAGACGACCGGCGAGAACGCCTACCGGATCGAGATCGCGGTCGCCGGCTTCAAGCCCGACGAACTGACCCTGGAGGTCAAGGAGAACCTGCTCACCGTCACCGGCCGCAAGACGGCCAATGACGACGCCGGCGTGGAGCGCACCTATCTGCATCGCGGCCTGGCCGAGCGCGACTTCGAGCGCCGGTTCCAGCTGGCCGACTATGTGGTGGTGAAGGGCGCCGATCTGGCCGACGGCCTGCTGTCGATCGAACTGGCGCGCGAACTGCCCGAGGCGCTCAAGCCCCGACGGATCGAGATCGGCGTCCGGACCTCGGACCAGCCGCTGATCGAAGGCAAGAAGTCGAAGGCGGCCTGACCGGACTCAAGCGATCGTCCACAGTCCACCGGGGGGCGGCGTTCGCGCCGCCCCTTTTTGCCGGTCGGGATCAGGCGGCGACGGCACGGCGGGCGGCGATCGCCTGCCGCTGATCATCGGTGAGGGCGCCGGGATCGATCCGCGCGCCGGACACATCGGCCCCGTCCAGCCGGGCGCCGTCCAGCACGGCTCCTTCCAGTCGGGCGAAACGCAGGCTGGACTCCACCAGCATGACCGGCATCGACCGGTCCTTGCCGAGGGACAGCGGGCCCAGATTGGCGCCGCGCAGGTCCGCCTTGTTCAGCAGGACGCCGTTCAGGCGCGCGCCCCGGAGGTCGGCCCCGCGCAGGTCGCAGCCGCGCAGATCGGCGCCTTCGAGGCCCGCGCCCTGAAGGCCGACGCCGCGGAGATCCATTCCGGCCAGACAGGCGTGCCGGGCGCTGAGGCCGGGCAGGCGCAGGCCTTTTAACCGGTCGCCGAGCGGACGCAGGTCCTCGCCGTCGAACACGGCGGGCTGGCCAAACACGCCGCCGCTTTCGGCCCAGGCGTTGGCGTCCAGCGCCTGCTCGGCCATGGCGTCGGCGCGGGACCGTGCGTCCGCGCTGGGGCTGCGCAGCACGCCGGTCATGTCGGTGCGGGTGGTGGTCGCGCGCTCGACGGCTACGCCGGTCAGGATCGCGCCGGTCAGCCGGGCGCCCTCCAGATTACAGCCGTCCACGGACGCGTTCTCCAGCATGGCGCCGGTCAGATTGGCTTCCTTCAGGTTGGCGCCGGTCAGCATGGCGCCGCGCATCGAACAGTCGGAGAAGTCCGCCTTGAAGGCGTTGATGCCGTCGAAATGACCGCCGTCCAGCGTGGCGCCGGCGAAGGTCGCGCCGTCGGCGATGCCCTGACGGGTCTCATGCTTGACCGCCGCCAGCCCCTTGGTCGCATGGGGTATGGCGATGACGCCCTCGCGGAAATCGGCGCGGGTGAGGTCGGCGTTCATCAGGCTGGCCCCGCGCAGACAGGCGCCCCTGAGGTCCGCCCGCACCAGTTGCGCGCCAGTGAAGTCCGCCCCCCGGAGATCAGCGCAGAACAGGACAGCGCCGTTCATCCGGGCGCCTACGAGCTTGGCGTTTTCCAGGGCGCAGCCGGTGAAGTCGGCCTCGGCCAGATTTCGGCCCGACAGATCCAGTCCGTTCAGGTCGACGAATTTCAGCATCAGCCGGCGCCCGCCGGGACGTCCCTCGACCAGTCGCTCATGCGCGACGATGAACATGTCCAGATCGCCCTGGGAAAGGGCCCGACGCACGAAGGTCATGCCACGTCTCCCAGGGAGTCGAGCCCCTTCGCGCCGGTGGTGTTCGCATCGGTCAGGTCGGCCTGGCGCAGGCAGGCGCCGAACATCACGGCCCGGGCGAGGTCCGCGCCGACCAGAACCGCGCGGTTGAGATCCGCGCCCGACAGGTCGGTTCCGCGCAGACAGGTTCCGCTGAGATCCGCCGGCAGCAGGCGCTCGGCGCCGATCATCAGGGGGCCCAGCTTGGCGCCGCGAAGGTCGGCGCCGTTCAGGCGCGCTCTCGCCAGACGGGCCCCGCGCAGATCGGCGCCCTTCAGATTGACGGACCGGAGATCGGCGTCCTCGAGATGGGCTCCCTGAAGCTGGACACCCTCCATGTCGAGGCCGTAGAAGACCGCGGCCCGCGCGGACAGGGCGGTGAGATTATAGCCCCGGATCGAGCCCAGCGCGCGCAGATCGACGCCATCGAACACCGAGGGACGCCCCTCCACGCCGCCGGTCTCGCACCACTGGGCATGTTCAGCCAGCATTTCGGCGGCCGGCATCTTGCCGACCGGGCTGCCGGAGGACCGTTCGTCGGTCAGGGCGCCGGCCATGTTGGCCCCGTCGGTTCGCCACATGGCGCTCTTGACCCCGACCAGGACCGCGTCGCGCAGATCGGCGCCCGACAGGTCCGCGCCGGACAGGTCGGCTCCGGACAGGTCCGCGCCGCGGAAGCTGGCCTGCTTCAGATTGGCCCGGACCATCTTGCAGTCCTTCATGATGGCGTCGGAGAAGTCCGCCGCCACGGCCACGATCCCGGTCAGTTTGGAGCGTTGCAGATTGGCCCCGGCGAGACAGGCGCCCTGGGCTTCCGTGTCATTGCGCGATTTGGCCTCGACGATCCTGAAGCCCAATTTGGCGTCGGCCGCCGCGATCGTGCCCTCGCGCAGGTCGGCCTCGAACAGGTCGGCGCCGGTCAGGTCGGCGCCGCGCAGGCAGGCGCCGCGAAGATCGGTGCGGCGCAGGCTGGCCTCGACCAGCAGACAGTCCTGCATGTCGGCGCCGAAGAAGGTGGCGTTGTCGAGCCTGGCCCCGGAGAGGTCGGTTCCGATCAGGCTGGCGGCGGCGAAATCCGCGTCGGCGAGGTTGCGGCCCTTGAGGGACAGGCCCGAGAGATCAAGCCAGGCCAGAACCGCCCGGGCCCCGCCGGGCTTGGCCTGCCAAAGGCGATCGTGCCGGGCGCAGATAGCGTCCAGCTCGTTCTGATCGATGCGCCTTCTGGCGGCTGACTGGACGGCGTTCCCCGACATGATCCCGATATGGCACGCCTCCGCTTAAGGAAGAGTGTTCGGGGAGGGCGTGATTGGTGGCGAGTGGTTAGTGGCTGGCCAACAGTCGTCAGGCGGCACGGACTGCGCCGCCCTTCCGCCCCCGGCGATGCCGGCAATCACTAATCACTCGCCACTAATCACTCGCCACCCGGCCGGTGCTAGAGGGTCAGCAGACCCTGCTCCGCCAGCGCGTCCGCCAGTTCGCCGGGGCTGACCCAGACGCGGGTGTAGCCGGCCTCGCCGAGGCGTTTCAGCTCGGTGGTCAGGTCGGCCTTGGCCGAGGCGGCGAAACGGGCGTCGTAGCCCTCGCCATCGGCGCTGATCCGGACCATGGGGCGGCCGGTCTCGACGCGGTGCAGATAGCCTTCATACAGAACCGCCGCCTCGGCCGCGAGCAGACCGGTCTCGACCTGAAGGCCGGCCTTCCTCAACCGCTCGACGCCCCGGCCCGCCGCGAAGGGCGAGGGATCGACGGCGGCCACGACGACGCGGCTGATCCCCGCCTCCATCAGGAAATGGGAGCAGGAGGTCCGGCCCGAGGACCGGGCGCCGCAGGGCTCCATGGTCACATAGGCGGTGGCGCCCCTGGCCCGGTCGCCGGCGGCGGGCGCGGCCTGCTCTTCGGCATGGGGGCGGCCGCCCGGGGCGGTCGCGGCCTCGGCGACGACCTCGCCGTCCTTGACGATGACGCAGGCGACCGCCGGATTCGGCCAGGTCTGGCCCATGCGGTCCTTCGCCAGGGCGATGGCGCGGCCCATGAAGCGGATGTCGTCCGAGGCCTGCTGCGCGGTGGTCATGCGCCGGCGCTCGGCAGCGGCGGCAATTCCGCCGCCCGCCCCGTGTCCAGATAACGGGCCGCGACCGGCTTCAGCGCGGCGTCGAGGTCGATCTCCAGCGGATTGCCGGTCGGGATCTCGACACCGACGATCCGGTCGTCCGGCACGTCGAACAGATGTTTGACGATGGCGCGCAACGAATTGCCGTGGGCGGCGATCAGCACGTCCTCGCCCGCTTTCAGACGCGGAGCGATGGCCTCGTTCCAGTAGGGCAGGACGCGGTCGAGCGTGGTCTTGAGGCTTTCCGTGTCGGGAATGCTCTGGCCGGCGTAGCGGGGATCGCCGGCGAAATCCCACTCTCCGCCCGGGGCCAGCGGCGGGGGCGGAATGTCATAGCTGCGGCGCCAGATGAGGACCTGGTCCTCGCCGTGCGTCGCAGCCGTCTCGGCCTTGTTCAGACCGGTCAGGCCGCCGTAGTGGCGCTCGTTCAGCCGCCAGTCGTTGACCACGGGCACGTCGCGGAGCCCGGCGACGTCGAGGGCGAGCGCGCCCGTGCGGGTCGCCCGCTTCAGCACCGAGGTGAACATGACGGCGGGCCGGAAACCGGCGGCGGCGATCTGTTCGCCGGCGCGCCGCGCCTGGGCCTCGCCCTCGGCGGTCAGATCGACGTCGACCCAGCCGGTGAATCGGTTGTCGAGGTTCCACTGGCTCTGGCCGTGGCGCAGCAGGATCAGGCGGGGCATACAGATCTCCGGACAGTCCCTTGGGGGTAGGACCGGCGGCGGCGCGGGTCAAGACGAGCCCGCTCCCCCGGCCAGACGGAGCCATGCCCGCGAACAGGCGTTGTTGTCCGCGCGTCGCCCGGCGCCCTATAGCCAAGCTACAGCTCCACCTCTTCCAAGGTTTCCCATGCAAAAGCCCCGCTCCGACCTGCGTCCGAACACGGCCGACTATGAGACGACGCCGCTGGTGAAGGCGACGGGATTCCGCGAGTACGACGCGCGCTGGATCCTCGAGAAGGAGATCAATCTGCTGGGCATCCAGGCCCTGGGTCTCGGTCTGGCCACCTATGTCCACGAGATCGACCAGCGGCCGCGGATCGTGGTCGGCCACGACTTTCGCTCCTATTCGCTGAGCGTGAAACAGGCGCTGATCCTCGGCCTGCTGGAAGGCGGGATGGAGGTGCTGGACATCGGCCTGGCCCTGTCGCCGACGGCCTATTTCGCCCAGTTCGCCCTCGATGCGCCCTGCGTGGCCATGGTCACGGCCAGCCACAACGAGAACGGCTGGACCGGGGTGAAGATGGGAGCCAATCCGCCCCTGACCTTCGGCCCCGACGAGATCGGCCGGCTGAAGGACATCGTCCTGAACGGCGAGGGGGTGAACCGCCCGGGCGGATCGCTGACGCGGGTCGAGAATTTCCGCGAACGCTATCTGGAAGAGATCACCGCCAAGGTGAAGCTGAGCCGCCCGATCAAGGTCGTGGCCGCCTGCGGCAACGGCACGGCCGGGGCCTTCGCGCCCGAGGCCCTGCGCCGGATGGGGGCCGAGGTGATCGAGATGGATACGGACCTCGACTGGACCTTCCCCAAATACAATCCGAACCCGGAAGATCACGCCATGCTGATGCAGATGGCGGCCCGGGTGCGTGAGACCGGGGCCGAGCTGGCCCTGGGCTTCGACGGCGACGGCGACCGTTGCGGCGTGGTCGACGACACCGGTGAGGAAATCTATGCCGACAAGATCGGCCTGATGCTGGGCCGGGACCTGTCGGCCCTGCACCCGAACGCCACCTTCGTCGTCGATGTGAAATCGACCGGCCTGTACAAGACCGACGAGGTGCTGAAGTCGAACGGCGCCGACGTCGTCTACTGGAAGACCGGCCACAGCTATATCAAGCGCAAGACCGCCGAACTGGGGGCCTTGGCCGGGTTCGAGAAGTCGGGACATTTCTTCTTCAATGCGCCGATCGGGCGCGGATACGACGACGGCATCGTGGCCGCCGGCGCCATCCTGGCCATGCTGGACCGCAATCCGGGCAAGACCCTGTCGCAACTGAAGGGGGCCCTGCCCGACGCCTGGACCTCGATGACCATGTCGCCGCACTGCGACGACGAGCTGAAGTATGAGGTGCTGGAGCGGATCGTCGCCGAATACCAGGCCCTGGCCGACGCGGGCGGCTCGATTCTGGGACGGAAGATCGTCGAGGCGATCACCGTCAACGGCGTGCGGGTGCACCTCGAGGACGGGTCGTGGGTGCTGGTGCGCGCCTCATCGAACAAGCCGGAACTGGTGGTGGTGGTCGAGAGCATGCGCTCCGAGGCCGACATGAAGGCGCTGTTCCGCGAGGAGGTGAAGCCGCGGCTGGCGAAATACGCCGAGATCGGGGCCTATAACCAGGAGCTCTGACCGGCTTCAGGCGAGAGCCAGCAGGTAGATCAGGGCCAGGGCCAGGCCGACGAGGGCCAGCAGGGACAGGACCACCACCGCGGCGATGCGGACGCCCGACCGGGCGACGGCGCGGGCGTCGGTGCTGAGTCCGAGGGCGGCCATGGACAGCACGGTCAGGACCGTGGCGGTCCGGGCCAGAACCGGCAGGACCTCGGCCGGGATCAGGTTCATCGAGCGCGCGAGCATCATCAGCAGAAAGCCGATGATGAACCATGGGACCAGATGGTGAAGCGCAACGCCAGGCGCGGGCGTCGCGGGGGCCGGCCCCTCCCGACGGCGGAACGCCGTGAGGACCGCCAGACCCAGACAGACCGGGCCCAGCATCAGAACCCGGACCAGTTTGATCAGGGTCCCCGCCTGGGCCGCCACGGCGCCGACAGGCAGGGTCGCGGCAAGGACCTGCGGCACAGCGTAGACGGTCAGACCGGCGAGGACGCCATAGCGGACATCGGTCATCTGCAGCGCCGCGCCGAGCAGCGGCAGCAGCAGGACCACGGCCACGCCCAGCACGGCGGTGAAGGCGATCGCGGCGGACACGTCCTCGGCCTCGGCGTCGATCACCGGGGCGACGGCGGCGATGGCGGAGTTGCCGCAGATGGCGTTGCCGCAGGCGATCAGCACCGCCATCCGGTGCGGCAGGCGCAGCAGCCGGCCGATGCCGTAGCTCACCGCCAGGGCCAGCAGAACCACCCCCGCCGTCCCCGCCAGCAGGCCGGGGCCGATGGCCATCACCGTGGCCGCGCTGACCGAGGCGCCGAGCAGGACCACGGCGATCTCCAGCAGGGTGCGGGCGCTGAACTCGATCCCGGGGCGGACGGCGGCGGGCGGGGTCCAGACGGTGCGGATCGCCGCGCCGATAAGGATGGCCAGGACGATGACGTCGATCCAGCCGCGCCCGAACAGCCGCACCTCCAGCGCCTGCAAGGTGACCGCCGCCAGGGCCACCGCCGCACAGGCGATCAAGCCGGGGATCAGGGAGAGGACGCCGGACGGGCGGACGGGAATCATCGGGGCAGACTGCGCCGGGGCGGCGCAGCTTTCCACCGCCATCCTCGGATCAAGCCCATCGACGAGGGTGGAGAAGGCTCCTAACCCGCCGCCTTCACCGCCGCGACGACATCGGCCACCACCGACTTGACCAGTTTGGCGTCATCGCCCTCGGCCATGACCCGGATCAGCTTCTCGGTGCCCGACGGGCGGACCAGCAGGCGGCCCTGCCCCGCCAGCCGGGCCTCGGCCTCGGCGATGGCGGCCTTTACGCCGGCGTTTTCCAGCGGCTTGCCGGAGGTGTAGCGGACGTTTTCCAGCAGTTGCGGCACGGTCTCGAACTGTTTGGCCAGCTCGCTCATCGGGCGGCCGCTCTCGACCAGCACGGCCAGCACCTGAAGGGCCGACATCAGGCCGTCGCCGGTGGTGGCGTGGTCGCGCAGGATGATGTGGCCTGACTGTTCGCCGCCGAGGTTGAAGCCGCCCTCGCGCATCCGCTCCATGACGTATCGGTCGCCGACCTTCGTCCGCTCAAGCGTCAGACCGGCGGCGGCCAGGGCGCGCTCGAGCCCGAGATTGGACATGACGGTGGCGACCACGCCGCCGCCGGTCAGCAGGCCGCGGCGGGCCCAGTCCAGCGCCACGAGAGCCATGATCTGGTCGCCGTCGACGACCTGACCCTTTTCATCGCAGATGATGACCCGGTCGGCGTCGCCGTCGAGGGCGATGCCGATGTCGGCGCGGTAGGTGCGCACCGCCTCGGCCAGGGTTTCGGGATAGGTCGAGCCGCAGTCGGCGTTGATGTTCAGGCCATTGGGCTCGACGCCCACGGCGCAGACCTCGGCGCCCAGTTCATAGAGGGTGGTGGGGGCGACCTTGTAGCCGGCGCCGTTGGCGCAATCGACGGCGATGCGCAGGCCCTGCAGGCTGAGGCCCTTGGGGAAGCTGGCCTTGGCGATCTCGACATAACGGGCCTGGCTGTCGTCGATACGCTTGACCCGGCCCAGGGCGTCCGGCGCGGCGAGGTCGGCGTCCAGCGCCTGATCCATCATCGATTCGATCTTCAGCTCGACCGCGTCCGACAGCTTGTAGCCGTCCGGGCCGAACAGCTTGATGCCGTTGTCCAGATAGGAGTTGTGCGAGGCTGAGATCATCACCCCGATGTCGGCGCGCATCGAGCGGGTCATCATGGCCACGCCGGGCGTCGGCAGGGGACCGAAGGTGCGCACATCCATGCCGGCGGAGGAGAAGCCCGCGACCAGCGCCGGTTCGATCATATAGCCCGACAGGCGGGTGTCCTTGCCGATCACCACCAGGTGCCGGCGGTCATCAGACGACATGAACAGGCGGCCGGCGGCGAGGCCGACGCGCAGGGCCACTTCCGGGGTCATCGGGTGGGTATTGGCGCGCCCGCGAATGCCGTCGGTGCCGAAATAGCGTCTCTCGCCCAAGGCTCGTCTTCCTTGCGTGTCGCGGCGCAGAAATCTTGCGAAACCGCTTTTTAGGTGCAATCGGGGCCGCCCGTCGCCTACATCAGCGCCTGACAGCCAGGGTCGGCTTAGCCCGTTACCCGCCCGCGCGCAAAGCGCGGAAATCCGGATTTCGAGGGTCTTTTCCATGTGCGGCATCATCGGCGTGACCGGGACAGGCCCGGCGGTTCCCCGTCTGATCGACAGCCTCAAGCGGCTTGAATACCGGGGCTATGACTCCGCCGGGGTGGCTGCTTTGGTCGACGGCCGCATCGAGCGCCGCCGCGCCAAGGGCAAGATCCGCGAACTGGAGGCCGTGCTCCTGGCCGAACCCCTGGCCGCCACGATCGGCATCGGCCACACCCGCTGGGCCACCCATGGCGCGCCGACCACGGTCAACGCCCATCCGCACAAGGCGGGCCGCGTCGTGCTGGTCCACAACGGCATCATCGAGAATTTCGCCGAGCTGAAGGCCGAGCTGACGGCGGCGGGCCGCGTCTTTGAAAGCCAGACCGACACCGAGGTGGTGGCCCATGCCCTGGACCAGGCGCTGGAGACGGCCAACGATCCGCTGGTCGCGTTCAAGAGCGTGCTGGACCGACTGACGGGCGCCTATGCGCTGGCGGTGCTGATCGAGGGCGAGGACGGGCTGATCCTCGGCGCGCGGCGCGGCAGCCCGCTGGTGGTCGGCTGGGGCGAGGGCGAGATGTATCTGGGTTCCGACGCCCTGGCGGTCGGGCCGTTCACGACGCAGATCTCCTATCTGGAAGAGGGCGACTACGTCGGCATCGACCGCAACGGCGCGCGGATGTTCGACGTCGGGGGGCATGCGGTCCAACGGCCCGTGGTGCAGGTCTCGGCCTCCTCCGCGCTCGTCGAGAAGGGCGAGTACCGGCATTTCATGGAGAAGGAGATCCATGAGCAGCCCGACAGCGTCCAGCACACCCTGTCGCACTACCTCGATTTCGTGAACGGCAAGGCCAAGACCGACTCGGCCGACTTCGCCGCCATCGACCGGCTGCAGATCATCGCCTGCGGCACCGCCTTCTACGCCGGCCAGATCGGCCGCTATGCGTTCGAAAAACTGGCCAATCTGCCGTGCGACGTCGAGATCGCCTCGGAGTTCCGCTATCGGCAGCCGGCCCTGACGCCGGGGACCCTCGCCGTCGCGGTCAGCCAGTCGGGCGAGACCGCCGACACCTTGGCCAGCCTGAGCTGGTGCAAGGCGAAGGGGCTGCGCACCGCCGCCCTGGTCAATGTCCATTCCTCGTCCATGGCCCGTGAGGCCGGGACCCTGTGGCCGACCCATGCGGGTCCCGAGATCGGCGTCGCCTCGACCAAGGCCTTCACCGCCCAGGTCGCCGCGCTGCTGGCGCTGGCCGTGGCCGCGGGCGTGCAGCGCGGAACCATCGACGCGACGCGCGAGGCCGAACTGGTCAAGGCCCTGTTCGAGGCGCCGCGCCTGATCGCCGAGGCGATGGCCATGGAGGACGACCTCAAGGCCGTCGCCCACGACATCGCCAAGGCCACCGACGTCCTGTTCCTCGGCCGGGGGGCGATGTTCCCGCTGGCCATGGAAGGCGCGTTGAAGCTGAAGGAAATCAGCTACATCCACGCCGAGGGCTATGCCGCCGGCGAGCTGAAGCACGGGCCGATCGCCCTGGTGGACGAGTTCACCCCGATCGTCGCCCTGGCCCCGCTGGACGAGGTGTTCGAGAAGACGGCCTCCAACCTGCAGGAGGTGGCCGCGCGCGGCGGTCCGGTCATCATGATCGCCCCGAAATCCGCGCCCGATCCCCACGGCGCCGGCATCCGCCGGGTCGATGCGCCGGAGTGCCATTCGCTGATCGCGCCGCTGGTCTATGCCGTGGCGGTGCAACTGCTGGCCTATTACACGGCGGTCCAGAAGGGCACCGACGTCGATCAGCCGCGCAATCTGGCCAAGTCGGTGACGGTGGAATGATCGCGCGACGCGCCTTATGCGTTAGGGCGCCCAACCCCGTTCCCCAGGATCCCGCATGACCGACCAGACCCGCCGCCTTCGCAAGGCCGTCCTGCCCGTCGCCGGCCTCGGCACACGGGTGCTGCCCGGCACCAAGACCACGCCCAAGGAGCTGCTGAACGTCGTCGACCGGCCGATCCTGAGCTATATCGTCGAGGAGGCGCGCGAGGCCGGGATCGAGCATATCGTCTTCGTCACCGGCCGCTCCAAGGGGGCCATCGAGGACTATTTCGACCACCAGATCGAGCTGGAAGCCCAGCTGCTGGCCAAGGGCAAGACCGAGATTCTCGACGCCATGATCGCCGAACTGGCCACGGCCGGCGAGATGAGCTTCACCCGCCAGATGCAGCCCCTGGGCCTCGGCCACGCGGTCTGGTGCGCCCGCGACATCATCGGCGACGAGCCGTTCGCCGTCCTGCTGCCCGACGTGATCGTGGACTCCCAGCCGGGAGCATTGAAACAGCTGGCCGAGGTCTATGCCGCGGTCGGCGGCAATGTCATCGGCGTCGAGGCGGTGCCCGAGAGCGAGACCCACAAATACGGCATCGTCGATCCGGAGCATCGGGACGGCCGCCAGATCCGCATGAAGGGCATGGTCGAGAAGCCGCCGCGCGGCGAGGCGCCCTCGAACCTGTCGATCGCGGGCCGCTACATCCTGCAGCCGGAGATCTTCGGCATTCTGGAAAACCAGCCGCGCGGCGCGGGCGGGGAGATCCAGCTGACCGACGGCATGGCCCGGCTGATGAAGGACCAGACCTTTACGGCGGTCGAATACGAGGGCGTCACCCACGACTGCGGCGACAAGATCGGCCTGCTGCGGGCCAATGTCGCCCTGGCGCTGAAGCGGCCGGACCTCGGGGAAGCGGCCAGGGCGGCGATCACCGCCCTGCTGTAGTCAGCCGCCGGTGGTGAGCCGCGAGGCGCCGCCGGTGATGCGGCAGACATTGTCATTCTGCGGACGACCGCTCTGCTGGCCGGTGGGGACGAGGATGCCGCCCCGGGCCTCGCAACTGTCGGACAGTTCGCGCAGCTCATTGGCGTAGCTGTTGGAGCCCGTTGTCGGCGCGCAGGCGGCGGCGGCGAGCAGAAGGGCGACGGGGGCGGCGAGGGTCAGGGGGCGCATGGCGGAGTCTCCTTGCGGTGGGGGATGCTATGTAAACGCCTGAAGCCGCATTCGTTCAACAGCGGCGATCAGGCGGTCGATGTCCTGCGGGGTGGACAGGCGGTGATCGCCGCCCTCGATCAGGTCGAGCCGCACGTCTCCCCCTGCCAGTCGACCGACAAGGGTCATGGCGTGCGTCCACGGCACGACATCGTCCGCCCGGCCCTGGAAGATGTGAACCGGCGCCGCAATCGGCATGGGCGCATCGAGCAACAGCCAGTCGCGGCCCTCTTCGAACATGGCGCGTGTCAGGACGTATTCGCCCAGCCCCTCCTCCCGGATCACCATCTCGCCGTCGCGCAGGATGGACTGGCGCTCATGGTCGGCGAGGCCGGGCCACATCAGCCGTTCGGTGAAGTCCGGCGCCGGATTGATCAGCACCAGCCCGGCCATCCGCCCCGGCCGCGCCAGCGCCGCCAGCAGGGCCACCCAGCCGCCCATGGACGAGCCGACCAGGACCACCGGCCCCTTGAGGCTGTCGATCATGCAGATCGCGTCCTCGCGCCAGCGACCGATCGTGGCCTTGCGCCAGTCGCCGGAGGATCGGCCGTGGGCGAAATGGTCATACCGGACATAGTCCCAGCCGCGCTCGCGCGCCGCCGCGTCGAGGGCCATGGCCTTGGTCCCCTCCATGTCGGAGCGGAAACCGCCGATCCAGACCACGGTCGGGCCGTCGCCCTCGACCCGGCGGAAGGCGAGGGTCTCGCCGCCCCGGCAGGTCAGATGCTGGATGTCGTTCAATCGCGGCTCCTCTCGCGAAAGTGCTCGCGGACTGATAGCGAACCCGGGAAAGCGAAGCGAAGGCCAAAAGCGCGTGACAGATACCGAGACTGCCAGGAAGGTCCTGTTCGTCACTTCTAACCGCATCGGCGACTGCGTTATATCCTCCGGCGTGATCCGCGAGATCGCGCGGCAGATTCCGGGCGCCCGGATCACCGTCGCCTGCGGCCGTCCGCCGGCCCCCTTCTTCCGCTCGGCGCCGAACGTCGAGCGGGTCATCATCCTCGACAAGAAGAAGCTGGCCGGACACTGGTTCGACCTGTGGCGTCAGGTCGTCGGCGAACGCTGGGAGATGGTCATCGACATCCGCGGCTCGGCCCTGAGCTATCTGATCCCGGCGAAGCGCCGGGTCGTCTACCACCGCGGCTGGGAGACCGGCCTGCGCAAGGTCGAGATGGTGTCGCGGATGATGGGCGCGGCGGCTCCGCTGGATCCGGAGATCTTCCTCGACGCGAAGGCGGCGGCGGACCGGCAGGCGGTGCTCGATCCTCAGCTGGCGAACGGCAGCGGACCCGGCCCGATCATCGCCCTGGCGCCCATCGCCCACCAGCCCGGCAAGAGCTGGCCGGCCGATCGCTGGGGTCAACTGGTCGAGAAGCTGAAGGCCGAGCCGCGCTTTGACGGCTGGCGCATCATGGCCGTCGGCGGACCCGGCGACCGGCCGCCCGCGACGCCGGCGCTTGAGGCGGCCGGTCCGCGCGGCATCGACTTCATCGGCAAGGGCGACATCCTGGCTTCGGCCGCGGCGATCGAGGTCGCCGATCTGTTCGTCGGCAACGATTCCGGCCTGATGCATGTCTCGGCCGCCCTGGGCCGCCCGACGCTGGGTCTGTTCGGGCCGACCGAGTGGTGGCTGTACGGCCCGTGGGGTCCGCGCACCCGCACCGCCGCCTCCAACGAGACCCGCGGCGCATTCGCGCCCATCGAGGCGCTGACGGTGGATCGTGTCTTTGAGGCCGTGCTGGAACTGCACGACGCCTACATCGAGGGTCGCGAAGCGCCCAAACCTTGAAGACGAGGGCTTTCACGGTCATATAGACCCCGTAGGGGAACGCCGCGATCCGTCGCGCGCTCTTCCTCGTCAGAACTCCGCCTCCTCATCCACACAAGGAACCGACGCTCATTCGCCGTCCTATGAACCAGCCGCCCGTCAAGGACGGGCCGCCCATGAACCAAGATATCCGCGCGCCGCGCGTTCTGCTCATCGATCAGAACGGCGAGAAGCAGGGCGTTATGCCGACGTCCGCCGCGCTCGAAGCCGCCGAAGAGGCCGGCATGGACCTGGTTCAGATCGTCTCGACGTCGGAGCCGCCGGTCTGCAAGATCCTCGACTACGGCAAATTCCGCTTCCAGGAGCAGAAGAAGAAGGCCGAGGCGCGCAAGCGTCAGAAGGTCGTCGAGCTGAAAGAGATCAAGCTCCGCCCCAATATCGACGTCCACGACTATGAGGTGAAGGCCAAGGCCATGCACCGCTTCTTCGACGAGGGCGACAAGGTCAAGGTGACGCTGCGCTTCCGCGGCCGCGAAATGGCCCACCCGGAACTGGGCATGAAGCTGCTCAACAAGGTCCAGGCCGATTTCGAGGAGATCGCCAAGGTCGAATACGCCCCGCGTATGGAAGGCCGTCAGATGATCATGATCCTGGCGCCGAAATAGGCCCGGCGATCCGATTTCAAACGCGCGCCCCGACCGGGAACGGTCGGGGCGTTTTCGTTTGCGGGTACCGCCTTGCGCGCCCGGGCGATCTGTCTGACACAGGAGCGCCTCCCGCCCCGAGAACCGCCCCGTGACGACAGCCGCCCTGCCCCCGCCCCCGTCGCGATCGGCGCTGTTCGTCCTGTTCGGCGTGGTGTTCATCAATCTGGTCGGCTTCGGCATCGTCATTCCGCTGCTGCCCTTCTACGGCCAGACGCTGGACGCGCCGCCGTGGCAGGTGGCGCTGATGTTCTCGGCCTATTCGCTGGGCCAGTTCGTCGCCGAGCCGTTCTGGGGACGACTGTCGGACCGGATCGGCCGCAAGCCGGTGCTGTTGATCACCATCCTGGCCAACGCCGCCGGCTATCTGGCGCTGGCCTTCGTGCCCAACATCTGGCTGGCCATCGCCGTGCGGCTGTTCACCGGCCTGGGGGCCGGCAACATCTCGACGGTCCAGGGCTATGTCGCCGACGTGACGCCGCCCGCGCAGCGCGCCGGCCGGATGGGACTGATCGGCGCCGCCTTCGGCCTGGGGTTCATCGTCGGACCGGCGCTGGGCGGTCTGCTGACCCGGCCGGACCTCGGCGCGCTCGGCTATCAGCTGCCGATCTTCGTCGCCGCCGGCCTGTGCGGCCTGGCCGCCATCGGCATCGCGGTCCTGCTGAAGGAGAGCCGGGTGCGGGCAGACCCCGCCGCGCCGCGCCCGCCCTTCCTCGGCGGGGTGCAGGACGCGGTGGCCAATCCGGTGGTGTCGCGGGTGTTGCTGGTCACCCTGATCTATATGGCCGGCTTCTCGGGTATGGAATCGACCTTCGGCTTCTGGACCGAGGCCCGCTACGGCTGGGGCGCGCGCGAGGTCGGCCTGGCCTTCATGGGCGTCGGGGTCGTGTCGGTGATCTCGCAGGGCTTGCTGGCCGGCCGGCTGGCCCGCCGCTTCGGCGAGGCGCCGGTGCTGGCCGTCGGCGTCCTGATTTTCGGGACGGGGCTGGTCGCGCAGGTTCTGGCCAGCCGCCTGCTGCCCGACGCCGAATGGCTGGTGCCGGTGATCATGGCCTGCGGCTTCTTCGGCATGGCCATTACGATGCCGAACATCTCCGCCCTGATCTCGCGTTCGGTCGATCCGGACCGTCAGGGCGCCATGCTGGGCCTGAACATGGCCGCCAGCTCCAGCGCCCGCATCTTCGGTCCGATAGCGGCCGGAGCGCTGTTCTCGGGCGTCGGGCATGACTGGCCCTTCCTGGTCGGCGCGGCCTTGACCATTCCGGCGGCGGTGATGGCGCTCAACGCCGGCCGGGCTTTCCGCAAGCGTGAGGCGGCCGCGCTTCCGGTCGCCGCGGAGTAGCCTGCGGCCTTGCTTTCCGCCGCCGCGTGGCCTAGAAGCCGCGCCTTCGCGTACCGAACCGCCGGGCTAAAAGGCATGCCTGGGCGGTTCTCATCAGGGTTTCCAATCCGACGGCTCCAAAGGCCTGAAGAACCGGCAACCCACTCAAAAAGAGAGTGAAAATGCCCAAACTGAAGACAAAGTCTGGCGCCAAGAAGCGCTTCAAATTCACGGCGACTGGCAAGGTCAAGGCCGGCGTGGCAGGCAAGCGGCACCGCTTGATCAGCCACAACAGCAAATACATCCGCCAGAACCGCGGCACCTCGGTCATGGCCGACGCCGACGCCAAGAAGATCAAGTCCTACATGCCGTACGCCTGATCGGCGCGCGCATCGACGACCTGATTTTCCCATTGAATTTGAAAGGATAGCGACATGGCTCGCGTCAAACGCGGCGTAGTTTCCCACGCCAGACACAAGAAGGTTCTCAAGCAGGCCAAGGGTTTCTACGGCCGCCGCAAGAATACGATCCGCACCGCCAAGGCCGCGGTCGATCGCGCCGGGCAATACGCCTACCGCGACCGCCGCAACAAGAAGCGCTCGTTCCGCGCCCTGTGGATCCAGCGCATCAACGCCGCCGCGCGTCTGGAAGGCTTCACCTATTCGCAGTTCATGCACGGCCTCGGCGAGGCCGGCATCGAGCTGGACCGCAAGGTCCTGGCCTCGATGGCCGCCGACGAAGCCGCCTTCAAGGCCGTGGCCGACAAGGTCCGCGAGGCGCTGAAGGCCTGATTTTCCGGCAACGGAAGACGCAAAAGCCCTCCGGTTCGCGCCGGAGGGCTTTTTGCTTTGCGCCGCACCCGCTAGACGAACCCGACATGACCGATCTCGCCCAACTCGAACTCGACCTGATCAACGCCATCGGCGCGGCGGAGACCGCCTCGGCGGTCGAGGACCTGCGCGTAGCCGCCCTGGGCAAGTCGGGCTCCATCTCGGGCCTGCTCAAGGGCATGGGCGCGCTCAGCCCTGACGAACGCCGCGAACAGGGGCCGATGATCAACGGGCTGCGCGACCGGGTGTCGTCAGCGCTGGCGGCCCGCAAGGCCGAACTGGAAGCCGCCGAACTGGACGCCCGTCTCAAGGCCGAGCACATCGACCTGACCCTGCCCTCGCGCCCACGCCGGGCCGGATCGGTGCATCCGACCATGCAGGTGATGGACGAGATGATCGCCGTCTTCGCCGACATGGGCTTCGCCGTCGCCGAGGGCCCGGACATCGAGGACGATTTCCACAATTTCACCGCCCTGAACTTCCCGCCGAAGCATCCGGCGCGTGAAATGCACGACACCTTCTTCCTGCGGCCCGACCCGGAGACGGGCGAGCGCAAGGTGCTGCGCACCCACACCAGCCCGGTGCAGGTGCGGACCATGATGACCCAGACGCCGCCGATCCGGATCATCGCCCCGGGCCGGACCTTCCGGAAGGACAGCGACGCCACCCACACGCCGATGTTCCATCAGGTCGAGGGGCTGGTCATCGACCGCGACATCCACATGGGCCATCTGAAGTGGACGCTGGAGACCTTCGTCGCCCGCTTCTTCGAGGTGGACGGCGTCGACGCCCGGTTCCGCCCGCACCATTTCCCCTTCACCGAGCCCTCGGCCGAGATGGACATCCGCTGCGACCGCTCGGGCGGCGAGCTGAAGCTGAACCAGGGCGACAGCTGGATGGAGATCCTGGGCTGCGGGATGGTGCATCCCAATGTGCTGCGGAACTGCGGCATCGACCCGGACGAGTACCAGGGCTTCGCCTTCGGCATGGGCGTGGATCGTCTGGCGATGCTGAAATACGGCATCCCCGACCTGCGCCCGATGTTCGAGGCCGACACCCGGTGGCTGGCCCACTACGGCTTCTCCGCCTTCGCGGCGCCCAATCCTGCAAGCGGACTGTCCTGATGACCGACCAGCCCCTGTCTCCGAACGGAGCCGCTCGCGCGATGGACCCCCGGGCGACCGCGTTCAACGGCGGCCGCTTCGCCCTGGTCGACCTCTACCTCGCCAGCATGCAGGCCGGCGGCGGGGCGGTGATCGAGGGACGGACCTTCACCGACTGCACCATCGACGGACCGGCCCTGATGCTGGTGCTTGAGAACGTCAGCTTCGACCGGACCAATTTCGGCCCGACCGGCGGAAACATGCGCAACATGCTGTTCCGTCCGATGGCCGACATGGCCATCGGCGCGATTCCCGTGCGCAACTGCACCTTCACCAACTGCAAATTCCAGGCGCTCGGAATCACCGGGAACGACCAACTGCTCAACATGCTGATCGAGCAGGTCGCGACCGTCGACAGCGGCCAGACCTGAAAATCGGAAGACCTGACACCATGACCGACGAAACCCCGAAAATGTCCGCCGCCGAGGCCGCCGGCCGCGCCATGGTCGCCCGCGCCAGTTTCGACAAGGAGGCCGTCTGGCTTCCCCTGCTGGCCGTGAACCACTGGAACGCGGGCGAGATGGTGATCGCCGGCAAGACCTTCACCGACTGCGTCATCGAGGGCCCTGCCGTGCTGGCGGTGATGAACGGCACGGTCTTCGACGGCTGCAACATGGGCGCGGCGGCCAATCCGCGGAACCTGCTTCTTAAGCCGCTGGGCGACAAGATCGTCGGGGCCATCGGCATGGCGAACTGCCGCTTCGTGCGCTGCCGCTTCGCCCAGGTGGCGTTCACCGGAGACGACGCCCTGCTGGCGGAGCTGGAGACCGGCATCGTCGCCGGCAACAGCGCCATGGAGAAGGCCGGGGGCGACGCGGCGTGAAATTCACCCTCTCCTGGCTGAAGGAGCATCTCGACACGGACGCCGACGTCGCGGCCGTGGCCGACGCCATGACCATGGCCGGGCTTGAGGTCGAGGCGGTTCACGACCCGATCGCGGCCCTCGCCCCCTTCACCGTCGCCCGGATCGTCTCCGCCGAGCAGCATCCCAACGCCGACCGCCTGCGCGTCTGTCAGGTCGATACGGTCGACGGGATGAAGGAGATCGTCTGCGGCGCGCCCAATGCGCGCGCTGGCCTGACCACCATCTATGCGCCGATCGGCGCCTATGTGCCGGGACTGGGCGTGACCCTGGTCGAGAAGCCGGTGCGGGGCGTGGTCTCCAACGGCATGCTGTGCTCGGCCTCGGAGCTGGAGCTGGCGGACGAGAGCGACGGCATTCTGGAACTGGCGGGCGAGCTGGCGGTGGGAACGCCGGCGGCGGGCGTCTTCGGCGCCGAGCCGGTGATCGATTTCGAGGTGACGCCCAACCGGCCCGACTGGCTGGGCGTGGCGGGCATTGCGCGCGATCTGGCGGCGGCCGGCCTCGGCCAGTTGAAGACGCCGTCGGTTCAGCCGGTCCCCGGAACCTTCGCCTCGCCGATCGCGGTGCGGATCGAGGCGCCGGAGATGTGCCCGGTGTTCGCCGGGCGGCTGATCCGGGGCGTGAAGAACGGCCCGTCGCCCGAGTGGCTGCAGCGGCGGCTGACGGCCATCGGCCTGCGCTCCATCAACCGGCTGGTGGATGTAACCAATTGGGTCGCCTACGACCGCTGCCGACCGCTGCATGTCTATGACGCGGCCAAGCTGGTCGGCGGCGAGATCGTGGTGCGCGGCGGGCACGTGGCCGAGAGCGTCACGGCGGTTCACCTGAAACTTCGGGACGACACCCCCTTCGACGAGGGCGACGGGCCACACCGCGAGCATCTGATCGCCCTCGACGGAAAGACCTATCCCGTCGACCCAACCATGTGCGTGATCGCCGACGCCGGTGGGGAACGCCCCATCGGCCTCGGAGGCGTCATGGGCGGGGAGTCCACCGGCTGCTCCGACGAGACGGTCGACGTCTTCGTCGAATGCGCCTGGTTCGATCCGCTGGTCACGGCCCAAACCGGCCGCACCCTGACGCTGAACTCCGACGCCCAGTACCGGTTCGCGCGCGGCGTCGACCCGGCCTCTGTCGTGCCGGGCATCGAACTGGCCACCCGAATGATCATCGACCTTTGCGGCGGCGAGCCGTCGGAGATCGTGGTCGCCGGTCAGGCGCCGGCCAATCCGGCGTCCTTCGCCTTCGATCCGGCCCGCGTGGCCTCCCTGACGGGCCTGTCGCTGGATGACGACCGGGTCGCCGAAATCCTGACCCGGCTCGGCTTCGAGGTCGCGCGCGGCGCGGCGTGGACGGTGACGCCGCCGTCGTGGCGGCGCGATGTCGAGGGCCCGGCCGATCTGGTCGAGGAGGTGGCGCGGATCGAGGGCTACGGCGCCCTGCCGTCCACCCCCCTGCCCGACCTCGGCGCGCCGTCGCGGGGCGTGCTCAACCCGCGTCAGGCGCGGGTGCGGCGGGCCCGGCGGGCGCTGGCGGCCATGGGTTATGCCGAGGCGGTCACCTGGTCCTTCACCAAACAGTCCATCGCGGCCCTGTTCGGCGGCGGGGACGACGCCTTGCGGGTCGAGAATCCGATCGCCGCCGATCTGGACTGCATGCGGCCCTCGGCCCTGCCCAATCTGATCCAGGCGGCGGCGCGCAACGCCGCGCGCGGCCACGCCGACGCGGCCCTGTTCGAGATCGGCCCGATCTATCTGAACGACCAGCCGGACGGTCAGCGCACCGTCATCGCCGGCCTGATCGCCCCGCGCGCGGCGCGCCACTGGGGCGGCGCGCCCGAGGACGCCCTGTTCGGCCTCAAGGGCGACCTGATGGCCCTGCTGGAGACGCTGGGCGCGCCCGTCGGCTCGTTGCAGCTGGCCCAGGGCCAGAACCGCGACTGGTGGCATCCCGGCCGTTCGGCCCGCCTGCAGCTGGGCCCGAAGAACGTCATGGTCGAGTTCGGCGCCCTGCATCCCCGGGTGCTCAAGGCGCTGGACGCTGACGGGCCCATGCTGGCCTTCGAGATCGTGCTGGAGGCCGTGCCCGAGCCGCGCGGCGCGAAGTCCAAGACGCGCGGTCCGGCCAACCTGGCCAACCTCATGCCCCTGACCCGCGACTTCGCCTTCGTGGTCGAGGACGGCAAGGCCGTGGGCGATCTGGTCCGCGCCGTCGCCGGCGCCGACAAGGCGCTGATCGTCGATGTCCGGGTGTTCGACGTCTATCGCGGCGCGGGCGTGGCCGAGGGCATGAAGTCGGTGGCGCTGGAAGTGGTCATCCAGCCCGTCGAGGCGACGCTGGCCGAGGCCGAGATCGAGGCGTTGTCGGCCAGGGTGATTGCGGCGGCTGCGAAGGTCGGGGCGACGCTGCGGGGCTGAAGCGGCGCAGCCTCGATCTCACAGGCCTGAGCGACAGGATCAGCGCCCGGCTCGAGCCGTCGCCCGCACGGTCAGCCTGTATTCCCGCATCCGATCGCCCTCGATCCACGGGCGTCCGAGGACGAGCCGCAACTCGCCCTCGCCCGGCGCCTGGACCTCGAACACCAGCACCTGCCATTGATCCGCGCCGGCGGCGGCGGTGTCTACGGCCGGGCCGGTCAGGGTTTCCGCATGGCTGAGGAAGTCGGGGGATTCATCCACGCGCCATTCGGCCCAGTCGGCCAGCGCGACGGAGAACCGCTCGCCGACGGCCGCCTCAAGGACCTGTCCATCTTCGGCCTCGCCGAGCTTGCGCGCCACGTCGTTGGGGACCGGCGCCGTGATAGCGCGCTCCGGACGATCTCCCCATTCGGGCGAACAGGATGCGGCCGCCATGCCGAGCGCGACGCCGCTCAGGATCACAACGATCAGCCGGGCATAGCGTCGGGCGGCTTGGGTCATGAGATGACCAGGCTCCTTTACGGCGGGATGTCATCGAACAGGGTGCGGCGTGCGGGCCGGAAGGTCCAGTCCCGGGCCATCGTGGCCTTACCGGCAATACGTCTGCGTCGGCGGGTTTTTGACAGGTCGTCGACCGGGACCGATCATGGCTCGTCGCCCGGCGGGTTCAACGAGGGAGAATGGCATGCGAAGTCTGGTGTGCGGGGTCGCGGCGCTGGCCATGGCCGGGCTACAGGGCGCGCCGGTGCAGGCGCAGACGCCCTTGCCCGCCGTCGAGTTCCGGCTGGGCTGTATCGACGAGGGCGCGGAGCGGACCGCCGCCGAGATCGAGGGTCTGCTGGCCCTGCACGAATTCGCCCGGGAGCATGACGCCGAGTTGGTGTGGCTGGATGCGGTCATCGCCGCCGACGCCGGGGCGGGCGCGTGCAGCCGGGATGTATCGGCGTTTCCGGACCAGCACGGACCGACGGGGGGGCGCGCCCGGATCGTCATCCAGCCCTGCGTGGACACGCCGCGCGCCGGGTCCTGCGGCGACGCCGAAGGCGTGATCCGGGTGACGGCCAACGGTCCGCCGTTGGCCTATGCCCATACGGTCCATCTGCCGGCGATGGACCGCCTCGGGGACGACCTGCCCTATCGGCATGGCGGCTATGGCGACTGGCTGAACTATCAGGGGCCGTTCATCGTCCGGTATTTCGAGGGGACGGGCTATGCCTTCGTCACCTTCCATACGCCCCACCCGGCCCTGCCCGGCGTGTGGGACCGCGCCCGCTGCAACGCCCGGCCCGACGCCTGCGCGCCCTGAGAGGGGCGGCTGAAGGCCGGCGATGGCCGCTGAGGCAACCTCCCGTTAACCTTGCCGCCGCAAGGCTGACTCAAAGAACGGTGACGGTGCCTGCAAGCGCCCGCGCGAGTCGGGCGAGCCGTCCCCGCCTTCGGAGCCATCGCCATGCATCGCCGCCAACTGATCCTGTCCGGCCTCGCCGCCACCGCCGGCGCCTCGGGCCTGTCCGCCTGCGCCACCGGCGGTCAGACCGCTGACCCCAACTACCCGATCGCCTCGGACCAGCAGGCGCCGGCCTATACGGCCGACGAACTGGTCGCCGCCGGCTCGCGCGAACTGGGCATCGCCGCCGAGGCCCTCGGCGGGGCCATCGAGCGCATTTTCGCCGAACAGGGCGATCGGCCGACCGCCTATATCGCCGGCGAGGAAGCCTCCGGCGCCGCCGGCGTCGGCGCGCGCTACGGCCGCGGCGCCCTGCACATGAAGGACCTGTCGGCCTCGCAGGAGGTGTTCTGGCAGGGCATTTCGATCGGCTGGGACGTCGGCGGCAACGCCAGCCGCGTCTTCACCCTGGTCTATGGGCTGTATCACCCGGACATGATCTATCGCCGCTATCCCGGCGTGGAGGGCACCGCCTATCTGGTCGGCGGCCTGGGCGTGAACTACCAGCGCGCCGACGGAATCGTCCTGGCCCCAATCCGCACCGGCGTCGGTCTGCGCCTCGGCGCCAATGTCGGCACCATGGCCTACAGCCGGCAGCGGAACCTGCTGCCGTTCTAGAAGGGCGCTGACGCTCGCGGCCGACACAAGAAACCGCTCAGCTGAACCAGCCCCACTTGGTGAGGCCGAAGATCAGCAGCACGGTGATGGCCGGCATGACGAGGGCCAGCGTCATCGCAAGGGTCGGTTTCTCTTTCATGGCCCCAGCATCGTCCGCTTCAGGACGGGTCGCAACGGTCAACCGGGCGTTTCGGCGATCAGCGCTTCCAGCCCCTCGCGCCACGTCGGATACTTCGGCCGCCAGCCGAGCTCGGCCTTGGCGCGGGCGTTCGAGAGCCGTTTGGAGTCGAGGTAGAAGCGCCGCATCGTCTCCGAGACCGATGGGTCGGTCCAGTCGACCTCCGGCGGCAGGGGCAGGTCGAGGCGGCGGGCGGCGCCTTCCATGACCACATCGGCCGGAGCGGGCTCGTCGTCGCACAGGATGTAGGCGGCGCCGGGCCGGGGCCGCGCCATGGAGGCGAACAGGCCCGAGACGACGTCATCGACATGGACGCGGTTGAACACCTGACCCGGCTTGCGCACGATCCGCGCCGTGCCGTCGCGCAGCCGGTCCAGCGGCGAGCGACCGGGGCCATAGAGGGCCGGCAGGCGGAAGACCTGCACCGTCAGCCCCATGCCCTGACCGGCGTCCAGCCAGTCGCGCTCGGCCCGCACCCGGCGCGCGCCCTCCAGAGAGGCGGCGTTCAATTCGCTGTCCTCCAGCGCCCAGCCGCCGGCGCGGTCGCCATAGACGGCGGTCGAGGAGACATAGCCGATCCAGTCGGGCCAGACGTCCGCCCCCGCCAGAGCCGGGGACAGGGCTTTCAGCCCCGGGCAGCCGTCCGCTTCGGGCGGGGCCGAAACAACGATGGCCGAAGCCGCGCCGACCGCCCCGGCCAGCGCCGTCGCGTCGTCCGGATCAAGGGCCTCGAACCCGTCGGCGATGAGGGCCGTCCGGCGCGCCGCATCACGGCTGGTCAGGATGGCGCGTCCGCCGCGACGCAGGGCCTCGCGGCCCACCGCCCGGCCCAGCCAGCCGCCGCCGAAGACCAGCAGCGAGGGAACGGCGACGACCTCGGACATGGATCAGGCCGTACGCGCCTGCACCGGGGCGGTCGGCGGCGCGACCACGGTCGACGGGGCCTTTATCGCCTCGGCCCGCTTGCCGTTCCAGGTCGAGACGCAGGGCACCTTCGACAGGTCGGCGCGGTCGGCGTAGCGGCGGGCGATTTCGGTCACGTCCTGCATCAGCCCCTCGGCGAGGGTGATGGGCTTGAGCCCCAGTTCGCGGAACTGGTCATTGGCGACCACCAGTTCGTTCTCGTCGGCCTCGAGACGCGGGTTGGGCACATTGTGCACCTCGGCCCCGGTCATGGCGGCGATCATGGCGGCCAGATCGCGGACCCGGCGGCTTTCGGTCATCTGGTTGAGGATCTTGACCCGTTCGCCCGACTTCGGCGGATTCTTCAGCGCCAGTTCGACGCAGCGCACCGTGTCCTGGATATGGATGAAGGCCCGTGTCTGGCCGCCGGTTCCGTGCACGGTCAGCGGATAGCCCACCGCCGCCTGCATCAGGAAGCGGTTCAACACCGTGCCGTAGTCGCCGTCATAGTCGAAGCGGTTGATCAGCCGCTCGTCCTTGCGGGTCTCTTCGGTCTGGGCGCCCCAGACGATGCCCTGGTGCAGGTCGGTGATCCGGACGCCGTCGTTCTTGGCGTAGAACTGGAACAGCAGGGCGTCCTGGGTCTTGGTCATGTGGTAGATTGAGCCCGGATTGGGCGGGAACAGGATCTCCTGTTCGGCCGGACCGAAATCGGTGTCGACCGTGACCTTCAGATAGCCCTCGGGGATGCGCAGGCCGGCGGTGGTGTAGCCATAGACCCCCATGGTGCCCAGATGCGCCAGATGGACGTCCAGCCCGCTCTCGACGATGGCGGCGAGCAGGTGGTTGGTGGCGTTGAGATTGTTGTCGACCGTGTACAGCTTGTGCCGCGCCGACTTCATCGAATAGGGGGCCGCGCGCTGTTCGGCGAAATGGACGACGCTGTCGGGCGTCCAGTCCTTGATCAGGGCCACGAGCCGGTCGAACTCCTTGCCGACGGTCATGTTGACGAAGTCGATGGTCTGGCCGCTGATCTCCTTCCAGGCGGCGATCCGCTCGCCCATGGTCCGGATCGGCGTCAGCGACTGGACCTCGAGCTCATTGTCGATGTTGCGGCGGCTGAGGTTGTCGACGACGCAGACGTCCCAGCCCCGCGCCGACAGATGCAATGCCGTCGGCCAGCCGCAGAAACCGTCGCCGCCCAGAACCAGAACCCGCATCGTCTATCCTTGTCGTTTCCTGCCCCCTGACTAGCGGAACGCGCGGATCGGTCAAAGCGTCAGTGTTCAGCGCGGCATTCTGTCGGAACGGCCGGTCAGCGGCGCCGGGCCCGCCATTCCGCGCGGCTCTGGCCCCATTTGTCGACGGGCAGGTCCTCGTACGGCGGCGGCATGTGGGTCGGCCCCTGATTCCGGGAGCCGAGCCGTTCGGCCAGGCGCTGCGACGGGACATTGTCCGGATCGATGCAATGGATCACCTCGGTCCAGCCGAGCACATCGAAGGCATAGTCGATCGTCGCCGTCGCGGCCTCGACGCCATAGCCCTTGCCCTGGGCGTCCGGATGCAGCCCCCAGCCGACCTCGGTCCCCGGCCAGCCGTGGGGTGTCCAGGGTCCGATCCGGCCCAGCCACAGGCCGGTCCCGCGCTCGACCAGCGAGAACATGGAGACGCCGGTCAGGCTCCAGGCGCCGGCCATGCTCATGAAACCCCGCCACGCCGTCGCCGCGGGCTGGGCGCCGCCGAGGAATTTCGCCGCTTCGGCGTCGCCCATCATCTCGGCCCACCGCGGGAAGTCCCCGATCGTGGGGGGACGCAGGATCAGGCGTTCGGTTTCCAGCACGGGTCCGGTCAAAGGACATACTCCCGTTCAAGGTCATAGCGGCTGCCGTCCTGGGTCAGGACGCTGGACCAGAGACCGAACCGGTCGATCCGGAACGGCGGCGACTGCAGCAGATTGTGTTCAGCGATCCAGGCCCCGATGCGGTCCGGATCGGCCTGGGTCTTCAGATAGGCCAGGGTCACATGCGGTCGATAGTCACGGCGCTCGATGCGGACGCCGGCGCGTTCGGCGGCGCTGCGGCAGCGGCCGGCGAGGACCGACAGCCGCTCGTTCGCCTCGACGCCGGCCCAGATGGCGCGGGTGCGGTGGCCGTCGCCGAAGGCGCCGACGCCTGACAGGGTGACCTCGAAAGGGCCGCCCGTCGCCGCCCGCTGCAGCTCGACCGCCAGGTCGTCAGCGCGCCGTTCGTCGATTTCGCCGTAAAAGGCGAGGGTAATGTGGAGCTGGTCGGCCGTGCGCCAGGCCGCGCCGGGCAGGCCCGTCTGACGACGGGCGAGCGCCTCGGCGACCTCATCGGGAACGGACAGGGCCGTGAACAACCGGATCATGCGGCCTTTGGTAGCGGCTCGGAACGCCGGGCCCAAGTCCGGTTTTCCTTGCGGAAGGGGCCATCCAGCCCGATATTTGCGCAAAGGCCGGGATCGCCCGGCCCAATGGAGGACCGATCTCGCCATGAGCGATTTCAGAAACGGATACACGACCGCGCCCGCCACCGCCGACATGTCGGTGGACGCGGGCCTGCGCAGCTTCATGCTGGGCGTCTACAACAAACTGGCTCTCGGCCTCGTGGTGGCCGGGGCCCTGGCCTATGTCACGGGCAACGTCCCGGCCGTGCAGCAGCTGCTGTTCGCCGCGGGTCCGGACGGCCGCATCGGCCTGACCATGCTGGGCATGGTCGTCCAATTCTCGCCGCTGGTGCTGCTGTTCGGCTCGATGTTCTTCATGAAGAACCCGACCGCGGGCGGGGTGAACCTGCTCTACTGGGCCGTGGTCGCCACCATCGGCGCCGGAATGGGCATCCTGTTCCTGCGCTATACGAACGAATCGATCGCCTCGACCTTCTTCGTCACCGCCGCCGCCTTCGGCGGGCTGAGCCTGTTCGGCTACACGACCAAGAAGGACCTCAGCGGCCTCGGCAGCTTCCTGATCATGGGCGTGATCGGCCTGGTCATCGCCATGGTCGTCAACATGTTCCTGCAGTCCAGCATGATGGCCCTGATCATCAGCGCCATCGGCGTGCTGATCTTCTCGGGCCTGATCGCCTTCGACACCCAGCGGCTGAAGATGACCTACTATTCGCTGGGCGGCGACAAGGCGGCCATGGGCGTGGCCACCGGCTTCGGCGCGCTGAGCCTGTTCATCAACTTCGTGAACCTGTTCCAGTTCCTGCTCATGTTCATGGGCGGCAGCCGCGAATAGCCAAACACGAGACCGGCAGACGGAAAGGCCCCGGCGGAAACGCCGGGGCCTTTTCTATTCAACGATAGAGAAGCGCCTGCTGTCGAAGACGCGCAGCACCTGGGCCAGGTCGCGGCCGCGACGCAGCACGACGCCGCCCTCGCCGATCACGGCCCACTGGCCCTGTTTGAGCCGCAGGGAGGGGCGCTTCTCGATACGGTAGAGCGGGGCGTCGCCCGAGCGGCGGAAGACGGCGAACTCGGCGACGTCCCTGTGACCGACCATGGCGTAGTCGCGCCACTCCGCCGCCGCGACCATCCGGCCGTACACCCGAAGGATCAGATCCAGTTCGCGGCGGTCGAAGAAGACCGGACCCGGACCGGACTGCAAATCAGCGGCGTCGCTCATCTTTGGAAGGTTACGCCGCGATCCGGAAAACGCCAGTGGGTCCACGGCGTGTTCAAAGCAGCCGCGTGGCCGAACACTGTGTTCACAACGCCGCGACGTGAAGAAATCGCACCGAACACGAAATCGCCCCGCTTCCGCCCATCGCCCGCCCCCTTGCAGGACGACACCGGAGGCATCGGCTCGTTGGAGTTCGGAGCGATTCCGGATCCTGAACAGCCCCCCCAGCCCCTCCTGGATTTCTCCACCAAGGGCTCCGGCGGGCCGATGCTTCCTCCAAAGCGAGACGCCCGCTCCGCCACCCTCCCCCCTCCGGCAGAGCGGGCGTTTTGCTGTCCGGGGTCCAGGGCGCGGTCGGCCCCCGTGCTTCAGGGCAGGATGATCTCCGCCGGTTCGTCGCCCCGCATCACCGACAGGATCCGGCGGCCTTCGCCGTCCAGCGCCGCGGCGAGGTCATCGAGACCGGCCATCGGCGTGTCGTCGATCAGCGCGATCAGATCGCCCGCCTGCAGCCCCGCCGCCGCCGCCGCCGAGCCGCCCTCGACCGCGAATACCTGCAGGCCTTCGGACGTGCCGCGCACGGATGCGCCGCGCGCCATGACGACGTCGGCGCCGGCCATGATCGACCGGTCCGACGGCGTCTGGACGGTCAGGGTGGCGCGGCCTTCGCGCCCGGCGCGCAGATAGACGACCTCGAGCTGCGTGCCACGCTCGGCGATGCCGACCGTCGCCGCGACCGTGCCGGCGTTCGAAACGGGACGGTTCTGGATGCGGGTGACGACGTCGCCGCGGCGCAGGCCCGCCGTCTCGGCCGACGAACCCGGCGCAACGTCCTCAATCACCGCGCCCCGCACGATGCCGAGACCGAGGTCGCGCGAGCGTTCCGCATTGAGGGAGCCGAAGATGGCTCCTGTGGTCCCGCGCCGGACCTCGCCGGTCTCGCGCAGCTGGGCGACCACATACATGAGGATGCGGCTGGGCACGGCGAAGGCGATGCCGTCATTGCCGCCGCCGCCGCCCGACAGGATGGAGGTGTTGATGCCGATCAGCCGGCCGCGGCTGTCCAGCAGCGGGCCGCCGGAGTTGCCGGAGTTCACCGCGGCGTCGGTCTGGATATAGTCCTCGATCCGGTCGCCCATGCCGGAACGGCCCATGCCCGAGATGACCCCCATGGTCAGGGTCTGGTCCAGCCCCAGGGGATAGCCGACCGCGAAGGCGAGGTCGCCGGTGCGCAGGGTATCGGAATTGACCACATCGATCTGGGACAGGCCGAGGCCGGGAACGGACGGCGCCTCGATCTTCAGCACGGCCAGGTCGGTGGCCTTGTCCGTGCCGATGAGCACGGCGTCGAAGATGCGCCCGTCGATCATGTCGACGGTGAATTTCCGGCCGCCCTCGACGACGTGGTTGTTGGTGACGATGATGCCTTCGCGCGCATCGATGATGGCGCCCGAGCCGCTCGAGATCGGACGGGGTTCATTGTCTCCGGAACTGGGGCCTTCGGACTGGCCGAGGGTGGTGACCTGGACGACGGCGGGCAGGGCCTGTTCGAGGCCGGTGGCGAAGGTGAAGACGCCGCGCCGGGCGTCGAACGGCACGGGCGACTGCTGGGCGAGCGCCGGGGTCGCCGTCAGCAGGGGCGCCGCGACGACAAGCGCCAGCATGGACAGGCCGCCGGCCCGGATGATGGAACGCATCGCCAATCCCCTGTTGTTGCTCCGACCCTAGCGCGAGAAACGCGCCGTGACGACTGCCCCCGGACCGGCGTCATCAATCGTCATGGCCGCGCCGTGACGTTTGAGGATGGCGCGCACGAAGGCGAGGCCCATGCCGTGGCTCTCGCGGCCCTCCTCGGCCGCCCGGGAGACCGCACGGGCCGGGTCGTCGAGCAGCTCGGGATCCAGTCCCGGCCCCTGGTCAGCGACCGAGAGCACAGGCTTGCCCTGGTCCAGCCGGACCGCCAGGGTCACCACCCCGCCCTCGGGCGAGAATTTCACCGCATTGTCCACCAGATTGGTCACGGCCCGCTGCAACAGGGAGCGAACCCCGAGGACGGACACCGGCGCGGTCTCGACCCGGATCACGATCCCCCTCTCCTCGGCGAGCGGCTGATAGAGGTCCGCCGCCGAGGCTGCCAGCCGGTCCAGACGCACCGTCTCGAACACCCAGGCTTCACCGTCGCGCAGCGTCATGGCCTCGTTCATCGCCCGGGTCAGCCGGGTCAGGTCGGCCCGGACCTCCTCGGCGAGGGCGCGCGCCTCGGGCGTCGTCGAGGCCTCCTTGAGGCGGTCCAGCCGGGCCGAGGCCCGCGCCAGGGGCGTGCGGAAATCATGCGCCAGCTGGTCCGCCGAATCCCGCAGCCAGCTGAGCAGCTCCTCCAGCCGGTCGAGGGTCAGGTTCACCCGGCCGGTCAGCTCGGTCAGCTCCGGGGCCACGGCCGTCTCGGGCGCCCGGACCGAGAAATCGCCCACCGAAGCGAGGTCCAGCGCCCGGCTGACGTCGGCCACGGCGCTGGTCAGGCGGCGGCGCGCGAAGGTCGCGGCGGTCAGGCCGAACACCAGCAGCAGCACGCCGGCGACGGCCACCGCGGCGACGGCCCAGCCCCAGGCCGCGCCGGATCGATCGACCACCCGTCCCACGGCGATGTTCAGGGCCCCGACCGACTGGCGCACCACGACGACGTCCACGGCGCGCCCGCGGCACAGGACGCCGCGCTCGAGCCGGACGACAAACACGCCGTCGCCCAGCCGCGGAGCCCGCTCGCCGCGGACGCTTTCGAGCGCCGCCAGGCCGGCCGGCTTGCCCACGGGCGCCCGTATGAACCGCACCCCCGCCCCGCCCTGTCCGGTGCGGCAGGTCTCCTCGAGACTGCCGGCCTCGCGCGCCGGACCGGCCTGGAAGGCGCTCAGCCAGGCGGACAGGTAGGCGGCGTCGGCCTCGGTGATGTTGGCGGCGGTCAGGGTGGATTCCTCCCCCAGCTTGCCGACCATGGAGCTGTAGTCGTTGAGCGCCGCGAGCGCCGCCTTCTCGCGCTGGTCCATACGCACGGCCGCGCTGGTGACCATCAGCGAGCCGATCAGGGCGGCGGCGGCCATGACGGCGATGCCGGCCGCCAGCTGGGTCGAGGTCCGCCGCGCCAGCCACGCCCGAAGCCGGAGAAAGCGGAAGGGCACGGCGGCCTCAGCCCGCCCAGGCGGACAGGTCGCGGAAGATCAGGCTCTGGCTGCGGGCCGAGACGATCAGCGGGTGCAGGTCGTCGCCCAGCTCGGGCGCCTGTTCCTTCAGACGGCGGCGCAGGGCGCTGATCCGGGCGTCGATGATGTTGACGAAATTGTCCGGCAGGAACCGCCATTCGACCCAGCACCGGTCCCACAGCATGGTCTTGGTCACCGGCTGGCCGCGCGCGGTCATCAGCTCGCAGACGATAGCGAATTCCAGCGGCGACAGATCGATCAGGCGCGAGGCTTCCGCAGCGTCGAACTTCAGCGTGCGGGCCCCGAAGGACAGCCGGAAGGGGCCGTTGACCAGATCGCCCCCGACCGGGGCCGCGTGCCGGGCGGCGCGGCGCAGCTGGGCCGCGATGCGCGCCAGGAGCTCCTCGTCGCCAATCGGCTTGGAAAGATAGTCGTCGGCCCCACCCAGCAGTCCCTCGACCTTCTGCCGCTCCCCGCCCAGGGCGGTCAGCATCAGGGCCGGGGCGTCGGCGCAGGGCCCGCCCCCGGCCCGCACCCGCTTCAGCGTCTCCAGTCCGTCGAGTCCGGCGGTCAGGCGGTCGAGAATGAGAACATCATAGGGACGGGCCGCCGCGGCGATGGCGGCCTCGCCGCTGTCCACCCGTTCCACGGCCTCGAAGCCTGCCCGCAGGAGCCGCTCGGCGACGTGTTCCGACAGGGCCGGATCGTCCTCCAGCAGCAGGGCGCGCCGCCCGGCGAACACGTCGCGCAACTGGGCGAAGGGATCGTCGCCGTCGATTGCCGTCGCTTCCCCGTCCATGCCGCCCCCCCTGTCTCAACGACGATACGGCGTTGAAGCGGAATGACAATGCTCAACGGACCGCGTTCGCGCAAACTAGGGGTTGCGCGGCGGAGCGAGGCTGACGGTTCCTGACTCCGGAGCCGGCTCTCGGGCCGCGGGGGAGGTATCCGGATTGCCCGCGAAGGCGTACCTTGAGGCCAAGGAGCCTCAATGACCGCCAAATCTCTTCTACCCGCCGGCCTGCTGGCCGTCTGCGGCCTCGCCGCGTGTCAGACCGCGCCGGACGCGAACAGCGGCTTTCTGTCCGACTATGACCGGCTGGCCCCCGTTGAAGGGACCGTGCGGGCCTCGATCCGGCAGCACCGCGACGAGACCGCGGCGACGGCGATCGAACAGGTCTGGCTTGAGCCGGCCGTCCTGATCGGTTCGGCGGGCGAGGCGCTGACGGCGGAGGAGCGCGCCATGGTCCTGCGCGAGGTCGACCGGCAGGTCTGCTACGAGATCAGCGAGCGCTTCACCCTCGCCGCCTCCCGTGACGGCGCGCCCCGGGTGCGAACCGCCGTGGTGCGGATCGGGACGACAGCGCCGGCCGGATCGGCTGTGGCGGCTGTCGCCAATGCCTTCATCCCCGGCCCCGGCACCGTTCGGGTGCCCGGCACAACAGGCGGACTGGCGGCCGAGGCGGAGCTGCTGGACGGAGGGGGCAGACAGGCCGCCGCGCTCGCCTGGGCGCGGGACGCCAATGTTGTGGGGACCGATTCGCCGTCGCTGTCGCGCGTCGGCGACGCCCTGCAGATGGCCGAGCCCTTCGCGGACGCCGTGGGCGACGCCTTCGCGCCGGCCGACCGTCCGGTCCGGGCCATAGCGGATCCGGACCCCTGCGGCCGCTACGGACCCCGCACCCAGCCGGGCGGGTTCCTGACGCGGCTGGTGACCGGGCTCTATGTGCCGGAGGTCAACACCGGGGCCCGCGAGGAGCCGGCCGAAACGCCCCGACCCTAGAAGGCGCTCTCGCCGGTGATGGCCCGGCCGAGGATCAGGGCGTGGACGTCGTGGGCGCCCTCATAGGTGTTGACCGTCTCGAGGTTCATGGCGTGGCGCATGACGTGCATCTCGCCGGTGATGCCGGCCCCGCCGTGCATGTCGCGGGCGACGCGGGCGATATCCAGCGCCTTGCCGCAGTTGTTGCGCTTCATCATCGAGATGGCCTCGGGGACCCAGGCCCCCTGGTCCAGCAGCCGGCCGAGCGCCAGGGCGCCCTCGAAGCCGAGGAAGATCTCGGTCTGCATGTCGGCCAGCTTCTTCTGCACCAGCTGGCGAGACGACAGGGGGCGGCCGAACAGCATCCGCTCGCCGACATAGTCGCGGGTCAGGTGGAAACAGGCCTCGGCGGCGCCCATGGCCCCCCAGGCGATGCCGTAGCGGGCCTTGTTCAGGCAGGAGAACGGACCGCGCAGACCCTTGACGCCCGGCAGCAGGTTCTCTTCCGGCACGAAGACGTCGTTCAGGCCAATGTCGCCGGTGATCGAGGCGCGCAACGACAGCTTGTCGCCGATCTTGTCGGTGGTGAAACCGTCCATGCCGCGCTCGACGATGAAGCCGCGGATAATGTCATCCAGCTTGGCCCAGACGATGGCGAGGTCGCTGATCGGGCTGTTGGTGATCCAGTATTTGGCGCCGTTGAGCCTGTAGCCGCCGTCCACAGCGACCGCCTTCGTCTTCATCGAGGCGGGGTCGGAGCCGCCGTCGGCCTCGGTCAGACCGAAACAGCCGACCAGTTCGCCGGCCGCCATGCGGGGCAGGAAGCGCATCTTCTGCTCTTCCGAGCCGAAGGCGTAGATCGGGTACATGGCCAGCGACGACTGGACCGACATGGCCGAGCGGTAGCCGCTGTCGACCGCCTCGATCTCGCGCGCGATCAGACCATAGGCGACGTGGCTGACCGAGGAGCCGCCGTACTGTTCCGGCAGCATGGCCCCGAGGAAGCCCATTTCGCCCAGTTCGCTCATGATGGCGCGGTCGAAGGTCTCGTCGCGGAAGGCCTCGACCACCCGCGGCAGCAGCTTCTCGCGGGCGTAGGACCGGGCCGCGTCCTGGATCATCCGCTCGTCGTCGGTCAGCCGGCCCGACAGGTCCAGCGGGTCGTCCCAGCGGAAGGTCTTGGAGGGAGTGGCGGCGCCGTCGGCCATGGGCGAGGGTCTTTCTGAGCGTGGCGAAGGGGCGCGGTTTAGGCCAAAATGCACCGGTCGGGTAGAGGGACGGCCCGACGCAGGCTAGACTGTACGCATGAGCCGCACCTTCCACCGCCTGTTCGTCGAACACCCGCGCGAGGTCGACGAAAGCTATCTTCACCATATGGCCGCCTCGTCGCGGTTCGGATTCCGCCTGCTGAAACTGGCCAGCTGCGCCTTCCTGCACGCCCTGGTGCCGGGACTGCACAAGGCGACGGTGTCCAAGGCCGTCTGCGGCATGGCCGAGGAGATGGACGGCCGGGCGCGCGAGGCGCGGGAGTGCCGGATGCGGGACGCGGGGGTCTGGGACCCCGGCCTGTGACAGCGGCTCCCAAGGGCCCCCTCTCCGGCGTTCGCGTCCTCGACCTCAGCCGCGTTCTGGCCGGGCCGTGGGCGACGCAGATGCTGGCCGATCTCGGGGCCGAGGTGATCAAGATCGAGCGCCCCGGCGTCGGCGACGACACCCGCGCCTGGGGCCCGCCGTTCACGACGAAGGCCGACGGTTCGAAGGGCGATGCGGCCTATTTCCTGTGCGCCAACCGCGGCAAGAAGTCGGTGGAACTGGATCTGGCCACGCCCGAAGGCGCCCGGATCATCCGTGAACTGAGCATGACCTGCGATGTCTTGGTCGAGAATTTCAAGACCGGCGGTCTGGGCAAATACGGGCTCGACTTCGCGGCCCTGTCGGCGATCAATCCCCGGCTGGTCTATTGCTCGATCACCGGCTTCGGCCAGGACGGGCCCGACGCCCACCGGGCCGGCTATGACTATATGATCCAGGCCATGGGCGGGCTGATGTCGATCACCGGCCAGCCCGACGGCGCGCCGGGGGCCGAGCCGATGAAGGTCGGGGTCGCCGTGGTCGACCTGTTCACCGGCCTGTACGCCTCCAACGCCATCATGGCCGCCCTGCTGCACGCGCGGGCGACGGGTCAGGGCCAGCATATCGACATCGCCCTGTTCGACGTCCAGGCGGCCATGCTGGCCAATCAGGCGACCAACTGGTTCGTCTCCGGCAGGGCCCCGACGCGGATGGGCAACGCCCACCCCAACCTCGCCCCCTACCAACCCTTTCCGTGCACGGATGGAATGGTGGTGATCGCGGTCGGCAATGACGGCCAGTTCCGCGCGCTGGCCGGAGCCCTTGGGGCCCCGGGCCTCGGCGCCGATCCCCGCTTCCTGACCAACGCCCTGCGTATCGAACATCGGGCGGTGATGACGGCGGAACTGTCGGCCCTGACGGCGGGTCTGACCATGCACGGGCTGATGGCGGCGCTGGAGGCCGCGGGCGTGCCCTGCGGGCCGGTCAATACGGTCGACCAGGTCTTCGACGAGCCGCAGGCGAAACACCGGGGGCTTGAGGTGACGCAGGCGCGCGCCGACCTGTCCGCGCCGGTGCGGACCGTCGCCTCGCCGATCCGGATGTCTGTGACGCCGGTGGCCTATGACCGGGCGCCGCCCGCGCTGGGTCAGGATACGGATGATGTGCTGGGGTCGCTACAGACCAGACGCTAGCCAGGACGGATCCGGGCGGTGCGTGACCCGCGCCGGCCACATCGCACGCCGATCGCGGATTGCCGTCAGTGCGACAGAAAGACGGGCCCGCGCGGCTGGTTCAGGATCGACCGGGTGGCGCCGCCGAGCAGGAATTCCCGGGCCCTCGAATGCCCGAAGCCGCCCATCACCAGCAGATCGGCGTTCGCGGCGGCATAGGTCTCCAGCACGGTCCCGACAGGCCGACCCCCAACCCGCTCTTCGTCAATCCCGGCCTTGACCCCGTGCCGGGTCAGATGGCGGACAACGTCCCCGCCCAGCCCCGCTGTCGCCGAGGCCTTCTCGTCCAGCACGGTCAGGATACGAACTTCCGTGGCCTGTTTGAGCAACGGCAGGGCGTCGGCAAGGGCGCGGGACGCGGCGCGGCTGCCATCCCAGGCCACGACGACGCGTTCGAAGGCCGCGGCGTCTCCGACCTCGCCGTCCTCCGGGAAGACCAGCACCGGCCGGCCCGATCCGAAAAGCACCGCCTCGGCCACCGACCGGTCGATCTCGACCCGCGGCCCAACCGAAATCAGGCAAATGTCACGGGTGCGCGCCGCGTTGGCCAGGACGTCGCCCTCGAAATAGAAGTCGGTCGGCTGGACCACAAACCCGCTGTTCAACGCCCGCTCGCCGGCGATCTCCTGCCACAGAAGTCCGGCGGTCAGGGCGCGCTGAACATTGGCCGCGTTCTCCTCGCGGACGAGATCGTCGATCCCGGCCAGCAGGTTGGCGAGCCGGTTTCGCGCAGGTTTGATGCGGACCTCCAGCGCCATGGCGGTGACTTCGCCGTCCGCGGCGGCGCCGAGCCGGGCCGCGATCGACGCGGCGGTGCGCATGGCGGCCTCGGGCAGGGCGTCGGGATAGGTGAACAGCGGCAGCAGGATGTCGCGATAGGTCATGGCGCTCATCGTCCTTTCGGGTGCGGGCGGCGGCATCCGCGCCAGCCCGGCCATGAGACGATGGCGTCGCCCCAGCGACAACTCCGTATCTCTACGCAACGCCACCCCGGCGGGCGGCGCGGATGGGAGGAGGATATCTGACCCCGCGGGTCACCCGCCGCCCAGGGCCATGATCACGCAGCCCGCAAGCGGGAAGATCACAAAGAAGACGATCACGACCGCGACCCCGGCCTTCTTTGCGGATCCGAGCACGCCCTGGATTTCCTGCTCATCCAGCTCGCCGATCTTGCCCGGCGTATGGTCGGTCATCCACTCGTCGTTCTCCTCCGCGTCGAGACCGCCGAATTCGCCCTTCCGGGCGCGGGCGACCAGCTCCCGGGCCTGAACGATCTGATGGTCCGGCGCACTGACGCGGACCCCGCCAAGGGCGAACTGAAGATGGGACGCGTTGTTGGCCATCTCGCGGTCAGTCACCCGCGCATCGACCCCGTGCTGTCTCAGCAGGGCGGCCGCCAGCTCGGCTTCCGGCAGCGTCGGGAATCGGGCGACTTCCAGACGATCCATGGCGCCGTTCCCTACAGTTGATCAGCTACCCGGGCCACCCTGGCCGCTCGTCAGCTCGCCGGCCGCTGCAGCAGCGATGGATCGGCATAGGCCTTGATCTCCACCAGATAACCGTCGGGATCGGCGAGCATCATCTTCGCCTGTCCCTTCGCATCATCGATGGTCGGCCGTAGCCGAAACTCGCAACCCGTCGAGACAAGCCGATCCGCGAGCCCCGCCCAAACGTCCCAGTCCAGGGTGGCGCCGGAATGCTGGGCTTCGCGGAACGGCGACGGCACGACGGCGGCCGGTCGCTGGTAGACGGTGACCTGCGCGCCGAACAGCCAAAGGTCGACCCAATGGTCGGTCACCCGGCCGGCGCGCGCGCCGAGCATGTCTTCGTAGAACCGCCGCGTCCGCGTCAGGTCGGAGACGGAGAGCGACAGGTGGAAGACGGGATCCACGGTCCTACAGGTCCAGCAGCGCCCGCGCCGGGTCTTCCAGCAGCTCCTTGACCCGCACGAGGAAGGTCACCGCCTCCTTGCCGTCGACGATGCGGTGGTCGTAGCTGAGGGCCAGATACATCATCGGCCGGATCACCACCTGGCCGTCCACCGCCATGGGGCGCTGGACGATGTTGTGCATGCCGAGGATGCCCGACTGCGGCGCGTTCAGGATCGGCGTCGACATCAGCGAGCCGTAGGTGCCGCCGTTGGTGATGGTGAAGGTGCCGCCCTGCAGCTGGTCCAGGGTCAGGTCGCCGTCGCGGGCGGCCTTGCCGAGCGCCGCGATGCCCTTTTCGATGCCCGCCAGCGACAGCTGGTCGGCGTCGCGCAGGACCGGAACGACGAGGCCCTTCTCGGTGCCGACGGCCACGCCGATGTCATAGTGGTTCTTGTAGATGATGTCCGTGCCGTCGATCTCGGCGTTGACCGCCGGAATTTCCTTCAGGGCCGCGACGATGGCCTTGGTGAAGAAGGACATGAAGCCCAGCTTCACGCCGTGGCGCTTCTCGAAGACGTCCTTGTACTGGCTGCGCAGGGCCATGACGTTGGTCATGTCCACCTCGTTGAAGGTGGTCAGCTGGGCGGCGGTGTTCTGCGATTCCTTGAGGCGGCGGGCGATGGTCTGGCGCAGCCGGGTCATCTTGACCCGTTCCTCGCGCGGCTGGTCGGCGCGGGGTGCGGCCGGAGCCGCGGCCTTCGGAGCCGGCGTCGCGGCGGGGGCGGCGCCGATGGCGGCGACGGCGTCGGCCTTGGTGATGTTGCCCTTGGGCCCCGTGGCGGCGAGGGCCTTGGGATCGAGGTTGTTCTCGGCCACCACGCGCTGGACGGCGGGCGACAGGTGCGGGGCGTCGGAGCCGGAGCTGGCCGGGGCGGCGGGTGCCGCGGTCCTGGCCGGAGCGGGGGCGGCGCCTTCGCCCGAGGCGGCGATGCTGCCGATCTGCTGGCCCGGGGTGACGGTCGAACCGGTCTCGGCGTCGATGGTCAGGACGCCGGCGGCGGGGGCGGAAACCTCGACGGCGACCTTGTCGGTCTCGATCTCGACCAGCATCTCATCCTTGGCGACCGTGTCGCCGGCCTTCTTCAGCCAGGTCCCCATCGTGCCCTCGGCGACGCTCTCGCCCATGGTCGGAGTCATGATGGCGACGGAGCCGCCCGAGGGAGCGGCGGGAGCGGGCGTGGCCGCGGGGGCGGACGCGGCGGCCGGAGCCGGAGCGGCTTCAGCCTTCGGCGCGGCAGCGACCTTGGGGGCCTCGGCGGACGGCGCGGCGGATGCGCCTTCGGTGACCACGCCGAGGACGGCGCCGGGGGTCACGGTCTCGCCGTCCGGGGTCTTGATCTCGGACAGGACGCCGTCGGCGGGCGACACGACTTCCAGCGACACCTTGTCGGTCTCCAGCTCGACCAGAACCTCGTCCTTCTTCACGGCGTCGCCGGCCTTCTTCGTCCACTTGCCGATGGTGGCTTCGGTGACGGATTCGCCGAGGGCGGGGGTCAGGATGTCGGCCATGGTCGGGTCCAGGTCTCGTTCAGGTCAGAGGGTCAGGCGAAGGCGTCGGTCAGGAAGGCGTCGAGTTCTTTCAGGTGCCGGCTCATCAGGCCCGCGGCGGTCGAGGCCGAGGCCGGACGCCCGACGTAGCGGGCCCGCTTCGACTTCACCGAAAGCTTCTCCAGCGTCAGTTCGATCCAGGGATCGACGAAGGTCCAGCCGCCCATGTTCTTGGGCTCTTCCTGGCACCAGACCAGTTCGGCGTTGGGGAAGCGGGCCAGTTCGGTCATCAGCGACTTCATCGGCCACGGATAGAATTGCTCCATCCGCATCAGATAGACGTCGTCGGTCTGGTCGCGTTCGCGGCGCTCCAGCAGATCGTAATAGACCTTGCCCGAACACAGGACGACGCGGCGGATGTCCGTGTCGGCCTTGAGCGTCACGCCCGCGACCTCGGGCCGGGTCTGGGCGTCGTCGTGCAGGATGCGGTGGAAGGAGCTGCCCTCGGCCATGTCGGCGAGGGTCGAGACCGCCTTCTTGTGCCGCAGCAGGCTCTTGGGCGTCATGATGATCAGCGGCTTGCGGAACGGCCGGTGCATCTGGCGGCGCAGGATGTGGAAATAGTTGGCCGGGGTGGTGCAGTTGGCGACCTGGATATTGTCCTCGGCGCACTGCTGCAGGAACCGCTCCAGACGGGCCGAGGAGTGCTCCGGCCCCTGCCCTTCGTAGCCGTGCGGCAGCAGCATGGTCAGGCCGCACATGCGCAGCCATTTACGCTCGCCCGAGGTGATGAACTGATCGATCACCACCTGCGCCCCGTTCACGAAGTCGCCGAACTGGGCCTCCCACATCACCAGGGTGTTGGGGTCGGTCAGAGCGTAGCCGTATTCGAAGCCCAGCACCGCCTCTTCCGACAGGGCCGAGTCGATCACCTCATACTCGGCCTGCCCCTCGCGCAGATTGTTGAGCGGGACGTAGCGTTCCTCGGTGGTCTGGTCGACGATGCCGGAATGGCGCTGGCTGAAGGTGCCGCGCACCGAATCCTGGCCCGACAGGCGGACCGGGAAGCCCTCGTCCAGCAGCGAGGCGAAGGCCAGGCTCTCGGCCGTGGCCCAGTCGATGTTCTGGCCCGAGGTGATCATCTCGCGCCGGCCGTCCATGACGCGCTTCAGCGTCTTGTGCATGTCGACGTCGTTCGGGATGGTCGTCAGCCGGTGGCCGAGATCGGCCAGCTTCGCCGCCGGAACCGAGGTCTCGCCGCGGCGCTCGTCGCCCTCGGGCAGGCCGATGCCCTGCCACTGGCCGTCCATCCAGTCGGCCTTGTGCGCCTCGAAGGTCTTGCCGGCGTCGAACTCGGCGTCGAGGAAGGCCTCGAACCGCTCGACCTCGGCGTCGACCGCGGCCTGGTCGATCACGCCCTCGGCGATCAGCCGTTCGGCGTAGATCTCGCGCGTCGATTTCAGGGCGCGGATCTTCGAATACATCAGCGGCTGGGTGAAGGTCGGATCGTCGCCCTCGTTGTGGCCGAAGCGGCGGTAGCAGAACATGTCCACCACCACGTCCTTGTGGAATTTCTGGCGGAACTCGGTCGCCACCTTGGCGGCGAAGACCACCGCCTCCGGATCGTCGCCGTTGACGTGGAAGATCGGCGCCTGGACCATCAGGGCCACGTCCGACGGATAGGGCGAGCTACGGCTGTTGCGCGGGCTGGTGGTGAAGCCGATCTGGTTGTTGACGACGAAATGCATCGTCCCGCCGGTGCGGTAGCCCTTCAACCCCATCAGGGCGAAGCATTCGGCCACCACGCCCTGGCCGGCGAAGGCGGCGTCGCCGTGGATCAGCAGCGGCATGACCTTGGACCGGTCCAGCGCATTCTGCTCGCCCGGATCGCCGGCTTTCGCCGCATTGGCTTCCCGGATGTCGAACGCCTGTTTCGCGCGCGCCTTGCCCAGCACCACCGGATTGACGATCTCGAGGTGCGAGGGGTTGGCGGTCAGGGACAGGTGGACCTTGTTGCCGTCGAACTCGCGGTCCGACGAGGCGCCCATGTGATATTTGACGTCGCCCGACCCCTCGATGTCCGAGGGCACGGTCGAACCGCCCTGGAATTCGTGGAAGATGGCGCGATAGGGCTTGCCCATCACCGCCGCCAGGGTGTTCAGCCGCCCGCGGTGGGCCATGCCGAAGACCACCTCGTCGACGCCCAGGGCGCCGCCGCGCTTGATGATCTGCTCCAGCGCCGGGACCATGGCCTCGCCGCCGTCGAGGCCGAACCGCTTGGTGCCGGGGAACCGCTTGTGCAGGAAGCGCTCGAAGCCCTCGGCCTCGATCAGCTTGTAGAGGATGGCCAGCTTGCCCTCGCGGGTGAAGCCGTTCTGGGCGAATTTGTCCGAGCCCTCGAACCGCGCCTGGAGCCAATTCTTCTCGTCCGGCTCGGCGATGTGCATGAACTGGATGCCGAGCGTGCCGCAATAGGTGCGCTTGAGCAGGGCCAGGACCTCGCGGATGGTGCCGGTCTGGAAGCCCAGAACGCCGTCGAGGAAGATGGGGCGGTCGAGGTCGGCCTCGCTGAAGCCGTAGAATTCGGGGGTCAGTTCCGGGTTTCTGGTCGGCTGTTCGATGCCCAGCGGATCGAGATTGGCCTGCAGGTGGCCGCGCACGCGGTAGCTGCGGATCAGCATCAGGGCGCGGATCGAATCATGGGCGGCGGCGCGAACGGCCTCGGCCAGGACGGCGGCGTCCGGAGCGGCGGCGGCGACCGGCGTCGGCGCGCCCGGCTTTTTCGGATCAGGCCTGGGAGCCGGCCAACGGCCGTCGAAAACCCCGGTCGCCTCGGTCGGCTCGGTCACGGCGGACCGACCCCACGAGCCGGCGGCGCCCGAGGCCTTCACACTCTCGGCGTTGTCGCGCAGCTGGTCGAAGAAGGCGCGCCATTCATCGGAAACCGATGCCGGATCAGCGGCCCATTTGCCGTGCAAATCCTCGATGAACGAGGCGTTCGAGCCATACAGGAAGCTGGTCTCGGCAAAGACCTGGTTCAGCCGACCGGCATCGTCCGCCATTGTTCTCGTCACGTCCCTTGGGCGGCGCGCGCACGCCTGCGCACGACCGGCGTCGCTGATATAGGCGTTGTTTCCTTATGGGTCATGACCGAATGGGGGCGAAAGGGTGGAAATTCTCGCAATTCGCGTGAAATTCGCCCGCCTCATGTCCCATCAGCGAGACGTGAAATCAGCCCTTGAGCAGCTCCACAAGGGTCGAGCCCAGACGCGCCGGCGAGTCCGACACGCGAATGCCGGCGGCCTGCATGGCGGCGATCTTGGACTCCGCATCGCCCTTGCCGCCCGAGACGACGGCGCCGGCGTGGCCCATGGTGCGGCCCTTGGGGGCCGTGCGTCCAGCGATGAAGCCGACCATGGGCTTGGAGCGGCCCTTCTTCGCCTCGTCGATCAGGAACTGGGCCGCGTCTTCCTCGGCGGCGCCGCCGATCTCGCCGATCATGACGATGGACTTCGTCTCGGGGTCGGCCAGGAAAAGTTCGAGGACGTCGATGAACTCGGTGCCCTTGACCGGGTCGCCGCCGATGCCGACGGCCGTGGTCTGGCCCAGGCCCTCGTTCGAGGTCTGGAACACCGCCTCATAGGTCAAGGTGCCCGAGCGAGAGACGATGCCGACATTGCCCTTCTTGAAGATGGAGCCCGGCATGATGCCGATCTTGCACTCTTCCGGGGTCAGGATGCCCGGGCAGTTCGGGCCCAGCAGGCGGGAGTTCGAGCGGTCCAGCCGCGCCTTGACCCGCACCATGTCCAGCACCGGAATGCCCTCGGTGATGCAGGTGATGAAGGGCACCTCTGCCTCGATGGCCTCGATGATGGCGTCCGCGGCGCCCGCCGGCGGGACATAGATCACCGAGGCGGTCGCGCCGGTGGCCTCTTTCGCTTCGGCGACGGAGGCGAAGATCGGCAGGGTCTCGCCCTCCGAACCGGTCCAGTTGGTCCCGCCCTTGGCCGGGTGCACGCCGCCGACCATCTTCGTTCCGTAGTAGCGAAGCGCCTGTTCGGTGTGGAAGGTGCCGGTCTTGCCGGTCAGGCCCTGGACGATGACCTTGGTGTTCTTGTCGACGAGGATGGACATGGGTCTGCTCTGATTATTCGGTCAGCGGGACGGTCGGTGGCGGGCCCGGAGGCTCAGCCGACCGCCGCGACGATCTTCTGGGCGGCGTCGTCGAGGTCGTCGGCCGCCGTGATGGCCAGACCCGACTCATTGAGGATGCGTTTGCCCTCGGTGACATTGGTGCCCTCGAGGCGGACGACCAGCGGCACCTTCAGGCCCACTTCCTTCACCGCGGCGACCACGCCCTCGGCGATGACGTCGCAGCGCATGATGCCGCCGAAGATGTTGACCAGGATGCCCTGCACGGCGGGGTCGGCGGTGATGATCTTGAAGGCCGCCGCGACCTTTTCCTTGCTGGCGCCGCCGCCGACGTCGCAGAAGTTCGCCGGCTCCTTGCCGTACAGTTTGATGATGTCCATCGTCGCCATGGCCAGGCCGGCGCCGTTGACCATGCAGCCGATGTTGCCGTCGAGGGCGACATAGGCGAGGTCCCATTCCGAGGCCTCGATTTCCTTGGCGTCTTCCTCGGTCTCGTCGCGAAGCGCCTTGATGTCGGCATGGCGGAACAGGGCGTTGCCGTCGAAGCTGACCTTGGCGTCCAGAACCCGCAGATGGCCGTCGGTCATGACGATCAGCGGATTGACCTCCAGCATGGCCATGTCGGTGTCGACGAAGGCCTTGTAGAGGATCGGGAACAGGGTCTTGCCGTCCTCGGCCGCCGCGCCGTCCAGTTTGAAGGCGGCGTTGATCTTCGCCACGTCGGCGGCGGTGACGCCGGCTTCCGGGTCGATGACGATGGTCTGGATCTTCTCGGGCGTGTCATGGGCGACCGCCTCGATGTCCATGCCGCCTTCGGTCGAGACGACGAAGGCGATGCGGCCGTGCTGGCGATCGACCAGCAGGGAGCAATAGAGTTCGCGGTCGATGTCGGCGCCGTCCTCGATATAGAGGCGGTTGACCTGTTTGCCGGCGTCGCCGGTCTGGGCGGTCACCAGGGTGTTGCCCAGCATCTCTTTCGAGTGGGCCACGACCTCCTCGATCGAGCGGGCCAGGCGCACGCCGCCCTTCCCGTCCGGGCCCAGTTCCTTGAACTTGCCCTTGCCGCGCCCGCCGGCGTGGATCTGCGACTTCACGACATACAGGGGTCCGGGCAGTTGCTTCGCGGCGGCCTCGGCCTGATCGGCCGAGGTGATGGCGACGCCTTCGGCGACCGGCGCCCCGAAGCCCTTCAGAACCTGTTTGGCCTGGTATTCGTGAATGTTCATGGAGAGGCGCCGCCGGACTGCTGGGAGGAGTTGCGGCGCTTATAGGGGCTGCGCCTTCGCAGGCGCAACCGTCACCCCGCGATCAGTCGACCCAGTCCTTCTTCAGCGTCCGCGAAGCCCCGATCAACAGCACCGCCGCCAGCAGATAGAAGCCCATGCCGGTGTAGATCGCCCAGCGCAGACTCTCCTCGCCGAAGCGCGGCGCCAGCAGGTCGCTCATCCAGCCGAAATAGTAGAAGCCGACGGCGATGCCGAGCAGGTTGTTGATCAGCAGGAACAGGGCCGAGGCGGTCGAACGCATCGGCGCCGGCACCAGATGCTGGATCGAGGCGGTGATCGGACCCAGCCAGGCCAGGTTCAGCCCCGTGGGGATCAGGAAGATCAGGAAGGCCAGGATCAGCTGCTGGGCGTTGGTGCCGCCCCCGGGAATGACCAGACCGATCAGCCAAGGAGAATTCATGGCCAGAATGAACATCGGCGCCGAGATCAGGAAGGCGATGGCCGGGGTCAGGGGATAGGCCCCCTTGCCGCGCTTCGACAGCTTGTCGGCGATGGCCCCGCCGCCCCAGATGCCCAGCACCCCGCCGATGAGGGCGATGCCGGCATAGTACCAGCTGGTCTGCGACAGGGTCAGGCCGAAGCTGCGCATGAAGAACAGCGGCAGCCAGCCGGCCACGCCATAGCCGCACACCGAGGACGAGGCCGCGCCCAGCGCCAGCAGCCAGAAGCTGCGCTTGGGAATGACCGCCGAGGCGGTGCGGCGCGCGATCGTCAGCGAAATACCGATGACCATGGCCAGCAGGCCGCCGAAGGCCAGCACCAGCGCATTGCCGAGCGCCAGACCGGCGAAATGGTTGAGGGCGGCGAGGGCAAGACAGCCCGCGCCGATTCCCAGCATGATCAGGGCGGCGATGCCGCCGGACCTGCCGGAGCCGACCACCGGCGCGGCCGCGATCACCGCCAGCTCGGCTTCGGTCTTGATCGTGTCGGTCCCGCCCCGTTTGGGATTGCGCACCGTGAACAGAAGGATCGGCGCCAGCAGAACACCGGCGAGGCCGACGACGATGAAGGCCGTGCGCCAGCCATAGGTCGCGGCCAGCAGGCCGCCGACCAGCGTGCCCGCGGCCGTGCCCAGCGGGATGCCGAAGGCGAAGGCGGCCAGCGCCCGCGCCCGCTGATGCGGCGGGAAATAGTCGGCGACGAGGGAATAGGCCGGGGCCACGCCGCCCGCCTCGCCCACGCCGACGCCCATGCGGAACAGGAACAGCTGGGTGAAGGAGGTCGCCATGCCGCACAGGGCGGTGAAGCCGCTCCACACCGCCAGGGCGCCGGTCATGATCCAGACCCGGCTGTAACGGTCCGCCAGCCAGGCCAGCGGGATGGCGAGGGTCGAATAGACCGAGGCGAAGGCGATGCCGCCCAGCAGGCCGAACTGGCTGTCGGACAGGCCGAACTCCGCCTTCAGCGGGGCCGCCAGGATGCCGATGATCTGGCGATCCAGGAAGTTCAGCATATAGACCAGGATCAGGATCGTCAGGACGTAGAAGCGATATCCGGGCCGTTCGGCCGGCGCTGGGCCCGCGGGTGGGGCGTCCGTGGCGGTCATGGCGTTTCCCTCGACTGGTCTTCTTGTTGGACGGAACGGTAGCGTTGCTTTGAAGCAGCGCCAAAGAAAAAGGGCGACGGCTCAGGTGAACCGCCGCCCTGGATCAGAAGCGATCAGGCTTCAGGAGTCTCTCGGACCGATCAGAACCGGACCTGCAGCGAGGCTGTGACCGTCTGCGGCGGGCCGTAGTAGCCGATGATCGAGTTGTCGAAGAGCGCGCCCGGGAAGTTGTAGCCGCCGACGCGGTACTCCTCGTCCGTCAGGTTCTTGCCGTACAGGCCCAGGGTGAAGCGGTCGGTCGGGTCGGTCCAGACGATCGACAGATCGACCAGCGAATAGGCCTCCTGGTCAAGGATCGGGTTCGGGAACTCGAACTGGCTGAAGTCGCCGCGGTAGCTGATCGACGGGGTCACCGCCAGCTCGCCGCCGCCGACGTTTCCGATCCAGGTCAGGCCGAGGTAGCCGGTCCATTCCGGGGCGTTCTGCAGCACCACCTGGTCCGAGATGTCCTCGAACGCCATGGTCGTCAGGTTGTAGCGCAGGAACTCCTCGAAATCGGAGTTCAGATAGCCGACGGCGAAGTTGGCCGACAGGCTGTCGAGGATGCGCAGCTGGCCCTCGAACTCGAAGCCGTAGAAGGTCGAGGACCCGACGTTGTCGACGAAGCTGGCGATGCCGGCGACGGCGGGCACCTGGGTGGTGACCTGCTGGTCCTGGTATTCGTTGTGGAAGGCCGCGGCGGCGAAGGTCAGGCGATCCAGCGAGCCCTTCAGGCCGACTTCCCACGAGTCGACGGTTTCCGGATCGTAGCCGTTGACGGTGTTGGGGGTGAAGATGGCGTCGCCGCGCATGTCGAAGCCGCCCGACTTGAAGCCTTGCGAGAAGGAGACATAGGTCGTGACGTCGTCCGTCAGGTCATACGACAGGGCGACCCGCGGCGTGAACTGGGTGAAGTCCTTGGTGTTGGTGTAGTCGGTCCGCACCAGCAGGGGGGCGCGCACCGTGCCGCCCAGCAGCGGGCTGCGGGTCGCGCCGAGGTAGTTGGCCCGGAAGACCGTCCCTTCCTTGGTGTCGAGCGTGTAGCGCATGCCGATGCCGAGGTGCAGGCGGTCGGTGATGTCGAGGTTGATGTCGGCGAAGCCGGCCCAGCTCTCGGTGTCGACCGAGCCGCCGGTGCCGATGACGATGCCGGCGGCGCCCAGGACGGTGTCAAAGGCGCCTTCGGCATGGCCGTCCAGATAGAAGATGCCGGCCACGCCCTGGACCCGGTCGTAATCGAACAGGAACTGGAACTCCTGGGTCAGCTGGTCGTCGGCGTAATAGGCCGGGATATCCAGCGTCGGCAGGGGCGTGTTGTCGAAGTCGATGACCGTGTCGGTGTCGCCCTCGCGCCATGCGGTGATGGACTTGAAGGTCCAGTTGTCGTTCAGGTCGAGCCGGATGGTGGCCGAAGCGCCCTGGCTCATCACCGAGTTGTTGTCTCCGATGCCGGCATTGGTGTCATAGACGCTGGGCAGGACCGCGCCGGCCGGGGTGGCGCCGGGGAGCTCCCGGTGGCCGTGGCGGGGGTTGGAGTCGTCCTGGACGCGATCGAAGGCGAGGCGGATCGACATGTCGTCGCGCGGCTCCCACTCGGCGCTGATGCGGCCGGCCAGGACGTCCTTGTTGTAGTGTTCGGCGCCGGTGTTGATGTTCGAGCCGTAGCCGTCGCGCTGATAGGAGGCGACCGCGCCGCCGATGCGGAAATTGTCGGCCAGCGGGATGCTGCCCGCCGCCATCAGGTCGATCTGGTTGTAGCTGCCATAGGCGCCGCGCAGGGTCAGTTCCGGATCCTGCGACAGGCCGTTGGTGACGTATTTGACGGCGCCGCCGACCGTGTTGCGGCCGTACAACGAACCTTGCGGACCACGCAGCACCTCGATGCGCTGGACGTCATAGATGTCGAGCACGGCGCCCTGCGGACGGGCCACATAGACGTCGTCGACATACAGACCCACGCCGGGCTCGAAGCCCCACAGAGGATCCTGCTGGCCGACGCCGCGGATGAAGGAGATGAGGGTCGAGTTCGAACCGCGGGCGACCTGGACGGTCGCGTTCGGGGTCTGCTGCTGCAGGGCGGTGATGTCGGAAGCGCCGGTCTGCTCAAGGCGCTCCTCGCCAATGGCCGAAACCGAGATCGGCACGTCCTTCAGCAGTTCGTCGCGGCGGCGGGCGCTGACGATGACGTCGTCCAGCGAGGACGCGCCGTCCTGCGGAACGGCGTCCTGGGCGATGGCGAAGGTGGAGAGCGCGCTCCAGGCGGCCCCGGCAAGCAAGGCGGTCTTTACATAGCGGTTCATGGTATCCCCAGTCCTGTGATTTCCAGCCCGATGACGCTTTTATTCAGCGTTCAATGATTTTTTTGAACGTAATCGTTTTCAGCCGCCTGTCAAACGGTCCAGCTTGCGCCGGGTTACCTGCGGGCCGACCTGTGGCGCCGTTGCACAGGCAGGGCGATGCGTCCTAGCTTCACCGCATGACCAAACTCGACGCCCCGACCGCCAAACGTGGCCGACCGCCCAAGGCCAAGGCCGCGGGCGCGGCCGATACACGCGACCTGATCCTGGACGCGGCCGAGGACCTGTTTTCCAAACATGGCTTCTATGGCGTCACGATTCGCGAAGTGGCGCGGGAGGCCGGCGTGGATACAGCTCTGGTCCACTATTATTTCGGAGCCAAGCGGGGCTTGTTCGACGCGGTCTTCCTGAGGCGGGCCGAGGTGTGGAACAACGAGCGGGTCGATGCGATCAACCGCTACGCGCGCGAGGTCGCCCCCGAAAAGATGACCCTGGAGGGATTGTTCGAAGCCTTCCTGCGGCCGCCGTTCCAGTGGTCGCTGAAGGGCGGGCCGGGGTGGAAACACTATTCGGCGCTGGTGGCCCAGACCAACGCCAATCCGACCTTCGGCGGCGAGACCATGGCCCGCTATTTCGACCCGGCGATCCGGCGGCTGATCGAGCTGATCAAGGTGATCCTGCCCGGGGCGGCCGAGGTGGATCTCTATTGGGCCTATCACAATCTATCGGGGGCGCTGACGTTGACCCTGGGCGAGACGGGGCGGCTGGACCGGCTGTCGGGCGGGCTGTGCCGGTCCGGGGATCTTGAGACGGCGGGGGACTATATGGTGCGGTTCGCGGCGGCCGGGTTCCGGGCGGTCTGCGGGCCGGAAGGCCGGACCGGCTGATGGGCGCCTCGATCGAGCCCGACGGCGACGGCAGGCTGCTACGGTTCTCCATTCGCCTCGACCGGGGGATCGGCGTGGCGGTCGGCGCGGGCGTGGTTCTGGCGCTGACCGGCGCCTTCGGGACCGACATCATTCCGTTGTGGGGCCGTCTGGCCTACTGGGTCTCCCTGATCCTCGCCGGGGCGATGTGGGCCAATCTGTGCGGCCGGCTGATCGAGCGGATCATCGATCCGGACGAGCGGCCGTGGTTGACGGTGATCGCCCTGTCGGCGGCGACGGCCGCGCTGGTGGTGGTCATGGTCTGGCTGGTCACCGGCCTGGTCTTCGAGAACCGGATCTATCCCGTCCGCCGGCTCATGGATTTTGTCAGCCCGGTGCTGGTGATCACCGTCGCCATCAGCGCCATCAATGTCTTTCTCAACCGGCCGCCGCCGGTGCAGACCCATGCGGGAGCCAGCGGGACGGCTCCGGCGCGGTTTCTGGAGCGGCTGACCCCGAAGCTGCGCGGGGCGACGCTGCGCGCCGTCCAGGCCGAGGACCACTATCTGCGTCTGCACACCGACCGGGGTTCCGACCTGATCCTGATGCGGCTGTCGGACGCCGTGGCCGAAATGGAGGGGCTGGAGGGCGCGCGGACGCACCGCAGCTGGTGGGTGGCCCGGGACGCCGTCCGCGAGGTCAAACGCGGCGACGGCCGGGCCACGCTGACGCTCGAGGGCGGGGTCGTGGCGCCGGTCAGCCGACGCTACGCCCGGGCCCTGCGCGAGGCCGGCTGGTACTAGGCTCCATGCCAGATGCCGTGGAAGCTGACCGGCAGGGCCGCGTCGGCGCGCCAGGTGGCGAGCGGACCGTCCTCGATCCGGGCCGCGTCCAGCACATGCAGTTCGGTGGCGCGGGCGGCGAGATTGATCGTCGGTCCGACCAGCCAGCCGTCGTTCTCGGCCGTGCCGCCGGGGCGGGGCACGAAGACCATTTCGTCCATCACATGGTCGGCGCCGAAGTCGAAGACGCGGGTCCGGCCGGCGCTCCAGTCGGTCAGACCGATGGCGCTGGCGAACGGCCCGTCGTGCGTCTCCTGGGCCGTGTGCAGGGTGAAGCGGCGCGGCAGGCCGGCGCGGCGCGGATCGCTGCGCGGGAACTCCGCGATATGATCCGTAAGCTGGAAGTCGGTCGAGCCGTCCGCCCGGAGCTGGGCCATGGCCAGCCGGGCCGGATCGTTGTTCATCTGGACCCCGTTGAGGACCTCGGTGGCGCCGCGGGCGGCGAAGTCCATGTCGCGGTGGGCGCAGAGATCGAAGCGGATGTCGCCGCCGTCCGACCAGGCGTCGCCGAGGTGGAAGAAGCCGAAGGCGGGCAGTTCGAACACCCGGCGCTTCGTCAGGTCGTCCTTGTCGATGACCAGGACCTGGGTCCCCTCCTCGGGCCGCCAGTCGAAGCCCTCGGCGAAGGGCAGGGTCATCCGCGCCCGCACCCACGGCTGCAGCACGATGACCAGGTGCCGGGCGGTGGCGGTGAAGTCATGGAGGTAGCTGGCGCGCGGCAGGTCGATCAGGGTCGCCGCCTCCAGGGCGCCGGTCGGGGACAGCCGCCAGACCATCGCCTGGCCCTGGCCCACGCCGAGGTTCCAGATGCGGCCGTCCGGCTCGAGGCGCGGATGGGCGAGGAAGGGCATGCCGCGCAGGTCGGGCCGCTGGGTGACCATGCCCCGCGTCTCGAGCGTCTCGGGGTCCATGGCCACGGCCGAGCCGCCTTCCCACAGGGCCCAGAGGGCGTCGCCGGCCATCATCACCGAGGTGTTGGCGGCGTTGGCGTCATCGGGCGAGCCGATCTCGGCGCGGGGATCGCCGACGCTGCCGAAGCCGGGCATGACCATGGCGTCCAGCCGCGTCTCCTGCCGACGCTTGGGGGTGTCGACGAAGCGGGCGGCCAGCTCGGCCTTGCCGTCGCGGATGCGGAAGCGGCGAACCAGGCCGTCGCCGTCGAACCAGTGGGAGGCCGAGCGGCCCGGCCGGCAGAATTTGGCCGGCCCGTTGCGGTACAGCGCGCCCTCGAGCCCGAGCGGGGCCCGGCCGCGGATCAGGCGCATGGCGGCCGGGGCGATGTCGCCCTCGACGTCGGCGGTGGCCAGACCCCAGTCCGTGGCGGTCCGCATCGCGGTCATGGCGCGGACGGTCTCGGGGGTGATGACGGCGGCTGACAGGGCGGCGGCGCCCAGCAGGAAATTGCGGCGGGTGGCGATCATGGCGAGGTCTCTCCTGAAGGGCGCGGCGGGCGTCGGATCAGCGAAGGCTGATGGTCTGGGCAGTCTCGCCCGAGACGGTGAAGCGGGCGCGGTCCCAGCGGGCGGGACCCATATTGCCGACGGCGTTGTTCGAGAAGGCGAATGGCTCGGTCGGCATGCCGAAGGGGTTGGTGTCCATCTCGCCGTCGCCGTCGATGTCGTGGAAGGCCTTCACGCCGTAGTCGCCGGCGGGGAGGTTCTCGAAGACGGCCTCGACGGCGCGGCCCGAAGCGCGGACGGCGGCGACGGCGGTCGGCTGGCCGGAGCCGCCGTCGAACGACGACGCCGAGTTGTAGAGGGCGACCATGACCATGCCGGTGCGGGCGCCGGTCTCGAAGGTCAGGACGATCCGGCTATCGTCCTGGGCCAGGGCGGGGGCGGCGGAGAGCAGCAGGGCGGCGGCGGCGGCGAAGCGGATCATGGCGGAAGTCCCTTTGTGTGAGCAGCCCGACGACCGGGCCGTTTCGATGGACCGACCGTGCCGGGCCGCCCCGGCCGCCGCCACGCCGTTTGCGGGTTCGGGCGGCTGCCGTTCGCGAACGGCGGCGGGTGTTCGTTCGCGAAACGCGGGTGAACAGGTTCTCCCTCCCCTTCATGGGGAGGGACGGCGAAGCGCAGCGGAGCCCGGGTGGGGAACGCCAGTCCCGCACCGGCCGCGCCCGGCTTCGCAATTCCCCACCCGGATCGCTGCGCGATCGTCCCTCCCCACTTCGGGGGAGGGAGAACCCTTCAAAAAGCGCGAAAAGCTGTCTTCTCGCCCCTCGGCCTCGGGGACTGGTGCGCCGGACCTGGGACGGTCGGGCGGGTGTGGACCGGATTGTCAAAGACCGGGCAGACGACGGCGGGGCCTGTTCGGGCCGCGACCTGGAGAGTCTAACCGGGCGCCGGAGGGGGGATGGCAAATAAATCCCGCGCCCGCCCTGCAGGGGGCGGGAAGGCACGGTCGGGGGTTCAAGGGGGCGGGAAGATACGGGGCCGGAAGACAGCCTCAGCCGCGCGGCGCCGCCTCGGCCACGAGGGTCCCGGCCGGCGGCGGGGCGAGCAGCGCCCCGGCCGGACGGCGGTCGAACAGCCAGTCGGCCCAGAGGGCGGGCGGCAGGGGCAGGACGCCGCGGGTGTGATACGGCGCCACGTCGGGGCCGGGCTCGGCGGTCAGCAGGGCGAAGGCGTCGGGCTCGCCGTCGCGGCCCGCGCGCCAGACGGCGGCGAGGGCCAGAAACCCGCCGTCGGCGCCGCGCAGCCGCCAGCGGGTCTTGGGGTATTTCTCGCCGGTGAATTCATAGAAGCCCGAGGCAGGGACCAGGGCCCGGCCGGTGGTCTCGCCGTTGCCGATGGCGCGGCCCTCGGAGCGGAAATTGATCACCGGCGGTGGTTTGCCGCCGCCGGGCCGGGCGGGTCCGCGCAGGCCGAAGCGCAGGGGGACCAGTTCGGCGGCCTCTCCGCTCGCGCGGATCGCCTGGGCGATGTCGGTGGGGCGGACCTCGTCGACCGGCTCGATGTTCGGCAGGCCGCGCGGAAAGCGCAGCGGGGCGCCGTGGCGGTCGAAGGCCTCGACCAGCTGGGTGACGGAGAACCGGGCTTCATAGGAGGCGCACATGGGGTCAGGCCCGGCGACCCAGCAGGGCGTGGAAACCGAGGGCGACCAGGGCGCCGAACAGGCCGACGGACAGGGCCAGCAGCGTTTCGGCGTATCCGGGGGCCGTGACCTCGAATGAAACGGGCCCGACGGCCCGGATCGCCGCCTGGATGTTCATCCATCCGTAAAGCGCCGCCAGCAGGCCGAGCCCGGCGGAGGCGGCGGCGATGAGCATCAGCAGCAGGCGGAAGATCGTGGCGGCGCTCCGGACGAACAGGCCGATCACGCCGAGCACGAGAGCGAGGAAGGTCAGCATCTGGGCCAGCATGATCGCCAATTTGGCGATGACGCTGGCGTCCATGAACATCGCCGCCGCCGGATAGCCGGGGAGATAGCGGCCCATGAGCCAGGCGAAGGTCCCGGCGGAGGCCGCGAAGGCGACGGCGGCGAGGATCAGGAGGACGGGCGCGCGTTTCATGCGGCGGAGGGTGTGGGGTGGAGGGGGGCGGGTCAAGCGGTCCCGGTTCCTTCGCCGGGATGGCGAAAGGGAGGCGCTAGCGCTGCGCCGCCTCGCCCTTGTGTTCGGCCCGGTTCCACGGCCAGCGGCCGTCGATCTCCATCTCCAGCGAGACCGAGACGAAGGTGCGGATCACGACGATGGCGGCCAGCAGGCCGACGCTCTCGAAGGTCAGGGGGGCGGTGATGGTGAAGATGATGTCGGCCCCGACCAGCAGTTCCAGCCCCAGCAGGATGCCGCGCCCCAGATTGGCGCGCAGGCGGTCGTAGGCGCGGCGGCGTTCGCCGGGCCGGACCAGGTCGCGGGCGAAGATGGCGATGGCGGTGAGGACGCCCGCGACGATGACGAGCACCCCGGCGATCTCCAGCGCCCGGGCCGCGCCGGCGAGCAGGGGTATGTCGGTGAGGGCCATGCGGGAGGAATGGATGGGGCGGGGAAGGGTTCAGTCCGGCTCCTCAGGCGGGGTCCAGTTCGGGTCGTTCTCGAGGAACCAGTCGGCGGCGAGGTCCAGCCATTGCGGATTGTCGCGTTCGATCAGCGCCAGCTTCCAGTCGCGGAGCCATTTCTTGATCCGCTTCTCGCGCCGGATGGCCTCGACCACCCAGGCGTGACGTTCGAACCAGAGCAGGCGGGTGCACTCATAATCGTCTGTGAAGCCGGGGAAGGTGTGGGTCTTGTGCTTCCAGGCGCGGGCGAACAGGTTGGCGGACATGCCGGTGTACAGCGTGCCGTTCCGTCCGCTGCCCATGATGTAGGTGGCGATGAAGGTCCGGTGCGTCCCCATGCGTGCAACCTATCCGTTTTTTCTTCTTTCGTCATCCTCCGGCGAGCGCAGCGAGACCGGGGGACCCAGCGGCGCCGAAGGCGACCTGTTCACGCACGATGTTCGCCGGCTGAGTCCGCGACAGGTTCGCGCTCTCGCGCGCCGCTGGGTCCCCCGGTCTGCGCCGCGAAGACGCGGCTTGCCGGAGGATGACGAAAGGAAAGGGGCACGGAGCGGGGTCGCGCTTGACCCCGCCCTCCCCGCTCCGGATCATGGCGCATGCCCAGACCCGTCGCGCTCGCACCCCATGATCCGCAGTGGGCCGTTTGGGCGGCGGCGCTGATCGCCGACCTGCGGGCGGCCGCGCCGGGCGCTTTCACGGCCCTGCATCACATCGGCTCGACCGCCGTGCCGGGGCTGGCGGCCAAGCCGGTGATCGACCTGCTGGGCGAGGCCGACAGTCTGGCGGCGATCGCGGCGGCGCGGCCGGCGCTGGAGGCGCTGGGCTGGCGTTGGCGCGGCGAGAACGGCGCGGCCGGGCGGCGGTATTTGACTTGGGAGGATCCGAAGACGGGCGAGCGGGCCGCCCATCTGCATGGGCATGCGGCGGGGGATCCGATGATCCCCTGGCATCTGGCGTTCCGGGACCGGCTGAGGGCCGAGCCGGAGACGGCGGAGGCCTATGCGCGGGAGAAGGCGCGGTGCGCGGTGCTGCATCCGCGGGACAGCGGGGCCTATGCGGCGTGCAAGAAGGCGTGGACGGATGGGGTGGCGGCGGAGGCGGTGCGGCGCCTGGGCTTGTGATTCAGTCCGGCTCTTCGGGCGGGACCCAGTTCGGATCGTTCTCCAGATACCAGTCGGCGGCGAGGTCCAGCCACTGCGGGTTCTCCCGCTCGATCAGCGCCAGCTTCCAGTCGCGCAGCCATTTCTTGATCCGCTTCTCGCGTGGGATGGCCTCGACCACCCAGGCGTGACGCTCGAACCAGAGCAGGCGGGTGCAGTCGTGATCGTCCGTGAAGCCGGGAAAGCCGTGGGTCTTGTGCTTCCAGACCCGGGCGAACAGGTTGGAAGTCATGCCGGTGTAAAGCGTCCCGTTCCGTCCGCTGCCCATGATGTAGGTGGCGATGAAGGTCCGGTGCGTCCCCATGTGTGCAACCTATACGTTTCTTCCCCTTTCGTCATCCTCCGGCGAGCGGAGCGATCCCCCACTTTCGTCATCCTCCGGCGAGCGGAGCGAGACCGGGGGACCCAGCGGCGCCGAAGGCGACCTGTTCACGCACGCGGCCGGCCGACGGAGTCCGCGACAGGTTCGCGCTCGCGCGCGCCGCTGGGTCCCCCGGTCTGCGCCGCGAAGACGCGGCTTGCCGGAGGATGACGAAAGGGGGGGGGCGGGTGGTGGAAGCGGCGAAGCCGCCCCCGGACGGTCGACCACACCCTTTGACGCTTCGCGCCGCCCTTCGGGTCGCGCCAGAACGACGGCTGCGCCGCCGTGCGCTCAAGCCCTCTCCCAATGGGAGAGGGGCAGCCGTCAGTGCACCCGCGCCTTCCCGATCTCGAGCCCGCCTTCCCCGGCTGATACCGCGATCACGCTCCCGTCCTCGATCTCCCCGGCGAGCAGCTTCTTCGCGATCGGGTCGACGAGGTCCTTCTGGATCACGCGCTTCAGCGGGCGGGCGCCATAGACCGGGTCGTAGCCCTTGTCGGCGAGCCAGGCCAAGGCGCTGTCGTCCAGCGAGAGGGTCAGGCGGCGGTCGGCGAGCAGTTTCTCGAACCGGGCCATCTGGATGCGGACGATGCCCGCCATCTGGTCGCGGCCGAGGCGGCGGAAGAGGATGATCTCGTCGATGCGGTTGAGGAACTCGGGGCGGAAATGGCCGCGGACCTGTTCCATGACGTAGGGGCGGACGCTCTCGACGTCGTCGCCCTCGCCCTGGTTGGCCAGGGCCTCTGACCCGAGGTTGGAGGTCATGATGATCAGGGTGTTCTTGAAGTCGATGACGCGGCCCTGGCCGTCGGTCAGGCGGCCGTCGTCGAGCACCTGGAGCAGGACGTTGAAGACGTCGGGGTGGGCCTTTTCGACCTCGTCGAACAGGACGACCTGATAGGGGCGGCGGCGCACGGCCTCGGTCAGGGCGCCGCCCTCGTCATAGCCGACGTATCCGGGCGGGGCGCCGATCAGGCGGGAGACGCTGTGCTTCTCCATGTATTCGGACATGTCCATCCGGGTGATGGCGGCCTCGTCGTCGAACAGGAAGGCGGCGAGGGCCTTGGTCAGCTCGGTCTTGCCGACGCCGGTTGGGCCGAGGAAGAGGAAGCTGCCCAGCGGGCGGTTGGGGTCGTTGAGGCCGGCGCGGGCCCGGCGCACGGCGTCGGCGACGGCGGTCAGGGCCTCGTCCTGACCGACGACGCGGGCGCGCAGGGCGTCCTCCATGGCCAGCAGTTTCTCGCGCTCGCCCTCCAGCATCTTGTCGACGGGGACGCCGGTCCAGCGGGAGACGACCTGGGCGATCTGTTCGGCGTCGACGACCTCGGGGGTCAGGGGGCCGGCCTTGTCGGCCTCATTGGCCTCGGCCTCGGCCAGCTGTTTCTCGATCTGGGGGATCTGGCCGTAGGCGATCTCGGAGGCGCGGCCGAGGTCGCCGGCGCGCTGGGCCGCGGCCAGTTCGGCGCGCAGGCGGTCGAGGGTTTCGCGGAGCTGGGCCCCCTGCCCCACCTTTTCCTTCTCGGACTTCCAGCGCGTGGTCAGGTCCTCGGACTCGCCCTCGAGGTCGGCGATCTCGTCTTCCAGTTTTTCGAGCCGGGCGACGGAGGCCTTGTCGGTCTCCTTCTTCAGGGCCTCGCGCTCGATCTTCAGCTGGACCAGACGGCGGTCGATCTCGTCGAGGGCCTCGGGCTTGGAATCGACGGCCATGCGCACGCGGCTGCCGGCCTCGTCGATCAGGTCGATGGCCTTGTCGGGCAGGAAGCGGTCGGTGATGTAGCGGTGCGACAGGGTGGCGGCGGCGACGATGGCGCTGTCGCTGATGCGCACGCCGTGGTGGACCTCATACTTCTCCTTGATGCCGCGCAGGATGGAGACGGTGTCCTCGACGCTGGGCTCCTCGATGAAGACGGGCTGGAAGCGGCGGGCAAGCGCCGCGTCCTTCTCGACGTGCTTGCGGTACTCATCCAGGGTGGTGGCGCCGACGCAGTGCAGCTCGCCGCGGGCGAGGGCGGGCTTGAGCAGGTTGGAGGCGTCCATGGCCCCGTCGCCCTTTCCGGCGCCGACCAGGGTGTGCATCTCGTCGATGAACAGGATGATGCCGCCCTCGGCCGCGGTGACCTCGGCCAGCACGGCCTTGAGCCGCTCCTCAAACTCGCCGCGATATTTGGCGCCGGCGATCAGGGAGCCCATGTCGAGGGCCATGACGGTCTTGTCGCGCAGGCTCTCGGGCACGTCGCCGTTGACGATGCGCAGGGCCAGGCCCTCGACGATGGCGGTCTTGCCGACGCCGGGCTCGCCGATCAGGACGGGGTTGTTCTTGGTGCGGCGGGCGAGGACCTGGATGGTGCGGCGGATCTCCTCGTCGCGGCCGATGACCGGGTCGATCTTGCCGTCGCGGGCGGCCAGGGTCAGGTCGCGGGCGTAGCGTTTGAGGGCGTCCCAGGCGTCTTCGGCGCCAGATGAATCGGCGGTCTTGCCCTTGCGGACCTCGGCGATGGCGGCGTCGAGCTTTTCCGGGGTCGCGCCGACGGATTTCAGCACGGTGGCGGCGACCCCGCCCTCGCGGGCGATGGCGCTGAGCAGGCGTTCGGTGGTGACGAAGGCGTCGCCGGCCTTGTTCGAGGCCTCCTCGGCCGAGGCGAAGACGCGGGCGGTGTCGCCGTCGAGATAGATCTGGCCCGAGCCGCCCGTGACCTGGGCGCGCTTCTTCAGGGCGGTTTCGGTCGCCGCCTCGGCTTTCGCGGCGTCGCCGCCGGCGGCCGTGATCAGGTTGCGGGCGAGGCCGTCACGCTCCTCCAGCAGCACCTTGAGCAGGTGTTCGGGGGCGAACTGCTGGTGCCGGCGGGCGAGGGCCAGCGACTGGGCGGACTGGACGGCCTGTTTGGCGCGGTCGGAGTAGAGGTCGAGATTCACGGCGTGTCCCCTGATCAGGCGGAGTGTGCGCCCAAGCACGCCCTTTCAGGAAGCGACGCCTTGAGCCGACGCAAATCTGGGTGTGGCGATCACGCCACACAAGGGGTCCGCGCCCGTCGCGATCAGCTTCCCGTCGTCGGGGCGGTGAAGTCGAACTGCTCCGGCCGCCGCTGGCCCGAGCCGAAGCTCCAGGTCAGGCCGATATAGGCCGCGCGCCCGCCGAAGATCTGGCTGGTGCGGTCGGTGAAGGTCGGGGTCTGGAGGGTGGTGACCGAGCCGAACTCGTCGAAGACGTCGCGGACCGTGGCCTGGAAGGACCAGTCCTGGTTGATCTTCCGGCGGTAGCCGAAATTGACCAGGGTCGACTGTTCGCGCACGCCCTGGGCCAGCAGCTGGTCGCCGGCCCAGATGCCGGAGAACTGGACGAAGTCGTTCTCGGTCGGCTGCCAGTTGAGGGTCAGACGGCCCGAGACGCTCTCGCCCGCGCTGTCGGAGGCCCCGGCGAGGCCGGCGGCGTCGATCTCCTGCCGGAAGGCGTTGATGCTGGCGTTGTAGCGCAGGGTCGAATGCAGCTGGCCGTTGGCCACCAGCTCCACGCCCATGGCGGTGCTGGAGCCGAGGTTCTCGGGCCGGGTCAGGAAGACGCCGCCGCCGATGTCGGTGGTGACCGGGGTGAAGGCGTCAGTGGTGTCGCGATAGTAGAGGGTGGCCTGGTAGAAGGCCGGGGCGACGCGCTTCTGCCAGGTCAGTTCGAAGGAATCCGTCTCCTGCGGCAGCAGGTCGGGATTGCCCGAGCGGTAGTTGAGGTTGTCCTGGTAGGTCAGGAAGGGGTTGAGGTCCTGGGGGCCGGGCCGCTGGATGCGCCGGCTGAAGCTGCCGCGCAGGCTCTCGCCCTCGCCCAGGGCATACTGCAGGTGCATCGTCGGATAGGCGCGGAAATAGTCGTTGGACCGCTGGATATTGGTCGTGACCTGGTCGAGGTCGATGTTGGCCTGTTCCAGCCGCAGGCCGAACTGGCCCGACAGGTTCTCGCCGAACGGCCGTTCGAAGGTGGCGTAGAGGGCGTGAACCTGCTGGTCGACGTGGAACTCGTTGGAGACGATGGGGTCGGGGGTCAGGCTGGTCGGCGCCGGGCCGCGGGCGACGAAATTGTCGAGCTCGAGGTTTGAGGCCTGCAGCTCATAGCCGGCGCGCAGGCGGCCGCCGTCGGCCATGGGGCGGACATAGGCGCTGGTGACGCCCAGCTGGTTCTGGCGGTTGCGGTTCTCGATCGTCTCATAGGTCAGCGGCGCGGCGGGGATGCGCTGGTCGACCTCGGTGTCGAAGCCGAAAACGAAGCGGTTGCGGTCGAAGCGGACCTCATTCGACCATTCGTGGCCCTGGTCGTCGAAGCGACGCAGCAGCCGGGTCGAGCCGCCCGAGAAGGTGCCCGAGAAGCCGCCCCCGGAGTTGCGGGTGTAGTCGACGGCCAGGCCGCCCCCGGCCGCGTCGGCCTGGTACAGGTCGACCGCGTCGGCGAAGCTGTCGACGTCGACGTGGCGGACATCGCCGGTCAGCTGGGTCCTGTCGTCGATATTGTGCTCGGCCGCGAGGCGGACGAAGACATTGTCGGAATCGCCCTCGATGTCCTGGGTCTGGCGCGCCTCGAGGAACTGGCCCGAGCCGGCGTCGAAGCGGGTGCGGACCCGTTCGATCTCCTGGAGGAAGGCGTCGTGGCGCAGGCCGATGTCGGCCGTGAGGGTCGTCTTGCCAATCACATGGGCGATGTTGCCGCCGAAATTCCAGCGGCCGCCGTCGCCGATATTGGCGCGCAGCGAGCCGGTGGTGGTCGCGCCCTGACGCACGACATTGGGCTTGGAGATCAGGTTGATCACCCCGCCGGAGCCCTCGGGGCTGTAGGCGGCGGACGGGTTGGTCATCACCTCGATGCGGGCGTACTGGCTGGCCGGAATCTGCTGCACCAGCTGGCCGCGGCTGGGGCCGTTGAACTGGGTCGAGGGACGGCCGTCGACGAGGATGGTGACATTGGAATCGCCGCGCAGGCTGACGTTGCCGTCGGGATCGACCTCGACCGAGGGCACGTTGCGCAGGGCCTCGGCCAGGGTCCCGGTCTGGGCCTGAAGATCGTCGGCGAGGCTGTAGCTGATCGAGTCGATCGAGGTGCGGACGTCGTTCGGGCGGGCGGTGACGACGACGTCGTCGAGCGCCCCGGCCTCTTCTTCCGCGGCCGGCGGCTGGGCCCCGGGCTCCTGCGCGGGCGGGGTTTGCGGGGTCGCCGCGGGCGTCGGCGTCTGGGCCATGGCCGCGCCGGACACGGTGGCGAGGGAGACGCCGACCAGAAGCATGATCTTGAGGGACATATCGGGGATCCGGAGCGGCGGCGGGACAGGGGGACAGCTTTAACCGCGACTTAAAATCAGCTGTGCCGTTTCGCCAGTTACATCTTGGTCATGCTCGGGGCGACAGTTGGGTGGGGTTCCCATGGACCTCGCGATAGGTCAGGACAGACTCCGTGATCGCCGGAGCACCCCATTGATCGCCCATGCCGTCTGGCCGGTAGACCCCGCCGTCATCCTCCCCTTCCTGCTGGCCGTGGCCCTGATCGAGCTGACGCCCGGGCCCAATATGGGCTGGCTGGCGCTGGTCTCGCTGGCGCGGGGACGGCTGGCCGGGTTCGCGGCGGTGGCGGGGGTGACGCTGGGGCTGGCGGTGTGGATGCTGGCGGCGGCCTTCGGCCTGACGCAGGTCCTGCTGATCTGGCCGCCGCTGTACCAGATCATCCGCTGGGCCGGGGTGGTCTTCCTGCTGTGGCTGGCGTGGGAGGCGTGGCGCGGAGAGAGCGACCCGGCCGCCGCGGACGGTCCCGACCACAGCACGCTGCGCGGCCTGTTCCTGCGCGGCATGACGGGCAATCTGCTGAACCCCAAGGCGGCGGTCTTCTATGTCGCCCTGCTGCCCACCTTCATGCGGCCGGACCATGGGTCGCCGCTGGCGCAGGCGCTGACCCTGGGCGGGCTGCATCTGGCGGTGGCGGTGGCGATTCACGCGCTGATCGTGCTGGGGGCGGCGGGCGCCGGGGGGCTGGTCCTGTCCCGGATGCAGGGGCCGGCGCTGCGCGCCGTGATGGCCGGCGGCATCGCCGTCGTGGCCCTGTGGATGGCCTGGGAGACCCGGGTCTGAAGCGACGATGGACAGGGTCCGCGCGCACGCGCTAGCGTCCGCGCCGAACCTGACCGGAGCCTGCCGCATGTCCATCCGCCTGACCCGCCGCGCGGCGCTGGTTTCGTCCGTGGCCGGAGCGGCCGCCCTGCCCTCGACCGGCTGGGCCCGGGCGGCGGCCAATGACAGCGCCTCGCTGGCCGAACAGGTCGACGCCTATGTGAAACAGGTCATGGCCGGCTTCCCGGACCAGCCGGCGGTGTCGGTGGCGGTCGTGAAGGACGGACAGGCGGTGCTGACGCGCGGCTACGGCGTCCGGGCCATCGGCGGGGCGGCGGTGGACGAGCACACCCTGTTCGCCATCGCCTCGAACACCAAGGCGGTGACCTGCGCCGCCCTGGCCATCCTGATCGACGAGGGCAAGGTGAAGTGGGACGAGCCGGTGCGGACCTGGCTGCCCGGCTTCAGCCTGTCGAAGCCCGAGCTGAACGACATGGTCACGGTGCGCGATCTGGTCAGCCACCGGATCGGTTTCGGCCTCGGCGCCGGGGACCTGCTGTTCTGGCCCAACAGCGACCGGACGCGGGCCGAGATCATGGCCGCCGTGCCGCATGTGCCGATCGAGGACTCATTCCGGACCACCTACCACTACTGCAACCTGATGTTCGTGGTGGCGGGCGAGGTGGTGGCCGCGGCCTCGGGGATGCCGTGGGAGGATTTCGTCCAGACGCGGATCCTGGACCGGCTGGGGATGACCGAGACCCTGCCGGTGATGACCGCGGCCGATCCGGCGAAATCGGCCCTGCCGCACGGACGGATCGGACCGCCGCTGCGCTATCAGGGTCCGATGCAGACCATCGGCGGGTCGATCCAGGAGGTCTGGGACTGGGCCGCGGCCGGCGCCGCGGGCGGTTTCGTCACCACGCCGGTCGACTGGGCCAAGTGGATCGCGGTGCAGCTGGCGCGCGGCGCCCTGCCCGACGGGACGCGGCTGTATTCGGAAGCGCGGGCCAATGAGATGTGGCGGCCCAACATCATCGTCGGCAGCTCGGCCGGACCGACGCCGGACCTGCCCGGTCGGGCCATCGCGGCGACCTATGCCACGGGCTGGCAGGTGATGGACTATCGCGGCGAGCGTTTCATCACCCATGGCGGCGGGGCGCCCGGCTTTATCTCGGGCACGGTGCTGATCCCGGGACGGAACGCCGGATTCTCCTTCTTCACCAACGCCGAGGAGGGGATGCTGACCCGGGCCCTGCGCAGCGGCATCGCCGACATCGTCATGGGCAAGACGGGGTTCGACTGGATCGCCGACGGCCAGCGGCTGAAGGCCGAGGGGGATGCGAAATCGGTCGCGGCGGCGGCGGAGATCGACGCCAGACAGGCGGCCGGGGCGCCGCCGTCCCTGCCGCTGGCGGCCTATGCCGGGACCTGGCGCGACCCCTGGTACGGCGACATCGTCATCGAGGCGCGCGACCTGCAGCTGTGGCTGCGCTTCACCCGGACCCCGGCGCTGCAGGGGCCCGTGGAAGCCTATGACGGCGACACCCTCAGGACCCGGTTCGTCGACCGGCGCGAGGAGGATGTGTTCATCACCTTCACCCTGGAGAACGGCCGGCCCGTGTCAGCGACGATGAAGGCGGTCAGTCCGGACGCGGACTTTTCCTATGACTTCCACGACCTGCGGCTGACGAAGGTCTGAGGCCGACTATTGCGCCGGGCGGGAGCGGCTGGCTTCCAGGATCGGCATGGCGGCTTCGGTCGGGATGTAGATGACCTCGCGGCCCGGCTTGCCGGCGGTCTCTTCCAGCATGTGGATGTAGGACCAGCGCAGGTAGTTGTCGGGACCGCCGAGGCTCTCGGCCATGATGCGGTTGGCCTCGTTGGTGCCGCGGGCGCGGGCGACCTCGGCCTGGGCGGTCAGCTGGGCCGAGTCGAGGGCGGCCTGGGCCTCGAGCACGCGGATGCGGCGGTCCTGGACGGCCTGTTCATAGGCGGCCTTGCCCTGCATCTGCTTGGAATAGACGTTGTAGGTCGGCAGGCCGATCATGACGATGGCGAGGACGATGACGGCCGCGATGACCGAGCCGATGGTGATGCTGACGCCGCGCATGCGATTCTCCTGACAGGACGGGACCGTTCCCCCGCGTCAGACTCGCCGTCCGACTGTCCGGGGTCAAGCGCGACGCATCAGCGCCGGTCGCGCGGCCGCGGGTCCAGCAGCAGGCCCGAAACGGTGGCCGCCAGCAGACGGGGGGCCAGCGGCAGGCGCGCGACCTTGCCGAGCACATGGTCCCGGACCCAGGGCAGGATGCGGCCGTCGTCCTGGTAGAAGGGGGTGAAGCCGAGGCTGAGCGCCTGGTAGAGGCGGACGTGCCAGCGCCGGGCCGCGGCATAGGCGTTGAGCGCGTCACGCAGATCGCGATGGCGGGTCAGGGCGTCGACCAGGGCCTGGGCGTCGAGCAGGCCCATATTGACCCCCTGCCCCAGCTGGGGACTGGTCGAATGGGCGGCGTCGCCCAGCACCGCCAGCCGGTCGCCGACAGGCCGCGCCAGGGTCTGGTGGCCATAGGACGCCAGGGTCAGCTGCTCGCGGTCCGTGATCGAGTCCATGACCGGCGCCAGCTCCGGCCACAGGCGGAGGCACTGGTCCTTCCAGTGGGCCAGGCCCATGGCGTGCCAGTCGGCCCAGATCTCGGTCTTCAGGCTCCAGAAGAAGGTCGCCAGCGGCGCGGTCTCGCCCGGCCGCACGCCGCAGGGCAGGACGCCGAGCATGCGGCGGGCTCCGAGATAGACCTGCTCCAGCGCCGTCGGGTCGAAGGGGGCGCCCGGCCAGGGCACGGTGGTCCAGAGGGCCCCCCAGTCGAGGTCGCGCCGCTCGCCGCCCATGCGGGCCGAGATCGCCGACCGGGCCCCCGAGGCGTCGATGACCAGATTGAACGGCGCGCTGCGGCGGCCCGCGGTGTCGATCAGCCGGCCCGCGTCGGCGGCCACGATCTCGCGGTCGGTCTCGAAGTCGACGCCGGCCTCAAGACAGGCGTCGTAGAGGATGGCGAAGATGGCGGCGCGGTGGATGCCGATGGCCTGACGCGGCCGCTTGAGGTCGCTGTAGCGGACGTCCAGCACCACCCGGCCCCGCCGCGCCTCGCGGCCGAAGATATGGTCGATGCGCTGGCCATGGGCCTCGACCTGCGGCGTGAGGCCCATCCGGTCCAGCACGTCCAGGCCGGTGGGCTGGAGCATGAAGCCGGCCCCGATGGGGCGGGGCGCCGCGAACCGCTCATGGACCATGACGCGTCGCCCCTGCCGCGCCAGCATCAGGGCGGCGGCGAGGCCGGTGGGGCCGGCGCCGATCACCGCGATGTCGGCGGGCCGCGGCATGCGGGGCGGCGGCGCAATCTCCACAGCCTTGCGGGCGGCCCGGGTTCGTCGCGGCTTCGGGGCCGCCGCGACCGGAGACGACCCGTCCGCCGACGGCTTCGCGCGCGGTTTGCGTGGCTTGGGGGCCGGGGGCTTCGTCACGCGGGGACGAGTTCGATCACATCGAGGTTGGACTCGACCTGCGGCCAGGGGATGACCAGCCGCCAGCGGCGGTCGCCGATCCGCTCCAGCACCGCCACCATGTCGCGGTCCGGGCGCTGGCCATAGGAGTTGGCGGGCGGCTCGGCGGCCAGGGCCATGGAGCCGAGCATGACCATCTGGCGGTCGTCCTCGGGGAAGAGCAGGCCGGCGGGGCGCTGGCTGCCGGTCAGTTTGGAGAATTTCAGCCCGTTGGGCGTGCGCTCGATGCGGCAGGCGAACCAGCCGTAGACGACATAGCCGAGCCCGGCCTCGCCGCCCTGGGAGCCCAGTTTGACGGTGCGGCAGCGGTAGTCGCCCGGGGGCGGCGCGACGGGGGCGCGGGCGGCGCGCGGCTCGATCAGGTCGCCGACCCCGGCGAGGTCGCCGGAGCCGGACTGGCGACGGGCCTGCTGCAGGGCGAGCGACCAGGCGGCGTCGCGGCGGTTGTAGCGATCGCGGTCGGCGGCGGTGACGATGCCGCGCCAGTCACGCAGGGCGGCGGACCCGCCGGACCCGCCGGGCGGCGGCGGGGGCGGCGGCGGCGGCGTAGCGGCGCAGGCGGCCAGCACGAGGCCGACGAAGGCGATGAGGGTCGAAGACCGCGACAGACGGGACATGGACGCTCCGGAACGGGTCGGGGCGCTCTTTGGGCCAGTCATGCGCCGTCGCGTCAAGTCGCCCGGACGGGATCAGTCCTCGGCGGCGGGCGCCTCGGCCTTGCGGCGCGGGGCACGACGCTTGGGCGCGGGGGCGTCCTCGGCGGCGGCGGCCTCGACGACGTCCGGCGCGGCGGCGGGCGCCGGGGCGGTCGAACGGGTCAGGAAGCCCGGCAGGGCCGAGGGCCCGTCGTCCGTGGCGACGCCGGCGTCGCGGCGCGGCTTGCGCTCCGGGCGTTCGCTGCGTTCGGCGCGGGCCGGGCGCTCGGCCCGTTCGGGACGTTCGGCGTGGGGTTCGGGCGCCGCTTCAGGGGTGTCGGCCGGCGGGGCGTCGCCCTCGGCGCGCGGTTCGCCGCCTTCGCGTTCGAAGCGGGCGCTGCGCTCCAGCTGGCGGCGCTCCCAGCGTTCGCGGCGGGTCTCGCGGCGGCTGCCGTCGGCGTTGAAGCCGCCCTCGCCTTCGGGGCGGGGCTCACGGGGTTCGCGGTCCTGACGCGGCTGGTCGTCGCGGTCGCGCCACTCGCGGCGGGGCTGTTCGCCCTGGCGATCGTTCTGCCGGTCGTTGGAGCGGTCGTTCTGGCGTTCCTCGGTCTCGCGCTGGCGGGCCTCGATCTGGGCGAGGCGATCGGCCTCAACCTTTTCGGCGGCCATGATGGCGGCGGCCTGGGCGCCGGTCTCGTCCTCGAAATCGATGTCGAAGCCCTGGCCGGCCAGTTCGCGCTGGGCGATCTCGGACACGGGGCGCGAGGGCTGCAGGGCGCGCAGGACGCGGAAATAGTGTTCGGCGTGCTGGGTGTAGTTCTCGGCCAGCACCCGGTCGCCGGCGGCCGAGGCGTCGCGCGCCAGCTGCATGTAGCGCTCATAGACGGTCTGGGCGTTGCCGCGGACCTTGATGTTCTCGGGCCCTTGCGAGTCCCACGAACGGTTCGGATTGGTGGCGTTGGCGTTGTTGTTGCCGCTGCCGCCGCCGGGCTTCCTGTTGCGTCCGCGCTGACGCTTCATGCCCTTGAAATCTCTCATCGGACGCTACCGTGCTTTGTATGAGGGAGGGTCCGGGGCGAGGGCCGCCGGCGCCGTCCGTCTGGTCGTTCCGCTTCGTTCCGGGGCCAATCCCCGCTGACGATGTGATCGGAAATCCGTTGTCCGCCCCGTGGTCCGCCGGGCGACTGGCCCGACCGTCACTGTCCCGGGCGCGCGGGAATGGGCCTGAAGCGGTCCAAGGCGTGCGTTTTGGGTGGGAGACAGGCGAAGACTTAGCGCGGGATCGTGGCGTTTCCAAGGGGATTGTTTGGGACGGCCTACATCTTCGGAATCGGGTTCGTACGCGGGTCCGGGCCGTTGGTGATGACGCGGTCGCGGTCGGACAGGTCCTTGACGATGATGACGTGCTCGAAGCCCGCCGCCTCGAACAGGGCCTTGACCTGCGGGCCCTGGTCCCAGCCGATCTCGACCGCGAAGATTCCGCCGGGGCGCAGGATGCGGCGGATCTCGGGAGCCAGTTCGCGATAGGCGACGAGACCGTCGGGGCCCCCGTCCAGCGCCAGCAGCGGATCGTGGTCGCGGACCTCGGGGTCGAGGCCGGGGATGTCGCCCGAAGGGATGTAGGGCGGGTTGGAGACCACCAGGTCGAAGCTGGCGTCGCCGAAGCCGGCGGCCCATTCGGTGCGCAGGAAGGTCGCCCGGTTGTCGAGCTCGAGGTTGGTGGCGTTCTCCTTCGCCACGGCCAGGGCCTCGAAGGAGATGTCGGTGCCGACGCCGCGGGCGCCGAATCGCTCGGCCAGGGTCGCCAGCAGGATGGCGCCCGAGCCGGTGCCGAGGTCGATCATCTCGAACGCCTTGTGCGGCGGGAAGGCCAGCATGACCACGTCGAGGATGGCCTCGGTGTCCGGACGGGGGCTGAGCACGTCAGGCGTGACGTTCAGCATGATCTTCCAGAAGCCCTTCCTGCCGAGGATGCGCGAGACGGGCTCGCGGCGCAGGCGGCGTTCGACGAAGGCGTCGAGGGCGGCCTGTTGGTCCGGCGTCACGACGCGATAGGGATCGGTCAGGATGTCGGTTCGGGTCGCGCCGGTGGCGACCTCCAGCAGCAGGCGGGCGTCGATCGAGGGGCTGTCGATGCGGCCGGCCTTGAGCGCGGCGGTCGCGGCCTTCCAGGCGCTGACCAGGGTCGGGCTGGGGGTCTGGGTCATGTCATCTCCACGCGGTCGCCGACGCGCACCGTTCCGCCCGCGGCGAGGGTCGCATACAGGCCGCACCAGCGGTGGCCATACTGTTCGAACAGCGCCGGGACCAGATCGAAATCGCGCCGGGCCGTGTCGGGATCCACATGGGTGGCGGCGCAGCGGACGATGGGCTTGACCCCGCGCAGGCGGGCGCCGCCGAGGGCCAGGTCCCGGTCGGCGCCGTCGTTCTCGATCCAGGCCGGCCAGCCCTCGACCCAGACATTGGCGCGGAAGCGCAGCGGATCGACGGGGCGGCCGACGCGCGCCTCGAAATCGCGCACGCTGGCGAGGTTGAGCAGGGAGATGCGGCCCAGCGGGTGGTCCATGAAGCGGTGGTCGAGACCTTCGGCGGAGACCAGTTTCAGCGGGCCCGAAACGGCGTCGCCGAGCACGGCGGCCAGCCAGGTCCCGAAGGCGGCGCGGCTGTCGGCGTCGTCGACGGCCATGGCGCAACCAGCATGGCCCGCCGCGGCGGCGTTCAGGACCCGGGCCGCCTCGTCCCAGCGGGTGCGGACGCCGGCGACTTCGGCCGTCCGCATCAGGACGGTGAATTTCTGCTTCGGCAGATGTTCGGGCGCGGCGCGGTCGAAACCCGAGGGCCCGTCCTCGACCGCGAACATCCGGTCGCCGGGGAACCAGCCGCCGGTCGGCAGGTCGGCCGTCTCGAGGGGCTCGGGGGTGAAACCCTTGACCGGATGGCGCCACAGGGCGGCGACCACGCCGGCGGCGGAAGGAAATCGGGTCTCGGCCATGGCGTTTCGTGCCGGAGCATGGCCCCCTGTGCAAGCGGCGGAACAGGGCCGCCGGTGGAGCCGTTGTGGCCGGGATGCAGGCAAAGTCGAAAAGGGCCGGGGGAGCCGGGCCGTGGGGCGTCATCGGATCGGTCGTGGGCGGGCTGGCCGCCGGCGCCGGGGCCGCGCATCTGCTGTACTCGCGGGGCCACAAGATCGGGGTGGATCTGCGCAAGGAGCGGCCCGAGCCCGCGCCGCCGCGTCCGCCGACGCCCGAGGATTTCGAGATCAGGGAGCCCGGTCGCGGCCGGCTGGCCCAGCGGCCCGAGCATATTCCGCACAAGGGCTGGGTCGATATCTTCTGGCGGGTCGGGGCCTCCTATTTCGGCGACCGGGTCGGATTCGTCGCCGGCGGCGTGACCTTCTTCGTGGTGCTGTCGCTGTTTCCGACGCTGGCCGCCTTCGTCACCCTGTACGGCCTGTTCGCCGATCCGGCGGACGCCTGGAGCCGGTTGCAGTTCCTCTATTCGGTGCTGCCGTCCGGCGTGGCCCAGTTCCTCGGCGGGGAGATGCAGCGGCTGGCCGAAAACGCCAGAACCACCCTGACCTTCACCCTGGTCTGGACCCTGGCCCTGTCGCTCTGGACCGCCAATGGCGCGATCAAGATGCTCTTCTACGGGCTGAACGTCGCCTATCACGAGGTCGAGCGGCGCAATATCGTCCGATACAATCTGATCTGCATGGCCTTCACCGTCACCGGCCTGATCAGCATTCTGGTGACCGCGGGCCTGATCGTCGGGGTGCCGGTCGTGCTGGGCGTGTTCGGCCTGGCCGCCGAGTGGGCCTATCTGGCGCCCCTTCGCTGGCCGATCCTCGGCGCCGTCTATGTGGCCGCCCTGACCGTGATCTACCGCTTCGGTCCCTGTCGGGCGAAGGCGCGCTGGCGGTGGCTGACGCCCGGCGCGATCTTCGCGGCCCTGCTGAGCGTGATCCTGTCGCTGGTGTTCAGCTGGTTCCTGCAGACCTTCGTGCGCACGGCCTCCTACGGCCCGCTGGCGGCCATGATGGGCTTCCTGCTGTGGACCTGGCTGAGCGTGCAGATCATCCTCATGGGCGCCGAGCTGAACGCCGAGATCGAGCACCAGACGGCGATCGACACCACCACCGGCGAGCATCGCGCGATCGGCGAACGCGGGGCGGTGGTGGCCGATACGGTGGGGCCGAAGCGGGGGTCCCCGGCGGCGCTGGCCTTCACGCTGAAGCACGCGGAAGCGCTGTCGGACCGGTTGTTGAAGCGGCGGATACGGCGGTCATAGGCGTCTCACCCTCCCCTTCATGGGGAGGGCGGTCACGGAGCGACCGGGTGGGGGACGCCAGTCCCGCACGGACGGCGCCCGGCTTCAAACTTCCCCACCCGGGCTCAGCTACGCTTCGCCGTCCCTCCCCACTTCGGGGGAGGGAGAACGCATTTCTTACCCGAACTCCGCTTCCAGATCGGCCAGACGCGCGGCCTGATCTTCCGCGATCAGGGCATTCAACAACGGATCAATGTCGCCTTCGAGGATCTGCGGCAGGCTGTGCAGGGTCAGGCCGATGCGGTGGTCGGTGACCCGGCCCTGCGGGAAGTTGTAGGTGCGAATCCGCTCCGAGCGGTCGCCCGAGCCGACCTGGGATTTGCGCGAGTCCGAGCGGGCGTCGTCTTTCATTTGGCGCTGCATGTCATAGAGGCGGACGCGCAGATTCTTCATCGCCTTGTCGCGGTTGACGTGCTGCGACTTCTCAGAGGAGGTCACCACGATCCCCGAGGGGAAGTGGGTGATGCGCACCGCGGAATCGGTCTTGTTGACGTGCTGGCCGCCCGAGCCCGAGGCGCGGAAGGTGTCGATGCGGATGTCCTTGTCCTGGATGTCGATCTCGACGTCCTCGACCTCGGGCAGGACGGCGACGGTGGCGGCGGAGGTGTGGATGCGCCCGCCGGCCTCGGTGGTCGGCACGCGCTGGACCCGGTGCACGCCGCTCTCGAATTTCAGCCGGCCGAAGACGCCGTCGCCGGTGACGGTGGCGATGATCTCCTTGTAGCCGCCGGCGTCGCCCTCGGTGGCGGAATCCAGCTCGACCTTCCAGCCGCGGGTGGAGGCGTAGCGGGAGTACATGCGGAACAGGTCGCCGGCGAACAGGGCGGCCTCGTCACCGCCGGTGCCGGCGCGGACTTCCAGTACGGCCGAGGCGTTCTCGTCGGCGTCGCGCGGGGCCAGCAGCAGGGCCACGTCCCGCTCCATGTCGGGCAGGGTCTCCTTGAGGACCTGCAGTTCATCGGCGGCCATTTCGGCCATCTCGGGATCGGCGGCCATGGCCTCGAGGTCGGCCATCTCGGCCCGCGTCTTCGCCAGCGCCATGACGGCGTCGGCGATGGGCTTCATCTCAGCATGCTCTTTCGACAGGCGGACGATCTCCTGACCGTCGCTGGCCGCGCCCATCCGCGCCTCCACCTGGTGGAAGCGGTCGAGCACCTGATCGAGCCGGGCCTGGGGGAGTCGCAAGGGAAGGAGCCTCATCAAAACGGGAGGCGGTGTTTACTCCGCCGGACGCCGCCCTGTCGATGCGGCGCGGCGATGGCGTGATCGTGACCGGGCGTCACAAGGGCGTCAGGCCGGTTTCGCCGGGAGGCTGCAGTCTCTAGCTGGGCGGTTGAAGTGGAGGGCGCATGTTTGACGGAACGCTGAAGGCGACACCCGACGAAAACGCTGAACTGGCCCGGCTGGGACAGCTCTACGACGGCCTGCTGGATCAGCCGCCGGTCGGGATTCCGGCTGAGGCGCAGGCCGACCTGGCCGCCATGGCCCGGATTTTCGACCTCGACACCGACCGGCCCCCGACCGAGGTCTGGCGCGACCTGCGCGCCGTGCTGACGCGGCAGGCGGTCCCGGGCGCCGGGGCGGGTGATCCGCCGCCCGCCCCGGGCGCGCTGACGCTGATGGTGGTCGAGGACGACCCGGCCCTGGCGGCGGACCTGACCGAACTGCTGACGGCCGCCGGCCACGGGGTGGTCGGCCCCTTCTCCGATGCGGCGACGGCGACGACCGCCGCCGGCCTGCACGCCATCGACCTGGCCTTGCTGGACATCAATCTGGCCGACGACCCGGGCGACGGAAGCGAAGGCGGGGGCGTCGCCCTGGCCCGAACCCTCAAGGACACCTGGGGCGTGCCGGCGCTGTTTCTTTCGGGCGATGTGGCCGCGGCGGCGCGCCATGCCCGACTGGCCAGCGCCCTGGTGATGAAACCCTATACCGGCCGCGAGGTGTTGAACGGCATCGCCCGGGCCGTCGCGGCCGGCGCCGTCGCACCCTGACGACGCAACCAAAGCCCGGGACGGGGCTTGCGCTGATCAGGCTTGGCTGTTCGAACGGACTGAATGGAAACCTTTCTGCTGTTCCTGCTGGTCGGCGTTCTGGCTCAATCGGTCGATGGCGCCCTGGGCATGGCCTATGGGGTGATCGCCAATACCGTGCTGCTGGCCTTCGGCGTGCCGCCGGCGACGGCCTCGGCCAGCGTCCATGTCGCCAAGATCTTCACCGGCGGCGCCTCGGCGGCGTCGCATGTGATGCACAAGAACATCCTCTGGCCGCTGTTCTGGCCGCTGGCGGCCGGCGGCGTGGTCGGGGGCGTGCTGGGGGCCTATGTCCTGACCGGCATCGAAGGAGACCGGATCAAGCCCTTCATCCTCGCCTATCTGCTGGTGATCGGCGTCTGGGTGCTGTGGCGCGCCACCCGGCCGACGCGGCCCCGCGAGATGCCGCCGAAGCTCAGCGGTCCGCTGGGCGTGGTCGGGGGCTTTCTGGACGCGATCGGCGGCGGCGGCTGGGGGCCGACGGTCACCTCGACCCTCGTGGGAGCCGGGGCCGACCCGCGCCGCGCCATCGGCACGGTCAACACCGCCGAACTGCTGGTGACCAGCGCCATCTCCGCCGCCTTCCTCGTCGCCCTGATGACCGGGCGCTGGGCGGGGGGCGCGCTTGAGGACCACGGCGCGGCCATCGGCGGGCTGATCGTCGGGGGGCTGATCGCCGCCCCGTTCGCGGGCGGCGTCACCAAGCGGATCCCGGCGCGGTTGCTGACCTATGCGGTCGGGATCCTGATCGTGACCCTGGCGGCCTATCAGGCGCTGCAGCTGGCGGGGATGGTTCCCTGATCAGCCCGCCGGATGGGTTCCGGCGAAGCTCGGCCGGGCCTCCAGCGCCGCCTGCAGCGCCATCAGCCCGGGACGGCCCGCGGCGAGATCGAAATCCGGGTGACGAAAGCCGACCCAGGTGACGGCGACCCCGGCGGTGATGACGCCCATGTCCAGTCGGGCCGGGTCGGGACGGGCCGCCTCCAGCGCATCGAGGGCGCGGGCCATGTTGTCGGTCCAGCGCGCGATCCAGGACGGCGACCGCTCGGCCTCGGGGCGACGCTTCTCCAAAACCAGTTTGACGCCCATCTCCAGCGCCTGGTTTCCAAGAGTCTCCAGACGCCGCACGCGCAGCCGGTCGGCGCCGTCGGCCGGCAGCAGGCGCGGACCTTCGCCGAGGGCGTCGAGGTATTCGCAGATCACCGGACTGTCGTTGAGCGGCAGGCCGTCCTCCGCGATCAGGGTCGGAACCTGCACCACCGGATTGGACGCCAGCAGCTCGGGCGCATTGGCGTAGGGATCGACCACGATCTCCTCGATGCGGTCGATCAGCCCCTTTTCACGGGCCACGATCCGGCATTTGCGGGCGAAGGGGGACGGGACGGTGAAGTAGAGTTTCATTCGGGGGGATACCGCCGGGCTGTGTGCAGGACGTTGACGATCCGGACCTGGGCCGCTTCGACCCGATAGACCAGAACATAGTTCGGATGAATGACGGCTTCGCGCGTCCCGTCCAGCCGCCCCTTCCGATACATGGAGGGATACTGGCCCAAAACCTCGGCCGACCCGAAGATGATCTCGGTCATGCGGTCGGCGGCAGCCGGATTGTCGTCCGAAATACAGTCAGCAATGCTGCTGGCGTCGTCGAGGGCTTCGCGCGCCCAGACGACCGGGAGCATCAGCCGGCCTTTTTGCGCTTGCGATCGATGATGGCCTTCACATGCGCCATGGCTTCATCATGCGGAATCGGAGGCCGCGTGTCGGCCAGGGACCGTTCGACCTTGGCCCGGAACCAGGCGTCATAGGCCTCGGCCTCCTCGGTCGAGGCGAACTCGGAGACGATGGGATCGAGCGCGGGCATGGATGGAATATGCGCCCCGCCCCGCGGCCTCGCAACCGCTTGCTACCCTACGGCGACCAGTGGCTTTTCTTCAACCGCTCGCGCGGCGTCCAGTTCGGCGGCCCTGGCTTCGACCAGTTCGACGATGTGGTCGATCATGCCGTCGTTGTGCTGTTTGTGGGCCATCTTGCCGTTGACGTAGACCATGCCGGAGCCGGCGCCGCCGCCGGTGAAGCCGACATCCGTGTACAGGGCCTCGCCCGGGCCGTTGACGACGCAGCCGATGATCGACAGCGACATGGGCGTGGTCACATGCGCCAGCCGCTCTTCCAGAATGCCGACGGTCTCGATGACGTTGAAGCCCTGGCGGGCGCACGACGGGCAGGCGATGATGTTGACGCCGCGGTGGCGCAGACCCAACGACTTGAGGATGTCGAAGCCGACCTTGATCTCCTCGACCGGATCGGCGGCGAGCGAGACGCGGATGGTGTCGCCGATGCCCGACCAGAGCATGTTCCCCAGACCGATGGCCGACTTGATCGTCCCCGACCGCAGGGGTCCGGCCTCGGTGACGCCGAGGTGCAGGGGGCAATCGATCGCGTCGGCCAGCTGCTGGTAGGCGGCCACGGTCAGGAAGGGGTCGGACGCCTTCACCGAGATCTTGAACTCGTGGAAGTCGTGGTCCTGCAGGATGCGGGCGTGGTTGAGGGCGCTCTCGACCATGGCTTCGGGACAGGGCTCGCCGTATTTCTCGAGCAGCTCCTTCTCCAGCGAGCCGGCGTTGACGCCGATGCGCATGGAGCAGCCGTGGTCGCGGGCGGCCTGGATGACGTCGCGGACGCGGTCGGCCGAGCCGATATTGCCCGGATTGATGCGCAGGCAGGCGGCGCCGGCTTCGGCCGCCTCGATGCCCCGCTTGTAGTGAAAATGGATGTCGGCGACGAGCGGCACCCGCGACTCGCGGGCGATGGTGCGGAAGGCAGCGGTCGAGGCCTCGTCGGGACAGGAGACGCGCACGATGTCGGCGCCGGCCTCTTCCAGCTGGCGGATCTGGTCCAGCGTGGCCGCCGCGTCGGTCGTCGGCGTATTGGTCATCGACTGGACGGTGATCGGCGCATCGCCGCCCACGGGGACGTTCCCCACCATGATCTGGCGGCTCTTGCGGCGCTCGATGTGGCGCCACGGGCGGATATGCGAAAGGTCAGCGCTCATGTGCCGGGAACATAGGCGCTCGATTGCGGCATGGCCACGACGCTGGATGCCGCAATCAGCCGCCCGCGCTGTTGGTCATGGCGGCCTGGACCGTCGCCGCCCGGGCCTGGGCTTCCGCCTGGGCCGCCTGGCCTCGCGCCAGGACCTCGGCGGCGGCCTGACGGGCAAGCGTCTGGGCGCGGGCGTTCAGCTGGCTGAGCGGGGTCTGTTCGGCGGTCAGGGCCCCGGCGTGCTCGCCGTTCAGATAGACGTCGAAATCGGAGAAATGGCTGGAAACGTCCACCACCGCCGCCACGCCGGCGGGCGCGCGCCAGGCGTCCCCGGCGGCCAGCTGGCGGGCGAACAGCACGCGGCCGTCGCCCATGCGGACCACCAGACTGGCGGCCTTGCGCGCCTGGATCACCACCTGGGAGGCGTTGGCGGAGGCGCCGTAGATGGCGCCGCGAGGGTTGAAGGCCCGCTGCACCGGCGGAGCGCCGGCCGCGACGGCGGCGATCGCCTCGGGCGAGGCCGGGTCGATGCCGGTCAGCTCGGTCTCGAGGCCCGGGGTGATGTAGAGGGCCGGAATCGTCTGGTCCGGCGGGGCCGGGCGCGGGGCGGACAGGGACAGGGCGGCGGGCTGGCCGGGCACGGCGCCGAGGGTCCAGCTTTCGGGCACGGCGGCGAGGTCGGACGGACGGGGCGCCTGCATCAGGCTGACGCGCTGGAACACGTTCCAGCCGACCACGGCTATGACCAAGGCCAGACCCGCGGCGATCAGGCGCGGCGAATAGCGTTTCACCTCCTCGAAGGCGACGCCGACCGGCGCCTGCAGCGGCACGGACGGATCGGGGCTCTCGCGCTTGAACCGCTCCACCGCGAGCTGTTCATCGAGGCCGAGGGCGGCGGCGTAGGCGCGCACATAGCCGATGGAGAAGACACGGTTGGGCAGGGTGGAGAAGTCGTTCTGCTCCAGCGCCGTCAGATAGCGCGAGGGCACGCGGGTGAGGCTGGACAGTTCGGCGAGGGAGCGGCCGGAGTGTTCGCGCGCGGCCTTCAGGCCGTCGCCCAGAGTCGGCGCGTCCGTGACGGAAGGAACGATGTCCTTCCAGTCTGGATGAGCCCTGAGCTCTTCGGGGATCCCCCCCGTATCCAGCGCCATTACGCCTGACCCCACACTCGGCGCGCACGAGGGTTCCTCGCGCATCGCCATACTCGAACTCGGGGGCTGTATCATATCGGGATGACAGTTCGGGCCTGCGCCCGCGGACCCCCCGGTTCCGACTTGTGGATAACTCATAAGAGTCGACCGATCAACGATTTGTTAGGCATCCCGGACGTTTCGGCGCGGGACGGTTCAGATCGTGACGTTCAATTTCCGGGCCAGGGATTCCAGCTCGCCGCGGATCGAACCGGCGGACGATCCGAGCAGGTTGGTCATACCGCGACGGGCGGCGGCGAGGTCGGCTGACAGGATCATCCGCTTGACCGGACCGACCCCGCCGGCCGGGGCCGACAGACGGGTATAGCCGAGGGTCAGCAGGGCGAAGGCCTCCAGCGGCTTGCCGGCCAGTTCTCCGCACACGGACACGGGCGTTCCGGTATCGGCGCATTTCTTCTGGATTTCGGCCAGGGCCCGGAGCGCCGGGGGCGACAGCGGGTCGTAGCGGTCCGACACCAGCGGATTGGTCCGGTCGGCGGCGAACATGTACTGGAACAGGTCGTTGGTGCCGACCGAGACAAAGTCCGTCAGCGGCAGAAGCGCGTCGAGGTGCCAGAGCAGCGACGGGCATTCGATCATCGCCCCGACACGCAGCAGGGCGGGCAGGGCCCGACCCCGGCGTTTGGCCCAGGCGCATTCGACATCGACCAGTTCCCGCGCCGCGCGGAACTCGTCGACCGTCGCGATCATCGGGAACATGACGCGCAGCTCGCGGCCCGCGGCGGCGGTCAGCAGGGCGCGCAGCTGCAGCCGCAGCAGGCCGGGCCGGTCGAGGCCGAGGCGGATCGCCCGGCGACCCAGGGCGGGGTTCTCTTCCCGCTCGGTCTCCAGATAGGGCAGCACCTTGTCGCCGCCGACATCGAGGGTGCGGAAGGTCACGGGCCGGTCCCCGGCGGCGTCCAGCACCAGACTGTAAAGGGCCGTCTGGCTGGTCAGCCGCGGCAGTTCCTCGGAGACCATGAACTGGAATTCGGTGCGGAACAGACCGATGCCCTCGGCCCCGGTGGCGTCCAGATTCTCCAGATCGACGGCGAGACCGGCGTTGGTCAGGACGGTGATCCGGGTTCCGTCGAGGGTGACGGCGGCGACGTCGCGCAATTTGGCGAACTCGGCCTGGCGCGCGCTGCGGACCTGCATGCGCGACTGGACCGCCGCCAGCATGTCGGGCCGGGGCCGCAGATAGGCCTCGCCGGTCTCGCCGTCGACGATGACCAGATCGCCTTCGGACAGCCGGTCCCGCAGGCCCATGACCCGACCGACGCAGGGAATCTGCAGGGCGCGGGCGACGATGGCGGCGTGGCTGGCGGCCGATCCCTCCTCGAGCAGGAGACCCCGGAGCTTGTGCCGCGGGTATTCCAGCAGATCGGCGGGCCCCAGGTTGCGCGCCACGAGGATGGCGTCGTCGGGCAGGTCGCGCTCGCCCGGCTTGTCGCCGGCGAGGACCCGCAGCAGGCGGTTCGCGAGATCCTCGAAGTCGTGCAGCCGTTCCTTGATATAGGGATCGCGGGCCTGGGCGAAGCGGGCGCGGTGTTCATTGCGGACGCGATCGACAGCGGCTTCGGCGGTCAGGCCGGTGCGGACGGCCTCCTCCAGCGACCGGTTCCAGCCCCGGTCGTCGGCGAACATCCGGTAGGTTTCCAGCACTTCGAACGGCAGACCCGCCAGCTTGCCCTGACCGCCGTCTAGGATGGAATCGATGTTGGCCTTGAGGCCGATCAGCGCCTCGCGCAGGCGGATCTCCTCGACCTGCTGGTTCTCGGCCAGCAGGTTCTCGGGCGCGACCGGCGCCTCGTGCAGGATGACGTGGCCGTAGGCGAGCCCCTCGGCGAAACGCTGGCCCTTGAGGCGTTCGGGCCGGTGCGGCGCCACCTCGATGTCGCGCAGCTCGTCCTGGGCGAGGAGTTCGCCCGAGGCCACGGTCTCGGCCAGGACCATGGCGATGGTCTGGATGTCCTCGACTTCCTCGTCGTCATAGCGCCGCTCGGAGCGGTTCTGGACGACCAGCACGCCGATGGCCCGGCCGCCCCGCAGCAGGGGGGCGCCGAGGAAGGCGTGATAGGGATCCTCGCCCGTCTCCGGCCGGTAGGCGAAGCTGGGGTGGGACGGCGCGTCCGACAGGCTGATCGGCGCGGCGGTGCGCGCGACCTCGCCGACCAGGCCCTCGCCGGGGCGCAGGCGGGTGTTGTGGACGGCCTCGGGCTTCAGGCCCTGGGTGGCGAAGAGCTCCAGCTCGCCGGAGGCGCGGCGCAGATAGATCGAACAGACCTCGGCCACCATCGACTGGGCGATGATGCGCACGACCGTGTCGAGCCGGTCCTGCGCCGGCGCCGCACCAGCCATCGCCTCGCGAATCTGGCGAAGGAGGTTGCGTGGCCCCGTCGTCAATCCGCCAACCGGCATGGCCCCTCCTGATGAACGACGCCGCAGATGGGCGCCGTCCGGCTCAATTCCTAGACGTCTTCCAGTCCATAGGCCGCATGAAGCGCACGAACGGCCAGTTCCGCATAGGCGGCGTCTATCAATACGCTGATCTTGATCTCGGATGTCGAGATGGCCTGAAATTTCACACCCTTGTCGGCGAGGGCCCGGAACATGGTCTGGGCCACGCCGGCGTGGCTGCGCATGCCGACGCCGACGACCGAGACCTTGGCCACATCCTCGTCGACACGCAGTTCCTCGAAGCCGAGCTGGGGCTGGGCCGCGCGCATCAGTTCGGCGGCGCGCTGGGCGTCGCGGCGGCCGGTGGTGAAGGTCAGATTGACCGCCCCTTCGCTGCGGGACTGGCTCTGCACGATCATGTCGACATTGACGTTGGCCTCGGCCAGCCGGGTGAAGACGTCCGCCGGGGCTTCGACCCGGTCCGACAGTCCCAGCAGGGTGATGCGGGCCTCGTCACGGCTCATGGTCACGCCGGATACGATGCGTTTTTCCACGATTTCCTCCTCGTCGCAGATCAGGGTGCCGGACTTGGCGGGCAGGACGCCGTTTTCGTCAGGTTCGATAAAGCTGGACAGCACCCGCAACGGCACCCGTTTGGCCATCGCCAGTTCGACCGAACGGGTCTGCAGCACCTTGGCCCCGAGCGAGGCCATCTCCAGCATCTCTTCATAGGAGATCTTCTCGAGCCGCCGGGCCTTCGATTCGATGCGCGGGTCGGTGGTGTAGACGCCGTCCACGTCGGTGTAGATGTCGCAGGCGCAGCCCAGCGCCGCCGCCACGGCCACGGCTGAAGTGTCCGAACCGCCGCGGCCGAGGGTGGTGATCCGGCCCGCGCGGCTGACGCCCTGGAAGCCGGGCACGACGGCGATCTCGCCCTTGTCCATGGCGGCGCCCAGCACCTCGCCCGGGACGTCCTCGATACGGGCGCGGCCGTGGGCGTCATCGGTGAGGATGGGGATCTGCCAGCCCATCCAGCTGCGGGCGTTCAGCCCCATGTTGCGCAGGGTCAGTGCCAGCAGGCCGGCGGTGACCTGTTCGCCCGAGGCGACGACGATATCGTATTCGTCGTCGGTCGATTCGATCCCCTGCCCCGCCAATTTCGGACTGGGCCGACCCGCGCCATCAGTCCAGGCCACCAGCTCATTGGTCTTGCCGGCCATGGCGGAGACGACGACGGCGACCTGTTTGCCGGCGGCGGCCTCGGCGGCGACGATGCGGGCGGCGCGACGGATGCGCTCGAGGTCACCCATGGAGGTGCCGCCGAACTTCATCACCAGTCGAGTCGTCGCAGGCCGCGTCATCGTGGCGGATCGCCCCATCTTGCGTGGAGGGCCGCGCGGGTTCATCCCTCGGCCATGGCCGCTTCTAACGACACCCTATCGGCGCGCAAACCCCCCAGCCGCGCGGAGCCCGGCGAAGGGGCCGCCGGTCCCTCGATCGACCCGGCGGACGTGGCCCGGTTTTCGGCCCAGGCGGCGGAGTGGTGGGACGCGCGCGGCCCCTTCGCGCCGCTGCACAAATTCAATCCGGCGCGACTGGCCTTCGTCCGCGACCGGGCGGCGGAGCGTTTCGGACGGGATGTGAAAACGCGCGGCGCCTTCGACGGCCTGACCCTGCTGGATGTCGGCTGCGGCGGCGGTCTGATCGCCGAGCCGATGCGGCGCCTGGGGTTCGCGGTCACCGCCATCGACGCCTCGGCCGAGAACATCGGCACGGCGCGGGCCCATGCCGACCAGCAGGGCCTCGACATCGCCTATCGCGCCGCCACCGTCGAACAGCTGGAGGCCGAGGGGGCGGGGCCGTTCGACGTGGTCCTGACCATGGAGGTGATCGAACACGTCGCCGATCCCGAGGCCTTCGTCCGCGCCTGTTCGCGGCTGGTGAAGCCCGGCGGGCTGATGATCGTCGCCACCCTGAACCGGACGCTGAAGGCGCTGGCCCTCGGCAAGGTCGCGGCGGAATACATCCTGCGCTGGGTGCCGGCGGGAACCCACGACTGGAACCAGTTCCTGAAGCCGGAGGAGATCCGCCTCATGCTGTCGGCGGAGCCGGTGGCGGTGAGCGGACCCTTCGGCCTGGTCTATGATCCGTTCACGGATCGTTGGAGCGAGAGCGACGATGCGGGCATCAACTACATGATGGTGGCGACGCGGGACTGAGGGTCATTCATCGGCGGTTCATCGACCTGACCTCGAAGTAACGGGACAGCCAAGCTTGACGGTGGGATGAGGAGCTCCCCTCCACCTCCCGATCAGGAGCCGCATATGAAACGCCTGCTCATCCTCTCCGCCCTGTCCGCCGCGCTCATGACGTCGGCCTGCATCACCGTGATCGACGCCGACCACGATGACGACTTCGGCTGGCATGGCGAGAACGCCCAGCCCTTCGACGGCGCCCGCGCCGAATGCCGCGCCTCGACCGGCGAGGGCCCGCGCAGCGAAGCCTTCCGCGGCTGCATGGCCGCCAAGGGCTGGACCCGCAGCTAGGCGGTCAGCCGCCGCACCATGTAGCGGGCGCCCTCGCCGTAGCCGGCCAGTTTGTCCGCCATGCCCGGCGCGTCGACCACCGCGAAGCCGTGCCGTTCCCAGAACGGCGCGGCGTCGTTGACGGCCACCAGCGTCAGGGCCGGCCAGCCGGCCGCGCGGGCATCCTGCGCCAGCCGTTCGACGATCGGGCGGGACCAGCCGCCGCCGCGCACGGACGGGTCGATGGCGAGGTCGTGCAGGTACATCACCGCGGCCTCGTCCGGGATCGCCGGGATCAGGGTGTTGAGCGCGGGGGCGGCGTCGGCCGTCCACGGATAGGCGACCAGATAGCCCTGCGGCGGCTCCGTCTCGCCGGCCAGCACGAAACAGCCGGCGGGGTTCAGGGCGAGACGATTTTCAAAACAGTCGCGGCCCTCGAAATGATCCGGGAAGCCGACGGCGGCGATGGCGGCGACGGCGTCCAGATCGGCCGCCGTCATCGCCCGCCACTCTAGCCGGGACAGCGGGTGTTCAGCGGGGCCGCCGTGAAGGTCCATTCCATACTCCGCGCCTGCCCGTTGATCTCGCCCTCGATCCGGGCCCTGAGGGCGTCGCCGGCGCGTTCATAGACGATGCGGGTCGGGAAGTCGTTTTCCGGATTGGCGAAAACCACCCGCATCGGGCCGGTCTCGGCGACGACAAACGCTGTCGGGGGCGCGCCGCCGGGCTGGGCGACATAGGCGAAACCCTGCGGCGTCGGGCCGATGTGCGACACCTCGAAGGAGGCGCGGCCGCCCGACACGGTGACGGCGTGGCCCGCCATCAGGCCCGCGCGCGGGTCGCTCCAGGTTTCGGAGACCTCGCGGCCGTTGGAGCAGTCGAGCCAGTAGCCGGCCATCCATGACAGGTCAGGCGTGGCCGGCGCCGCGGTCTGGATCAGGGCGGCGGCGAGGGCGGCGGTCAGCACGGAAGCATCTCCCTGGGTTCGGCGTCAGCGGCGCCCTGGTGGGGCGATAGCGGCACCCTAGTGCGGCGACAGCGGCCCCGGCTTGTAGGATTGCGACGCCAGCCGCCGCGCCAGTCCGGCCTGGTCGCGGGCCCATTCGGTGGCGGTGCAGCCGAGGAAGCGGCGGAAGTCGCGGGCCAGCTGGGGCTGGTCGAAATAGCCCGCCTCCAGCCCCGCCTCGAGCCAGCCGAGGGACTCGGGGCCGGGTTCGGCGGCGTGATCGAAGACGCGGCGGAAGCGAAAAATGGAGCGCAGAATGCGGGGCGGCACGCCGACGCGGTCGCGGAAGCGTCGTTGCAGGGCGCGTTGTTCGCCGGGCGATCTGTCCGTGCCCGGACGATCGACGGTCGCGGCCTCGATCTCGGCGCGAACGGCCGGGTCGAGCGTCCAGTCATGTCGACGGCGATGGTCCTCCAGAACGCGGACCATGACGGCGACCTGCGCAGCCGGATCCCCGGCCGGGGCGCTGACGCCGGCGAGGCGCGCGGTCATGTCGAGACGACGGTCGGTCGCCTCCACCGCGGCATGGCCCAGCCAGTCGCGGGCGCCGTCGGGCTCGAAGCGGACGGCGACCAGTTCGACGGGACCGACCGGCCGCAGGGCCAGCGGCCGGGTCATCTGGCCGGCGAACAGGGCCTGAGGCTGGAGCCGGAAGACGCCGTCATCGCCCGCTTCCTCATAGGGGGCGCCGATGTCGAGGATCAGTTCGGGACAGCCGTCGGGGGCGATCCGCTGGACGACCGGTTCGGGCGCCGGGGCGGCATAGGTCCAGATGGTGCGGACGAAGGGTCGAAGCGCCGCCGGCGGCTCGAACTCCTGATAGCGCTCCCCCTCCCCCATCGCTCAGTGCACCTTGGCCGGATCGGGCGGGAGCGGCGGCAGGGGCGCGCAGGGCACGCCCTCGTCCTTGAGCTTCTTCACCTCGGCGGGGGTGGCCTCGCCATAGATTTCGCGTTTTTCGGACCGGCCCTCATGGATGTCGCGGGCCTCGCGGGCGAAGGCGTCGCCGACATAGTCGAAATTCTGCTCGACGTGGGAGCGGACCTCGCGGGCGGCCTGCGCAATCAGGGTCCGCATTCGCGCGGGGTCGGCCGACAGGGCGGTCTTGCGGGTTCCGGACACGGCCGGGGCCATGATCTGTTTGGTGACGCCGCGCGAGCCGCAGTGCGGGCATTCCACCAGCCCGCGGGCGGCCTGGTCGTCATAGTCGGCCGAAGCGCCAAACCAGGCCTCGAACTCGTGGCCGTGGTCGCACTGGAGGGCGTAGCGGATCATTGCGGCCCCGCGAATGCGCGGTCGTGGGTCAGCTGCGGCACGGCGGTGCGGGCGCGCGTCACGGCGTCGAAATCGAGCGTTGCGAACAGGACGCCCGGTTCGTCGTGATCCAGCCTGGCCGCCACCTCGCCCCATGGGCCCACCACCGTGGATCGGCCCCAGGTGCGGCGGCCGTCCTCGTGCAGGCCGGCCTGGGCGGGGGCGAGAATCCAGCAGCCCGTCTCGATGGCCCGGGCGCGCAACAGGGTCTCCCAGTGGGCCTCGCCGGTCGGGACGGTGAAGGCGGCGGGCACGGAGATCATCCCGGCGCCGGCCTTGGCCAGGGCGCGATACAGCTGCGGGAAGCGGATGTCGTAGCAGATGGTCAGGCCCAGCCGGCCCCAGGGGGTGTCGGCCACGACCGCGCCGTCGCCGGGGCGGATGGCGGCGCTTTCGCGCCAGCGCTCGCCCGTGGGCAGATCGACGTCATAGACGTGCAGCTTGTCATAGGTCGCGACCACCGCGCCTGCGTCATCGATCAGCAGGGAGCGGTTGGCGGCGCGGTCGTCGCCGTTATGCCCCGACCGCACGATGGCCGAGCCGATCAGCAGCCAGACGCCCAGCTCCCGCGCCAGATCGCGCAGACCGCCGACGACGACATCCGTTTCATCGGCGACCAGGACAGCCTCGCGGGCGTCGCGGTCCCTGATCAGGAAATTGGTCGCTTCCGGCGTCAGGATCAGCCTTGCCCCGCCCGCCGCCGCCTCACGGATCAGCGGGGCGACATGGGCGAGGGCCGCAGCCGGGCTGGCCGGGGTGCGGGTCTGGATCAGGGCGATCGGAAGCGGGGCCATCAGGCCTCGAGCAATGGATCCAGCGCGCCCTTGCGGTCAAGGGCATGGAGTTCGTCCGAACCGCCGATATGTTTTCCGTCGATGAAGATCTGCGGGAAGGTCATGCGGCCGCCGGAGCGCTGGATCATCTCCTGCTTCTTCGCGGGGTCGTGCGAGGCGACGATCTCGGTGAAGTCCACGCCCTTGCGCTCAAGCAGGTCCTTGGCGGCATGGCAGTAGCCACAGCCGGGCTTGGTGTAGATGACGACGTCGGCCAATACGAAACTCCAGTCAAAAATCGCGCCTCGGGCAGCGAGCCGCCGCGGGACGAGCGGCAGGTGAGCCCTATGTAGGCAATTCCCGCGCGGTGCGCACCCGGGCCACGACGGCCAGATCCACGGCGCGGGCGCCGGCCTCGATCAACGCGCGGGCGCAGGCCTCGGCGGTGGCGCCCGTGGTCAACACATCATCGACCAGAAGGATGCGGCGGCCCCGGATGCGGCGACGCCCCGCCTCGCTGACCGCGAAGGCCTTTTTGACATTCAGGCGGCGGCCCCGCGCGGACTTTCCGCCCTGGGTGGTGGTGTGGGCGGTGCGGATCAGGGCGTCCGGCAGAAAGTCGAGCCCGGCTTCGCGCGCCAGCGGCCGGGCGATCTCGGCGGCCTGGTTGAAACGCCGGGACAGCAGGCGGCGCCGGTGCAGCGGCACGGGGACGACGGCGTCCGCCTCGTCCATCAGGGGTGCGGCGGCGCGGGCGATCCAGCGGGCGAACAGGCGCGCGAACGGCTGGTGGTCGCCATGTTTGAGTTTCAGGACGAGCCCCCGCGAGGCCTCGTCATAGACGCAGGCCGCGCGCGCCCGGTCGAAGGCGTAGGGCCGGGCCAGGCAGGCGGCGCAGCGGGCCGCGGCGAAAGGGCCGCCGTCCATCTCGAACCCCGCGCCGCAGCCGTCGCAGACGGGGTCTTCCAGGAAGATCACCCGGCTCCAGGCCCCGGCGGTCAGGCCGGGCGAGGCGGCGGACTCCGGGCTGTCCCAAGCCAGCGAAGGCAGGAGCAGGTCGGCGACGCCGCGGCCCAGCGTCCGGACGTCGAGTGCAATCCGGGAAACAGCCGCTTTCAATCGGTCGCGCCAGACCCCATCCTGAAGGCTCATGAGCCCCTCCTCCGGTCCTCCCCGCATCTTCGACGTTCAGCGCCGTACGGCAAGGCTTGAACGCAGCGAAAGGACGCTCGCCCGCGCCGACTTCCTGCACGCGCGGGCGGCGGAGAACGCCGTGGGCAGTCTGGAGGCGCTGGTCCGGGACTGGCCCGAGGCCGCCGATCTGTCGGCCCACCCGGGTGCCTTCGCCGCGGCCCTCGCCGACAGCGCGGCGGCCGCGCGGGTCGGGCCGGTGAAGACGGTGGGCGACCGGGCCGCGCGGGCGGGGCCGGGCGCGGCGCCGCCGAACCTGGCGGACGGGTCGCAGGACCTGATCGTCTCGCTGATGAGCCTGCACTGGGCCAATGACCTGCCCGGCGCCCTGAGCCAGATCCGGCGCGCGCTGAAGCCCGACGGCCTGTTCCTCGGGACATTGCTGGGCGCCGGGACGCTGAAGGAGCTGCGCGCGGTCCTGACCGAGGCGGAGCTGGAGGCGCGCGGCGGGGCGCAGGCGCGGGTCTCGCCCTTCGCCGACGGCTTCGACGGCGCGGCCCTGCTGCAGAGGGCCGGCCTCGCCCTGCCGGTGGCCGACGTCGACCGGGTGACGGTGCGCTATCCCGACCTGTTCGCCCTGATCCGCGACCTGCGGGCCATGGGCGAGACCAATGTATTGGCGGGAGCCTTGCGGCCGCTGACGCGCGGCATCCTCGCTCGCGCCGCGCAGCTCTATGCCGAACGCTACGCCGACGCTGACGGACGCATTCCCGCGACCTTCGAGATTGTCCATCTGGCCGGCTGGGCGCCGCACGAGAGTCAGCAGAAGCCGCTGCCGCGCGGCTCGGCGAAGATGCGGCTGGCGGATGCGCTGGGGGTCAGGGAGCAGACGGGCGAGGACGGCTAGCCGCCCATGGCGGCCCGGATCTTATCCATCGCCACGTTGAAGATGCCGCTGCCCGTGCCGCCGAAGGCCTGCAGGGCCCCCAGGATGACGAGGAACATCAGGGCCAGGATCATGCCGTATTCGATGGCGGTCGCGCCGCTTTCGTCGCGCCCGAAGCGGGAGAGGAAGCGTCTGATCATCGGCCCCCTCCTTGCGGCGGCTAGAGCAGGTCGCGCAGCCAGGCGACCAGGGGTTCGTCGGCCGGAGGCATCGGATAGTCCGAAAGCTGGTTCGGCCTGACCCATTTCAGCGCCGCGTGCTCGCGGTTCTGAACCACCCCCGACCAGCGTCGGCACAGGTACAATGGCATCAACAGGTGAAACGAATCGTAAGCGTGGCTGGCGAAAACGAACGGGGCCAGACAGGCCTCGGTCACGTCGATGCCGAGTTCTTCCTTCAGTTCACGGATCAGGGCGGGTTCGGGACGCTCGCCGGGCTCGACCTTTCCGCCCGGAAACTCCCACAGGCCGGCCAGTGTCTTGCCCTCGGGCCGCTGGGCGATCAGCACCCGGCCGTCGCCGTCGATCAGGGCCACGGCGACGACGAGGACGGTAGGGAGGTTTGCCTCAGGAGCCTCGTTCACGATCGATAGTCGCCGTTGATCTCGACGTACCGCTTGGTCAGATCGCAGGTCCAGACCGTGGCCGAGGCGCGGCCCGAGCCGACGTCGACGGTGATGTCGATCTCGGCGTTCTTCATATAGGCGCTCATCTTCGCCTCGTCGTAGCTGGGGGCCGGGGCGCCGTCGACGGCCGCCACATGAGGGCCGAAGCGAATGGCGAGGCGGTCGCGGTCGACCGGCTCCTCGGTCTTGCCGACGGCCATGACGACCCGGCCCCAGTTGGCGTCCTCGCCGGCCAGGGCGGTCTTGACCAGCGGGCTGTCGGCGATCGACTTGGCCAATTTGCGGGCCGAGGCGGGGCTGGCCGCGCCGTCGACCGTGACCTTGACGAATTTGGTCGCCCCCTCGCCGTCGCGGACCAGCTGATGGGCGAGGTCGAGCATGACCTTGTCCAGCGCCGCCGAGAACGACTTCAGCCGGCGGTCGCCGACCCGACCGATCCGCGGGGCGCCGCTGGCGCCCGTCGCGAACAGCAGGCAGGTGTCATTGGTCGAGGTGTCGCCGTCGACGGTGACGCTGTTGAAGGTGGTGCGGACGTGCAGGCCCAGCATGGCCCGCAGGACGTTGGGATGAATGTCGGCGTCGGTGACGATGAAGGCCAGCATGGTGGCCATGTCCGGCGCGATCATGCCGGACCCCTTGGCGATGCCGGCGATGCGGACCTTGCGGCCTTCGATCTCGCATTCGGCGTAGGACCCCTTGGGGAAGGTGTCGGTGGTCATGATGGCCTGGCCGGCGCGGGCCCAGCCGTCGGCGTCCAGCCCGGCCTCGATCTCCGGCATGCGGGCGACGATCTTGCGGTCGTCCAGCACCACGCCGATCACGCCGGTGGATGCCAGCATGACGTCGCGCTGGCGGCAGCCGAAGCGTTTGGCGACCTCGGAAGCCGTGCGGCGGGCCGCGTCGGCTCCCGCCTTGCCGGTGAAGGCGTTGGCGCAACCGGCGTTGACCACCAGGGCCCGCACATCCTGGCCGCCGTCGGAGGCGTCCAGATGGCGTTTGCACCAGTCGACCGGCGCCGAGCCGATCTTGTGCCGGGTGAAGACCCCGGCGCAGGTGGTGCCGCGGGCGAAGCTGAACACCACCAGATCGTCGCGCTCATGCTTGTAGAAGCCGGCCCGGGCCGTGGCGATCTCGACCCCGGCGATGGGCGGAATGGCCGGGAAGGGCACGGCCAGTGGCGAGATCTCGAGGCCGGGCTTGCCCGGCGCGGCGGGCGTCGCCTTCGGCGGCGCGGTGGCGCGCTTGATCGCCGTGGCCAGCGGGTCGAAGGCCTTTTCGATCGCCTGTTCGATCTTCTGGCCGGGCGAGGCGCGACCGGAGCCGGGCGGACCGCTCATGACGCCGTCTTGGGCGCGGGAGTCGCCGCGACGGCGGGCGGCGCGGCGGCGGGGGTTCCGGCGGCCGGCGCAGGCGGGCGGGGCGCGGAGGCCGGCTCTTCCGAACGGGGCGTGTCGCCGGGCAGCAGGACCTCGACCTCGGCCTTGCCGCGCAACTCCTCGAGCAGCTGGCGCACGCCTTCATAGGTCAGGTAGCGCACGATCTGGGGCCGGGCCTGTTCCAGCGTCGGCGGGGTCTCGCGGCGACGGTCCTCGACCCGCAGCACGGCCCAGCCGCCCTCGGTCTGGAACGGGCCCACGGTCGAGCCGGCCGGTCGGTCGCGCAGGGCGTTCTTGTAGGCCTCGGGCATGACGTCGATGGTGCGGTAGCCCAGATCCCCGCCCGAATAGCGGGTCGCGTCGTCGATCGAGCTTTCGGCGGCCACGGCCTCGAAGGCGGCGCCCTGGGCCAGGATTCCGATCACGGCCTCGGCCTCGGGCCGGGTCCGCGACAGGATCAGGCGGACGCGGATTTCTTCCGAGGTCTGCGCCAGACGCACCTGCTCCTGGTAGATGGTCTCGACGGCGCGATCGGAGATCGAGCCGTTGACCACGGTCTCGACCAGCATGTCGCCGAGAATGCGCTCGCGGGTCGCCTCGAGCCGGCGCTGGGCCAGGGCGGAGTTGTCGAGTCCGCGGCGCTCGGCCTCGCGGGCCAGCAGTTTCTGGTCGATGACCTCGTCCAGAACGCGGCGGAACAGGTCGCTGGTGACATCCAGCGGCTCGCCCTCCCCGACCAGGCCTTGCGCCACCGCCTCGCGCTTGACGTCGGAAGCCCAGATGGTCTGGCCCTGGACCTCGGCCACCGACCGGTCGCCGGGCTGGGGCGGGCGGTCGGAGCCGCCGCCCGAACCGCAGGCCGCCACGGCGAAAAACACCGCGGAAAGGGCCAGGATGAGGGGGCTGGAAAGCCGCATTGGGGCGCGCTCCGTCACGGGGCAGGAAAGCCCCTCGCGTTGACAGGGATAAGGTCGGTGCTTAAGTCCCGCCTGCGCCCAAGTCGAGGGATTTTCGAACGATCGCGCGACCCTTGCGCGCGCCTGTGTCAGGCGCACCGGGCCGCTGTCGCCGGCCCCCCTCCCCTCCGCGCAGTCGTCGTCGCTCCTTCGGGACCTTATCAGTACCAGAGCCCCTGTCGCTCGCCCGCCTTCGGATCATTCATGCTCGGCATCGCCAAGAAGATTTTCGGCTCCTCCAACGACCGCAAGGTCAAGGACTTCATGAGCCGGGTTCAGAAGATCAACGCGCTGGAGGAGAAGTTCGCCGCCCTCTCGGACGACGAACTGCGGATGATGACCGACGCCTTCCGCGACCGGATCGCCGGCGGCCAAACGCTCGACAAGGTCATGAACGAAGCCTTCGCCGTGGTTCGCGAGGGGTCGAAGCGCGTGCTGGGCATGCGCCAGTTCGATGTCCAGCTGGCCGGCGGCATGATCCTGCACGACGGCGGCATCGCCGAGATGCGGACGGGCGAAGGCAAGACCCTGGTCGCCGTGGCGCCAGTGTATCTGAACGCCCTGGCGGGCAAGGGCGTGCACGTCATCACCGTCAACGACTATCTGGCCCGGCGCGACGCCGAATGGATGGGCCGGGTCTACCGCTTCCTCGGCATGGAGGTCGGGGTCATCGTCAACGGCCTGTCGTCGGGCCAGCGCCAGGCGGCCTATGCGGCCGACATCACCTACGGCACCAACAATGAGTTCGGCTTCGACTATCTGCGCGACAACCTGGTCTATGACCGGCGCGAGATGGTGCAGCGCCCGCACCATTTCGCCATCGTCGACGAGGTCGACTCCATTCTGGTCGACGAGGCCCGCACGCCGCTGATCATCTCGGGACCGACGGAAGACCGGTCGGACCTCTATCTGATCGTCGACGGGATCATCAAGGACCTGATCCAGGACAAGACGACCTACGATCTGGACGAGAAGCAGCGCCAGGCGCTGCTGACCGAGGAGGGCTCCGAGAAGATCGAGGAGATCATGGAACAGCGCGAGCTGTTCGCCGCCGACACCACCGGCCTGTACGACGCCGCCAACATCACCCTGGTCCACCACATCAACCAGGCCCTGCGCGCCAACACCCTGTACCAGCGGGACAAGGACTACATCATCAAGGACGGCGAGGTGATGCTCATTGACGAGTTCACCGGCCGGATGATGACGGGACGCCGCCTGTCCGAGGGCCTGCACCAGGCCATCGAGGCCAAGGAGGGCGTCAAGATCCAGCCCGAGAACCAGACCCTGGCCTCGGTCACCATCCAGAACTATTTCCGCCTCTACGAGAAGCTGTCCGGCATGACCGGCACGGCCGCGACCGAGGCCCAGGAATTCCTCGACATCTACAAGATGGACGTCCTGGAAGTGCCGACCAACCGGCCGGTCAAGCGCATCGACCACGACGACGAGATCTTCCGCACCTCGGCCGAGAAGAACCTGGCCATCGCGGCGCTGATCGCCGACTGCCACCTCAGGGGGCAGCCGATCCTGGTCGGCACGGTGTCGATCGAAAAGTCCGAGACCCTGTCGGAACTGCTCAAGACCTATGAGCACAAGGTCGAGGTCTCGCGGACGCCCAAGCCGGAGTTCGCCGGCAAGGACAAGGAAGCCGCCAAGATCGGCGACGCCGCCTATGACATCCAGTATGAGGTCCTGCTGCGCGGCATTCCGCACAGCGTGCTGAACGCCCGTCAGCACGAGCAGGAAGCCTATATCGTCGCCGACGCGGGCCTGCCCGGCGCGGTGACCATCGCCACCAACATGGCCGGCCGCGGCACCGACATCCAGCTGGGCGGCAATCTGGAGATGCGTCTCCAGAAATGGCGTCAGGACCGGCGCAACATGGCGCAGGAAATCACGCCGGAGCTGGAGGCCGAGGAAGAGGCCCGGCTCAAGGCTGACATCGCCGTTCAGAAGCAGACGTCGCTGGCCGCCGGCGGCCTGTTCGTCCTGGGCACCGAGCGCCACGAGAGCCGCCGCATCGACAACCAGCTGCGCGGCCGCACCGGCCGCCAGGGCGACCCCGGCACCTCGAAATTCTTCCTGTCCTGCGAGGACGACCTGCTGCGCATCTTCGCCGGCGACCGTCTGGACGGCATCATGCGCAGCTTCGGCGTCGCCGAGGGCGAGGCCATCAGCCACCCGTGGCTGAACCGCGCCGTCGAGACCGCCCAGAAGCGGGTCGAGACCCGCAACTACGACATCCGCAAGAACCTGCTGAAATACGACGACGTCGTGAACGACCAGCGCAAGGCGGTGTTCGAGCAGCGCCAGGAGTTCATGGACTCCACCGACCTGTCCGAACTGGTCGGCGAGTTCCGTCAGGACGTGATCACCGACCTGATCGAAAAACATATGCCGCCCAAGGCCTATGCCGAGCAGTGGGATATCGACGGCCTGAACGAGAAGGTGAAGTCGACCCTCGGTCTGGACCTGCCGCTGCACGACTGGGCCGCCGAGGAAGGCGTCTCGAACGAGGAGATCGAGGAGCGGGTCGTGGCCGCCGCCGACGCCCGCGCCGCCGAGCGCCTGGAGCAGATCGGCGCCGAGCAGACGCGCGGCCTCGAGAAGCAGTTCCTGCTGCAGATGATCGACATGCAGTGGCGCGAACACCTGGTCCATCTGGACCATCTGCGCGGCGTCATCGGCCTGCGCGGCTATGGCCAGCGCGATCCGCTGAACGAGTACAAGACCGAGGCCTTCAACCTGTTCGAGACGCTGCTCTACGAGCTGCGCCACAACGTCACGCGCTGGTTGATGACGGTCGAGTTCCGCTTCGAGGCCCCGCCGGCGATGGATCTGCCGGAGTTCAAGGAAATCCACCTGAACCCGGGCACCGGCGAGAACGAGATGGCCAATCCGCTGGCCCAGCTGCCCGAGGGCGCGCTGGAAGGCGACGATCGCGCACGCCTGCCGGTCGATGTCCTGCCGGTCGGCTGGGAGCGCACGCCGCGCAACTCGAACTGCCCCTGCGGCTCGGGCCGGAAGTTCAAACACTGCCACGGCAGCCTCATTTAAGGGCGCTGACGCTCGCGTCCCGGCCTGCGCCGGGATGACGAACGGTCGCTCGCTGCTTGAGCGCGTGACCGCGCCTCGCTATCGACCGAGGGCGTTCGCCGACGGGAGAGACTGATGACGGCTCGCAAGGACCTGTTCTCCCGCGCCCTGTCGCTGGACCCGGAACGGCTGCATTTCGCGGCCCACAGCCACCACCTGTGGCCCGACGCCAGTTTCGACGGCCAGATGCGGGCATGGATCGAGGCCAACCAATTCGCCGACCGGAAATGGGACCTGATCTTCGGCGAGGTCATTCCCGAGGCCCAGGCCCATGTGGCGCGCGAACTGAACCTGCCGTCGCCGGATACGGTGGTGTTCGCCCCCAACACCCATGACCTGTTGCTGCGGATCGTTTCGGGCGTGGAGCGCAAGCCGGTCCGCATCCTGTCGACCGACGGGGAGTTCCACTCGTTCCGGCGTCAGGGAGAACGGTGGGAAGAGGCCGGCGAGGCGGTCATCACCCGCGTGCCGCTGGAGCCGTTCGCGACCTTTGACGACCGGTTCGTCGCGGCCGCGCGCGCGGGTGGTTTCGACCTGATCCTGGCCAGCCAGGTTTTTTTCCGCACCGGCCAGGCGTTCAGCCGCATCGCCGATCTGGCCGACCTCGCCGATCCGGCGGGGCCGTGGGTGGTCATCGACGGCTACCACGGCTTCATGGCCGCGCCGACCGACCTGTCGGCCGTGGCGGACCGGGTCTTCTATCTGGCCGGCGGCTACAAATACGCCATGTCGGGCGAGGGCGTCTGCTTCCTGCACGCGCCGGACGGATATTGCCCGCGCCCGGTGATCACGGGCTGGTTCGCCGAGTTCGGCGACCTGTCCGGACCGCCGGGCGGGGTGCAGTACCGCAGCGACGGCGGGCGCTTCTGGGGCGCCACCTTCGACATCTCGCCGCTGTATCGCTTCAACGGCGTGCGCCGGGCCCTGGACGAAGCCGGGCTGACCACCGCGACGGTCAGCGCCCACGCCCACGCCCTCATGGCGCAGTTCCAGACGGCGGTCGCGGACGGCGAGGCCGGGCGGCTGAAGACGGCGGAGTTGATCAATCCCCTGACCGGCGAGGCCGGACGGGCGCGCTTCCTCGCCTTTCGGCACGACGACGCCCAGGCCTGGCGGGCGCGACTGCTGGAGGCCGGCGTGGTCACCGATGTGCGCGACGACGTGATCCGCTTCGGCTTCGGCCTGTATCAGGACGGCGCCGATGTCGAACGGCTGATCGCGGTGTGCGAAAGCGCTCTCTGACCGGGGTCAGAAGAAGGTCGAGTCTTCCGACTGTTTCGCCTCGGGCGCCTTTCGCGGCGCCGGCGGCGGCGCCGGCGCGGGGGCGGCGTCGGGCGTCGCATCGGGCGCCGGCGTGAGCGGGGGCAGGGTCGGATAGGGCAGGCTTTCGGGACTGCCGTCGCCGGGCGCGGCCTGCGGGGCCAGGGGATCGCCCGGCGCCACGGCGGGCGGGTCGATCCGGTCCGGCGCGTTCAGGTCGTCGCGGATGAACACCCAGGACCGGCTGTCGGTGCAGGCGCAGGCCTTCATGAAGCCCTCGCGGTCGCGCCAGATGACCAGGGGATAGCGGGTCTGCAGGCCTTCCTCGCCCAGCCGCTCGGCGAGACGGGCCACAAAGGCGCGTCCGGCCTCGACCACGGCGCCGCGCGCCAGATTGCCGTCAGCGGCCGGAATGCCCGCGGCGGTCCAGTTGCGCACCGGCGTGGCGGTCCAGCGCTGGTACAGGGTCCAGTCGCGGGTCAGCCAGAGTTCGGCGACAGTGGCGCGCTCGGCGGCGGTGGACTGGGCCAGACCCTCGCGGTCCGGACGGGCGAAGACGATGATCCGCGCCTCGATGCCCGCGGCGCGCAGCTTGGGGACCTCCTCGCGCTCATAGCGCTGCATGGCGGCCGAGTCGCGATAGCCGATGATGTACAGCGGCTCGCCGCCGCCGCCGCCCGAAACCCAGGACGCCTCGTCGAGCAGGCGCTGTATCTCCGCCTGGTTGCGCTGCACCGTCACCGGCTGGAACCGGGCGTAATAGGTCCAGTAGGCCCACCAGGCGACGCCGGCCAGGATCAGGCCGATGAGGGCCGCCAGGGCGGACCAGATGAAAAAGCGACGCATGCGGGGAAAGGCTCCAGCTTCACGGTTCGCAGAGGGTAACGCCTAGCACCGAATTGGGTTGTCGCGCACGCCTGTGAAGCGAGCGGTCAGTCGGAAGACCGCATGGCGGCGACCGACCAACGCACGACGGTCTTGTCCTCCTGCTCGGCGCCGAGGCGGGCGTAGAAGCGGCGAGCGTCCAGGTTATCGGACTTGACCTCCCATCGCGCGCCGGCCCCCTGCTCGGCCGCCAACTGGCCGAACCGGCGCATCAGGGCCGCGCCGACGCCAAGGCCCCGCACCGACTCGTCCACGAACAGGTCGTCGAGGTTCAGATAGTCGGCGCCGCGCCAGATGCCGTAGCAGCGAACCCAGGTCAGATAGCCGACATCCCGCCCATCCCGTTCGGCCAGCAAACATCCGAAGGCCGGCGGCTCGGCAGCGAGCGCTTCAGCCAGACCGGTCGGGGTCGCGGCCAGGTACGCCGCTTCCCCCTGATTCTCTGCAAGGCCGCACATCAGGCGATACAGGCTGGCCGCGTCAGCGGGCCCGGCGGCCCTGAGGGTCACGGGCGCCATCGACCGTCACCCCATCGTCGGGATGACGAAGCTCGAGTCCGCGTGCTCCAGTTCGCTGTCGGGCCAGCGGGCGGTGACGGTCTTGACCTTGGTCCAGAACTTCACGCCTTCCATGCCGTGCTGGTTGGTGTCGCCGAAGGCCGAGCGCTTCCAGCCGCCGAAGGTGTGATAGGCCACCGGCACCGGGATCGGGACGTTGATCCCGACCATGCCGACATTGACGCGGGCGGCGAAGTCGCGGGCGGCGCGGCCGTTCTGGGTGAAGATGGCGACGCCGTTGCCGTACTGGTGTTTCGACGGCAGGCTCAGCGCCTCCTCGAAGCTGGCGGCGCGGACGATCTGCAGCACCGGGCCGAAGATCTCCTCCTGATAGGCGCTCATGTCGGGCGTGACATGGTCGAACAGGGACGGGCCGATGAAGAAGCCCTTCTCGTGGCCCTGCAGGCTGAAGTCGCGACCGTCGACGACCAGTTCAGCGCCTTCCTTGACGCCGGTGGCGATCCAGTTGGCGATACGGTCACGGTGCTGGGACGAGACCACGGGACCATAATGAGCCCCTTCGTCGGTCGAGACGCCGACCCGCATGGTCGGGATTTCGGCGACCATCCGCTCGCGCAGTTCGTCGGCGGTCTTCTTGCCGACCGGCACGACCACCGGCAGGGCCATGCAGCGTTCGCCG
>JAHKAM010000030.1 GCA_018826515.1 Alphaproteobacteria bacterium
CGCCGCCGCCCGCGAGGAGGCCGAGGCCGCCCGGGCCGCCGCGCGCAAGGCCGGCGAGGACGCCGAGGCCGAACTGGCCGGCGGTCGCCGGATGGAGAGCGTCGGCCGCCTGACCGGCGGACTGGCGCACGATTTCAACGCCCTGCTCGGCGTCATGACCGGCGCGCTCGACATGATGCTGCGCCAGGCCGACGACCCGGCCCGGGTGCGCCGCATCGGCCAGGCCGCCCTGGCCGCGGGCCAGAAGGGCGAACTGCTGACCCGCCGCCTGACCGCCTTTTCGCAGGGCGACGACGAGCCGGTGTTGCGGGTGCTCGACGCCGGCGTGCTGCTGCGGGGCATGGAGACCCGTCTGCGCGCCCTCGGCGGGCCGGCGATCGATCTGATGATCGAAGGGCCGGCCGAGGCCGCCCCCGTGCGTCTGGATCCGGTGGCCTTCGAGGGCGCGGTACGGGGCCTGACCCAGAACGCCGTCGACGCCGTCGCCGGGCGGGGGTCGGTCGCCGTGCGGCTGGAGACCCTGCTCGAGGGCGGCGTCAGGCTCAGCGTGCGCGACAGTGGACCGGGCATGGATCGCGATCTGGCCGCCCGCGCGGTCGAGCCCTTCTTCACCACCCGCGAGGGCGCGGCGGGCCTCGGCCTGTCCCAGGCCTATGCCTTCGCCCGCCAGTCCGGCGGCGTCCTGTCGATCGACAGCGCGCCCGGGGGCGGCGCCGAGGTCTCGATCAGCCTGCCCAACGCGGGCTGACCGGCCGCCTTTCACCGTTCGACGGGCCGCGCTATGGTGGTTAACGGGGGCAGGAGGTTCGACATGAAGCTGTTGCGATTCATCGTGGTGCTGGCGGTCATCGGCTACGCCGGCTGGCTGGCCTGGCCGTTCATCTCTCCCTTCCTCGACGGCGCCGGGCCCGATGCGGCTGCGTCCCGCATGGGCGTGGAGGCCGGATCCGGCGGCGAGCTGTTCGGCTTCCTGCCCGCCTGGGCCCTGTGGGCTGCCGCGGTGGTCCTCTATCTGGTCGCCGCCCTGCTGCTGGGCTCGGGCAACCCGAAGGCGGCCGTGGCCTATTTCCTCGGCTTCATGGCCGATGCCGCGCTCCGCCTGGCGCTGGCTCCGCAGGGCGGAGCCGATGTCGCCGCCCGGTCCGCCGGCCCCACCCCCATGGCGGCGCCCGAGGCCGTCGGCGGCCTGCCGGTCGATCCGGTCTGGCTGGTGCTGGGCGCGCTGTTCTTGCTGGGCGTGCTGGTGGTCGTCGCGAGCCGCCGCATCCGCCGCAAGCGCGAAGCCGGCCAGCTGAATTTCTGACGAAGGGCTGCCCGAAAGTCCCTGAACCCCTTATATGCGGCGCGGCGGTTGACCCTCGCGGGCGGACCGCCAGGTTCCGCGCGCCTTTCCGCGCCCAAGACAGACCCGAGAGATCCCATGGCTGAAGCCGCCGTTCCCAGCGCCTCCTATGACGTCGTCATCATCGGCGGCGGTCCGGGCGGCTACAATGCGGCCATCCGGGCGGGCCAGCTGGGCCTGACCGCCGCCTGTATCGAGATGCGCGAAACCCTGGGCGGGACCTGCCTCAATGTCGGCTGCATGCCGTCCAAGGCGCTGCTGCACGCTTCGGAACTCTATGAGATAGCGGGCAAGGGGTTCGCCGGCCTCGGCATCGAGGTGACGCCGAAGCTCAATCTGGCGCAGATGATGGGCCAGAAGACGGAAAGCGTGACGGCCCTGACCAAGGGCATCGAATTCCTGTTCAAGAAGAACAAGGTCGACTGGGTCCGCGGTCGCGGCCGCATCGCCGGTCCCGGCAAGGTCGAGGTCACCGCCGCCGACGGCACGGTCAGCACCCTGTCCGCCAAGGATATCGTCATCGCCACCGGATCCGAGCCCACGCCCCTGCCGGGCGTCGCCTTCGAGGACGGCAGGGTGGTGGACTCCACCGGCGCCCTGTCGCTGCCCGCCGTGCCGAACCATCTGATCGTCGTCGGCGCCGGCATCATCGGCCTGGAGCTGGGCTCGGTCTGGCGCCGGCTGGGCGCGCAGGTGACCGTGGTCGAATATCTGGACCGGATCACCCCGGGCATGGACAGCGACGTCGCCAAGGCCTTCCAGCGGACCCTGACCAAACAGGGCATGGCCTTCAAACTGGGGTCCAAGGTCACGGGGGCGAATCCTTCGAAGGACGGGGTCGAACTGACCGTCGAGCCGGCCGCCGGCGGCGCCCCCGAGACGCTGAAGGGCGATGTGGTGCTGGTCGCCATCGGCCGCCGCCCCTATACCGACGGTCTGGGTCTGGAGACGGTGGGGATCACCCCTGACAAGCGCGGCTTCATCGACCACGACCACTTCAAGGTCGCTGAGGGCGTCTGGGTCATCGGCGACGTCACCCATGGCCCCATGCTGGCGCACAAGGCCGAGGAAGATTCGGTCGCGGTGATCGAGCTGATCGCCGGCAAGGCCGGTCACGTCGACTACAATCTGGTGCCGAGCGTGGTCTATACGGCCCCCGAGGTCGCCTGGGTCGGCAAGACCGAGGACCAGCTGAAAGAGGCCGGCGTGGCCTACAAGGTCGGGAAATTCCCGTTCACCGCCAACAGCCGGGCCAAGATCAATCACGAGACCGACGGCTTCGCCAAGGTGCTGGCCGACGCCGCAACCGACCGCATCCTCGGCGTCCATATCATGGGCCCGCAGGCCGGCGAGATGATCGGCGAGGCCTGTGTGGCCATGGCGTTCGGCGGTTCGTCGGAAGACATCGCCCGCATCTGCCACCCGCATCCGACCCGGTCCGAAGCCGTCAAACAGGCGGCCATGGGCGTCGAGGGCTGGACGATGCAGGCCTAGAGCCGATGCCGGTCCGGCTCTAGTTTCCCGGGATATCCAGCGCCCGCGTCGACTGACGGCGCAAGCCGGAGAAGGTCACCGTGTCGTTGGGGAAGTCCAGGGTGACTTCGCGGAACCGGCCCAGCAGGTCGGCGCCGATCAGCAGCGCCGGCCGCTCGCTCAGGCCCAGGGTGTCGAAGGCGTGCAGGTCGGCGAACAGCAACGGGGTGGCTCCCAGCCGGTTCGCGCCCAGCCTCAACTCATCCACCCGCGTCAGGTCAGCGCTCAGGCTCTGGCCGGTCACGCCATAGATGGGCACCGCCCGCGACAGCCGTCCGCCGTCGCTCCGCCGCGCCGAGATCGCCCGCCGCAGCGCCAGGTTTCCGATGGAGTACTGGGCGCCGCTGTCGATGAAGGCGATGACGGGCTGACCCTCGACGGTCACCTGGGTCAGCATCATCTGGCCGAACCGGCCCGTCGACGCCCGCAGCCCCTCCCGGCGAATGCGGGAGCCGGTCTGCATGTCCCCGCCCATGACGATGGCGACGCCGCGGATGGTCAGGCTGGCCGCGCGTCGAACCACGTCGAAGCTGAGTTTGAACCGGCCCAGGACGTCGAGGCCGATCAGACCGTCCGCGCCCAGCTGGTCGCGCGAAAACACCGGGCAGTTCAGGTTGCGGAAGGCCAGGCCGCTGAGCTGCAACCGGTTCACGGCCACGCTGCGGGTGATCCGCGCCTCGGTGATCCCGTGCACCAGTACGGGCGGGAGTGGCGGCAGCGCCAGCTGGTCGGCAAGGGTGTCGGCGATCGAAGTGGCGCCCGCGCCGGTATCGATCACGAAGGTGAAGGGACCCCGGTTGTCGATATAGACCGCTGCACCGACGCGGGTGAACAGATTGGTCAGCAGGCGGATCGGCTCGGATTCCGGCGCGGGCTCCGGCTCCTGCGCAAGATCCCGGGCCGCGGCGGGCGCGACGCCCATCCCCGCGCCCATGCCCGCGCCAAGGGCTGCGGTCAGCCCGGTGATCAGTCCGCGACGGTCAAGGCCCCGAAATTCACTCACGCCCAGCGCCGCCTCCCCAGCGGTTTTGAGCGTCACTGTACCGCGTTCAGCAAAGCTGACCAGCCCGGGGTTTCTCAGCCCCGCGGATGGGCCGAGGCATAGGCTTCCAGCAGGCGCCGGGCGTCGACGGCGGTGTATTTCTGGGTCGTCGACAGGCTGGCGTGCCCCAGCAGCTCCTGGATCGAACGCAGGTCGGCGCCGGCGCCCAGCAGATGGGTGGCGAAGCTGTGGCGCAGGGCGTGGGGGGTTGTCGTGGCCGGCAGGCCCAGCCGCCCGCGCAGGCGCTGGACCATGGCCTGGACGTGCCGGGGACCCAGCGCCCCCCCGCGCCGGGCGCGGAACAGGGCGTCCGCCGGCGCCAGCGGGAAGGGCAGCAGCGCCAGATAGGCGTCCACCGCCTCGCGCACGACGGGCAGCACCGGGGCCAGCCGGGTCTTGCCGCCCTTGCCGGTGATGCGCAGCGTCTCCGGCAACGGGGCGTCGGACCGGGTCAGGGACAGGCCTTCCGAAATGCGCAGGCCGCAGCCGTACAGCAGGGTCAGGACGGCGCGGTCGCGCGCGGCCTCCCAGGGCTCGGCGTCGGGATCGGCGTCGGTTTCCTGCAGCAGGCCGCGGGCCTGGTCCTCGCTGACGGGACGCGGCAGGGATGGCTTGATCCGCGGCCCCCGGACCAGCGCCAGCAGCGGCGCCGGGGTGGCGCAGCGTCGGTCGAGGAAGCGGTGGAAGGCGCGGATGGCCGAGAGGGTCTGGCTGATCGACCGGGCGGCCAGCGGACGGTCTCCGGAGCGCCGTTCGGCGAGGTGGGCGCGCACCTCGGCGGCGGTGACGGTTCCGAGGTCGGAGAGGTCCTGCGGCCCGCCCCGGTGCCGCTCCAGAAAGGCGAGATACAGCCGGCCGATACGGCCGTAGGCCTCCAGCGTGTTGGACGCCAGCCGCCGCTCATGGGCCAGATGCTCCAGCCAGGCGGCGAGCGCCTCGTCCGCGCCGAGGGGCCCCGGCGCGGTCAGTTCAGGATCGGCCATCGCTCGGCTGTCCGTTCCACCACCCGGGCGATGAAGGCCACCAGTTCGCAGCCCATGGTCGGGGTGAAGCCGTCCGCCTCGGGCGAGCCGAAGGCGCAGATGGCGTGACGCGCGGCCGATTCGGCGCCGGGGAACTGCGGAGCCATGCGGATCAGGGCCACCGACTGCACCTCGGCCTCATTCGCCCCGAACAGGTTCAGTCCGTCGAAATTCGGCCCCAGCCAGGTCAGGCCGTGCTCGCCCAGCAGGGAATCGACCCCGCCGGCCTCGAGTCCGCGCCAGCCGAACGGCACGCCGCCGGGCTTCTCGAGGGCGATGGCCGCGCCGGCGAGGCCGAACCGGCCCTGCGCCACGGCGTCGAGGCGGCGGGCGAGGTCGGACGGGTTGCGGGCCTCCATCAGGTCGAGGGCCGCGACATGGGTCTGGGTCTGGGCGGCGAAATTGGCCCGGGCGATGGATTCGATGCGTTTGCGGGCGTCGGCCTCGCGCTCGGCGGCCTCTTCCAGCTTCGTCAGGGCGGCGCGTCCGAATTCCACGACATTGCGGCCGTGCGGCTTGAGGCCGACTTCCTCCAGCAGGGAACGGTCGTCCAGCAGGGTCTGGGGGTTGGCCTGCAGCCAGGCGCGGATCTCCGGCCAGTGGGGTTCGGCCGGCGTCAGCTTCGGGGAAGGGTCAGGCTTGCCGCTCAAAGACCTCTCCTCGAGGTGAACTCTACAGGATGGACTGGCCGGTCTTGCCCCAGTCCGCCAGGAAGGCATCAAGCCCCTTGTCGGTTAACGGGTGTTTGACCAGGGCCTTGAAAACGTCGGCCGGAATGGTGGCCGCGTCGGCGCCGGCGACGGCGGCGGCGCTGACATGGCCCGGATTGCGCAGGCTGGCGGCCAGAATCTGCGTGTCGAAGCCGTGCACGTCGTAGAGGACGCGGATTTCCTCCAGCAGGCCGATCCCGTCGGCGCCGTGGTCTTCCAGCCGGCCGACGAAGGGCGAGATGAAGGTGGCGCCGGCCTTGGCGGCCAGCATGGCCTGGGCGGCCGAGAAGCACAGGGTGACGTTGGTCTTGATTCCCTTGTCGGCGAAGGCCCGGGCGGCGCGCAGCCCGTCCCAGGTGAGGGGCAGCTTCACCACCACATTGGGGGCGATGGCGGCGAGCTTGTCGCCCTCCTTGACCATGGTCTCGAAATCGGTCGCCACGGCCTCGGCCGAGATCGGGCCCTCGACCAGGGCGCAGATTTCGGCGATGACCTCGGCGATGTTGCGACCGGATTTGGCGATCAGCGAGGGATTGGTGGTGACGCCGTCCACCATGCCGGTGGGGACCATGTCCCGGATGACGGCGACGTCGGCTGTGTCGAGGAAGAGTTTCATGTCGGTCTCTCTAGCGGAGCGCGAAGGCCGGTGAAAGTCGCCTCCGTCCTCATCCCCCTGCCGGTGCCGGAAGCCTTCGACTACGAGGTGCCCGAGGGGCTGGAGGTCGCGCGCGGGGATCAGGTCGCGGTGCCGCTGGGGCCGCGGCTGTTGCGGGGCGTCGTCTCGGAGGCGCGCGAGACGACCGGCTCGAACCGGCGGCTGAAGGCCATCGACCATCTGCTGGACGATCCGCGGCTGCCGGAGCGGACCGTGGACTTCGTGGAATGGGCGGCCCGCTGGACGCTGAGCGCGCCGGGCGAGATGGCGGCGGCGGCGCTGAAGGGGCTGCGGGCGCCCCGTCCCCGGCCGGAGCGGCGGGTGCGGCGGGTGGGCGACCGCGCGCCGCTCAAGCTGACGGGGCCGCGCGCGGCGGCACTTGAAGCCCTGGGCCGACGGTCCATGCCCGGCCCCGATCTGGCGCGGGCTGCGGGGGTTTCGTCCGGAGTCGTCAAGGGACTGGTCGACGAGGGGGTGCTGGAGGTCGTCGAGATCGAGGCGGTGGCGGCCTTCGATCCGCCGGACCCGGACCATGCCCCGGCCGCTCTCAACCCCGACCAGGCGGCGGCGGCGACGGCCATGACCGAGGCGACGACCCGGGGCGGCTTCGCCCCCTTCCTGCTGGACGGGGTCACGGGGTCGGGCAAGACCGAGGCCTATCTGGAGGCGGCGGCGCGGACGCTGAGGGCCGATCCGGCGGCGCAGGTCCTGATCCTGCTGCCCGAGATCGCCCTGACCCAGGATCTGATCGCCCGGATCACCGCCCGCTTCGGCGCGGCCCCGGCCGAATGGCATTCGGGGGTGGCCCCGCCGCGCCGGCGGCAGGTGTGGGAGGCGGTGGTCGCCGGCCGCTGCAACATCGTGGTCGGGGCGCGGTCGGCGCTGTTCCTGCCCTATGTGAACCTGAAGCTGCTGGTGGTGGACGAGGAGCACGACGGCTCGTTCAAACAGGACGAGGGGCTGGTCTATCACGGCCGCGACCTGGCCGTGGCGCGGGCGCGGATCGAGGGGGCGGCCGTGGTGCTGGCCTCGGCCACGCCGTCGCTGGAGACGCTGTGGAACGCCCATCAGGGCCGCTACGGCTGGCTGAAGCTGGCGGCGCGGCACGGGGCGGCGGTGTTGCCGGAGGTGACCCTGCTGGACCTGCGCCAGTGCCCGCCCGATCCGCAGACCTGGCTGTCCCAGCCGTTGCGGGAGGCCATCGGCGAGACCCTGCAGCGGGGCGAACAGACGCTGCTGTTCCTCAACCGGCGCGGCTATGCGCCGGTGGTGCTGTGCCGGACCTGCGGGCACCGGATGACGGCGCCGGATACGGACAGCTGGTTGGTCGAGCATCGCTACACCGGGCGGCTGGTCTGCCATCTGACCGGCTTCACCATGGCGCGGCCGAAGCTGTGCCCGGCCTGCGGGGCGGCGGACAGCCTGGTTTCCGTCGGCCCGGGTGTCGAGCGGGTCGAGGAAGAGGTGCGCCAGCTGTTCCCCGAGGCGCGCACGGCGGTGTTCAGCTCCGACACCACCCCCGACGCCCGCTCCGCCCGCGCCCTGATCCAGCGCATGACCGACGGCGAGATCGATATCCTCGTGGCCACCCAGGCGGCGGCCAAGGGCCACAACTTTCCGCGGCTGACTCTGGTGGGGGTGGTCGACGCCGACCTCGGCCTGCGCGGCGGCGATCTGCGGGCGGCGGAGCGCACCTTCCAGCTGCTCACCCAGGCCACCGGACGCGCCGGGCGGGCCGACCGGCCGGGTCGGGCCATCCTGCAGACCTGGACGCCCGAGCATCCGGTGCTGATGGCGCTGGCGGCGGGCGACCGCGACGCCTTCGTGGCGGCCGAGATGGCCGAGCGCGAGGCGGCCTTCCTGCCGCCTTACGGCCGGCTGGCGGCGATCATCCTGTCCAGCGAGAACGCGGCCGCGGTCGAGAAGCTGGCGCGCGACCTGGCCGGCGCGATTCCCAACGCCGAGCGGCTCGAGGTCTACGGCCCCGCCGACGCGCCGCTGGCGCTGGTGCGGGGGCGGCGGCGCAAGCGGCTGCTGGTCCGCGCCGACCGCGACGTCGACCTGCAGGGCTTCCTGCGGGCCTGGCGGGCGCGGGTGAAGGTCCCGGGGTCGGTGCGGCTGACGGTGGATGTGGATCCGTACAGCTTCCTCTAGCGCGGCCCCGTCAGGCGGATCTCGAAGAGGGTCGGCCAGTTCTTGCCGGTGACGAACAGGCGGCGGGCCCCGGCGTCCCAGGCGATGCCGTTCAGGACGGCGTCGGTCGGGTCCAGCCCGCTGCGGTCGGGCATCAGCTCGGTCAGGTCGATGACGCCGGTGACCTCGCCGGTCGCCGGATTGATGCGCAGAATGAAGTCGGTCTGCCAGACATTGGCGAACACCTCGCCCTCGACCCATTCCAGCTCATTGATCTGACCGACCGGCCGCCCCTGCAGCGTGACCGTGACACGGCCGGTCTCGGCCAGGGTCCGGGGGTCGAGAAAGCGCAGCGTCGGCGTGCCGTCGGACAGGATCAGCCGCGCCCCGTCGTCGGTCAGGCCCCAGCCCTCGCCGGGATAGTCATGCTCGCCCAGCGGGCTGAGGTCGTCGGCGTCCCAGACGAAGGCCTTTCCGTTCTTCCAGGTCAGGGTCACGATCCGGTCGCCGATGACGGTCAGGCCTTCGCCGAAATATTCGTCGTCCAGCTCATGCAGCTGGAGCACGACGCCGTCCTCCAGCCGGACCCGCCGTACGGTCGACGGATAGCGACCGGTGCTTTCCAGCAGTTCGCCGTTGTGGAACACCAGCCCCTGGGTGAAGGCCCGACGGTCGTGCGGATAGGTCCGCACAACCTCGAAGCCATAGACCGGCGTCTGCGCCATCGCCGTCGCGGGGGCGACGAAGGCGGCCAGCCCCAGGGCGAGGGCCGCTGTCAGGGTTGGCGCGCCGGACCGCATGGATCAGGCCCGGCTGTCGGCCGCGTCGGCCTCGGCCTCGGCCGCCCGGGCCCTGGCCTCCGCCTGATCGGCCTGGGCCCTGAGCTGCTGGGCGCTTTCCCGTTTCGAGGACGCCTTCCGGCTCCACATGTTCAGGACCTCGACGCCGGCCGAGAAGGCCATGGCGGCGTAGATATAGCCCTTGGGCACATGGGCCCCGAAGCCCTCGGCGATCAGCACCATGCCGATCATCAGCAGGAAGCCGAGGGCCAGCATGACCACGGTCGGGTTCTTGTTGATGAAGTTGGCCAGCGGATCGGCGGCCAGAAGCATGACGGTGACGGCGACCAGAACGGCCACGACCATGATCGGCAGGTGATCGGTCATGCCGACGGCGGTCAGGATGGAATCGATCGAGAAGACCAGGTCCAGCAGGATGATCTGGAAGATCGCCGAGCCGACGTTGGAGATGACCACGTCCTTCTTGTCGAGCAGGTCGTGGGTGGGCGACGGATCGACCGTGTGGTGGATTTCCTTGGTCGCCTTCCAGACCAGGAACAGGCCGCCCGCGATCAGGATCATGTCCTTCCACGAGAAGGCATTGTCCATGACGGTGAAGACCGGGGCGGTCAGGCTGACGATCCAGGCGATCATCGACAGCAGGGCCAGGCGCATGACCAGCGCCAGCGAGATACCGATGCGGCGGACGCGCGAGCGGTGCTCTTCGGGCAGTTTGTTCGACAGGATCGAGATGAAGATGAGATTGTCGATCCCCAGCACCACCTCCATCACGATCAGGGTGACGAGCGCGGCCCAGGCGGCCGGGTCGGAGAGGAGGGGCAGTATGGAGTCGAACATCTGTGGCGTGATCCTGAGGGCGTGGAGCCGAAATGCATCTCTACAGCGGCGGTTGCAGGTGCGGCAATGCAGCGGGTTGCGGCGGCCTGTCCCGGTTGCGGCGGGGGGGTTACGATGCTATCAGGCGCCCGGCTGAGCCGGAGGGCGCGTTGCGAGACGCGTCCCCCAAGTGCTTTCTCAAAGCATTTCAGACCTTTGACTGGCGCGGACACGCCGCCGGTCGCCAACCCGAACGCCAACCGCGCGGATATTGTAAGTGGCTGACGACTACAGGACGACGGAAGTCGGCGAGCGCTACGCACAGGCGCTGTTCGACCTCGCTGATGAAACGGGCGTTCTGGACGCCGTACGCGCCGATCTGGCCTCGCTGCGCGCGGCCTGGAACGAGAGCGCTGACCTGCGCCGTCTGGCGACCTCGCCGGTGATCGCCGCCGAGGATCAGCAGAAGGGCCTGGTCGCCATCGCCGACGCGGCGAAATTCAACGGTGTGACCCGCAATTTCCTCGGCCTGCTGGGCCAGAACGGCCGGGCCGGCGATCTGACCGCCGTCATCGCCGGCTTCGATCTGCTGTATGCGAAGAAGACCGGCGTGGTCGCCGCCGAGGTGGTCTCGGCCGTGGCCCTGACCGCCGCCCAGATGAAGTCCATCCAGACGGCCCTGCGCGCCTCGCTGGGCAAGGACCCCGAAATGACCGCCCGCGTCGATCCGTCGATCCTGGGCGGCCTCAAGGTCAAGGTCGGCTCGAAACTGTTCGACGCCTCGCTGAAGACCAAACTCGACCAGATGAAATTCGCCCTCAAGCGGGCCTGACCCCCACGCTCGCGGCCCCGACGGGGTCGCGCTGACAAGACGATAACAGAGAGCCTGACATGGACATCCGCGCCGCCGAAATCTCGGCCATCCTCAAGTCGCAGATCGCCTCCTTCGGCGTCGAAGCCGACGTGTCCGACGTCGGCCAGGTGCTGTCGGTCGGCGACGGCATCGCCCGCATCCACGGTCTGGACAATGTCCAGGCCGGCGAGATGATCGAATTCCCGAAAGCCGGCGTGAAGGGCATGGCCCTGAACCTCGAGCGCGACAACGTCGGCGCCGTGATCTTCGGCCAGGACAACCAGATCGCCGAGGGCGATGAGGTCCGCCGTCTGGGCGAGATCGTGGATGTGCCGGTCGGCAAGGGCCTGCTGGGCCGCGTCGTCAACCCGCTGGGCGAGCCGATCGACGGCAAGGGCCCGATCCAGTTCACCGAGCGCCGTCGCGTGGACGTGAAGGCCCCGGGCATCATTCCCCGGAAGTCGGTGCATGAGCCGATGCAGACCGGCCTGAAGGCGATCGACACCCTGATCCCGATCGGCCGCGGCCAGCGCGAGCTGATCATTGGCGACCGTCAGGTCGGCAAGACCGC
>JAHKAM010000031.1 GCA_018826515.1 Alphaproteobacteria bacterium
GACCGCATCATCGTCGCCCTCTCAGCCCCCGTGATCCTGACCTGGTCCCTGCTTGCACGCGCGGACTGCGAGGGCCCCCTCGCCGCCCCGGCCCTGGTCTTCGCCGGCGAGGCGTCCTTCGCCCTCTATCTCGTGCACATGCCGGTGATCGTAGCCTGGAAGGGCGTCGTCGCTGAACTCCGCGGCATCGACAGCGCCTTCCGGATCACACCGATCGAACTGACCGGGTTGTTTGTCGCCACGGCGTTGATCGCGGCCGCCCTGCATCTGCTCGTCGAGAAACCCGGCCGCGCCTGGATTCGACGCCGGTTCGAAAGTCCTCGGACCTGCCCCTGACGCGAGCGAGGCCCCGGGTCAGGCCGGCCGGCGGGAACTCCGAAAAAGGAAGGTCTCCATCGGCGGAAGGGCGGTGAGGCTTTTAATCGGGAGCCCTGAGGGTCCGGGCGTTATTCGGTTGGAATCTGACCCATCATCGGAAAGCGCGTTCTTCATCGAACGCCTCGCTTAAAGCACCGCCCCCTCCGACTCGGCCGACAAATCCGAACTCTTGACGGGCCGGGCGCCCGCGCCGTTTGCTTTGGATCAAAGCGCCGTTCGCCAGCGCCGGTAGAAGGGAATCGAAGACTGTCTTCGGGAGGACCAGCCACATGAACAAATCCCTTGCTCTCGTGAGCGCCCTGGCGCTGGCCGTCAGCGTTTCAGCCTGCGCGACCACCGCGCCCCCGACGGCCGAACAACGGGCGTCGTGCGAACAAATGCTCCGCACCATGGGCGAAGGCGCGACCCACAGTCACAGCGCTGAAAAGAGCGGCGGCGTGAGCCCGATGGGAATGACCCACGCCCAATGCCGACGGATGCTGGGCCGGTAGCGCCGGGTCAGCGAGTCCTGACCGCTCGTGACGTCCGCAAAGGGCAAAGACTACGGCCCAGCACCTTGATAGTAGCCGGCCGCGCCGCGGAATGACCTGCTTCGTTCGGCGGCCACCGGCGCGACCATTCGTCCTTTGCTGGCCCGGCGCTGTCCCGGGATCAACGGGCTGCCGACCGACATTGGGCTGTTCACGGCCGCGCCGGTAACCCTCGGGCGCGGCCGTGTTGGCGGCTCCGGGCGTCTCGATCCTCCTGAGAGCTCTGGTTGGCGCAGCCACGACGGCGCGCTACAGGGCGTTTGCCTTCCATGACACGCGCTGAGCAACGCCGGCCCTCGCAATAAGAAGGACTGCGGTACGCTTGGTCTCAAATAGAGGCGATCCGCGGTAAAACATGGATCATGCTGCGAAGCTTGGCGATCGCGCCGCCCCGGCAGCAGAACCGAAATCGCCGCTGCAGGCTGCAAAGCCCTGCGCCTCTCGATTTGCCGAGGGATCGCAAGCGTCAGCCGTTTCGCCAGAGCGACCGGACGCCAGTCGGCTGGCGCTGGACCACCTCATCATCGTGGACCTGTCGGGAGCAAACGCGCCGTCGTCTGCAACGCGTGATCAGCACCAAAGACAGTTTGCAGTCTATCTGCGAATGATAGTGCGATTGACTCGCAAGAATGCCTGTGGTCAGACCGCCGCTGTCATTCGCCTTGCTTTCGAAGTGCTTCATGTCCCCTCGCCTCCTCGCCACCGTCGCCCTCCTGCCGCTGCTGCTAGCCGCCCTTCCCGCCAGGGCCCAGGAGGCCGCGACCCGGGACGCCACGACCCTGGACGAAGTGGTCGTCACCGCTTCCCGCATCGAGCAGCCGCGCTCGGCCCTGGCGGCCACGGTGGAGATCATCGACGCCGAGGCCATCGTCCAGCAGACAGCGCTGGCCGCCTCGGCCGTCGATACGGTGGCGGCCCTCGTCCCGTCCTTCTCGCCGACGCGGCAGAAACTGTCGGGCTTCGGCGAGACCCTGCGCGGCCGTTCGCCGCTGTATCTGGTGGACGGGGTGCCGCAGTCGACGCCGCTGCGCGACGACAGTCGCGACGGCTACACCATCGATCCCTTCTTCATCGATCGGGTCGAGGTCATCTTCGGCTCCAACGCCATCCAGGGCATCGGCGCCACGGGCGGGGTGGTCAACTATGTCACCGCCCGCAAGCCTTCCGAGCGCGAAGGCCTGACCGGGCGGATGATGGCCCAGGTCACCACCGACGACGAACTCCAGGGCGACGGCGTCGGCGCCAAGATCGCCGCCATCGGCGGGCGTGATTTCGGCGTCTTCGACCTCAGTCTGGGCGCGGCGTTCGAGACGCGCGGGGCCTATTACGACGCCGACGGCCGCCGCATCGGCTTCGACGGCGCCCAGGGCGAGGTCCAGGACTCGCAGGCCCTGTCGTTCTTCGCCCGCGGCGGCTGGGATCTCGGGAATAATCGGCGCCTCGAAGGCTGGGCCAACCGTTTCGATCTGGAAGGCGACGGCGACTATGTCACCGTGGCGGGCAACCGGACGACGGGCGTCCCGACCACGGCTGTGCGGGGACAGGCGCCGGGCGAACAGCCTTCCAACTCGGTGACTTCAGCCGCCATCAGCTATACCGACCGCGACCTGTTCGGCGGCGTGTTGCGAGCCCAGATCTTCGCTCACGACTATCAGGGCGTCTTCGGGGGCGGCAATTTCCCTGACTTTCAGGACCCCCGGATCGCCCCGTCCGGGACGCTGTTCGACCAGTCCGCCAACAACTCCGAAAAGCTGGGCTTCAAGGTCGATTGGCAGGGCGAAATTCCCGGTTTGGCAGGGCTTAAGACCTTGATCGGCGTCGACGGACTGCGCGACCAGACTCATCAGGAACTGGTCCTCACCGGACGCAACTGGGTGCCCGAGACCGCATACGAGAGCCTGTCGCCCTTCCTGCAGCTGAACCAGTCGCTGCTGGCCAACCGGCTCAGCCTGTCTGCCGGGGTGCGCCATGAATCGGCGAAGCTGAAGGTCGACGACTTCACCACCCTGTTCGCCTACGGCCCGCAGACGGTGGCGGGCGGCGAGCCGGGGTTCGAGGAGACCCTGTTCAACCTCGGCGCCGCGTTCGAGGTGGCACCCGGCCTGCTGGTCTACGGCTCGTTCGCGCAAGGCTTCACCATGCCGGACGTGGGACGCGTGCTGCGCGGCATCAACCGCCCCAACCAGGACGTCGACACCTTCCTGAACGTCGAACCGGTGGTATCGGACAACACCGAGGTCGGGATCGAGTATCGCGGCGCCCGGGTCGAGCTGTCGGCCGCCGTGTTCCGGTCCGAGGCGGAGCGCGGCTCGCTGCTGAACCGCCTGCCCTCTGGCATCTTCGAGGTGCAACGCCGGGCCACACGCATCGAGGGCCTGGAGCTGAAGGGGCTGTGGCGGGCGACGGACGCCTTCACCGTCGGCGGCAGCTACGCGGCGCTTGAGGGCCGCACCGCCAGCGCAGAAGACGGTCCCATCGACCGCGACCTGAACGGCGCCAATATCTCGCCCGACCGGCTGCTGCTGTGGGGCGAATATGAAAGCGGTCCCGTCGCCCTGCGCCTTCAGGCCCAAACCTTCCTCGAGCGCGACTTCGACGGCGAGCCCGCCGCCAACGGCTTCGAAGGCTATGCGGTGCTGGACGCCGTGGCCCGCTACGAGGCCGGCTTCGGCACGGTGTCGCTGGGCGTTCAGAACCTGCTGGACGAGCAGTACATCTCCTATTTCTCGGACACCCAGGGTCCGACCGACAACCTGCGCTATTTCGCCGGACGCGGCCGCACGGCGACCGTCACGCTGACGCGGAGCTTCTGACCGTATGATGGGCGCGATCCGCACGCTGCACGCCTGGGCCGGGACCGCGCTGGCGGTGCTGGCCGTGGTGTTCGGCCTGACCGGGTCGTTGCTGGTGTTCGAGGACGACTGGATTCGCGCCACCGTTCCCGCCGCCCGCGCCGAGGTCGATCTCGACCCCGCCCGTCTGGGCGCGGCGCTGGACCGGCTGGAGACGGCCGAACCCGGACTGACCTCGGTGGTCCTGCCGGGCGGAGCGGTCGGGGCGCACCGGCTCTATCTGGCCGACGAGGGCTTCGGCTACGCCGACGCCGACGGCGCCGTGGTGGATCGCTGGCGGGGCGCGGCGCGGGCCGAAACCTGGATCTTCGACCTGCATCACGAACTGCTGGCCGGCCACACCGGCAAGCTGGTCGCCGGCGGCGGCGGCCTCGCCCTGGTGCTGATGATCCTCACCGGCCTGATCGTCTGGATTCCCGCCTGGCGCGCCTCGGGCTGGCGGGTCTGGCCCCGCTCCGGCGCCCGGCGGGAGCTGATCGGCAGCCACCGGAACCTCGGCCTGATCTTCGCCCTGCCGTTGCTGGTCTTCAGCCTGACCGGCGCGGCCATCGTCTTTCACGGCACGACCCAGGCGCTGCTGGGCGGCGCACCGACCCCGCCGGCGCCGGTCGTCGGGACGGGTGACGTCGACTGGGTCCGCGCCCTAACGGCGGCGCAGGCCCGCTTCCCCGAAGCGACCCTGCGCATGGCCGGCCGTCCCGCCGCGCCGGGCAAGCCGGCCACGATCCGGTTGAGGCAGCCGGGGGAATGGCATCCCAACGGCCGCACCACGGCGACTATCGATCCGGCCACCAGTCAGGTGGTCGCAACCTCGGACGCCAACGCCCTGCCGACCGGCATCCGGACCTACAACGCCTTCTATCCGCTGCACGCCAGTTCGGTCGGCGGCTGGCTCTACGACTGGGTGACGGCGCTCAGCGGCCTGGCCATGGCCGGGCTGGGCGTCGTCGGAGCCTGGGCCTTCCTGACGAAGCCGCGGAGCCGGTCGCCGCGGTCCGCATCGACCCACTGACGAGCGCGCCGCCTCATGCCGATGCCGCCTCGCCGCTCGCACGCCCTCCCCCACTGACGGCCCCGAACAGCCGCGGCATATGCCAAACGCCGAGGAACGGCGGGCCTTCCTCGGCGTTCCGCGTGCGGTTCGCGAGCAACCGCGAGCCGTTCCTGCTGGGCCCCGCCGTGAGACGTCGCGGCGGGGCTTTCCGTCTGAGGCCGCACCCAGGCTGAATGCACGACCACCGAAGGCCAAAACGTTCGCCTCGCAATCCTCGTGTGCCCCCTCAAGACGCAACCGACTCCGCGGCAGCCAGGATCTGTCGCCAGGGAGGCGCGGAGCGCTATTGGCCGGTGACGAGGACGATCTCGTCCGGGGACATTCCCGGTCGAATGCTCATGCCGCGATAGCTGACCTCGACATCGGAGGAGCCGGGATAGTCGGGCGCGGGCGTCAGCCCGACCTCGCGGCAGAACTGGTCCCACTGATCAAATCCCACCATGACGCACTGCAGGTCGTCGCCGTGATAGGCGTCCATCGCATGATCAACCTCGTCCCTGATCGTCATCTGGACTCTCCCCGAAAATCGCATGCCTGCTGACCGACAACGTCGGCGAGGATAGAACGCTCCCCTCAGATCGCCACGGCGATCATTGTGCGCGGTCGAGCTAGATTGGCCAGACTCTGCGCATCTGGCTTCCCCGGTCCGGGGACATCACGCCGCTGCGGCATCCTTTCGCCTGCGCACCCCGGGCAAGCCGGATGGCGGCTTCTTCAGCATCCACCTGATAGTCGAAACTTCCTCGCGAGATCCCGTCGGCCATGACGGTCCAGCGGTCGCCGTTCCTCAGCACAAACAGCTCGACGACCTCTCCCGTCACCACCGTCTCCTGGATAGGCGCCGCTAGTGCGACCGCCGTAAATGATCCGGAGCATAGTCCAGAATTTCGCTCAAAACAGTCCGGAGGCTGGCGGCCAAATCCTTGTTCGAGACGAAGGCGATGGCTGCGCGGCCGCACGCCATCAACCTAACCGCAACAAGCCTTGCCATCCACCTGTATCGGCGGGCACGGGATATCCGCATAGGAACAGAACACGCAGCAGTCGCCGGGTTTGGGCTTCAGCGTCTGGCCGCAGCCCAGGCAATCGTAGAAATACAGGCAGGCGTCGGTGGGCATGGTTTCGGTCGCCTGATGGCCGCAATGCGGACAGACCAATGTCGACCGCAACTGCACTTCCGCCGTCATTGGCCGGCCGCCAGGCGAAGCAGGATCCAGGGCTCTATCAAGGGCTGCCAGGCCAACGATAGCATCACCAGCACCGTCGCGGCGACGAGGAGCCCGGCGGCCAGTCGCGACGGCCGTCGGCAAGCGTCCTCGCGCCGGCACATGCGGAGGCGGCGCCAGTGCAGCATCCATCCCGCCAGCAGGGCGACGACCGCCAGGACGGTCAGCCAACCCCGCATACCGGCGATCAGCGCCGCACCGGCGAAGGATAGACCCGCGAGCGAAAGCGCCAACGGGAGAACGCAGCAGGCCGCCCAAGCGAAAACAGACGCCGCGGCGCCCAGGGCGGCCGTAGCGCTGACGGCCATTTCCGGTCGTCCGGACCGGTGTGTCTCTGGCAGATCCACGGTTTCTCCTCGATCGATCGACCGATAGGATGCAACCCGTAGCGACTACGGGATCAAGCAAAAATGTCGGGACGCGGTTTGACGATCGGACGGCTGGCGGAGAGCGCCGGCGTGAACCTGGAAACGGTGCGCTACTACGAGCGCATCGGGCTGATGCCCGAGCCCGGTCGGACGCCGGGCGGTCATCGCAGCTACGAGCCCGAGCACCGACAGCGGCTCCGGTTCATCCGCCGCTCTCGGGAACTGGGGTTCGGGCTCGACGCCATCCGACGCCTGATCGCCCTCAGTGAATCCGGGGTCGAAACCTGCCGCGAGGTGCGCGACATGGCGCAGGATCATATCACCAGCGTCGATGCGAAGATCGCGGATTTGCAGCGGCTGCGGCGGGTCTTGAGGCAGGCCGTCGCCGACTGCAGCGACGGAGTGGCGGTCCGCTGTCCGGTCATCGAAGAGTTGGGAAGCTGAGTCCAGGCGCCCGGGTCGCGCAGCAAGGCTCGGTCCTTGGCCATCGGAGCCTCTCGCGCCTTCCCTGCAGCGACGGACCACTCCGCCCAACCGCCTGTGAGAAAGTGGAGCCGCGGCGCCGATCGTCTGCAAATCGTGGCGCGCGCCTCTTGATGCTCTGGCGGCTTGAGATCGCATGCTGCTATTGAGACCCAATCTTAAGAACGGGATTTCCGTCATGCCGGCGACGCTTCGCCTCCTCCTCGTCCTCGTCCTTCTGCTGGGCGCCGCGCTCCCTCTGCGGGCAGCGGCCCAGGAAACGACCCCCGGGGCGGAGACCGCCTGGCGGCTGCTGGACTACATCGCCGTCGATTACCCCGGCGCCGTCTCCGACGGCCGGGTGATCAGCGAGGCGGAATACGCCGAGATGCGGGAGTTCTCGGCCTCGGTGCGCACCCGGATCGCCGCCCTGCCGGCGCATGAGGCCCAGCCCCGGCTCCTCGCCGCGTCGTCCGTCCTGATCTCGGCGGTCGAAGCCCGCGAAACGCCGGTAACGGTTGCTCAACAGGCGCGGAGCCTAGCCGACGCCCTTCTCGCCGCCTATCCGACGCCGCTGGCGCCACAGACCATCCCCGATCTGCCGCGCGGCGCGGCGCTCTACGCTGAGCAGTGCGCCGTCTGCCATGGCGCGACCGGCCGCGGCGACGGCCCCGCCTCAGCCGGGCTCGAGCCGCCGGCGATCGCCTTCACCGATCGGGACCGCGCCCGCGAGCGCAGCCTGTTCGGTCTCTATCAGGTGATCGGCCAGGGCCTGGACGGCACCGCCATGGCGAGCTTCGCCCATCTCTCCGCCGAGGACCGCTGGGCGCTCGCCTTCTACGTCGGCGGCTTCGCCTACGCCGGGGAAGCGCCCCGTGCGGGCGAGCGCGCCTGGCGAGCCGATCCCAAGCTGCGAGCCGCCGTGCCGGACCTCGAGGCCCTGACCCAGGTCACGCCGGCGGCGCTGGCGGCCCGCCTCGGGGAGCCTCGGGCGAACGAGGTGGTCGCCTACCTGCGCAGCCATCCGGAAGCCCTCGCGGTCGGGAGCACGGACGGGCTCGATCTGGCACGCCGCAAGCTCGCCGAGAGTCTGGCGGCCTATCGCGCCGGCGACGCGCGAAAGGCCGAGGAGCTGGCCCTTTCGGCCTATCTCGACGGCTTCGAGCCCGTGGAGCCGCTGCTGCGGGCCCGGGACGGCAAGTTGATGGCCCGGATCGAGGCGGCGATGGGCGAGCTTCGCGCCAATCTCAATCGCCGGGCCCCGGCCGACGCGGTGGCCGGACAGGTCGCGGCCCTGAGCGGGCTGTTCGACGAGGCTGGGCGGGCCCTCGCGCCCTCCCAGGCCTCGGCCCTGTCGACCTTCCTCGGCGCCTTCACCATTCTGCTGCGCGAGGGGCTGGAGGCTCTGCTGATCGTGATCGCGATGATCGCCTTCCTGCGCAAGGCCGAGCGCCAGGACGTGCTGCCCTACGTCCATGGCGGCTGGATCGCCGCGCTCGTCGCGGGCGGCGCGACCTGGGCGGCGGCGACCTGGCTGATCGCCATCAGCGGCGCCAGCCGCGAACTCACCGAGGGCGTCGGCTCGCTGGTTTCGGCCATCGTGCTGTTGTCCGTGGGGGTGTGGATGCACGGCAAGGCCCAAGCCGGCGCCTGGCAGGCCTATATCCGCGACAAGCTGTCGGCGGCGTTGTCGAAGCGGTCGGCCTGGTTCCTGTTCCTGCTGGCCTTCATCGTCGTCTATCGCGAGGTGTTCGAGACCATCCTCTTCTACGCCGCCCTGTGGAGCCAGGGGACCCAAGGCGCCCTGCTCGGGGGCGCCGCGCTGGCGGTGGTCTGCCTGGCCCTGATCGCCTGGGGGCTGCTGATCTTCAGCAAGCGACTGCCGATCTCGCAGTTCTTCGCCTACAGCGCCCTGCTGATCGCGGCCCTGGCGGTGATCCTCGCGGGCAAGGGCGTGGCCGGGCTGCAGGAGGCGGGGGTCATGGACGTCCATCCGCTCGCCGCCCTGCCCCGCGTGGAAATCCTCGGCCTCTTCCCGACTTGGGAGGGCCTCGTGGCCCAGTTGATCGCGCTGACGGCCGTCGTGGTCGGCTTCTGGTGGGCGGATCGGAAGAGCCGGGCAGAGGCAGACATTTAGGCCGGGGACGGGCCCCCAGCGACGGACGAAATCTTCGCTTGATCCTCTAGGGACTAGAGGATGTAGCTTGACGCCTGATCCCTTGGAGGCTTCATGACTCGTTCTGCATCCCCGGCCGAATTCACACCGGCTCTCGGGCACCGCAGCCTGACCGGGCTGTATGACGCCGCCATCGCCCTGATGACGCGCGAGACCGTCTGGCGGGCGGCTCTCGTGGCACAGCTCGCGCCGCGCGACGGTGAAACAATCGTCGATGTCGGCTGCGGGACCGGCACGCTCGCGACCCTGATCAAGGCCGCGGCCCCCGGAGCCGACATGATCGGCATCGACCCCGATCCGGAGGTGCTGGACCGGGCGCGATCCAAGGCCCTCAGCCGCGGAGCCGACGTGGACTTCCTCCAGGGCTTCGCGGGCGACGTCGCGGAGCTGATCGGCCGGGACCGGGCGGACAAGGTCGTGTCCAGCCTCGTGTTTCACCAGGCGCCAATCGTCGGCAAGCGCGCCGGGCTGGCGTCGATTCACGCCGCCCTTCGGCCCGGGCGGGGAGCTGCACATCGCCGACTATGGCTGGCAGCGCACGCCGTCGACGCGGCTTCTCTTCCGCCAGGTCCAGGCCCTAAACGGGGTCGAAAACACCCGGCTGAACGCCGCCGGCGGCCTGCCCGACCTGATCGCCGAGGCCGGGTTCGAGCACGTCGAGGAGCGTCGGGTGATCGCCACCGCCACCGGCTCGATCTCCCTGTATCGGGCCAGGAAGCCGCGGGGCCCCTCTTCCCAGCCGAACCAGGAGATCGGGCATGTCTGACCTAAACCTCGTTCCTGCAGCGCCCGCCGTCCGGCACTCGGGCGGACGATCGGTCAGACTGGCCGCCGTGGTCCTTGCGATCGGCGTGGCCGGGGCCGATCAGCTTGCCAAGGCCTGGGCTCGCACCCTGACCGCCCCGATCGAGATCGCGCCTTTTCTAAAGCTCGACCTCAGCTTCAACCGCGGCGTCACCTTCGGCCTCCTCTCGGCCGACGGCGACGCCGGGCGCTGGCTGCTGGTGGCGCTCACCGGCGCCGTCGCCGCGGCGGTCCTGACCGCCGCCTGGCGCACGCGGCGCCCTGCGCTGGCCCTCGCGCTCGGCGCTGTCGCCGGCGGCGCGCTCGGCAACATCGCCGACCGCATCCGCCAAGGTGCGGTGACGGACTTCATCGACTTGCACGTGGGCGACTGGCGCTGGCCGACGTTCAACCTTGCGGACACGGCGATCGTCTGCGGCGTCGCGGCGCTGTTGTGGATTTCCGTCAAAACGGGTGAAACAAGGTCATGACCCGGGAGAAAACGCTCATCGCGCTCTGGTCGGCGGCGGCGGTTGTGCTGACCGCCGTGGCCGCCGCCGTGCTGCAGAACTCGCTCTAACAGACGGTCCTGGCCATTGGCAGCCACCTCATCCCGGCGACGGTGCTGCGGGGAGACGAACTCATCATCCTGCCGTTCCTGGTGAGCCTCTACCTCATCGCCGCGTCACCTTCGCCCTCGCCTACCCGCGCGGAGCCGCGGGCGCGCGCCTTCGGCATGGCGCTGACCGGCGGCTCTCTCATCGCGGCGCTCGGGATCGCGGCGGTGTTCATTGGCCTTGGTCGGTAGGTCCCACCGAGGCGATAGGGTGACCGTCACCATGAAATCGGCCAAGTATCAACCGCGACCCGGGCGTGCCTTGCGGGATCGCGGCGCCTTCAGGAGATTTCGGATGGCTCAAGTTTCAACTGCTCGCCGCGCCGTTCTTATCGGCCTGCCCCTCGCCGCCCTGGCGGGCGCCGCGCAGGCAGTCCCGGACAAGCGAATGACGGCTTACAAGACCCCCTGGTGCGCCTGCTGCGGCGGGTGGATCGCCCATATGCGCGAGGCGGGCTGGACCGTCGAGGTCGTCGAACGCGAGGACCTCACCCCGATCCGGGCCCGGCACGGCATCCCCGACCGATGGGCGAGCTGCCACACCGCCGTCGTGGGCGCCTACGCCATCGAAGGGCATGTTCCGGCCCGCGATGTGGACCGGTTGCTGCGCGAAGGTCCCGCCGCCCGGGCGCTGAGCGCCCCCGGCATGCCGGCGGGTTCGCCGGGCATGGAGGCCGCCGGGCGCGAGCCCTACACGACCGTGCTCATCCTCAATGACGGGTCAACCCGCGTGTTCGGCCGACACAACGGCGCCTGACGCCCTGGGCGCGGCGACCGCCGCATGGTCTCCGACGGCCCGGTTCCTGCGCGAGGGGTTGAGCCAGATCTGGACCGGGCGGTCGAACCCGTAGCGGAACACGGCGGCGGCGGCGAAGGCGTCGGCGAAACCGACGGACCACAGCGCCCAGCGGGCGCCGGACGGCAGGGTATCCTGGCCGAGGGCGTCGAGCAGGCCGAACCAGACGATGCGGCTCACCTCATTGGTGAGGAACATCGAGAACGACATCAGGGCGAGATGTTCGATCAGACGCGAGGGCCGGAGCACGGGGATGGCCCCGGCGGCCCAGATGATCACCGTCATCAGGCCCAGAGACAGCAGGCTGAAGGCGCCAAAGGCCTGCATCATGACCAGCGCGACGGCGGCGGCCAGCCCGATCGCTCCCGCGAGGCGCGGCGCGACATACACCCGTGAGCCGTAGTAGGCCGCCGCGACGCCGAGCAGGAAGAGCGGCAGGGCGCGCAGGATGCCGTATCGCATCGGCAGGCGGAAGATGGGATCGCCGAGCCACAGCGAGGCGGCGAGATCGGCGGCGGCGACAAGGACTACCGCGCCGATCACCACCAGCACCGGCGGCCAGCGCCAGAGAGCGCGACAAGTCCACGGCAGGAGGAGATAGCAGCCGATCAGGGCCGATAGCGTCCAGGTCGGGGCGTTCCACCCCTGTCCGCCCGGCACGCCATAAGCCTGGACCAGCAACACCTGCGCCGGCAGCTGCGACCAGTCGAACCATCGCGGGTCGCTGGGCGCGACCCCCGCCAGGGCGGCGCCGCCGACGATGGCCACGAGAATGAGGCTGACGGCCAGGTGGGCCGGAATGACGCGCAGCACGCGCTGGCGCGCATAGGCGCGCAGCGAGGCCTGCCCGACGGCGAGGCGGTCGCCATAGATGCGGGCAAGAACGTAGCCGGAGTCGATGATGAAGAAGTCAGTGAGCAGATAGCCCCGGTCGAACACCGGATGGAGCTCCGGCAGCGGAACCGGCGCGGCCTCCCGGAAATGGTAGAGGATGATCAGCGCCCCGACGACGAACCGGAGCGCGTCCAGCCAGCCGCCGCGGGCGATGCGGGGCGGGGATCGGTCCATCGGCTCGTGGGCGGCGCGGCGCATGGCCGGACCCTACCCCCGGAGCGGCCAAGGAAGGGTTAGCGCCAGGGCGTCTGTGGCCGACGGGAGTGTCAGTCCTCCGCCCTGTCCACGATGACGGGGTGGCCGACGGTCGTATGCTGAAGGGGTAAGACGATATCCGCCCGGGCGGCGAACAGGCCGGCCGACCCGATCAGCCAGAGCCCGCCTATGCCGGCGGCGATCATCCGCCCCCCGCGGTCCTTGGGTTCCATAGCATAACAGGCGGCGCCAACGCCGCCCAGGATCACCGCATAACCCAGGTACAGAGGGACGTTGTGAGAGCCCGACAGGATGAAGGCGAGGCAGAAGACGACGCCGGCCGCGACGAGGCTTCCGACCCCCGCGACGACCAGATCCAGGTCAGGTTCCGCCTGGGCGGGGGCCTCGGCCGCGACCGCCTGGTCTTGGCGCGGCCTTCCTTCCAGCGAAGGTCGCGGCTCCGGACGGTGAACCGCTTGCCCGCCGGCGTCAGGGCCTGACGCCGGCGGGCAAGGCGTCCTCGTGGCGGGCCAGCAGGATCCTCATCCGGATGATCTCGGCCTCCTGGGCGGCGATGATCTCGCGGGCGAGGCTTTGGACGTCCGCGGCCTCGCCGTGTTCGACGGCGATCTTCGCCATGGCGATGGCGCCGTCGTGATGCGCGATCATGCCCCAAAGGAAGTCGACGTCGGCATCGCCGGTATAGGCGATGACCATGCCCCGGTGCATCCGATCGTTCGCTTCACGGTAGGCCCGCGTCGATGGAGCCTCGCCCGGCGTCGCGCCCTGAGCCTCGTGAGCACCGGCATCCCGGGCCGATGACGGGGGCGCCGCGTCCGCTGCGGGCCGTGACCGCACCGACAGCATGCCGTAGGCGAAGGCCGACAGCGCGAGGAAGACGGCGATGACGGAAACCCATCCGATGCGCTTCATGCGGCTGTTCCCTTCGGGTCGGGCGCCGCCGTGGCGGCCACGCCAGTCGACGGATCTGCCCTGCGAGTCGGGTCGCGGTAGCCGAGGAGCCGGAGGGCGTTGAACACGACCAGAACGGTCGAGCCCTCGTGCATCGCCACGGCCGGGCCGATGCCCAATCCGAGGATGGTGGCGGGCACAAGGAAGGCGACCACCCCCAGGCTGACGACGAGGTTCTGCAGGATGATGGCGCGGGTTCGGCGGCTCAGGCCGACGGCGAACGGAAGTTGCGAGAGATCGTCAGACATCAGGGCGACATCGGCGGTCTCCAGGGCGACGTCGGATCCGGCGGCGCCCATGGCGATGCCCACGGTCGCGGTGGCCATGGCGGGGGCGTCGTTCACGCCGTCCCCGACCATGGCGATCTTGCCCTCGGCGCGAAGGCGTTTGATGGCGTCGACCTTGTCCTCGGGCATCAGATCGCCCCAGGCTTCGGTCAGGCCGACCTGGCTGGCGATCGCCTGGGCCGCTTTCTGGTGGTCTCCGGAGATCATGATCATCCGGGACACGCCCAGAGCGCGCAAAGCGTCCAGCGCCCTGCGCGCCGCGGCCCGTGGCGTGTCCAGCAGGCCGATCACACCGAGATCGCGATCGCCCCGACGCACGACCATCAAAGTGCGGCCCTCCAGCCGCAGGCGCGTGACGGCCGCCTCCGCCTCGTCGCTGAGCGGGCCGACCCCATCCACGCCGAACATCTCGGGCTTGCCGATCAATACCGGCGCGCCTTCGAACCGGGCGGTGACGCCTTTCCCGGTCAGGCTTTTCAGCTCCGAGGCCGCGGCGATCGCCGCGCCCTTGAGACGCTCGAGCCCGTCGCGCGCGATCGCTTCCGCCAGAGGGTGATCGCTCAACCGCTCGACGGCGACGGCGGTCGTCAGGAGGTCGATTTCCTTCGCCCCGGCCACGGGAACGACGTCCGTGATGCGGGGCCGTCCTTCCGTCAGGGTGCCGGTCTTGTCGAAAGCGATGGCGCTGAGCGAGCCCAGGTTCTCCAGGGGCGCGCCGCCCTTGATCAGGACGCCGGCCCGCGCCGCTCGGGCGACGCCCGAGAGGACGGCGCTGGGCGTGGCGATGGCGAGGGCGCAGGGGCTGGCCGCCACCAGGACCGCCATGGCCCGGTAGAAGCTGTCGCGGAAGGGCTCGTCGACCACGACCCAGGCGAAGAGCAGGATGAAGGCGAGGCCGAGCACTACGGGGACGAAGATGCGTTCGAAGCGGTCCGTAAAACGCTGCGTGGGAGATTTCTGGGTTTCCGCCTCGCTGACCATGCGGACGACCTTGGCCAGGGTCGTGTCGGTGGACTTGCGGGTCGTCTCGATCTCGATCGCGCCCGCGCCGTTGATGGTGCCCGCGAAGACGATGGAAGCAGAGCCGATCTGAGCGGGTCGCGCCCGGGCGGCTTCGACGTCGACGACCGGTTGCTTGTCGACCGGCATGCTCTCGCCGGTGACGGGCGCCTGGTTGATGCTTGTCGCACCGACCACGACGAACCCGTCGGCCGGGAGCCGTTCGTTGGGACGCACGACCACCGTATCGCCGACCTCGACCTCCTCGACCGGAACTTCGAAAACCTGATCGCCGCGGCGAACATGGGCCGTGCGCGGCGCCAGGTCCGCCAGGGCTTCGATCGCCCGTTTGGCGCGACCCATGGCGTAGTTCTCAAGGGCGTGGCCGACGCTGAACAGGAACAGGAGCAGCGCGCCTTCGGCCCAGGCCCCAAGCGCCGCCGCGCCAGCGGCGGCCACGAGCATCAGGGTATCGATCTCGAACCGCTTGTTGCGGAGGTTTTCGAAAGCCTCGCGGACCGTGAAGAAGCCGCCGAAGCTATAGGCGATCACATACAGACCGAGAGGCAGCCACGCCGGAACGCCGGGAGCGAGCTTTTCCAGCCCGAAACCCAGCGCCAGCGTGCCGCCGCTCGCCAGCGCGAAAATCACCTCGGTGTTCGATCCGAACACGCCACCATGAGCGTGGGGGTCGGCTCCCGCCTTTTCGCTCGTATGGTCGTGGCAGTCTCCGGCTTGATGATCGGCTTCGGGCGTACTCATCGGACCGCCTCCTCATTATCGTCGGTGCGAGCGGCGTCTCGCAGAATTTCGAGGCCGCCCTTGATGGCGACGACCGCGCCCAGGGCGCCCACGATCAGGTCGGGCCATGCTCGTCCCACCGCCAGGAAGCTGATCGGATAGACGGCGCTGTCCGAATCATTGTCCGCCGCATTGCCGAGAAGTGCGCTGGAATCCGCCAGCCAGCCCGCGACGCCCAGCCCGACGAACAGGGCGGCGTTCAGCCCCGCGACCCATGGCAGGATCCGCCGCTGATCGTCCTGGGGGGTCTGGGCGCTCACATCAGGTCTCCTCGCCTGGCTCTGCCTAGGCCGGCTCGACCGCGGCGCCCGGCCAGCGGAGGACTTCGACCGCCTCAAGGGTTACCGGGCCGAGGTGTTCCAGATCCGACAGCGTTTCCAGAAACGCCCGAAGCCTGGACTCCTGATCGAGCAGTTCGATGATCAGGGCCTGGTCGTCGTCCAGCAAATGGCGGCGATGGAGATGCGGGGTGTGGCCAAAGCCGACCAGGGCCCGCAGCACGGTGGCCCCGGCGACGCCGGCCGACCGCGCGCGTTCGGTGACGATCTCGAAGACCTTGCGGTCCCCGAAATAGGCGGCCTCGTCGGTGTAGAGTCTCATCAGCTTGATGGGGTCTGGCATGGATGCCTCCTGGGTGGGGGATCCCCGCCGCCGATACGACGGCGGGGACTTGGGACTATTCCGCCGGAGCCGGCTCCGCGGCCGGCGCGTCGGTGGGTGTGGACCGCCGACCTTCGGTCAGACCCAAGACCAGCCGGCTCATCGCCGGCAGGACCAGGAGCGTCAGCAGGGTCGCCGTGATCAGGCCGCCGATCACCACCATGGCCAGAGGCTTCTGCACCTCGGCCCCGGTGCCGTGAGCCAGGGCCATGGGCACGAAGCCGATGGCCGGGACCAGGCCGGTCATGATCACCGGCCTCACCCGCTCCATGCAGCCCTCGATGATGGACCGGGAGAGCTCCATCCCGTCATCGAGCCGTTGCCGGATCGAGGACATGACCACCAGACCGTTCAGCACCGCCACGCCCGCCAGGCAGATGAAGCCCACGGCCGCCGAGACCGAGAAGGAGATGCCGGTGAGGGCCAGGGCGAAGACCCCGCCCGCAAGCCCCAGGGGCACGGTCAGGAAGACCGCCACGGCCCGCCCGAACGTGCCGACGGCCAGGAACAGCACCGCGAAGATGGCCAGGAAGCAGATCGGCACCACCAGCGACAAGCGATCCGAGGCCGCCTTGAGGTTCTGGAACTGGCCGCCCCATTCGATCCAGGCTCCCGCCGGCAGGGCGATGGCTTCGACCTTGGGCGTGGCCTCGTTCACGAACGAGCCGACATCACGACCGCGGACGTTGGCCTGGACAACGACCCGGCGCTTGCCGTTTTCGCGACTGATCTGGTTCAGCCCCTCGGCGAAGCGGAACGAGGCGACCTGGCGCAAGGGAACGGACGCGCGGATGCGGCCCTCCGCTTCCGGCAGCATCACCGGGATGGCTCCCAGGGCGTCCATATCGTGCCGGCTGGCGCCCGGCACGCGCACCACCACGTCGAAGCGCCGGTCGCCCTCGAACAGCTGACCCGCCTCTCGGCCGCCCATGGCCGCGGCGACCGTATCGGCCACCTCCTCCACGGTGAGACCGAACCGCGCGATGGCGGCGCGGTCGAAGGTGACGTCGAGGGACGGCGCCCCATCGGTCTGCTCGACCTTGACGTCGGCCGCGCCCGGGGTCGCGTTCAGCTGGGCCGCGATCTGGTTGGCCGTCGCGGTCAGCTGATCGAGATCGTCGCCGTAGATCTTGATGGCCACGTCGCCCCGCACGCCGGCGATCAGCTCGTTGAAGCGCAGTTCGATCGGCTGGCTCAGCTCATAGCCCTGGCCGACCTGGGCGTTGGCCGCGGCCTCCACCCGCTCGATGACGTCTTCCTTGGTGTTCACCCCTTCGGGCCACTGGTCCTGTGGCTTCAGGATGATGAAGCCGTCCGAGATGTTGGGCGGCATGGGATCGGTGGCCACTTCGGCCGTGCCGGTCTTGGAGAACATCAACTCGACTTCGGGTAAGGCGATGATGGCGTTCTCGACGCCGCGCTGCATGCGGATCGACTGCTCCACCGCCGTGGACGGCACCCGTTGGGAGGCCATGGCGAGGTTGCGTTCGTCCAGGGTGGGGATGAACTCCTGGCCGAGCATGGTGAAAATCACTCCGGCCACGGCGAACAGGGCCAGACCGCCGCCCACAAAGGGCCAGGGCCGGGCCACGGCCTGACGGAGGACCGGCTCGTACTTCGCCTTGATCCAGCGGATGACGAACACGTCTTTCTCGGAGACCTTGTTGCGCATCACCAGGGCGACCATCGCCGGGATGAAGGTGATGGACAGGATGAAGGCCGCGATCAGGGCCAGCATCAGGGTGATGGCCATGGGCGAGAAGGTCTTGCCCTCGACGCCCTGGAAGGTCAGCAGCGGCGCGAAGACCAGCAGGATGATGGCTTGGCCGTAGACGGTCGGCTTGATCATCTCCTGGGTGGCGATGGTGGTTTCCTCCAGACGCTCGCGCAGGGTCAGCAGGCGGCCTTCATGGTGCTGCCGCTCGGAAAGCCGTCTCAGGCAGTTCTCGATGATGATGACGGAGCCGTCGACGATCAGGCCGAAGTCCAGCGCCCCCAGACTCATCAGGTTTCCCGACACCCCCAGGTAATTCATGCCGATGGCGGTCATGAAGAAGGAGATCGGGATGATGGCCACCGCGATCAGGGCGGCGCGGACGTTGCCGAGCAGCAGGAACAGGGCGACGGCGACCAGGATCGCCCCCTCGATGAGGTTGCGCTGGACGGTCGAGATGGTGGCGTTGACCAGCTTGGAGCGATCCAGCACCGGGGTGACCTTGATCCCCGGCGGCAGGGACCGCACGGTCGTCTCCAGCTGTTCGCCGACCGCGCGCGCCACGGTGCGGCTGTTCTCGCCGATCAGCATCAGGGTGGTGCCGATGACGACCTCGTGGCCGTTCATGGTCGCGCCGCCGGTGCGTAAGTCTCCCCCGAGACTGACGGTGGCGACATCGCGAACCGCGACGGGCACGCCGCCGCGAGTGGCGACGATAGCTTCCTCGATCTGGCTCAGACTGCGGATGCGGGCGTCGGCCCGCACCAGATAGGCCTCGCCGCCGCGCTCCACGAAATTGGCGCCGACCGAAAGGTTCGCCGCCTCCAGCCCCTGCGCCAGCTCACTGTATGAGACGCCGTACTGGGCCAGACGCGTCGGGTCGGGCTCGACCACATACTGCTTCTCGAAGCCGCCGATGGTGTCGACGCCGGCGACGCCGTCCACCGTGCGCAGCTGCGGCGCGATGATCCAGTCCTGCACGGTCCTAAGGTAGGCGGCGCGGGAGACGTCGTCCGTCAGGCGATCGCCTTCAGGGGTGAGGAACGACCCGTCAGACTGCCAGCCCGGCTGACCGTTGCGCACCGTCGCGCCGCGGCCGCCCGGATTGGTGTAGTCGATGGCGTACATGAACACTTCGCCCAGGCCCGTCGTGACGGGCCCGATCTGGGGCTGGACCCCCTCGGGCAGGCTCTCCTGGGCCTGGACGAGGCGTTCGCTGACCTGCTGGCGCGCGAAATAGAGGTCGACGTTCTCCTCGAAGATCACCGTGACCTGTGAGAAGCCGTTGCGCGACAGGGATCGCGTCGATTGCAGGCCGGGGATGCCGGCCATGGCGGTCTCGACCGGGAAGGTCACCCGCTTTTCGATCTCGACGGGCGAGAGCGAGGCGTCGGAGGTGTTGATCTGCACCTGGTTGTTGGTGATGTCGGGCACGGCGTCGATCGGCAGCCGGGTCAACTGCCACGCGCCGTAGGTGGAGACGGTCAGCACGAGCGCGATGATCATCCATCGCGCCCGCACCGACAGGGCCATGAGGTTAGCGATCATGGTCTAGTGCTCCACTTCGCCTGCGCCCAGCGCGGCCTTCAAAAGAAAGGCGTTGCGGGCCGCGATCGTCTGGCCGGCGCGCAGGCCGGAGGTAATCTGGGCGCGTCCCGCGCTGCGCTGGCCGACGATGACGGGCGCGGCCGTGAACCCCGTAGCGGTCCTGACGAACACCACGTCGCGGCCCTCGACCGTCTGGATGGCTTCCTCGGGCACGGAAAGGCCGCCCGACGTCTGCGCATCGCGCGTGTAGATCCGCGCCGAGACCGCCTGGCCAGGCCGCAGCCCGCCGACCCCGGAGAGGCTCAGAATGACGGTGGCGGAGCGGCTTTCGGCATCGACCCCCGGGGTGATCGACCGGACCGTCGCCGGCACCTCCCCCTCCGGCAGACTGATGCTGGCGCGGTCGCCGGAGGCGATCCGGGCCGCGTCCTCCGCCGAGACCGCCGCTTCGATCTCGATCTGGCTGGCGTTGGCGACCCGGAACAGTTCGGTCCCGGCCGTCACGAAGGCCCCGAGGGTGGCGTCCGCCGCCGTCACCCGACCGCTGATCGGACTGACCACACCGGTGCTGCGGCCGTCGCTCGAGACGCGCGCCGCCGCCGCCGCGGACGAGGTCCGCCGCGATTCCGCCTGGGCCTCGGCCAGGACGGTCTGGGCCGCTTCCAAATCCTGGCGCGCGGTGATCTGGGCGTCGAACAGCCGCTGTTCGCGCGCCAGCGCCTGACGGGCCGCGGTGAGACGGGCCTGGGCCGCCGAGCGTTCGGCGGCGATGGTCGAGGCCTCGCGGCTCTCGATCAGGGCCACGGTCTGGCCGGCGCGCACGCTGTCGCCCAGACGCAAGGAGACCCGGCTGATCACGCCGTCGGCGCGGGCCGCTAGCACGGCTTCGCCCTGCGGGGTTCCAACCACCGTGCCCTGGGCCACGATCTCGGCGCTCAGCGCGCCGCTGCCGACGGGCTCCAGGACGATGCCGGCGGCCTGGATGCGCGCGGCGTCCATCTCGAGGGCCTCGCCCGCGCCGTGCGCTTCCTCTTCTGCTGCCTGCGCCTCGGGTGCAGCCTCGGGAGCGCGGGTCATGGACCAGCCGGCGTAACCGCCGCCCAAGATGATCACGGTGGCTGCGGCTCCCGCGAGGAGGCGCTGCTGGTTGGTCAGCTTTTTCATTGGGAGGACCCTTCGGTTTCGGTGGCGCGGGTCAGGGCGGCGACGGCTTGCGCGCGCTCCAGCTCTGCGGTGATCATGTCGGCCTGCAGGGTGTTCAGCGCCTCTTCGGCGTCGAGCACGTCCAGCAGGGTGAAGCGGCCGGCCGAGAAGCCTTCTCGCGCGATGCGCACGGCCTCCAGCGCCTCGGGTTCGGCCTGGTTTTCCAGGAAGGCGAGGCGGGCCTCGGCGGTGCGCAGGGCGGCCCGGGCGTCCCGCGTGCGCCGGATCGCCCCGGCCAATGCGGCGTTGCGGCGGGCCTCGGCGCCGGTCCGCTCGGCGTTCGCCGCGGCGATATTGCCCTGGTTGCGATCGAAGAGGCCGATCGGCATGGACGCGCCGACCACCAGCGCCGTGTCATCCGTACCACGGAACTGACGGGCGCCGACGCTGACCGTCACATCGGGGCGCGACAGGGTCCGTTCACGGTCCACGACGGCGATCGAGGTCGCGACCTCCGCCTCGGCCAGACGCACGTCCAGCGCGGTCGCCGGATCGATGACGGCCTCGGGCGCGGCCCCGGTCCCGGATGCGATCGGCTCGGGCAGATCGTCGCTGCCGCCCCAGAGGGCGGCGAGCGCCCGCTGGGCCTCCGCATACTCGGCCTCGGCGGCCCGAACACGGCCAACCGCTTCCAAGGCGGAGGTGCGGGCCCTCAGCGCCCGCAGCGGCGGCTCCCGCCCGGCGTCGACCAGTTCCGTCGCGATGGTCTGGAGATTGTCGGCGCGTACGAACTGTTCGCGGGCGAGTTCGACCCGCCGGCTGTCGGCCCAGGCTTCGGCATAGGCGTCACGGACCTGCTGCTGCAGGTCCGCGCGCGCCACCGCCAGGCGCAGCCGGGCGGCGTCCACCTCGGCCTGGGCGGCGCGCTCGCGCGCCGGCCGCTTGCCGCCGAGTTCGAAGCGCTGGCCCACGCTGAGGGTGCTCTCGGCGTCGTCCAGACCCGAGAAGGCGCCAGTGCCGGCGAAATTCTCGACCTCAAGGCCAAGCTCCGGATTCGGCCGGAAGCCGGCCTGCTGGGCCCGCCCCATGGCGGCGGCCACATCGGCCTCGGCCGAGGCGAGCGTCGGCGATGAGGCCGAGGCGCGGGTCAGCGCTTCGGCCAGGGTGACGGGTTCGGCGAAGGCTGACCCCGGGGCCAGCATGGCCAGGATCGCCGCGAGGGCGACCGCGGCTCCGCCGGCCGCGACGTGCGGCAGACGGCGATTAGGGGATGGCATAGGTCCTGTTTCCCAGATGGTTGACGTAGAGGGCGCGCGTTCGCGCGCGATCCCGTCAGCCTCTGGGGGGGCGGTCCGGACCTGTGGGTTTGCGCGACGTCAGAGGATCGGCCGGCCGCAGGGGTCCCGGCTCACGATCCTTCAGGGTCGGGGTCAGCGCATCGGGCGTCTGCGCCGTGGCGACGCCGCCGTGATGGCAATGGCCGTGGGAGCAGATGGCGTGCGGGTCGGACCGGCCGGTGTCATCCGGATCAGACGGCGTGTCCGCGACCATCTCCGAGGCGTGGGTCACGGCTTCCGGCGCGCAAGTGGCGGCCTCGACGGCGGAGACCAGGACGAACAGGGCGAAGAACGACGCGAGCAGTGCCGCCATCCAATCCTGTCTGACCGAGGAAGATCCCATGGGGTCCCATAACACGGTAAGGCGCCACTTCAATCGCGCCATCGTCGCAGGGCGGCTCTGCGCATGTCGTCTGGCCGTCCGGGCCCGTCCCGCCCGCTTCACGCGGCGTCTCGCAGTTCCTGCCGCGACTGGCGGATGATCGACCAGGCCGACTGCAGGAAGATCAGGGCGAGGACGGCGCCCGCGATCAGGTCCGGCCAGCGCGAGGCGGTCAGCCAGACCAGGCCGCCGGCCGCCGCGACCACAAGGCTTTCGATCAGATCGTTGCGCGTGCAGAGCCAGACCGAGCGGACGTTGGCGTCGCCATCGCGGTGGCGCACCAGCAGAAGGGCGGCTACGGCGTTGGCGAGGAGGCCGAACAGGCCGAGGCCGGTGATCACCGTCCCCTCGGGCGGGGCGCCGGACAGGGCCCGCCACACCGCGAAACCGAGAATGAAGACGGCCAGAATCGCCAGGCTCGCGCCCTTGAGGAGGGCCGCGCCCGAGCGCACCCGGACCGACATGCCGATGGCCCATAGGCTGATGGCGTAGGTCGCGCTGTCGGCGAGGAAGTCGAGGGCGTTGGCGCCGAGGGCGGCGGAGCCCTGGATCACCGCCCCGCCGGCGACCGCCAGGAAGGCCGCCGCATTGATCGCGATCACGGCCAGAAGGATGCGGCGATAGGCCGGAGACGCGCCGTCGAACTTCACCGGCGCGGCGCAGCCGCAGCCCGTGGCCGCGGGACGGTCCGAGATCAGGGGTTCGGTCATGGCGGCTCCGGCGATCCTTGGCCGACCCTTGTGCATGCTCTAGCCGCTAGAGGATCAAGCGCCTATTTTCAGAATCATGCCAGCCCGCCCCGCCCTCTCCTCGCTCCGAACGATCGGCAAGCTGTCGGCCGCGACGGGCGTCAAGATTCCGACCATCCGGTTCTACGAACAGATCGGCCTCCTGCCCGAGCCGCCCCGGACCGCGAGCGACCGCCGCCTCTATGACGCCGCCGCCCTGCAGCGCCTATCGTTCATCCGCCATGCGCGCCAGCTGGGCTTCGATCTGGACGCCATCCGGTCCCTGCTCGATCTCTCCGATCATCCGGACCGGCCCTGCGGCGAGGCCAACGCCATCGCGGAGCGGCATCTCGTGGATGTCAGCGAGAAGATCGCCCAACTCCAAGCCTTGCGGACAGAGTTGAAGCGCATGACCGCCGAATGCGCCGGCGGCCGGGTGTCCGCCTGCAAGGTGATCGAGGTGTTGCACGATCATGATCTGTGCGCGGCGGGGCATGACCGGACGGAGGGCGGACTCATGACGTCACGTCGGAGGAGCGTCGCCAGGCTCACTCCGTAAAACAAGACCGTGTCCGTGACCGTCTGCCAATGTCTAGCGGAACCCACTGATCCAGTCTTCCACTTGCGGTCGCGATCCTGCTGCGGCCCGTTCGAGGCCGACCTTGCCCAGGATCGTCAGATGAGAGCTGGCGGTGTCCGGATGGCGCGAGAGGTCCATGCAGATCGAGAGCACCGCCTCGTGCAACTCCCCCTTCTGGCACAGGGCAAGCGCGCGGGCCTTGGCCTCATCCACATGCGTACCGGCCACAGGGTCCGGCAGCGCGCTCGGCGCCGTGATCGCATTACCGGGCCGGACGAGATGGTTCGCCCAAAGCTCCAGCGCCGCACGCTTCTCCGGCACATAGGTGTGCCGGTCGTAGACGCTGGTGACCGCCGCGCCTTCATTGGGCGTATGCCCGAGCACCAGCCCGACGACGAACCGGCTGACGCCGTAGCGCCCCGTGAGCGCCGTCGCTCCGGATCGCCGGACGTCATGTGGCGACCCCACCGCCAGCTTCCTGCGCGCGCAGGTCCGGGCGAACGCGCGTGTGATGGCGTGCGGATCCAGGTGCTGGCCCGGAGATCGGGCCGATGGAAAGAGGTAGGGGCTGCCGGGATCAAGCGTCCAGGCGACCTCCAGCACCTCAAGCGCGTCGGTTCCCAAGGGGACGACGTGCTGATGTTTGGCCTTGGCCCGCTCCGACGGGATGGTCCAAATCTTCGCCGTTCGGTCGAACTCCGTCTTTCGGGCGCCGGCGACCTCGTTGCGCCGGGTCAGCGTCAGCATCAACAGCTGGATGGCCAGGCCCATCTCAGGCTCGAGACGGGCATGAATCCCGGCGGTCTTCTCGCCCGGCGCCCGGCGCACGGACGCTTCGGACGCGGCGTTCCAGAGCGTCTTCAAGGCCGCGTCATCGAACATGCGCTCGCGCGAGGTGAGGGCCAGCGGTCTGGCCAGCCCGAGCGCTGGATTGGCTTCGATCCGCTCCTCGAGCACGGCGAACCCCAAAACGGCGTGCAGCACCGAGCCGATCGAGGCCACGCTGGCCGCCGCCAGCCCGCTCTCGGTAACCAGGGTCCGCATGAAGACCTTGATGTCGGCACGCCGGAGTTCCGTGAACGGCCGCGCGCCCAGACGAGGCTGAATGTGGTTTCGCCACATCTGACGTTCGTTGCTGAGGGTGACCTCCCGCTTCGGCCGCCGGCGGCCTCCGTGGAGTCCCATCGTGGCCGCCTGCCAGTAGGCCTCGGCGAGTTCGTCGAGGGTTTCGCCGGTCCGCGCGCGTTCGCGGGCGGCGGCCTTTTCGGCGACAGGATCCCCGCCGTCCACGACCGCGATCCGCAATCCCGCGACCTTCGACCGGGCCTCGGCGAGAGAAAGGTCGGGATAGGCGCCCAAGCAAAGACGCCGCCTCGTTCCGTTCGCGGCGACATAGCGGAACTCGAACTGCCTCAACCCGGTGGGGAAGACGCGAACTCCCAGTCCCGGGCTGCCACCGATCCCGATCTCGTAGACTTTGTCAGCGGGTTTCAGACCCGAGATCTGACGATCTGTGGTAAGCAGAAGGCGGGCCACAATGCGCTCTCCTCGCGCCTGCGCTGCAAATCAAGCGCCTCCCAAACTAGCATTTCCTGGGGCGCTGGTGGGGCGCCAAATGCAGAATTCTGTGAAAAAGCAAGAAAAGCACTGAAATTTTAAAATCCATAATTTCAGTAATTTATCGAGTTATGCACAGTCCTGAAAAGCCCTGAAATTGCCTTTGAGGCCCTTCACACCGAGGGGGTCACCGGTTCGGTCCCTGTCGCATCCACCATCCCGTCAGGCGCGAGACGCCGACGGGTCAGGCCTCATCTCAGATCGACGTCGGGCGGGACTCGCCGGTGAAATGCCAGCCGCCGGGCGGCAGCATGTTGGCGAGGAAGGACGGGCGGTGGCCGCGCAGGACGACCCGAAGCTGTCGCCGGCCGGCCTGTTCGACGATCTCATAGTCGGCCTCATAGGCCGGGGCGCCCGGCCACTGGCGCATTTCCCCGGCGACGAATTCGGCCGCGCGCGATCGGGCTGCGGCAACGTCGGCGCCCCCGGCGCCGGCCGCGGCCGCGCCGTCAGCGATGCTCTGGAGCCGGTCCTGCGACCGGTTCACCGCCAGCAGATCAACGCCGCCGACGGCCAGCAGGAAGATCGCCGGGCCGACGAAGGCGAATCTCAGCGCGATTGACCCGCCGGACTCGCGCAGCAGCTTGACGACGTCCGTCATGGCGCGACCCCCGGGCCGGCGATGGTCACGTTCGGGATGAATGAGCAGCCGTTCACAGCATTCTTCCAGACACACCGGTCAACCCCGCGAACCGGCCTGACGGTCCTACAGCAAGAGCCTTAATCGACCGTGTCGGCGACTAGGCTTCGGCGCCCTGCAGCTCCGCGATGGCCACGCCCTTGTCCGACAGATATTTGGAGCCGATGTAGGCCGTCGCCAGCCACAGGGCGGCCCACAGCGCCCAGGCGACCGTCGCCGATTCCAGGCTGATGGCGACGTCGTGGGCAGTCCTGTACTGACTGATCGCCCCGACCGCGGCGGCCGCGGCGGCGGACGCCAGCACCACCACCCGCGACCACGGCTGCGCCACCAGCAGAGCCACCCCGCCGATGGTCAGCAGGACGGCCGAAATCAGCCACGGCAGCTCCTGCCGGTTCAGGCCGAAGGCGGCGTTGAACAGGGCGTAGACCAGGAGCGTTGAGCCGGCGGCGCGAAGCACGAACATGGGAGAACACCTGTCTGAACCGGGCCAGTATGCATCGTCAGGCTCTCCAATTCGTAAAGCCGGCCCGGATCGCCCGGGACGCCGGGCCTTAATTTGGCGGCTTTCACCATTCCGCCGTTATTTCCCCCTAGAGGCCGCCGTCCGCCGCCTTCCGCGCCGACCGTTCGCGCGCTGAATCGTGCTATTGGACCGCCCATGCCCTTCCCCGCCAGTCATCCCGCGCTTGACCGCGCCCTTTCCGAACGCGGCTATGCCGAGCCCACGCCGGTGCAATCCGCCGTGCTGGAGGCCGAACAGGGCCGCGACCTGCTGGTCAGCGCCCAGACCGGCTCCGGCAAGACCGTCGCCTTCGGCCTCGCGCTCGCCCCCACCCTGCTGGGCGAGGCCGAGAAATTCGCCGAGTTCGGCGCGCCGGTGGCCCTGGTCATCGCGCCGACGCGCGAACTGGCGCTGCAGGTCTCGAATGAACTTCAGTGGCTCTACGCCCAGACCGGGGCGCGGATCGTCTCCTGCGTCGGCGGCATGGATCCCAAGGTCGAACGTCAGGCGCTGAATCGCGGCTGCCACATCGTCGTCGGCACCCCCGGCCGCCTGCGCGACCACCTCGAGCGCGGCTCGCTGGACCTGACCACCCTCAAGGCCGTTGTGCTGGATGAAGCCGACGAAATGCTGGACATGGGCTTCCACGAGGACCTGACCTTCATCCTCGAGACCGCCCCGGCCGAGCGCCGCACGCTGATGTTCTCGGCCACCCTGGCGCGCGACATCGTGCAACTGGCCAAGACCTATCAGCAGGACGCGCTGCGGATCGACACGGTCGCCGGCAACAAGTCCCACGCCGACATCGAATACAAGGCGATCCGCGTCGCCCCGAACGAGGTCGAGCTCGCGGTCGTCAATGTGCTGCGCTATTTCGAGGCCCCCGGGGCGCTGGTGTTCGCCAACACCCGCGAGCGGGTGAAGCATCTGACGTCCAGCCTGCGCGAGCGCGGCTTCTCGGTCGTCGGCCTGTCGGGCGAACTGACCCAGAGCCAGCGGTCCGAGGCGCTGCAGGCGCTGCGCGACGGCCATGCCCGCGTCTGCGTCGCCACCGACGTGGCCGCGCGCGGCCTCGACCTGCCCGATCTGGGGCTGGTCATCCACGCCGAGATCCCGGTCAACAAGGCCGGCCTGCTGCACCGCTCGGGCCGCACCGGCCGGGCCGGCAAGAAGGGCGTCTCGGTCCTGCTGGTCAGCTATACGCGGCGCCGCAAGGTCGAGCTGATGCTGCAGTCGGCCTCGATCACCGCCGAATGGTCGGGACCGCCCTCGGCCGAGATGATCCTCGAGAACGACCGCAAGCGGATGCTGGCCGACCCCGTCCTGACCGCCCCGGTCGAGGACGAGGACATGCTGGCCCTGGGCCGGCAGTTGCTGGAGAAGACCACGCCCGAACAGGTCGCCGCCGCCCTGATCCGCCTGTACCAGCAGAAGCTGCCGGCGCCGGAAGACGTCTATGACGACGAGCGGATGAAGCGTCAGCAGGCCACCGGCAAGAACGACAAGGGCCAGGCCGACGTGCCGTACACGGACTTCGCCCGCGGCGGCGACATGGTCTGGTACCGGATCAACATCGGCCGCGACAAGAACGCCGATCCCAAATGGCTGATGCCGACGATCTGCCGCGTCGGCCATGTGACCAAGAAGGACATCGGCTCGATCAAGATCTTCGAGCGCGAGACCAAGTTCGAGATCACCCTGGAGATGCAGGCCAAGTTCGAGGCCGCCATCGCCCAGGGGCTGGAGGACGGCGTCAAGATCGATCCGGCCGTGAAGCCCGGTCCGTCCGAGAAGCCGGTCAGCCGCTGGGACAAGAAGCCCGGCGCGGGCGGCGACCGGCCCGAGAAGAAGCCGTGGAAGGCCCGCGAGGAGGGCGGCGACAAGCCCGCCTGGAAGCCGCGCGAGGATCGTCCCGAGGGCGCGAAGAAGCCGTGGGTCAAACGCGACGACGCCGCTCCGGCGCAGAAGAAGCCGTGGGTCAAGCGCGAGGACGCCGCCGACAAGCCCGCCTGGAAGGCCCGCGAGGACCGTCCGCAGGGGGAGAAGAAGCCCTGGGTGAAGCGTGACGACGCCGCCCCGGCCGCCGAAGGCAAGAAGCCCTGGGTCAAGCGCACGCCGAACGACCCGACGCCCGAGGGCAAGAAGCCGTGGGTGAAGAAGCCCCCGGTCGAGGGCAAGACGCCGTGGACCCCGCGCTCCGACGCCGAGGCCGCTCCGGCGACCGCGGGCGACAAGCCGTGGAAGGGCAAGCCCAAGGGCGGCGATCGTCCGTGGGCCGCCAAGGACGCGCGCGGCAAGCCGGCGGCGCCGAGAGCGCCGTACAAGGCCAAGGGGCCTCGCTAGGCCCTGCCCGGCTCTCTCATCGCGAGGATTGATCCGTCCCTGTAACCGTTTACGGTGACCGCAAAGCACGGCCTCAAACAGCGCGAAGCGCGGCAGGCCAACCCAGAAGCTGCGGGCAGGAAACATATGGCGGACGTCCGGCTGACCGGCGTGACCAAGAGCTTCGGGACCACCGAGGTTCTGAAGGGCATCGATCTGGAGATCGCGGACGGCGAGTTCGTGGTCTTCGTCGGCCCGTCCGGCTGCGGCAAGTCCACCCTGCTGCGCACGATCGCGGGTCTGGAAGAGGCGACCGGCGGCGACATCGCCATTGGCGGCAAGGTCGTCAACGACCTGGGCCCGTCCGACCGGGGCATCGCCATGGTGTTCCAGTCCTACGCCCTGTATCCGCACATGAGCGTCTACGAGAACATGGCCTTCGGCCTGAAGCTGGCCAAGGCGGACAAGGCCGAGATCGACCGGCGGGTGCGCGGCGCCGCCGAGACGCTGAACATCACCGACCTGCTGGAGCGCAAGCCCAAGGCCCTGTCCGGCGGCCAGCGGCAGCGCGTCGCCATCGGCCGGGCCATCGTGCGCGAGCCGCAGGTGTTCCTGTTCGACGAGCCCCTGTCCAACCTCGACGCCGCCCTGCGGGTGCGGATGCGCTATGAGTTCGCCAGCCTGCATGAGCGGCTGAAGACGACCATGGTTTATGTCACCCACGACCAGGTCGAGGCCATGACCCTGGCCGACCGGATCGTGGTCCTGCACGGCGGGATCGTCGAACAGGTCGGCAAGCCGATGGATCTGTACGAGCGGCCCCGCAACCTGTTCGTGGCCGAGTTCATCGGCAGTCCGAAGATGAACCTCCTTCCGGCCGAGATCGTCTCCGCGACGGCGACGGGCGCCACGGTCCGGACGACCGCGGGCGAGACGCTGGAGGTCGCCGTCGATGCGTCCCGGGCCACGGCCGGCGACAAGGTCACGCTGGGCATCCGCCCCGAGCATCTGACAACGGCCGGCAAGGGCGATGCGGTCTCGGCCCGGGTCACCTTCGTCGAGACCCTGGGCCATGCGACCTATGCCTATCTGACGGCGGGCGAGGCGCCGGTGACGGTGCTCCTGCCCGGCGATGTCAGGCCCTCGACGGGCGAGACGCTGAGCCTGCGCGTGCCCGCCGACCAGGCGCATCTGTTCGACGCCGACGGGGAGGCTTTCGTCCGGCTCCAGGCGTAGCGTGTTGCATCGCACAAGCGGGTCGCCATAGATGGCGGGATGCCGGCGCCCGCCACCCTTACCGTCGACCTGAACGCGCTCGCCGCCAATTTCCGCACGCTTGAAGCGATCGGCGGCGTCCCTGTGCATCCGGTGGTCAAGGCCGACAGCTACGGGCTGGGCGCCGAAGCCTGTTCGCGGCGGCTGATGGCGGAAGGCGCGCGGACCTTTTTCGTGGCGCGGACGGGCGAGGGCGAACGGTTGCGCACCGCCCTGGGGCCCGAGCCGGCGATCTATGTGCTGGACGGCTGCCTGCCCGGACGCGCGCCGCGGCTCAGGGCCGCCGGTCTGCGCCCCGTGCTGAACGCCGACGCCCAGCTGGCGGAATGGCGGGCGGCGGGCGGCGGGGGCTGCGGCATCCAGATCGATACCGGCATGAACCGGCTGGGCTTCCGGATCGAGGCGGCGCCGGAGTCGTTCGAGGGACTGGAACTGGTGTTGAGCCACCTCGCCTGCGCCGACGATCCGCATGAGGCGATGAACGGGCGCCAGCGGGACGCCTTCGCGGCGGCGGCGGCCCGCTACCCCGGCGCGCTGCGGTCCTTCGCCAACTCCGGCGGCGTCTTTCTCGGCCCCGACTATGCCTTCGACGCCACCCGGCCCGGCATCTGCCTTTACGGCGGCGGGCCCGAGGGGCGGCCGGATGACCGCATCCGCACCGTCGCGACCCTGACGGCCGAGGTGCTCCAGCTGCATGAGGTGCCCGCCGGCGAAACCGTCGGCTACTCGCGCGGTTTCACGGCGACGCGGCCGACCCGGATCGCCACCTGCGCGGCCGGTTACGCCGACGGCGTGCTGCGCAGCTACAGCCCGCGCGGCCAGGTCTTCGCGGCGGGAGAGATGCGGCCGATCGTGGGGCGGGTGTCGATGGACGCCTGCGCCGTCGATGTGACCGGGCTGGACCTCGCCGTCGGCGACCGGGTCGAGCTGTTCGGCGCCAACCGGATGCTGGATGACGCGGGCGCGGCGGCCGGCACGATCGGCTACGAATTGCTCAGCGCCATCACCGCCCGGGTTCCCCGGATCTACATCGGCTGAGGCCTCAGCGCGCGTCGCGAACCACCGCTCCGCCCTTGATGACCACGGGCACCGTCTCGAGCCTCCGCACATCCGCCAGCGGATCGCCCGACACCGCGATCAGGTCGCCGTAGCGGCCCTCGACGATGGCGCCGACGTCGCGCTCCCGCCCCAGGGCCTGGGCGGCGTTCCAGGTGGCGGCGCGGATCGCCTCGGCGGGGGTCATGCCGTATTCGACCATGACGGCGAACTGCCGGGCGTTCTGGCCGTGCGGATAGATGGCGGCGTCGCTGCCGAACACCATCCGCGCGCCGGCGCGGTGGGCGGCGCGGAAATTGTCGCGTTGCAGCTGGCCGATTTCCCGGTCCTTGCGCAGATTATCCTCGGTCGTGCCGAACTGCGTGCCCGTCTCCTGGGTGAAGTCGGTGTTGTAGATGTCCATCGACAGCCAGGTCCCGTGCTGGACCGCCAGGCGGATGCCCTCGGCGTCGATCAGGGAGGCGTGTTCAATCGTGTCGATGCCGGCGCGGATGGCGTCGCGGATGCCCGAGGCGCCGTGGGCGTGGGCGGCGACCCGCAGGCCCCACATATGCGCCTCGTCCGCCACGGCGGTCAGCTCGGCCAGGGTCATCTGCTGCTGGCCCGGTTCGGTGTTGCGCGAGAAGACGCCGCCGGTGGCGCAGACCTTGATCACCTGGGCGCCGTATTTGCGCACCTCGCGGACGCTGCGGCGCGCCTCGTCGACACTGTCGGCGTTGAAGTCATTGGCGGCCTCCATGGAGCGTGGCAGGCCGGTATGGTCGCAATGTCCGCCCGTGGCGCCGAAGGAGGCGCCGGCGGGGATGACCCGCGGTCCCTCGACAAAGCCGCCGTCGATGGCCTGGCGCAGGGCGACATCGGCGAAGTCGGGACCGCCGAGGTTCCTGACCGTGGTGAAGCCCGCCATCAGATTGGCGCGCGCGTGGCCGACCTGCAGGATGGCGCCGAAGTCGTCGGCGTAGTCGAGTTCGTTCCAGCCCGAGACATAGGGCGTCGATGCCAGGTGGACGTGCATGTCGATCAGGCCCGGCAACAGGGTCAGGCCGGGCAGGTCGAGCCGGCGGGCGTCGGCCGGCAGATCGGCGGGGACGGCGGTCCCGACCGAGGTGATCCGGCCATCGGTGACCACGACCACGGGGTTGTCGACATACCGACCCCGCTCGACATCGACCATCCGGGCGGCGGTGACCACCAGTGTGTCGGCGAAGGCGGGCGTCGCGAGCGCGAGCGCGGCGGCGGCCAGACGGTTCAGCATGGTGATCTCCCCCAAGGTGGCGAGGCTTGCACGGAGGGACGGGCGGAGCAACCTGAGCGTGACGGAGGGGCGGTGAGCCACGGTCGCGGCGCCGGAGCCTGATGGCATGCGATCAGGCTCCACCCCTCCACCACGCTTCGCGCGGTCCCCCTCCCCATCGAAGATGGGGAGGAGACGGTTCTACCCGCCCCGGCCGCCGTGTTTCGCATACTCCAGCCGCGCCACGGTCCGGTTGTGGACCTCGTCGGGGCCGTCGGCGATGCGCAGGGTGCGGACCATGGCGTACATCTCGGCCAGGGGCGTGTCGGCCGAGACGCCGGCGCCGCCATAGGCCTGGATGGCGTCGTCGATGACCTGCAGCGCCATGCGCGGGGCGGCGACCTTGATCTGGGCGATCTCGGACTTGGCGTTTTTCGCGCCCGCCTCGTCCATCATCCAGGCGGCCTTGAGCACCAGCAGGCGGCACATTTCGATATTGGTGCGGGCCTCGCCGACGCGCTGTTCCCAGACCGAGTGCTCGGCCAGCGACTTGCGGAAGGCGGTGCGGGACAGCAGCCGCTGGACCATCAGCTCCAGCGCCCGTTCGGTCATGCCGATAACGCGCATGCAGTGGTGGATCCGGCCCGGCCCGAGGCGCCCTTGCGCGATCTCGAAGCCGCGGCCCTCGCCGGCGATCAGGTTCTCGACCGGGACGCGGACGTTCTCCAGCACCACCTCGGCGTGGCCGATCGGCAGTTCGTCATAGCCGAACACCGACAGCATCCGCTCGACGCGGAAGCCGGGCGTGTCGACGGGGACGATGATCTGCGACTGCTGGGTGTGGACCGAGGCGTCGGGGTCGGTCTTGCCCATGACGATGGTCACCGCGACGTTCGGGTGGGCCATGTTGGTCGACCACCATTTGCGGCCGTTGATCACATAGTGGTCGCCGTCGCGCTCGATCCGGGTCTGGATGTTGGTGGCGTCCGAGGAGGCGACCTCGGGCTCCGTCATCAGGAAGGCCGAGCGGATCTCGCCGGCCATCAGGGGCCTGAGCCATTTCGCCTGCTGGGCCTCGTTCCCGTACATATGGAGCACTTCCATATTGCCGGTGTCGGGGGCGTTGCAGTTGAACACCTCGGCCGACCACAGATGGCGGCCCATCAGTTCGGCCAGGGGGGCGTATTCCAGGTTGGTCAGCCCCGCGCCGTGATCGCCCGGCAGGAACATGTTCCACAGGCCGGCCTCGCGGGCCTTCGCCTTCATCTCCTCCATGACCGGCGGCTGGCGCCGGGGGTTCTCGCGGACCTGGGCGCGGTATTCCGCCTCGCGCGGCAGCACATGATCGTCGAGGAACCGCTTCAGCCGTTCCTGCCAGTGCCGGGCCCTGTCGCTGTGGCGAAATTCCATGGTTTTGCTCCGGAAAAGAAAACGGCGCGATCCCTCTGGGGGATCGCGCCGCGGAATACCTTGCTTCAGATCACACTCAGCGCTTCAGCAGCGGGGCCAGCTTCTGGGCGATCATCATGTCGCCCGCGATCTTCAGCTTGCCCTGCATGAAGGCCATCATCGGATCGAGCTGGCCGTTCGACAGGGCCATGAAGTCGTCCCAGCTGATCGAGACGGTCGCGTCGGCGGGCTTGTCCTCGTTGGTCACCGAGTTCGGGACCGAGGCGCCGTCGATGTAGATCTTGCCGCTGTCGCCCAGGTCGATCTTCACGGTCTTGCCCAGACCGGAGTTGTCGCCCACCGCGCCGCGGATGTGTTCGGTAACCTGGGCCAGGTCGGCCATGCGTGCTTCTCCCGTTGAGCTGGATCGCCGGTCGCCCGATGATCGGATTGAGGCATCGACCTAGACCGCGCCCGGGCGGCTGCCAAGGTCACGCGAGGTCAAGTTGCCGAGACATTTCACAGCGCGCCCCGCCGTCCCGGGCGAAATATCCGGCCGCAACCCCCGGAATTTCCCCTACAAAGCGAATAACTCGCCCAACCGGGGCAAGTGCGTCAGCCGTCGCCGGGTTCCGGTCATCGATCCGGAACCGTCGCCTTGCCAACCGGTTAAGGTTACCATAACGATGATACTCCGGTCCCCGGCTAAGGGGTTGTTCAGGGACCTTGTCGACGACTGGATTTGGGGAGCTCAAGTGAAACACATCATCATCGCCGCTGTCGGCGCATTGCTGGCCACGGCCGCAAGCACCGGCGCCACCGTCGCCCAGGATCGCCATGCATCGCCGCCTCCGCCCTGTCGTGACGGGGGCCCCCGGGACGGCTACGGGGTCTGCCTGTGTGACTACGAGGTCAATTTCTACAATCCCTCCACGCCGTGGCACGTTGTCCGCGCCGGCGGGCCCGGCATCCGCATCCGCGGCCGGCCGGTGACCATCGCCTCGGGCCGCATCGATATCCAGGGCCCGCCGATCTATGTCGAGGCGCCCCCGATCCGCATCCAGGCTCCGCAGATCTATCTGCGCGCGCCCGAGGTCCATGTCCGTCCGTCCGACGTGATCGTCGAGCCGCCGGAAATCCATTTCGAGGGCTGCCCGGACGGTCGCGACTGCGAAGCGGTCGCCCCCGGCCGTCGCGGCGACGGCGAACGCGGCTAAACCCGGGTCCAGCACCGGCCGGACAGGGTCCGGCCGGTGTCTCCGCCCGCAATGACAGAAGGCCCGCCGCCGTTTGGCCGCGGGCCTTCTTGCTGTCGATCAGACGATCAGTTCGGGACGGCGGCCGTCTCGGCGGACGCGGCGGCCGGCGCCTGGGCGCAAAAGCTGCGCGCCTCCCAGGCCAGAGTCATGTCGGCGCCGGCCAGGGCCGCCCGCACGGCCTCGTCGCAACGGTCCTCGCTCAACAGCCGCGTAACCTCGGCCCGCAGGGCCGCGCGGGCGTCGGCGGCGTCGCGCAGGATCCGGGCCTCGCGCCGGTCGCCCGGCAGGCACAGGGACAGCCATGAGGCGTCGGCGCAGCGCGCGATCAGCCGCGCCTGACGATCCGCCTCGGCGGTGGAGATCTCGGGGGACGGCGGCGGCGTGACGGTCGGCGGTACGGGCACGGCGATGGCGGGCGCTTCGCTCAGCACCACGGTGCCCGCCGGCACCCCGTGCAGGATCACATCCGGCATGCGGTAGTTGCAGACCCAGCCGGCCGGCGTGGTCTCGCAGGACTGCAACCTCGCCGGCGCGGTCTGGGTCGCCGGAGCGGCCGGAGCCGGAGCGGCGTCAGGGACCTGGCTCAGGCCCAGGGCGAGCAGCAGTGATATCATGACCCAATCCGACATCTGTCGTCACACCGTCGCATCATACTCCCGAACGGTCGTCATGTATCCCTGTTCCGGAAGATCGCCGCGGGCGGGGCCCGGGGGTGATGGCCCGACGGTCCGGTCCGGGCTAGACGGTCGCGGACCAGGGGCCCCGGGACAGCGGCTCCCTTCTGGAAAGGTCGGACGGTGACGCCAGCGATTCTTGCTTTCCTGCTGGGCGCCGCCGGCCTGGCCGCGGGCGTCGGTCTGGGCCGCGTCAGCCTGCGCCTGCCCGATGGCGTCGCCGGGGCGTCCCCCGGCCCGCGCCGCCACGCCCTCATGGCGCTGGCCGCCGCGGCCATCGGGGTCTGGGCCGCCCTGGTCCGGGCCACGCCGCTGGACGCCGTCCTGACCGCCCTGCTCGGCTGGCAGCTGTTGCTGATCGCGGTGATCGACGGCGAGCATTTCCGCCTGCCCGACCGGCTGACCCTGCCCTTGCTGGCGACAGGGGGACTGGCCGCCATGGTGCTGGACCAGACCGCGCCGATCGACGCCCTGATCGGGGCCGCCGCGGGCTTCGCCGGCCTGTGGCTGCTGGCCCTCGCCTATCGCGGCCTGCGCGGGCGGGACGGCCTCGGCGACGGCGATCCCATCCTGCTGGCGGCCGGCGGCGCCTGGGTCGGCTGGATCGGTCTGCCCAGCGTCCTGCTCTGGGCCTCGGCCGCCGGCCTCAGCCTGGTCGCGGCCCGGCTGCTGGTCGGCAAGCGGGTTTCGGCGACCGACCGGATGCCCTTCGGACCCTGTCTCGCGGCGGGGATCTGGCTGACCTGGATGCTGGGACCGCTGGGGCTGTAGCGGGACGCCCGTCCTGCGAAGCGCGTCAGCGCGAAGCAGGATGGCGGAGACGCAGGGATTCGAACCCTGGGTACCCCTTACAGGGTACGACGATTTAGCAAACCGTTGCCTTAAGCCACTCGGCCACGTCTCCGGCAGGCGGCGTGATTAGCCGAGCATTCTGGCGGGCGCAACGGTCAAGACGCGGGGGCCTGCGTGATTGGCGTCCCCGGACGCGGCGCGTTAACGGGACAGTGAGGGCGGACGTGCATGGTGGATAGGAACTCTCCCGCCGCGAGACCCATGACCGAAGCCGCCCGCCGCCATTCGTTCGACGCCGACCGGTCAGGGATGGACGTCATGGACGCGCCGGGCCTTCAGGCCCTCGCCGCGGCCGCTGTATCCGCGCCGCCGGACGCCGGCGCCGGGGGCGCGGCCCGCCGTGGCCCCTTCCGCCCTGAGGTCTGGCTCAATGCGCGCCAGCGCCACGCCTCGCGGCTGGCGGCCCATTATTTCCGCGCCTTCGACACCCTGGCGGTGATCGGGGTGAGCCTGCTCTGCGCCTGGGCCGCGGCGCCGGGCGCCCTGATCCACACCGAGGTGTCGCGGGTCCTGCCCTTCCTGCTCGGCGCGGTCGTCGTGCTGGGGCTGATGCGCTCTCTCGGCCGGTACCGGTTCGCGCGGGGCCAGAAGACCGCCCGGCATCTGGCCGCCGTCGCCGCCATGGTGCTGGCGGGCGCGGTCGCCGCCCTCGCGGCGGGCTGGCTCCTGCGCGGGGCCGAGGCCCAGGTGTCGGCCTATCTGATCTGGGCCGGGCTGGTGCTGATCACCCTCAACGCCCTGCACATCGGCTGGAGCGATCTGGTCGGGCGGTGGCGCGGTTCAGGCGCCCTGACCCCCAATATCGTGCTGGTCGGGGCGACCCGGCACGCCGAGAGCCTGATCCGCGAGGCCCTGAAGCGGCGCGACCTCAATGTGCTGGGCATTTTCGACGACCGGATGGCGCGCAGCCCGCGGGCCATCGAGGGGGTGCCGGTGCTGGGCACGGCCGCCGACCTGCTGACCCACAAGATGACGCCCTATGTCGATCGCATCGTGCTGGCCATCGACCCCCGGGCCGAGGCGCGGGTGCGCGAGCTGAACGCCACGCTGCGCACCCTGCCGCATGAGGTCACCCTGCTGGTCCAACCCGACGGCGAGGCCGAGACCCGCTCCGCGCTGGACCGGCTGGCCGCCGCGCCTCTGGCGGATGTGCAGGGTCCGGTCGACGACGATCGCCGGGCCTTCAACAAACGGCTTCAGGACCTGATCCTCGGTCTGATCGCCCTGCTCCTGCTGGCGCCTGTCATGGCGGTGATCGCCCTGGCCATCCGGCTGGACAGCCCGGGCCCGATCTTCTTCCGCCAGCGCCGTCACGGCTTCAACCACGAGGAGATCGTGGTGTGGAAATTCCGCTCGATGAAGCAGGAGGCCGCCGACGCCACGGCCAGCCGCCAGGTGACCCATGACGACGACCGCGTCACCCGCATCGGCAAATTTATCCGCAAGACCAGCCTCGACGAACTGCCGCAGTTGCTGAACGTCGTCGCCGGCGAGATGTCGCTGGTCGGCCCCCGCCCCCACGCCATCGGCATGAAGACCGGCCATATCGAGAGCGCCCGCCTGGTCGCCGACTACGCCCACCGCCACCGTATCAAGCCCGGCATGACCGGCTGGGCCGCCGTCAACGGCTCGCGCGGGCCGCTGCACACCGCCCAGGACGTGCGCCGCCGGGTGCAGCTGGACATCGACTATGTCGAGCGCCAGTCGCTGTGGATGGATCTGTGGATCATGGCCATCACCGTGCCGGTGCTGCTGGGCGACCGCGCGGCCGTTCGATGACCGGGGGGCGCTGATGTTCTGGCGCGGCGTCTGGGGGTATCTGCCCGCCAATATCGTGCAGGGCGTCGTCGGCTTTCTGGCCATCGTCCTGTTCACCCGGCTGCTGAGCCCGGCGGATTTCGGCCGCTACGCCATCGCCTTCTCGGTCCTGACCCTCGCCCATGTCGCCGTCTTCAGCTGGCTGGAGGCGGCGATGGCGCGGTTCTGGGCCTCGGGCAAGCCGGGCAGCGACCTCGCCGGCCATTTCGCCAGCCTGTATCGCGCCGCGACCTGGCTGAGCGTCGGCTTCATCCCGGTCGTCGGTCTGGTGCTGTGGCTGTGGCCGGCTGATCCGCTGCTGAAATTCGCCCTCGCCGCCGGTCTGGCCGGTTGTCCGGTGCGTTGTTTCGTCAAACTGGCGCAGGAGCGGTATCGCGCCGCCGGGGAGGTCTCCAGGGCGGCCAATCTGGACATGTCGGTGGCCGTCGGCGGGTTGGTTATCGGCGTCGCCTTCGCGCTGGGAGGCGCCGGGGGCGCGGCGCCCCTGCTGGGGATGGCCCTGGCCCCGCTGGCCGCCCTGCCCTTCATCCTGCCCGGCGAGCTGCGTCAGGCGCACGGCGGGACGGCCGAGCGCGGGCGTCTGCGGTCCTATGCCGTCTACGGCTATCCGATCGCGGCCTCGCTGGCCCTGACGGTGGTGCTGGCCTCGACCGACCGCTTCCTGCTGGCGATCTATCTGGATGAGGCGGCGGTGGGCGCCTATCACGCCAGCTATTCGATCGCCAACCGGACGCTGGACGTCCTGTTCCTGTGGCTGGGCACGGCGGGTCAGCCGGCGCTGGTCATGGCCCTGGAGCGCGGCGGGCTGGACCGGCTCAAGGTCGCGGCGCGCGAGCAACTGTCGACCTTCCTGCTGCTCGGCCTGCCGGCGGCGGCGGGGGTGGCGCTGGTGGCGAGGCCCCTGTCCGAGGTTCTGATCGGCGAGGAGCTGCGTTCGGCGGCGGCCAGCGTGACGCCGTGGATCGCCCTGTCGGCCCTGCTGTTCGGCCTGACGGCCTATTATTTCGGTCAGGCCTTCACCCTCGGCAAGAAGACCCGGCGGCTGCTGGTCGCCATGGCCATTCCGGCGGGGCTGAACGTGGTCCTGAACCTGATCCTCGTCCCGCGCTTCGGCCTGATCGGCGCGGCCTGGGCCACGGCGGCCAGCTTCGGCATCGGCATGATCGCGACCTGGCTGATCGGCCGCCGCGTCGTGGCCCTGCCCATCCCGTGGGAGAGTCTGGCGCGGTGCGGCGTCGCCACCGGGCTGATGGCGCTGGTCGTGTCCCGCCTGCCGTCGATCGGCGGCTTCGGCGAGCTGATGCTGGACGCCGGGGTCGGTGGGCTGGTCTATGCCGCCGCCGCCCTGACGCTGAACGCCGCCGGGGTGCGCGACGTGGCGTTGCGAGTTCTGGCCCAGCGCGGCCTGTGGGGAGCGACGGCATGAGCGCGCGGGCGAAGATGACCGACAGCCCCGCGTGGAAGGCCGCCAGACCGGCCGTCTCGGTGCTGATCCCCTTTCTGCGCGACGATCCGTCGGAGCTGCTGAACCTGCTCGACGAGGAGGCCGCCTCGGTCGACGGCGCGGTCGAGATCGTGGTGCTGGACGACGGCACCCGCGACCCGGACCTGACGGCGCGGCTGGCGGGCCGGATCAAGGCCATGGCCCTGCCCGTCCGGCTGATCACCCTGCCCTCCAACGAGGGGCGGTCCATCGGCCGCAACCGGCTGGCCTCGGCGGCGCGCGGCGGCAGCCTGCTGTTCCTCGACAGCGACATGCGGCCCGACCACCGCCGGTTTCTGCGCGACTGGGCCGATCTGGCGGCGCGCGAGGATCCGGCGGTGGCCTTCGGCGGTTTCTCCCTGCTGCAGGCCCCGACCGACGCCCGCTTCGCCGTTCACCGGGCGATGGCGGCGAAATCCGAGTGCGTGCCGTACATGGAGCGGGCGAAACAGCCCGAGAAATACGTCTACACCTCCAACCTGCTGGTCCGCCGCGATGTGTTCGAGGCCGAGGCCTTCGACCCCGGTTTCAGCGGCTGGGGCTGGGAGGATGTGGAGTGGGCCATGCGCGTGTCGCGCCGCTTCCGGGTCGTCCACCTCGACAACGCCGCCACCCATATGGGCCTCGACACCGTCGCCTCGCTGGCTGGCAAATACGAGCAGTCGGCCCCCAATTTCGCCCGCATGGTCCAGCGCCATCCGGCCATCGTCGCCGCCTATCCCAGCTACAGGGCCGCGCGCCTGCTGAAGCGGCTGCCGGCCCTGCCCCGGCTGAGGCGGCTGATGCGGCGCGGGGCCGAGACCGACTGGCTGCCTGTCGGCGCGCGGGCCTTCTCGTTGCGCCTGTATCGCGCCGCCCTCTATGCGGACGCCGTCTGATGACGGACGTCGCCGTCATCGTCCCGACCCTGCGGCGCCCGGAAAGCCTTGAGCGGGCCCTGCGCTCGCTGTTCGCCCAGACCGGCGTCGCCGAACGGGTCTCGGCCATCGTGGTGGTGGACAACGACCCGACGGGATCGGCCGCGGCGACCGTCGGGACCCTGCGTCTGCAGTCGCCCTGGCCCCTGACCTATGTCCACGCGCCGCGCCCCGGCGTCGCCACCGCCCGCAACGCCGGACTGGCGGCGACGGGGGCCCCGCTGATCGCCTTTCTGGATGACGACGAGGCCGCCTCGCCCGGCTGGCTCGCGGCCCTGCTGAAGGCGCAGGCGCAGACCGGGGCCGACGCCGTCTTCGGCCCCATCACCGGGCGCGCGCCCGACGCCGCGCCATGGCTGAAGCCGTGGCTGGAGCGGTTCTTCGGCCGCGCGGGACCCGCGCAGACCGGGCTGATCGCCCACCCCTACGGCTGCGGCAATTCGCTGATGGTGCGGGCGACCGCCCTGCCCGGCTCCGCCCCCTTCGATGCCGGCACGGATCAGGCCGGCGGCGAGGACGACGCCCTGTTCGCCGCCCTGGCCTCGCGCGGCGGACGGTTCGGCTGGGCGGCGGATGCATGGGTGGAAGAGTTCGCCCCGGCCCACCGCGCCACGCTCGACTACGCCCTCGCCCGGGCCTTCGCCTATGGCCAGGGCCCCAGCCAGACGGCGGCGGCGGCGAAGGACTGGCCCGCAGTGGCGCGCTGGATGGTGATCGGGGCGGGCCAGACCGCCGTCTGGGGCATGGCGTCGGCCGCCCTGACTGTTATCGCCAGCCCGAAGCGCGCGGAAATGTATGACCGTACCGCGCGCGGCGTCGGCAAGCTGTTCTGGATGAAGGGGTTCGAACCCCGGTTCTACGGCGCGCGGGAAGTCGCCCGACTGGACCGGGCCGCCACCGCGTCCTGACCGCTCTAGTTGGACCGACCGTAAGGGCCGCCGCGCTGGAGCCCCGCACCGATCGCCCGGTCGAGGTCCGTCCGGGCCTGATTGCGCCCAGCGCTGTCGGTCCTGGCCATGGCCTCCTGGCAGATATAGTCGGCCTGCGCCCGGCCCGTCTGCGCGCCCGTCGGCTGCAACATGCCGCCACGTTGTGCACAGCGTTGATCCATCTCAGCCATGGTCAGGGTGACCGGCTCGCCGAGGGTCGCACAGGCGCCGAGGGTCAGAAGGCCGGAGGCTAGGCCGGAAGCAATGAGCAAGCGACGCATGATCAGTCTCCGTTGAGCATAAGCCGCGGTCAGCGGCCTGGAGCAGGAGCGTTCCGTCGCAATCAGGTCACTTTTTGCTCGACGCGTCAAGGTTGTCGGGGCGCACACGCGCCCGCTCAGCGTCAGCCGGTCAGCCCGTCAGCCCGTCAGCCGCTTCAAAAAGGCCGGCGGATTATAGGTCGAGCGATTGACCACCACGCCGGCGATCTTGCCGCCGACCGCCTCGATCTCGTCACGCAGCATCAGCGGCTCGTTGGCCGCCCCGCTTTCGGCCGCCACGACCAGGACGGTGGAGTCGACATAGGGCGCCAGGGTGATGGCCATGTCGCTGCGGTCGGCCGCGGGCGCGTCGATGACCACCGTATCGGCGTGTTTGCGCAGGGCGTCCCAGTAGCGGGCGTCGCTGACCGCCTCGGCGCGCTGGCCCGAACGCAGGTGTTCAGCCGCGAAGCGGGTGACCCACAGCCGTCCGCCGAGACAGGGCCGCGCCGTCATCAGCCGGGCCGGATGCACGGGCTTGCCCGCCCGGTCCATGATGCGCGGCGTCACGGCGAAGAAGATCGAGCCGTCGGGGGTGGCGATGGCCGCCTTGCCGAGCATGCCGAACCGGTCGGGCTCGGCGGCGACAGCCTCCATCTGGCCCTGCTGGGCCAGGTCGGCGTCGATCAGCCAGACGGGACGGCGGGCGCGCACGGCGGCGAGGCGGGCGTATTCCCGCGCGACCGTCGACACGCCCTCGCCCGAGGTCGCCGCGGCGATCTGGACCACGCGGCCGCGATGGCCCGGCGCCGGACCCAGCGCCGCCCAGAGAGCCGCCATTTCGGATGTCAGATCGACCATCGAATCGCTACGCGCCCGGTTACAGGCTCCTACGCTAACACGGGCGGGATCATCGGGCCTTCATCGGCGCGACGGCGAGAACCGGCATATCGAGCGTCCGCCCCGTCGAGGCCGGTGTGGCGTAGCCGCGCCGCGTGAACACCCGCAGCAGGCCGACGCACAGGGCGGTGAAGGCGGCGAACAGGAAGACCACCGCCAGCAGAGGGGCCTTGAGGCTGGTGCCGCGGGTCGGGGCTTCCGCCCGCTCGATGACGTTGACGTTGTCGGCGCCCGCCGCGACCAGGGCGCTGTCGGCGCGGGCGGCGCTCTCGCGTTGCTGGAAGTCCCGCACCAGGGTCGTCAGGACCTCCCGATTGCCGGCCAGATTGGCGTTGGTCGATTCCAGCCGGGTCAGTTCGGCCAGACGCGCGCGCAGCTGGTTCAACTGGCCCTCGGCCACGGCCAGCCGGGCGGCCAGACCATCGCGGTCGGCGGCGGCCGTGATCCGGGCGGTCTCGATCTCGGTGAAGATGGCGCTGGGGCCGGTGCGGACCTCCTTGGGGCCGACCGTGGTGCCGGTGGCCACATAGGCCTGAAGGTCGGCGATCTGCTGGTCGAGGTCCCGCACGGGCTGGGCCTCGGGCGTATAGCGCGACAGCAGGGCCTCGCGCTGGGTGCGCAGGGTCAGGATCTGGTCCTGGGCCGAGATGTTCAGGTCCTGCTGCAGCACCACCTCGGCCGGCTGCTGCGACAGCTGGGCTTCCAGCGTCGACAGCCGCTGGGTGGCCTGGTTCAGCTGGGCCCGCAGCGACAGGGCTTCGGCCTGGGTGGTCTGGTAGTTGGCGGCCAGACTCGCCTTGGCGGTGGCGAAGTCGCCGATATCATTCGACGCGAGGAAGGCGTTGTAGGCCGCGTCAGCGGTGTTGAGATCGTCCTCGAACGCCTCGCGCTGGGCCGCATAGGCCGGCGTGGCCGAGCCCTGGAAGACCTGCCGCCGCCGGACCAGATACTGGTCGATGACGGCGTTCAGCACCTGGGCCGCGCGGACCGGGTCATCGGACTCATAGGAGACGGCGATGATGGCGCTGCCGGGAGTGACGCCGACGCCGAGGCCGGCGTCCAGCGCCTTCAGGGCGGCGGTTTCCTTCTCGGCGGGCGTGCCGGACGCGCCGGGTCCGAGGACAGTGTCGGCTCCCACGGCGCGAATGGCGCGGCGCTTGACGGTCAGGCTGCCCAGAATCTGCGCCTCCGCCCCGGCGACGGCGTCCGCCTCCAGCGGCTGGCTGGGATCGATCGCCCCGACCCGCGACCGGTAGACATACTCCTGCCCGGCCCCGGCGTAGACGCTGGCGGTGGCGGTGTAGGATTTCTTGAGCGTCAGAACCAGGGCCGTGCCGATGGCGAACACGGCCAGGAAGATCAGGATCATCAGCAGGGTTTCGCGGAACAGCAGGCCGACGACGTCCAGGAAGCCGTAGCGCGGGCGGACTGTCGTGTAGGCCGTCGTGCGCATGGGGGCGGGCTGATTCCATCGTACTGAACTGGAAGCGTCAGCCTTGGCGCAGCCGCGTTAACCAACGATTACCCATAAGCGCCGACCCTGCCCTCGACACCGATTTCCGTGGAGTGAGTCCCCATGCCCATCGACCGCCGCCTGTTGCTGCTCGGCCTTGTCGGGGTCGGGACGATGGCCAGCGGCTGCGGGGGCGTTCCCGGACTGCGCGGCGACGACTACGGCTCGCGCATGCCCCTGCCGCGGCAGGCCGGCGCCGGCGGGCGTGTGCAGAACACGGGACGGACCTCCTTCCCCGAAATCGGTTTCGCCGACTGGACGGAGACGGAGCCCGAATACATCCTCTATCCCGGCGACGAGATCGAGATCGCCACCCCGACCGCGCCGGAACAGACGCGCACGCAGAGGATTGGACCGGACGGGCGGATCTCGTTGCCGATGGCGGGCCAGATCATGGCCGCGGACCGCACCATCGCCGAGGTCGAGGCCGACGCCTCCTCGGCCTTCGCCCCCTATCTGCGGCGTCCGCTGGTCGAGATCACCCTGAAGACGGCGGGGCCGATCCGGGTCTGGGTCGCCGGCGAGGTGCGGACGCCGGGCGTCATCGAGATGAACGGCGACCTCGACGCCTACCAGGCCGTGATCCAGGCCGGCGACTTCCTGCCGACCGCCAAACAGGGCGAGGTGGCGCTGATCCGCCGCGGACCGGGCGGCGTGCGCATGATGCGGGCGGCGGACCTGCGGCCCCGGCGCGGCGAGGTCATCGCCCTGCGGCGGGGCGACATCATCTTCGTCCCGCGCTCGACCCTCGGCGAGGTGGCCAATTTCATCAGCCTGTTCCGCAACGCCCTGCCCGTGGGCTTCAGCTACGCCATCGGCGGGCAGTATCAGCAGTTCTAGGAGGCCGGGGCGCGGTCTTGGTGGTTAGTGACTAGTGGTTAGTGATTAGTGGTTGGTGATTGACACCGGCTCACGACTTTCGAGCAGACGCACAATCACTTGGCTCACATCCATTCCACTTGACGGACAGAACAAATACGGAACATGCTTTGCCTCGCAGGCGGGCGAGAGTCATGACCGAAGGCATCACCAACTATCGCGACCTCCAGGTCTGGCGGCAGGCGCTGGATTGGGCCGAGGCGATCTACGAGGCGACCGCGCATTGGCCGCGGGACGAACGCTTCGGGCTTGTCAGTCAGATCAGGCGAGCCACCGTCTCGGTCGCATCGAACATCGCGGAAGGCGCGGCACGACGCAGCACAGGTGAGTTCATCCAGTTTGTCGGCATGGCCCGCGGTTCGCTGGCCGAGGCCGAAACCCAGCTGCTTCTCGCCCAACGTCTCGGCTATCTGCCCCAATCGGACGCACAAGCCCTGCTGGTCGCGTCCGGTGAGATCAGCCGGATGCTGGTGGCGCTCACAGGCTCATTGGTTCGACGCAAGAGCGGGTAACTGGTGGCCAGCGGTTGCGCGTTGAAGGCGGCTCCAGCTGGCCGAATGGACTTACAGCCGCCTGACCCAGCAACCACTAATCACTAATCACTAACCACCCAAGACCCTCGCCCGACCGTTCAACCGACTACAACCCCCGGCGGCGGCACGCTGTCCGCGGGCACGAAGAAGTCCGGCATCAGGGGCTTGCCGGGCTCGACGCTGTAGCGGTCGAAGTCGCGCTCGCCCCGTTCGTAGAGAAAGCTGTCGTCGATCAGGAAGCGCCCGGTCAGTTCGCGCGACGGGCTGGTGAAGATGGCGTGGGCGGCGTCGGCCATGATCTCCGGCGTGCGGCAATGGGCCAGTCCGGCCTTGCCGGTGAGGGCGAACTCGATGGCGGCGGTGGCGATGCCGGTGCGCGGCCACAGGGCGTTGCAGGCGATGCCGTCGGCGCGGAACTCCTCCGCCATGCCCAGCATGGCCAGGCTCATGCTGTATTTCGCCATGGTGTAGGCGACATGCGGACCGAACCATTTCGGCGCCAGGTCCAGCGGCGGCGACAGGGCCAGGATGTGCGGGTTCGCGGCCTGCTTGAGGTGGGGAATACAGGCCTTGGACACCAGGAAGGTCCCGCGGGCGTTGACCTGATGCATCAGGTCATAGCGCTTCATGTCGGTGGCCAGGGTCCCGGTCAGCTGGATGGCCGAGGCGTTGTTGACGCAGATGTCGATGCCGCCGAACCGGGCGACCGCGGCCTCGACCGCCGCCAGCACCGAGGCCTCGTCGCGAACGTCGACGATCAGCGGCAGGGCCTGGCCGCCGGCGGCCTCGATCTCGGCCGCCGCGGAATAGATGGTGCCGGGCAGGTGTTTGTGCGGCTCGGCGGTCTTGGCGGCGATGACCACATTGGCTCCGTCGCGCGCCGCCCTCAGGCCGATGGCCAGGCCGATGCCGCGGCTGGCGCCCGTGATGAACAGCGTCTTGCCTTGCAGTGACATCGGACTTGGCTCCCGGTTGGTTTCAATAGAAAACGCTTGGATCGCCAGAGACGCAGATTCCGCACAGGAGCGAAAGACCCATGTCGGCCTTCGAGATCACCCGGGACGGCCCCGTCGCCCATCTGCGTCTGTCGCGGCCGGAGGCGTCCAATGCGCTGGACCTGTCGTTCTGGCGCGACTTCGGTCCCGCGCTGAAGGCGCTGGATGCGACGAGCGAGGTCCGGGCGCTGGTCATCTCCGGCGAGGGCCGCAATTTCTGCGCGGGCATGGACATCTCGGTTTTCTCGGGCGGCGCCATCCTGCAGACGGACACGCCCGCCGAGCGGCAGGCCTTCCATCAGGCCGCGCGCGAACTTCAGGACACCCTGAGCTGGATCGAGCGGGTCCGGTTTCCCGTGATAGCCGCCGTCCAGGGGGCCTGCGTCGGGGCCGGGCTTGATCTTGTCTCGGCCTGCGACCTGCGGCTGGCGGCCGAAGGCGCGTATTTCCGGATCGAGGAGATCAATATCGGCATGATGGCCGATGTCGGCAGCCTGCAGCGTCTGCCCCATGTCCTGCCCGAGGCGGTGGTTCGCGAACTGGCCTATCTGGGCACGTCGCTGACGGCGGACCGGGCCGAGCGGCTGGGCTTCGTCAACGCCGTCCTGCCGGACGCCGACGCCCTGTTGGCCGCCGCGCTGGAGATGGCGCAGGCGATCGCGGCCAAGGCGCCGCTGGCGATCTCGGGCTCCAAGGCGGCGGTGACCTATGCGCGCGACCACACGGTGGCCGAGGGGCTGGAATGGGCGGCGGTGATGCAGGGCTCGATCTGGAACCCGGCGGACGTTCTGGCCGCCATCCAGGCGCGAATGACGCGGACGCCGGCCGGGTTCGCGCCCCTCTCGCCCCATGCGGGGATCGGCGTCGGCGAAGGCTGAACGTTGGTCTGCGACAAGATGGGCAGGAGCGAAGGGTCGCTACTGTCCCCATGTAGGGGGTTGACCCTGGACACCTGGACCGCACGATCATGAAATCGAAACTCGCCGCCGTGGCCGCGGCCCTGCTGACCACGGCCTGTTCGACCGTCGGCGTCCGCTCCGGCACCGAGGAGCCGGCCTATACGGAGGTGGCGCGCGTCGGCGCCGTCGAGATCCGCACCTATGGCGAGCGGATCGCCGCCCAGACCGTGGTCACGGGGTCCAGCGAGGCGGCGCGCAATCGCGGCTTCCAGCGTCTGGCCGGCTATATTTTCGGGGGAAACACCGCCCGGACCAGCATCGCCATGACGGCGCCGGTCGCCCAGTCCGGCGACAGTGCGGCCGGCCGCTCGCAGAGCATCGCCATGACCGCGCCCGTGGCCCAGGAGGCCGTGGGTCAGGATCGCTGGACGATCCAGTTCTTCATGCCGTCGGAATATACGATGGCCAGCCTGCCCGTGCCGCGGGACCCGGCCGTCGTTCTGGCCGTGGTTCCGGCCGAGACCTATGCGGTTCTGCGCTTTTCAGGGCTGGGTTCGGCGCGGGCCGTCGCCGAGAAGGAGGCCGAACTGGACGCCGCGCTCGCCGGCAGCGGCTGGGCCAGCGCCGGCGATCCGGTCGTCTGGTTCTATGACCCGCCGTGGACCCTGCCGCCGCTGCGCCGCAACGAGGTGGCGGTGCGGGTCACGCGTCAGGCCCGCTGACGGCGACGCCTGACGAAAATCCTCAGGCGGCCAGCGACACCACGCCCGCGTCGATCCAGCGGCGAGCCGCCTTCTGGGCTTCGGCGATCTCGTCCTGCTCCATTTCCTGGCTCATCTCGCGGCGATAGACGCGCGCCTCGATGCTGCCCTTCATGGCGGCCAGGTTGAAGATCATATGGGCCGAGACGCGGTCCATGGGGCAACCGCCCTGGCCGCTCGAATACATCATGCCCAGACGGAACAGATCGTCGCCGCTCATGTCGGCGGTCGGCAGGGGCAGGCCCTGCGTTTCGACTTGCGGCGCGGTTTCTTGCGCGTTCATCACCGTATCTCCCGAACCGGCGCCGTTCTGGCCCCGTCCTCTGAGACGCGATGAAATACCCGCGGTTTGAAGGTAAAGTTAACAGCGTCGGCTGTTTGGGCCGTTTTCAGTACATGTGAGCCGAATACTGAACCCCTGTTCAGACCTCTGAAATAGTTCCGAAATCCCTGATTCACACCTGCTAACGGGACGTGACCGGGAGGTTGGGAAAGGGTTACCGCGCCCGCTGTCCGAACAGGACCTTGCGCGCCGCCTCGGCCGCCTTGCCCGACGCCGCGAGGCTTCGGCGCATGTCGTCGCCCAACGCTCGCCCGGCGATCACGGCCGGACGCGCGCCCACCCGCGCCATCCACGCCTTCAGGTGAGGAAACTCGCCAAGGTCCTGCCCCTGCAGTTCGGGCAGGATCCACGGCCAGGCCGCCATGTCGGCGATGGAATAGTCGCCCGCCAGGTAGTCGCGATCCGCCAGCCGCCGGTCCATCACGCCATAAAGGCGGTGGGTCTCATCGGTATAGCGGCGAACGCCATAGGCGATCTGGCGCTGGTCCTTGACGATGGCCGGGGCGTACTGCCGGAAATGATGCGTCTGGCCCGCCATCGGCCCGAGACCGCCGACCTGCCAGAACAGCCACTGGTCGACCTCGGCCCTGCCGCGCGGGTCCTGCGGATAGAACTGCCCCGACTTGACGCCGAGGTATTGCAGGATGGCCCCGGACTCGAAGATCGACAGCGGCTGGCCGTCCGGCCCGTCCGGATCGACGATGGCCGGCATGCGGCCGTTCGGACTGATCGCCTGGAAGGCCGCGGCGAACTGCTCGCCCGCGCCGATGTTCACCGGCTTCATCTCATAGGGCAGCCCCATCTCCTCGAGGGCGATGGAGACCTTCCAGCCGTTGGGTGTGGGCCAGTACCAGAGTTCGATCGGAGCGGTCATGCGGGCGTCCTGTGAAGCTGGATCACAGGTGGGTGGATCGCCCCCGGCGCGCAATGCCGACTCCGCCAATCCTGACATTCGCGTTCAGGGAGAGTTCATCCGCCCGGACGGAGTTTGAGCCATGATTAACGGGCCGGACCCGGTTTTCCGTCGCCGACCCCCCAGTAGGAGAGTGATCATGAACCGCTTTACCAAGGCTGCGGCGATCGGACTGGTGCTGGCGATGGCGGCCCCCATGGCGGCCGAGGCCCAGAACCGCGGCGACCGCCGCGAGAACCGGCGCGACTATCGCGAGGACCGCCGGGACGACCGCCGCGAGTTCCGTCAGGAGCGCCGCGATGACCGCCGCGACTGGCGCCGGGGCGAATACGACAACCGTCGCGACTTCCGCCAGGATCGGCGCGACGACCGTCGTGACTTCCACCGGGAACGTCGTGACGACCGTCGCGACTTCCGCCGCGACCAGCGCTGGGATCGCAACAATCGGGACTGGTGGCGCGACCGCAACGACTTCCGCGACTATCGCGGCGCCCGCAACGGCTACTGGTACGCCCCCAGCTACGGCTACTATCGCGTCGAGCCGCGCTACTACGGCCAGCGCTGGCAGCGGGGTCACTATCTGCCCTCCAGCTACCGCGGCTACTATGTCCGGGACCCGTATGTTTACGGCCTGCGCCCGGCGCCGCGCGGCTATCGCTATGTTCACGCGGGCAATGACATCGTCCTGATCGCCATCGCCACCGGCCTGATCGCCAGCGTTCTGTCGGGCGTCTACTAGGGCCCGGTCCCGTCCCTGAACTGCGCCCCGCCGACTCCGGTCAGCGGGGCGTTTTCAATTCCGGCTTTCCGGACAATCCGTTCAGTCACGGTTCATGATGAAGGCGCGACCTTGACAGCAAGCCGTCTGACAGGGGCGTGCGGGGAAGAATACGAGAATGAAACGCTCATTTATGATGGCCGTCGCTGTTGCGGCCTTCACCGTGCCGGCCATGGCGCCCCTGGCCGTCCTGGCCCAGGACGGAGAACGCCGCGGCGGACGCCCCGGCGCCGCGCGCCAGAACGGCGGCGAACGCGAGGTCCAGCCGGATCGTCCGGTCCGTCCGGAACGCCCGGATCGTCCCGAACGCCCTGACAGACCGGAACGCCCTGACAGACCGGATCGCCCCGACAGACCGGATCGTCCCGACGGTCCGCAGCGGCCGACAGGGCCCGGACTGCTTGGTCCTCGCCCGGAAAGGCCCGATCGGCCTGACCGGCCGGACCGGCCCGACCGGCCTGACCGCCCGGGTCAGGACAACGGGGGTGGAAACCGCCCGGGCCGGCCTGACCGACCTGATCGGCCTGACCGCCCGGATCGGCCTGACCGCCCGGATCGGCCCGACAGGCCGGATCGCCCCGACAGGCCCGGCCGGCCCGGACAGGACGGCGCCGGTCGCCCGGATCGTCCGAACTGGCCCAACCGTCCCGATCGTGACGGCCGCCGCGATGACCGCCGCGACGATCGTCGGGACGACCGCCGGGGCGATCGGGGGGACAGACGCGATGACCGGCGGGACGACCGTCGTGATCGCCGCGAGGACCGCTATGAACGGCGCCAGGACCGTCGCGAGTACCGGGAGTTCCGTCAGCGCTTCAACGGCGATCAGTGGCGGCGCAACTGGAATCGCAGCCATCGCGGCGACTGGTGGCGCAGCGACCGGCGCTTCCGGGGATACTCCGGCCTGCGCATCGGCTTCTATTTCGCGCCCGGCTATGGCTACTACCAGGTGCCGCGCAACTATTGGGGCCAGCGCTACCATGTCGGCGACTACCTGCCGTCGATCTTCTGGCGCTATCAGCTGAACGACTGGCGCACCTACGGCCTCGGCCATCCGCCCGAGGGCACGCGCTGGGTGCTGGTCGACAACCACATCTATCTGATCGACCAGTACGACGGTTACATCATCGACGTCATCTTCGACGCCTGGAGCTGGTAACCCCTCCGGACAGGGAGGAAACGCCGTCCGATCGCGAGATCGGGCGGCGTTTTCCGTTGTCAGCAAGGTTGCGGCCATCGCCGCGCCGGGTCAGAACCGGCGTCATGAGCGACGAGGCGATCAAAGACACGACCACCGGCGAGGAGGTCCCCTCCTCGCGCGCGCCGCAGTTGCACCTGTCCGAAGCGCTGATGGCCTCGCCGACCCGCTTCTTCAACCGCGAAATCTCATGGCTGGCCTTCAACAGCCGGGTGCTGGAAGAGGCCGCCAACCCGGCCCACCCGCTGCTGGAGCGGCTGCGTTTCCTGTCGATCTCGGCCAACAACCTCGATGAGTTCTTCATGACCCGCGTGGCCGGCCTCAAGGGCCAGGTGCGCGAGCGGGTGCGGGTGCTGTCCGCCGACGGCCTGACCCCGGCGGAACAGCTGGACAAGGTCAATGTCGCCGCCGGCGCCCTGATGGCCGAGCAGCAGCACCGCTGGCGCAAGCTTCGCAAGGAGCTGACGGGCGTCGGGATCGATGTCGTCGACGCCGCCCGGATCACCAAGACCGAGCGCGAGCGGCTCGAGCCCGAGTTCCTGAACCAGCTGTTCGCCGTGCTGACGCCGATGGCGATCGACCCGGCCCACCCCTTCCCCTTCCTGCCCAACCTCGGCTTCTCGCTGGCGCTGAAGCTGAAGCGGCGGTCGGACAACCGCACCCTCTACGCCCTCGTTCCCGTGCCGACCCAGGTGAAGCGGTTCTGGCCGCTGGCGACTGACGGGCGCTCGACGCCGGGCCGCAAGCGCTTCCTGACCCTCGAAAGCCTGCTGACCCTCTTCATCGACCACCTGTTTCCCGGCTGCGACGTGCTGGAGCGCGGCGTCTTCCGCCTGATCCGCGACTCCGACATCGAGATCGAGGAAGAGGCCGAAGACCTGGTCATGGAGTTCGAGGAAGCGCTGAAGCAACGGCGCATGGGCTCGGTCGTCCGGATCAAGATCGAGGCGTCCATGCCGGACGACCTGCGCACCTTCATCACCGACCAGCTGGACGCCGCCCCGCAGGACATCGTCATGGTCCCCGGCATGCTGGGTCTGGCCCAGCTGTCCGATCTCATCGCCGCCGGCCATCCCGACCTGAAGTTCAAGGGCTATGAGCCGCGCTATCCCGAGCGGGTCCGCGACAACGGCGGCGACATCTTCGCGGCCGTCCGCGAGAAGGACATGCTGATCCACCATCCGTTCGAGAGCTTCGACGTGGTGGTCCAGTTCCTGCGCCAGGCGGCCCGCGATCCCAACGTCCTGGCCATCAAACAGACCCTGTACCGGACCTCCAAGGACAGCCCCATCGTCGCCGCCCTGATCGAGGCGGCCGAAAACGGCAAGAACGTCACCGCCCTGGTCGAGATCAAGGCCCGGTTCGACGAGGAGGCCAACCTGCGCTGGGCCCGGGCCATGGAGCGGGCCGGCGTCCACGTCGTCTTCGGCTTCGTCGAGTACAAGACCCACGCCAAGCTCAGCGTCGTGGTCCGCCGCGAGAGCGAGGGGCTGAAGACCTACTGCCATTTCGGCACCGGCAACTATCACCCGGTGACGGCGCGGATCTATACCGACCTCAGCCTGTTCAGCTGCGACCCCGTCCTCGCCCGGGACGCTTCGCGCGTGTTCAACTATATCACCGGCTACGCCCAGCCCGACGAGCTGGAGGCCCTTGTGGTTTCGCCGTTGAACATGAAGGCCACGCTGATCGACCTGATCGGCAAGGAAATGGCGGCGGCGGCCAAGGGCAAGCCTGCGGCCATCTGGGCCAAGATGAACTCCCTCGTCGATCCCGCGGTGATCGACGCCCTGTACCGCGCCAGTCAGTGGGGCGTGCGCATCGAACTGGTCATCCGCGGCATCTGCTGCCTGCGCCCCGGCGTGGTCGGCCTGTCAGAGAACATCCGCGTCAAGTCGATCGTCGGCCGCTTCCTCGAACACAGCCGCATCGTCGCCTTCGCCAACGGCCGCGACCTGCCGCATGACAAGGCGAAACTGTACATCTCCTCGGCCGACTGGATGAACCGCAACCTCGACCGCCGGGTCGAGTTGATGACACCGGTGCTGAACGCCACCGTGCATGACCAGGTGCTGGACCAGATCATGGTCGCCAACCTCAAGGACGACGCCCAGAGCTGGGTTCTGGCGGCCGACGGCGCCTATCACCGGGTGACGCCCGCCGATCCGGATCGGCCGTTCTCGGCGCACAAATATTTCATGACCAATCCCAGCCTGTCGGGCCGGGGCCGCCGGGTGAAGACCCTGCCGGGCCACCTCAGCTATGAGCCGTCGCGGAAGAAACGCTGATGCCCGAAGCCCTGCTCTCGGCCCTCGGCGCGCCCCGCGACGTGGCGGCGATCGACATCGGCTCCAACTCGGTGCGTCTGGTGCTGTACCGGCTTGAAGGCCGGGCCATCTGGACCGTCTTCAACGAAAAGGTGCTGGCCGGACTGGGCCGCGACATGCCGGTCACCGGACGGCTGTCCGTCGAGGGCGCGGCCCAGGCGATCACCGCCCTCAAACGCTTCTCCGCGGTGATCGAGGGCGTCCAGCCCGCCCTGGCCTTCATCGCCGCCACCGCCGCCGTGCGCGAGGCGGAGGACGGCCCCGACTTCTGCGACAAGGTCGCCGCCGAGACCGGCCTGCGCATCCGGGTCCTGTCCGGCGAGGAAGAGGCCCGCTACGCCGCCCTCGGCGTCCTGGCCGGCATCCCCCATGCCGACGGGGTCGCGGGCGACCTCGGCGGCTCCAGCCTTGAGCTGGTGCGGCTGGCGAACGGCACGGTCGAGCGCGGCGTCACCCTGCCCCTCGGCCCCTTCGCCCTCGCCGACGACAAGGGGTTCGACGCCGACCGATTGCGCGGCGTGATCGCCAAACGTCTCAATGGCGTCGAGGACTTCTCCGCCGCGACCCTCTACGCCGTCGGCGGCGCCTGGCGCACCCTGGCCCAGGCGCATATGGCGGTCAGCGGCTATCCGCTGCGCATTGTGCACCAGTATCAGGTCAGCGCGGCGGACCTGCTCGCCACCGCGCAACTGGTCGCGCGGTCGTCGAAGGCCTCGCTCGACAAATGGCCCGGCCTGTCGAAGAAGCGGGCCGAGACCCTGCCCTATGCGGCCCTGGTGCTGGAAGGTCTGATCGAGCGGCTCGGCCTGAAGCAGATCGTGCTTTCGGCCTGGGGCGTGCGCGAGGGGCTGCTGTACGAGGCGCTGGAGCCCGAGGTCGCCGTGGCCGACCCGCTGCTGGCGGGGTGTTCGGCGCTCGGCGCGCGTCAGGGCATCTCGCCGACCCTGCCCGGCGCCCTGAACGGCTGGATCTCGCCCCTGGTCGCCGCCCTCCCCGTGGTTTTCGACCGCGAGCGTGACGCCGTCCTCGCCGACGCCGCCTGCCGGCTGGCCGACATCGGCGCGCGTCTGCATCCGGATCATCGTGTCGAACTGTCCTTCGATCAGGTGCTGCGGGCGCCGGTTCCGGGTCAGACCCATGCCGAGCGGGCCTATCTGGCCGTCGCGGTGAACGCCCGCTACGGCGGCGGCGCAGCCACCCCCGAACCCAAGACGGTCAGCCGCCTGCTCAACGAGGACCAGCAACAGGGCGCCCGCGCCCTGGGTCTGGCGATCCGGCTGGCCTGCGATCTGTCAGGCCGCGCGCCCCAGTTGCTGGTCAACGCCCGGGCGGGGGTGAAGGACGGCGCCCTGATCTTGACGGCGGCCGACGGCTACGCCGACGTGCTGCTGGGCGAACAGACCCGTCGGCGCGGCAAGGCCCTGGCCGAGGCCATGGGGCTCAAACTGGATATCCGCTCGGCGGATTAGACCGCCTTGTCATCCCGGGACGCCTAGTCGCCGCCCCACCAGCGCATCTGCACGCGCTGGGCCGGCGCCTCTCCGACCTTGAGCTCGCCCCGGACCACCACGCCCTCATCGCCGAGATTGCGGCGCGAGGTCGCCAGGGCGCCCGGGTCCAGCATGCCCTCGAACCGGACGGCGCCCAGCTCGGGCGAGCGCCCCTCGAAGCGGATGCGGCTGTCGGTCACCTCATAGGCCGTCGGCAGAACGCGGGCGGTGACGCTGCGCGCCTCGCCGATCTCGGTCTGGACCATCGGGCTGGTGACGTCGTCGAACTGCAGCATCACGGGTCCGAAGGTCGCGCTCCGATCCCCGCCCTCCCAGGCCTGGAAATCGGTCGCCTGGCCGACGAAGACATGGTCGAGCGACCACTTTCCGATCCGCACGTCGCCGGCCGGCATATAGTAGCCGGACAGATCCGAGGTCATGGCGTGGCTGAACGCCGGGGCGGCGGGCGCCGGGGCCTCGGCCGGAACCTCCGGCCGGTCGCACGACGCAAGGATCAGCAAGCCGACCGCCAGTCCGATGAAATTCCGCATCCCAGAAGCTCCCTGCACCTGCACGCTGACCGGAACACGGACCGGTCCGCCTGTCCACCGTCAGGGCAGATGGGCGATGATGCGCAGCCAGCCGGTGGTCTGCCCGGCGTCAATCAGCTCAAACACCGGAATCGCCAGCAGGAAGACCAGCCCGTCGCGGATCGTGGTCACGAACAGACCCGGGCGAATGGTCAGCTGGTCCTCGTCCCGCCAGAGTGAAAACCGGGGCCAGAAACGCGGCGTGCGGGCCTTGTAGGCGGTGTAGACGGCCCCGAACTCCCGTTCCAGGAACGCCTCTTCGCGGCGAACCGTCAGATAGAAGACCCCCATGGCGGCCAGCACGAAGCCCACGCCGATGGTGACGCTTCCGCTCTGGGCCCCGATCCCGAAGGCGCCCACATAGCTGAAGACATAGAGCGGATTGCGCGTGATTGAATACGGCCCCCGATCAACGATCTCCGCCTTCTTCCGCCCGCCGATGTAAAGCGAGCACCACGCCCGACCGACGATCGAAACGATCATGGCGACGAAGCCGAACGACTCGACCCGTTCGTGCCATTCGCCGTCGATCCCGCCGTACGACTGGGTGACCAGCGCCAGTCCGACCAGCCCCAGAAGCGCGACAAGGACCGCGGCCTTGCGAATCTTCTGGACCGCGCCGAGGTCCAGCGTTGACCGATGTGTGGTGTTCATGGGGGATCGCCTCCGATCGGCGAGCAGACGACCGGAGCGCCACTATTGCAAGCCCGTAACTGTACGGATTGCAGGGCTCTCGATCAGCGGCCGAGGCCCCGGTCAAGCGCCCGGAACGATGCGATCGAGAGCTCGGTCGCGCTGATGAAGACCGATGGCGTGATCTTTTCGAAATCGTCCGACGGGCGGTGATAGTCGGGGTGGTAATTCACCCCCAGATACAGGAACGGCACCTGCGCCCGGTGGAAGGCGGCGTGGTCGGAGGACTCGACCCAGTTGTCCTGGCCCGTATCCTGCGGCGTGTCCTTGCCGAAGGCCAGGGCCACGGCGCCATTGGCCGGGATCGGCTCCAGCAGCGGGCGGAAGGCGGGGTGCTGGTACGTCCCGGTGACCCACAGCTTGCCGTCGGTCTCGGCTCGCGCCGTCATGTCGAAATTCAGGTTCATGGCGATCGACTCGAGCGGCATCGGCGGCGCCTCGACGAAATGCCGCGCGCCCAGCAGGCCGTGCTCCTCCCCGTCCAGCGCCACGATCAGCACGCTGTGCTCCGGGGCCTCACGCTTCAGGTCGGCGGCGAGGGCCAGCATGGTGGCCACGCCCGAGGCGTTGTCGTCGGCGCCGTTGAAGACCTGGCCTCCGGCGTTGACGCCGACGTGGTCATAGTGGGCCGTGACGACGATGTAGCGGTCGGTCCGGCGCGTGCCGGGGATCAGGCCGATGACGTTGACGCCGTTGAAGGTCCGGGCGGTGGCGCCCGGACGGGCGCGGCCCTGCATCTCCCACGGCTGCAGCCGCCCCATCGGCGGGGCGACAACGCCCAGCGCCTCCAGCCGGCCGACGATATAGGCGCGGGCCATCTCGCCCCCCGGCGCGCCGGTGTCGCGGCCCTGCATGGCGTCCGCCGACAGGATGCGCACATCCTCCAGCAGCTGCGCGTGCATGGCCGGGGCCGCCGTCGCGGTCGACGCAGGCGGGCTCTCCCCGGGCCCGAACAGACCGCCGCAGGCCGACAGCAGCAGGGCGCCGCCAAGAGCCGAGGACAGGGCGAGAAGACGAGCGTGGCGCATGGGGACTCCTTGGGACCGCCGGACGCTAGCCCAGCGGCCGGGCGGTGTCAGTTTAACTCCCTGTCATCCGGAATTCTGTGGCCGCAATCGGACGGCGGCTCTCGAAACCCGGGCGGGCGATGCTAGAACGAGCGGAAGATTCCTTCCGGCGAGCGCTTCATGTCCGACCTTCCCGCCGATCCGCTGACCGAGTCCGCCGCGCGCGAGGAACTGGACCGTCTGACCGCCGAACTGGCCCGGCACGACGCCCTCTATCACGGCCATGACGCCCCCGAGATCAGCGACGCCGACTATGACGCGCTCAAGCGCCGCGCGCTCGAGATCGAGGACCTGTTCCCCGACCTGACCAGCCCCGCCTCCCCGTCCCAGGTGGTCGGCGCCGCCGCCTCCAGTCAGTTCGCCCCGGTCCGCCACGGCGTGCCGATGCTGTCGCTCGACAATGCCTTCTCGGCTGAAGAGGTGACCGATTTCGTCGCCCGCATCCGCCGCTTCCTGAAACTGCCCGTCGACGAGGCCGTCGCCTTCGTCGGCGAACCCAAGATCGACGGTCTGTCCGCCAGCCTGCGCTACGAGAACGGCGCGCTCATGCGCGGCGCGACGCGCGGCGACGGCCGCACCGGCGAGGACGTCACGGCCAATCTGCGCACGCTCGACGACATTCCCGAGCGCCTGTCCGGCGCAGGCTGGCCCGAGGTCATCGAGGTGCGGGGCGAGGTCTATGCGCCCAACGACGCCTTCGACGCCTTCAACGCCGCGGCCGAGGCGGAGGGCCAGCGCACCTACGCCAACCCCCGCAATTTCGCCGCGGGGTCCCTGCGCCAGAAGGACCCGGCCATCACGGCCAAACGCCCCCTGCGCTTCTTCGCCTACGCCTGGGGCGAGACCTCGGACTCCTTCGCCGACACGCAAGCTGACGCGCTGAAAGCTCTGAAACAATGGGGTTTTCAGGTCAACTCCCGCTCCCGAAAGGTCGAGGACGCCGCCGGCCTGCAGGCCCTTTACGGCGACCTTGAGCGCGACCGCGCCGGCCTCGGCTATGACATCGACGGGGTGGTCTACAAGGTCGACCGGCTGGACTGGCAGTCCCGCCTCGGCTTCGTCGCCCGCACCCCGCGCTGGGCCATCGCCCACAAATTTCCGGCCCAGCAGGCGACGACGGTGCTGGAGGATATCGACATCCAGGTGGGGCGGACAGGCTCGCATACGCCGGTCGCCCGCCTGCACCCCGTCACGGTCGGCGGCGTGGTCGTGCGCAACGCCACCCTGCACAATGCCGACGAGATCGCCCGCCTCGACGTCCGCCTCGGCGACACCGTCACCCTGCAGCGCGCGGGCGACGTCATCCCCCAGATCCTCGGCGTCGTGAACCCCGACCGCCCGGACCGCGGCGAGCCGTGGGCGTTCCCCCAGGTCTGCATCTGCCCGCTGAAGACGGCGCTGGTGAAGGAGACCAACGCCTCGGGTGTGGAGTCGGTCGTCCGCCGCTGCACCGGCGAACTGGCCTGCCCATTCCAGCGCATCGAACACCTGAAGCATTTCTGCAGCCGCCGCGCCTTCGACATCGAGGGTCTCGGCGAGAAGCAGTTGATCGCCTTCCACGAACGGGGCTGGATCAACCAGCCCGCCGACATCTTCCGCCTCGCCCGCGATGCGGAGAAGCTCGACGCCCTGCGCAGCGAGGACGGCTATGGCGAGACCAGCGTCCGGAACCTCGTCGCCGGCATCGACGCCCGCCGCACCATCGCCCTCGACCGCTTCATCTACGGCCTCGGCGTGCGCGACATCGGCGAACAGACCTCCATCGTCCTGGCCCGCGCCTTCGAGACCTGGCCCGCCTTCGAGGCCGCCTGCATCGCCGCCGCCGAGGGCATCCCGAGCGAGGACTGGGTCCGGCTCAACGACGCCCACGCCGTCTCGCCGCGTGTGGTCGCCGCCCTCGCCGAGGCCAGGCCGCCCACCGCCGACCCATGGCCCGAAGCGCCGATCGACCAGAAGATCGCCCTCGCCTTCCCCGGCCTCGCCGCCCCCGCCCGGCGCGGCCTGGCGACCCTCGCCGATGACTGGGCCGGTCTGGTCCGGCTGGCGGCGGTGGCTCGCGACGAAGGCCCGTCCGAGGGCCTGGGCCAGATCGCCGGCGTCTCGGGCGTGGGCCCGGTCGCCGCCCGGGCGCTGGCCCTGTTCTTCCGCGAGACCCACAACCGCGCCATGGTCGACGCCCTCGTCGCCGAGATGGAGCAGATCGAGGACGCGGAGAAGCCGAAGTCCGACACCCCGGTCGCGGGCAAGACCGTGGTCTTCACCGGCGCCCTCGAACGCTTCACCCGTGACGAGGCCAAGGCCCGCGCTGAATCCCTCGGCGCCAAGGTTTCCGGGTCGGTCTCAAAGAAAACAGACTACCTCGTCGCCGGCCCCGGCGCCGGTTCCAAGATGGCCGACGCCCTCAAGCACGGAGTCACGGTGCTGACCGAGGATGAATGGCTGGCCCTGATCGGTTGAAAGCGTGGCCATATCGCTTCACCAATAAATAATCCGGATCGTTCTCAATGGCTTCATGGCCAGTACCCTTGTCGCCGACGGGCTGGAGCCCCGCGCGAGCGTCGAGCGGTTCTCCACCCATGAGCTCGGACCGACGCTTGAGCGTTTTCAGTCTTCCGGCCTGCTCGAAGAGGGCCGGATCAATCTGATCTGCCTCGACGCCATCGCCGATCGGCTGGGCGACAAGTGGGAAGGCCGCCAGGAACAGATCTACCACCACGTCGAGCGGACCCTGACCCGCCACCTTGAGGGCGGCGGCTTCTTCCAGCGGGTCTCGGCGACCGACTATCTCGTGGTCCAGCCCACGCTCGGCAAATTCAGCGCCCAGGTGTCCTGCCTGCTGTATCTGCGCGAACTGCTGAACCATTTCCTCGGCGGCGCCGCGCCCGAGGCCGCCGATGTCCTGGAAGTCACCAGCCTCAGCAGCGGCCGCATCTTCGCCGCCGAAATCGATCGGGACCATGCGGCCCTCGCCGCCCGGACCGAGCCGCCGCCGGCCCCGCCGGAGGAGGACGACAGCCTGCCGACTCCGTGGAACCCGTTCGTCGCCGCCGACGGCCGGACGCTGCGGGTCTCCTGCCATCTGGAGCCCGTCTTCGAGCTCAAGACCTTCGCCCAGATCGGCTACCGCATCGCCCGGCGCGTGCTGCGCATGCCGGAGGCGGTCGAGCTCACCCCCCAGGAGCTTCGCAATCTGACCACCGCCGACATCGAGAAGGTCGATCTCGCCACCATCGCCCGCGGGGTCAGTCGTCTGAAATCCGAACAGGGCAACGCCCGGCAGCCGACGCTCTTCCTCCCCGTCTCCTACACGACCCTCGCCAGTCAGCGCGGACGCGGCCCCCTCATCGCCCGCTTCAAGGAGGCGACGCGGGGGGTCGACAAGGGCCTGGTCTGCGAGATCACCGACATCGAGGGCGTGCCCGGCAGCGCCCTCGCCGCGGTCACCGTCATGATCAAGCCCTTCTGCATGATCGTGGTCGGCAAACTGCGCGAGGCCCCGGGCCGGTCGCCCGAGGACCTGCGCGGGGTCCGGCTCCAGGGCGTCGCCTTCGAGGCCGGGGCGCACCCGCTCGAGCGGGGCGAGTTCACCGCCTGGGCCGAACATGCGATCGCCAATGCGCGCCGGGTCACCCGCTCGGTCATCCTCCACGGCCTGTCCGGCCCGGAATATCTCGGTCTGGCCGGCCTGGCCGGCGCCACCCACGGCAGCCTCGCGGCCCGGCGGGCGCCGCCCGCGTCGGTCTAGCGGTTCAGCGCCGCCCGCGCCGCCTCGGCATAGCGGTGACCGGACGCGGCTCCCTTGGGAAACACCGCCTCGATCCGCGCCAGATCGTCGGCGTCCAGGGTCAGCTCGACCGCCGCCGCATTCTCCTCCAGCGTCCGGATGCGTCGCGTGCCCGGGATCGGAACCAGCGTCTCGCCCCGCGCCAGCACCCAGGCCAGGGCCAGCTGCGCCGCCGTCACCCCCTTGTCCGCCGCGATGGCCGCGACGGCGTGGACGAGGTCGATGTTCTTCTGGAAGTTTGCGCCCTGGAAGCGCGGGTTCGAGCGGCGGAAGTCATCCTCGGCGAGGTCCTCGACCGACGTGATCTCGCCCGACAGAAAGCCCCGGCCCAGCGGGCTGTAGGGCACGAAGCCGATGCCCAGTTCCTCGCAGACGGCGAACAGTTCGTCCTCCGGCTCGCGGCTCCACAGGGAATATTCGGTCTGCAGCGCCGTGATCGGATGTTCGGCATGGCCCCGGCGCAGCGTCCCGGGCGAGGCCTCCGACAGGCCGAGGAAGCGCACCTTGCCCTCCTCGACCAACCGACCCATCGCCCCGACCGTCTCCTCGATCGGCGTGTTCGCATCGACGCGGTGCAGATAGTAGAGATCGACGTGGTCCATCCCCAGCCGCTTCAGGCTGCCCTCGATGGCGCGGCGCACATTGGCCGGCGAGCCGTCGACCGTCAGGGCCGTCCGCTCGGCATTGTAGCCGATCCCGAATTTGGTCGCGACGAAGGCCCTGTCCCGACGATCCGCCAGCGCCTTGCCGACCTGGATCTCATTGGTGTGCGGCCCGTACATTTCGGCCGTGTCGAGGAAGGTGACGCCGAGGTCGAGCGCGCGGTGGATCACGGCCGTCGCCTGCCCCTCGTCGGACGGCTGGCCATAGAAGGCGGCCATGCCCATGCAGCCGAGGCCGATGGCCGAGACTTCCGGGCCGTCGCGGCCGAGTTTGCGCGTCTTCATGACCGCTCTCCGTGAAATGTGGGGGGCCGGCGGAGCCTCCGCCGGCTAACGGGAGATGGGCGCCGTTCGGCCTTATTTCAAGGCGGGCTCGATATCCGTTCTGTTGAAATCGTCACCCTTGAACAGCAGTGGGTCGCCGCTTTCGCGAGCCAGCGCATAGGCGAAACAGTCGCCGAAGTTCAGCCCGGCCGGATGATTGCCCTTGCCGAAAGTGCGATAGGCTGCGCGCGCCAGCTCCGCCTGCCCGCGCGTGACCGGCACGACCTCCAGATGTGTCATCGCCAGCAGCCGCTCGAATGCCTCGGCCGGGAAGCCGTCCTCGGCCTTGCGGTCGATCACCATCCCCGCTTCGAAATAGGTCGCTGCGGACATACGGGGCGAGCCCGCCACCAGAACCTTCATCAGGTCACTGCCCTCCGGTTCGCCAAAGATGATGGCGATGAGCGCCGAGCTATCGACGATCACGCCGGCAGACCTGTTTCCGGATCATACAGAAACGCCGTAGGGTCCTCACCCGGCTCCAGAGGCCGGAGATGTTTCCGCATCTCGGCGAGCAGCGCCTCGACCTTCTCGAGATCGATTGCGGGTCTTACCGGACGCACCCGCGACAATCGTTCTTCAAGAGAGACGATCACGGCCTCGGTCAGGGTCTCGCCTGTCGCCGCCGCGACCTTGATGGCCAGCTCGTGCGCCTTGGGGTTCTTGATGTTCAGCATGGTAGAACCAAGTCTACCACAATCTGCACTCTGCCTAAAGCGGGGCCGCCTGCCCCTTCAGCCAGTCCAGCACCTCCCCGTCGAGCAGCGGCCCCACCTTGGCCAGCACCTCGGCGTGATAGGCGTCGACATAGGCCCGTTCGTCCGCCGTCAGCAGGGCGACGTCGATCAGTTTGCGGTCCAGCGGGGCCAGGGTCAGTTGCTCGAACCCGTGCATCGGACGCTCGCCGCCCGGGATCGGCGTCGGCTCCGTCACCACCTGCAGGGTCTCGATACGGATGCCCCAATGTCCCTCGCGGTAGTAGCCGGGCTCGTTCGAAAGGATCATCCCGGTCAGCAGCGGCTGGCTGTTGACCGCCTTGGCGATCCGTTGCGGCCCCTCATGGACGCCCAGATACGAGCCGACGCCATGGCCCGTGCCGTGGTCATAGTCATGCCCCGCCATCCACAGCGGCAGGCGCGCCAGGGCGTCCAGCTGGTGTCCCGTGGTCCCGGCCGGGAAGCGCACCACGGCCATGGCGATATGGCCCTTGAGCACGAGGGTGAACATCCGCCGCTGATCCGCCGTCGGCTCGCCCACGGCCATGGTCCGGGTCACGTCGGTGGTCCCGTCCAGATACTGGCCGCCGCCGTCCACCAGCAGCAGACTGCCCGTCTCCATCCGGCGGATCGTGCGCGTCACCGGCTTGTAGTGCGGCAGGGCGCCGTTGGGCCCGGCGCCGGCGATGGTGTCGAAGGACAGGTCCTTCAGCGCCCCGGTCGCCTCGCGGAAACCCTCCAGCGCCTCGGCGATCTGGCGCTCGTCCGGCAGGGTCTCCTGCCCCACGGTGTCGACCCAGTGCAGGAAGCGGGTCAGGGCCGCGCCGTCGCGGATGTGCGCCTGACGGCTGCCCTCGATCTCGACCGGATTCTTGCAGGCCCGCGGCAGGGCGCAGGGGTCCATGCCGCGCACCACCGCAGCGCCGGCGGCTTCCAGCCGGTCGAAATACCAGGCCGGCGACTGGCCCGGATCGACCAGCACCTTCTGGCCCGACAGGGCGTCCAGGGTGCCCTCCAGCGCCTCCGGAGTCTCCAGCGTCACTGCGTCGCCCAGCCAGCCGGGCAGTTCGTTGGTCACCTTGCGCGGATCGAGGAACAGCCGCGCCGTCCCGTCGGCCTTCACCACCGCCTGTCCCAGCGGCAGCGGCGTGCGGATCACGTCGCCGCCGCGGATATTGAACAGCCACGCCAGCGACGCCGGCGCCGTCAGCACGGCGGCGTCCGCCCCGGCCCTGGCCACCGCCTCGCCGATGCGGGCGCGCTTGGAGGCGCTGCTCTCGCCGCTGTAGCGGTCCTCGTGCGGCACCACCGGCGCGGTCGGTTGCCCCGGCCGCTCGTCCGCCCAGGCCAGATCCAGCGGATTGGGATCGACGGGCTTCAGTTCGGCCCCGGCCGTCCTCGCCGCGCGCTTCAGCGTGGCGAGCGCATCGGGACTGTGCAGGCGCGGATCGTAGCCGATCACCGCGCCCCTGGGGGCGCCCTCCAGCCACGTCGCGAGGCCGTTGTCCTCAAGTCCGAGAATCTCGAACTGCCCTGCATCGACCTGTGCGCGGACCTGCACCGTATAGCGACCGTCCGCGAACACGGCGGCCCGGTCCATCAGCACGGCGCCCGCGCCGGCCGAGCCGGTGAAGCCGCTCAGCCAGGCCAGCCGGTCGTTGGCGGCGGGCAGGTATTCGTTCTGATGCTCGTCCTCATGCGGGACCAGCAGGCCGTCGAGGCCCTGCTCGGCCATCTTCGCGCGGACGCGGGGCAAGTGGTTGACCCCGAAGGACGGATCGGTGGTTTCATCAAAGGACTGGCGCATGGCGGAGGCATAGCATCGCCGGCCCCCGTTTGGGGAGTGCGCTGCGTTTCTCCCTCCCCTTCATGGGGAGGGACGGCGAGGCGCAGCCGAGCCCGGGTGGGGCGCGCCAGTCCCGCACCGACGGCGTTCGGCTTCGCAATTCCCCACCCTGTCGTCGCTTCGCGCCGACATCCCTCCCCACTTCGGGGGAGGGAGAACGCGTCGGATCAGTTCTGCGGCGCGGTCGGCGTGACCACGGCGACACCGTTCGACGGCGCCGGGGCTTGCACCTCCCGCTCGATCACGACCGGCGTCTGCGCGCGAGCCTCGGCGGCGCGAGCCTCGCTGGCGGCGCGGATGGCGTCAGCCTGCGAGCGGGCCGCGTCGGCGCGGGCGATGTCGACGCTGGCCTGGGCGCCCGCGACCTGACCCTGGATCAGGGCCGAATCCGCCTGGGCCTGGGCCGCGGCGGTGTCGAGCTGGGCCTCCAGCAGCGCTTCATCCGACTGAGCGTCGGGTCCGCGCGACAGGATCCAGAACACGGCGATCAGCACCGCGCCGCCGAGGATGCCGGCGATCCACCAGCCGGTGTTGGACTCGCGAACGACGACGGTCTCGACCGTCTCGGTCACGTGGGCCGGGGACACGACGGTCTCCGTGATGATCGTCTCGCGTCGCTCGGGATCGTTGTTCGGATCATAGTGGGTCACGGGCAGTCCTCCATTGGACTGCCGCAACGGCTGCGCTTCGCCTCTGTTCCCCTTAACCAACCCGCCTGAGAACGAGGGCGCTCCAGGCGTCGCGGTGGATGCGCCGCTCGAGCACGAAGCCGCGCGACAGATAGGCCGCCGACACCCGCCGCTCCTGCGTCCGCAGCAGGCCCGAAAGGATCGCCACCCCCCCGAGGCTCAGCGCATTCTTGATGTCCTGCGACAGGCTCACCAGCGGCGGCGCGAGGATGTTGGCGAACACCAGGTCATAGGGGCCGTGCTGGCGCACCTTGCGGTCGTTCAGGCCAAAGGCGTGGACGAACCGCGCGTCGGCCATGTTCAGTTTCGCATTCTCGTTGGCGATGCGCACCGACGGTTGGTCGATGTCGGTGCCGACGGCGACCCTGGATCCCGTCTTCGCCGCGGCGATGGCCAGCACCCCGGTGCCGCAACCGACGTCCAGCACCCGCTCGAAGCTCTCGCGCTTCAGCAACTCATCGAAGGCGATCAGACAGCCGACCGTGGTGCCGTGGTGGCCGGTGCCGAAGGCGGCGCCGGCGTCGATCTTCAGATTGACGGTGTTCGGCGGAACGAGGCCCTCGTCGTGGGCGCCATAGACGAAGAACCGCCCCGCCCGCACGGGCGGCAGGCCCGACAGCGACATGGCCAGCCAGTCGGCGTCGGCCAGTTTCTCGACCTTCACGGTCAGCCCGTCGTGCGCCTTCAGCCGCGCCTCGATTCCGCGGGCGTCGTCGACGTCATTGGGGAAGGCGTCGATGCGCCAGATCCCCTTGTCCTCGTCCTCCTCCAGAATCGAATAGGTCGCGCCTTCCAGAAGCGGATCGGAGTCGAGCGAAACGGCGGCGGCCTCGGCGATCGCGCGCGGGCCTCTCGCGATTATTTGAACTGCGGACTCGGACATTTCTCAAACACCGCTATCATTGCGAATCGAGACACGCGCTGGCGTGCTCTCCTGCGCCAGCATCAACCAACTGAACCGAGGGGTCGGGGAATTCATGGCTAAAGCACCATCCAAGCCTAAGGCGGCCGCGAAACCGAAGCCGGCCGTGGCCGCTTCCAAGCCGAAACCGGCGGCAAAGTCGAGCGCCGCGCCGAAACCGGCCGCAAAACCCGCTGCGAAACCCGCCGCCAAACCGGCTGCTCCGAAGGCCGCCGCCAAGCCCGCCGTCAAAGCCGCGCCGAAAGCCGCCGCCAAGCCCGCGGCCAAACCGGCTGTGAAGGCCGCGCCGAAGGCCGTCGCCAAACCGGCCGCAAAGCCTGCACCGAAGCCCGCCGCAAAGCCCGCGGCCAAGCCGGCCGTGAAGGCCGCGCCGAAGGCCGCCGCCAAACCGGC
>JAHKAM010000084.1 GCA_018826515.1 Alphaproteobacteria bacterium
CGCGCGTCAGACCGCCCGGGCCAAGCGCCGAAAGGCGACGCTTGTGGGTGATCTCGGACAGCGGATTGGTCTGGTCCATGAACTGCGACAGCTGCGACGAGCCGAAGAATTCGCGCACGGCCGCGGCGGCCGGCTTGGCGTTGATCAGGTCGTGCGGCATCACCGTGTCGATATCGACCGAGGACATGCGCTCCTTGATGGCGCGCTCCATCCGCAGCAGGCCGACGCGGTACTGGTTCTCCAGCAGCTCGCCGACCGAACGGACCCGGCGGTTGCCCAGGTTGTCGATGTCGTCGATGTCGCCCACGCCGTCCTTCAGGCCGACGAGGATCTGCAGCACGCGCAGGACGTCGTCCTTGCGCAGCACGCGGATCTCATCCGACACGTCCGGGGTTTCCAGACGCATGTTCATCTTCACGCGGCCGACGGCCGACAGGTCGTAGCGCTCGCTGTCGAAGAACAGCGAGTTGAACATGGCTTCGGCGGCTTCCGGGGTCGGCGGCTCGCCCGGACGCATCACGCGATAGACGTCGAACAGCGCGTCCTCGCGGCCGGTGTTCTTGTCGATGCGCAGGGTGTTGCGCATGTAGGCGCCGACCGTGACGTGGTCGATGTCCAGCACGTCGATGGTGGTGAAGCCGAAGCTTTCCAGCAGTTCGATCGTCGGCGCGTCCAGCTCGTCGCCGGCCTCGGCGTAGATTTCGCCGGTCTCGTAGTTCACGGCGTCGGCGGCGAGGTATTTGGTCAGCAGGGCGTCGGCGGCCAGCGACAGCGAGGTCGTCGTGTCGCCCAGCTTCTTGGCCTGGCGGGCGCTGATCTTGGTGCCGGCGGCAGCGATCACTTCACCGGTGTCGGCGTCGACCAGGTCGAACTCGGGCTTCACACCCTTCCAGCGCTCGGCCTTGTACGGGGTGACCCAGCCTTCGCCGCGCTTCTCGTAGGGCACGGTCTCGTAGAAGGTCTTGAGGATCTCCTCGCCGTCCATGCCCAGACCCATCAGGAAGGTCGAGGCCGGCAGCTTCCGGCGGCGGTCGATGCGGACGTAGACGATGTCCTTGGCGTCGAACTCGAAGTCCAGCCAGGAACCGCGGTACGGGATCACGCGGGCGGCGAACAGCAGCTTGCCCGAGCTGTGCGTCTTGCCCTTGTCGTGGTCGAAGAAGACGCCCGGCGAACGGTGCATCTGCGAGACGATGACCCGCTCGGTGCCGTTGACGACGAAGGTGCCCTTGTCGGTCATGAGCGGGATGTCGCCCATGTAGACGTCCTGCTCCTTGATGTCCTTGACCGAGCGCGCGCCGGTCTCTTCATCTGCCTCGAACACGATCAGGCGCAGCTTGACCTTCAGCGGCGCGGCATAGGTCATGTCGCGCTGGATGCATTCCTCGACGTCGTATTTCGGGTCCTCGAACTCGTAGGAGACGTATTCCAGGATGGCGCGTTCGTTGAAGTCCTTGATCGGGAAGACCGACTTGAAGACCGCCTCGATGCCCTGATCCTTGCGCGGACCCGAGCGCACGTCGCGCTGCAGGAACTGCTCATAGGAGGCGCGCTGCACCTCGATCAGGTTCGGCATCTGCACCGCTTCGGGGATCCGGCCGAACGAGTGGCGGATGCGCTTCTTGCCGGTGAAGGTGGTGGCGTGGGCGAAGTGGCCGTTGACGACGGCGACTTCAGCTTTGGACTTGGCCATTCTGTCTTCCCAATACGCCGCCCCCAAATCCCAGGACTTGGCAGGCGGCGATCAATGCAGCAGCCACGGCCTCGCCAGTACGGCGACCCGTGACCATCGGTTTCGACGTCCACCCTCGGGCCTCGCGGCGCCAGGACGTCTGAAATTGCAGGGCTCCCTGGGGAGGAGCGCGCCTTCGCACCGGTCGGAGGGCGACAAACCGGGCCTCGGCGCTTTCGCGCGTGTCTCATACTGAGTTAGCGGAACCGGGTGATATACTCGCTTTGGCGGCGAAATAAAGACCCTTTCCCCCTTTCGTTCGCGAAAGGCGCGACGGCTTCACGATGGCGTCGTGATCCTGCTAGCGTCGCCTTATGACCCGCACCCTGCTCATCGCCGCCGCCGCCCTGACCCTCGCCGCCTGCGCCAGCGCGCCCGGGCCGATGGGACCCCCGACGTCCGAGATTCGCCCGCCCGTCGGCGAGGCCAGCCTTGAGGCCTGGAACGCCGGCAACGCCGCCTATCTGGCCTGGAACGGCGGCCAACCCGGCTGGACCACGACGGCCTCCGGCCTGCAGTACCGCCGAGTCAGTCCCGCCAACCCCGAAGGCCGCCAGCCGGTCGCGACCGATACGGTTCGGGTCCACTATCGCGGCACCTTCATCGACGGGCGCGAGTTCGACAGTTCCTGGACCCGGGGCGAACCGACCGAGTTCCCGCTGAACCGGGTCATCCGCGGCTGGACCGAAGGCGTCGCCGTGATGCGCGAGGGCGAGCGGTTCGAATTCGTCATCCCCTCGGCGCTGGGTTACGGCGAACGCTGGGTCGGCGGCGGCGACCTGCCGCCCAACTCCACCCTGCTGTTCACGGTGGAGCTGCTGGAGGTGAAGCCGGCGGGGTGATTTCTCCATTCGTCATCCTCCGGCGAGCGCAGCGAGACCGGGGGACCCAGCGGCGCCGCGACGGCGGCGAAAGACCGCTGCATCCAGCATTGGCGATCCCGACAGGTTCGCGCTCCCGCGCGCCGCTGGGTCCCCCGGTCTGCGCCGCTTCGCGGCTTGCCGGAGGATGACGAAAGCAGATGGAGCATCACGCGCACAGCCCGCGCGGAACCCCGAACATGACAGCGATTTAATCCACCGGGCCTTCCGTCGGGTTGACCCTCACCTGCGCCCGGCGTGATCTGCCACCGCCCCTCGACCGAGAGTCCTCCGACATGATGCGTCCCGCTGTCCGCCTGCTCGTCACGTCCTGCGCCGCCGCCCTTCTCTTCGGCGCCGCGCCCTCCCTCGCACAGGTCGGAACGCCCGCGCTCGACCGCGTCCTCGTCCCCATTCCGGCCCCGCGCGACGTCGCTTACCCCGGCGTCATCACCCTCGACATCGACGCCACCGACATCGACCGGCGGATCGTCTCGGTGCGGCAGACCATTCCCGTCGCCGGCCCCGGCCCGCTGGTCCTGCTCTATCCGCAGTGGATCCCGGGCAATCACGGCCCGGTCGGCCCGGTCGATGACATCGCCGACCTGCGGATCACCGCCGACGGCCAGACCCTGAAATGGGTCCGCAACACCGTCAGCACCCACGCCTTCCAGGTCGAGGTTCCGACCGGCGTGACCTCGGTCGAGGTCGCGTTCAAATGGCTGACCCCGATCGACGGCTCCCAGGGCCGCGTCGTCATCACCGACGAGATGCTGAACATCCAGTGGGAGAAGGCCGTCCTCTATCCGGCCGGCTATCATGCCCGCCAGATCACGGTCCAGCCGACCCTGCGCCTGCCCGCGGGCTGGCGGTACGGCGTGGCGCTGGACACAACATCCTTCGAGAACGGCGTGGCGACCTTCGCCCCCATCTCGCTTGACCATCTGGCCGACAGCCCGGTCTTCGCCGGCGCCCACTATCGCCAGTTCGATCTCGACCCGGGCGGTCGCTCGCCGGTGCGGATGCATGTGGTCGCCGACGATCCGGAGATGCTGGCCGCGACCGACGCGCACATCGAGCTGCACCGCAATCTGGTCGACCAGGCCGACTACCTCTACGGCGCGCGCCACTTCAACCACTATGACTTCCTCGTCGCCGTCAGCGACGACCTCGGCGGCATCGGGCTGGAGCATCACCGCTCGTCCGAGAACAGCGTCGACACCGACTATTTCACCGACCCGTCGTCCACCCTCGCCGACCGCGACCTGCTGGGCCACGAGTACAACCACTCCTGGAACGGCAAATGGCGCCGCCCGGCCGACCAACTGACGCCCACCCTGAACGAGCCGCTGCAGAACTCCCTGCTCTGGGTCTATGAGGGCCAGACCCAGTACTACGGCCTCGTGCTCAGCACCCGGGCGGGGCTGATGAGCAAGCAGCAGGCGCTCGATATCCTCGCCAACACCGCCGCGACCTATGCGGAGGACAATCCCGGCCGCGGCTGGCGCGCCATGCAGGACACCACCAACGACCCGATCATCGCCCGGCGTCAGGCCCAGCCCTGGAGCAGCTTCCAGCGCTCCGAGGACTATTACCGCGAAGGCGCCATGATCTGGCTCGACGCCGACACCCTGATCCGGGAACAGTCGAACGGCCGTCGCTCGCTGGATGATTTCGCCAAAGCCTTCTTCGGCGTCCAGGACGGAAACTGGGACCCGGCCCCCTACACCTTCGCCGACGTGACCTCGACCCTCAACGGGGTGCAGGCCAATGACTGGGCCGCCTTCCTGCGGGCCCGGCTCGACGCGGTCGGCCCCGGCGCCGAGGGGCCGCTGGGCGGACTTGAGCGCGGCGGCTACCGCCTGGCCTGGGGCGCGACCCCCAACGCCTATTCCCGCGCCCTCAACACCGAACTGGGCCGGGTCGATTTCCAGTATTCGCTGGGCCTCAGCCTCAACGCCTCCAACCGCGTCACCGCCGTCCGCTGGGGCTCGCCTGCCTTCGAGGCCGGCCTGACCTCGGGCTGGGAGGTGGTCGCCGTCAACGGCCGCGCCGCCAGCGCCGCCGCCATCGCCGAAGCCATAACCGCCTCGGCCGGCAACACCACGCCGATCGAGATGATGCTGAAGAAGGGCGACCGCTTCCGCACCATCCGCTTCGACTACCACGGCGGTCTTCGCTACCCGCGCCTCGAACGCATCGAGGGCACCCCCGACCGTCTCGGCGATATCCTCGCCCCCCGCCGCCGTTGATCGTGAGGGACCCGATGATGATCCGCACCGCCGCCCTCGCCCTGCTCCTGACCTCGGCCGCGCTTCCGGCCCTGGCCCAGGTTCCGGCTTCACAGGCCCAGACGCCCCTGCCCGCCCCGACCAGCCTGCCGCAGGCCCTGCCGCCCATCCCCGCGCCGCAGGACCGCGACTATCCCGGCGTCATCGGCATTCGCGTCGATCTGACCGATCTGGACCACAAGGTCATCCGGGTGCGCCAGACGGTGCCGGTCAGCCCCGGCCACTTCGTGCTGCAGTATCCGAAATTCATCCCCGGCAACCACGCCGCCACCGGACCGATCCAGCTGGTCTCCGGCCTGACCGTGACGGCCGGCGGACAGCGGATCGAATGGATCCGCGACACGGTCGATCCCCATGCCTTCCACCTCGACATCCCCGCGGGCGTCCGCGAGATCCAGGTCGATTTCGAATGGCTGACCCAGCCCGACAATTCGACCTGGCGCGTGGTCATGACCCGCGAGATGGTCAATCTCCAGTGGGAAAAGGCCCTGCTCTATCCGGCCGGCTACAACCACGACCGCATCACCTTCGCCCCCTCCGTCGTCCTGCCGACCGGCTGGCAGTACGGCGTGGCCCTCGACACCGTGTCCCGCGAGGGCGACGTCGCCAATTTCGCGCCGATCTCGCTGGAGCATCTGGCCGACAGTCCGATGTTCGCGGGCGCCCACTACCGCCGCGTCGACATCGATCCCGGCGGCCGCTCGCCGGTGCATCTGAACCTCGTCGGCGACACCGCCGCCTCGGTCAACATCACCCCGGAATGGGTCGCGCGCTATGAGTCCCTGGTCGACCAGGCCGATCGCCTGTTCGGCGCCCGCCACTACGACCGCTATGAATTCCTGCTGGCCCTGACCTCGACCATGGGCGGCATCGGCCTGGAGCATCACCGCTCGTCCGAGAACACCGCCGCCCCCAACTATTTCTCCACGGCCAATCCATCCTACGGCAGCCGGGGCCTGCTGCCGCATGAGTATGTGCACAGCTGGAACGGCAAATTCCGCCGCCCGTCCGATGAGTACGTCCCGAACCTCAACGTCCCGACCCAGAACAGCCTGATGTGGGTCTATGAGGGCCAGACCCAGTACTGGGGCGACGTCCTGACGCCCCGGTCCGGCCTCGGCACGGTCGAGGAGGCGATCATCAACCTGGCCGGGGTGGCCGGCTTCTACGACAACCAGCCCGGCCGCCAGTGGCGCGCCCTGCAGGACACCACCAACCACAACCTGCTCGGCTATCGCACCAGCAATCCCTGGCCGTCGTGGATGCGCGGCACCGGCGACTATTATCGCGAGGCCCTGCTGATCTGGCTGGACGCCGACACCCTGATCCGCGAGGCCACCCGCGACCGCAAATCGCTCGATGATTTCGCCAAAGCCTTCTACGGCGTCGAGGACGGCGTCTGGGAGGCCCGCCCCTACACCTTCGAGGATGTGGTCGCCCACCTCAACGCCGTCCACCCCCACGACTGGGCGACCTTCCTGCGCACCCGGCTCGACGCCGTCGGCCCCGGAGCCGAGGCCCCGCTGGACGGGATCGAGCGCGCCGGCTGGCGACTGACCTATGTCGATGAACTCACCCCGCTCGAAAAGCGGATGAACGGCGGCTGGGGCGGCGACTTCCAGTATTCGCTCGGCTTCAGCCTCGGCGGCGGCAATCGCATCGGCGGCGTCCGCTGGGGCAGTCCGGCCTTCGAACAGGGGCTGGGCGCCGGCTGGGAGCTGGTGGCCGTCGGCGACCGCGTCGGCTCGGCCGAGGCCCTGCGCGACGCCGTCACCGCGGCCAAGGGCGGGACCGGGCCGATCCGGATGGTGGTCCGGCGCGGCGATGAGTTCCGCACCCTGTCCTTCGACTACCGCGGCGGCCTGCGCTACCCGCGCCTGGTCCGCATAGAGGGCGCCCGCGACCGCCTCGCCGACATCTTCGCTCCACGACGGCGCTGACGTTGTGAGGGCCGGGCCTCAGGCCCGGCCCCTGCCGGCTACAGCAGTTTCAGCAGGGCTTCCGCCGCCTCGCGCGACGAGGCCGGGTTCTGGCCGGTGACCAGCTTGCCGTCGGTCACCACATAGGAGCCCCAGTCCGCGCCCTTCGAATAGTCGCCGCCGTTGGCCTTCAGCATGTCCTCCACGAGGAAGGGCACGACATCCGTAAGGCCGACCGCCTCTTCCTCGCTGTTGGTGAAGCCGGCCACCTTGCGGCCCTTCACGAGCGGTTCGCCGTCGGCGCCCCTGACCGACTTGAACACGCCCGGCGCGTGACAGACCGCGGCCACGGGCTTGTCGGCCCGGGCGAAGGCCTCGATCAGGCTGATGGAGGTCTTGTCTTCGGCCAGATCCCACAACGGTCCGTGGCCGCCCGGATAGAAGACAGCGTCGAACTCCGCCGCGCTGACGCTGGACAGCATCACCGTGTTGGCCAGGACCCTCTGCGCGTCCTCGTCCGCCTTGAAGCGTCCGGTGTCCTCGCTCTGGGCGTCGGGCTCATCGCTTTTCGGGTCCAGCGGCGGCTGGCCGCCCCTGGGCGAGGCCACGACAATGTCAGCCCCCGCATCCTTCAGCGCGTAGTACGGGGCGGCGAACTCCTCCAGCCAGAAGCCGGTCTTCTTGCCGGTGTCGCCGAGCTGGTCGTGGGAGGTGAGCACCATCAGGATGTTCATGGGGGAGGTCCTTCATTCGGGGAGACGTCGGCGCGGTCGTCGCCGCGCCTGCCAACCCAAACGAAAACGAGCCCGATGGTTTCCCATCGGGCCCGCGATATCGGGACGCAGGTGCGTCCTCAAGCCATGAGGCTCGGTCTTACTTGACCTGCACCTTGGCGCCGGCTTCCGTCAGCTTCTTGGCGACTTCGTCGGCGGCCTGCTTGGAGACGTTCTCGACGACGTTCTGCGGAGCGCCTTCGACCAGGTCCTTGGCTTCCTTCAGACCCAGGTCCGAACGGACGCCGCGGACTTCCTTGATGACGTTGATCTTCTTGTCGCCACCGTCCAGCAGGACGACGGTGAACTCGGTCTGCTCTTCAGCAGCTTCGGCCGGAGCGGCGCCGCCGCCGGCGGGCATGGCCATGGCGACCGGAGCAGCGGCGCTGACGCCCCACTTCTCTTCCAGCAGCTTGGACAGTTCGGCGGCTTCCAGAACGGTCAGTTTCGACAGGTCTTCAACGATTTTGGCGAGATCGGCCATGGTGTGTTTCCTTCGGAGGATTGGGTTTCAGTAGAGAAGTTGCAGAGATGAAAGAGGCGGTTCCGCCTACGCGGCGTCCTTGGCGGCGTACGCGCTGAACACGCGGGCCAGTTGGGAAGCCGGGGCTTGCACCACGCCGGCGACCTTGGTCGCGGGAGCGTTGAGCAGGCCGAGCAGCGAGGCGCGGATCTGGTCCAGCGAGGGCAGTTTGGACAGAACGCCCACGCCCGCTGCATCCAGAATCTTGTCACCCATGAAGCCGCCGAGGACGATGAACTTGTCATTGGCCTTGGCGTATTCGGCGGTGATCTTGGCGGCCGTCACCGCGTCGTCGGCATAGGCGATGCCCACGGGACCCTTGAACAGGCCGTGGTATTCGCTGCCTTCAGCGGCGTCGAGCGCCTTGAGCGCCAGGCGGTTCTTGACCACCTTGAACGTGCCGCCGGCAGTACGCAGGCGTCCACGCAGGTCTTCCATATCCGCAACGGTCAGACCCAGGTTGTGGGTCACGACCACGGCGCCCGCGTCGGCGAAAACGCCCTTCAGCGTTTCGATCGACTCGGCTTTTTGTGCGCGGTCCATTGCGGTCTCCAGTCTGTATTCGCCGCCGGGCTTATTCCCGACGACGGATTGGCCAGTGCGCCGCGCATCGCTGCGAGGCGTTCAGGCCGGTCGTAATGTCCGAAGGAAGCTCGAACCCCGTGCCCCCGGAAACCGGGTGACGATGGTCGTCTGCATCCCCATCTCCCCACGGCGTCAGAGGGCTCTCTGACATTTATGGCGCGGGTGACCCCCACGCCCCGAAGTTCTCGGACAGGACCGCCGCGGCGAAAGCTGCGACGGAAGAGGCGCGCTCTATACACGCAACCGCGCAGAACTCAAGCAGGCTCTATGCAGGCGGGTCGAAACGGGGTCACATCCGCGCCTCGAGGGAAAGCGACCATGACCGAGACCACCGAAGCCACCGGCCGCGACAGCCTCGGCGGCGCGGCCTCCCGCACGCTTGGGCCCATCCGGCTGGGGATCGGCCTTCTGCAGGGCCTCGGCCTGTTCTGGCTGCACCGATCCGTCGAGGCGAAGAGTGGGCTGTGCAGCGCCGCCGATGAAAGCCTGTGTCCCCAGATCAGCTGGCCCGCGACCGAACCGCTGCTGTTCGGGCCCCTGCTGCTGGTCATCGCCTTCCTGCCGCTGGTGCTTCTGGCCGGCGTCGGCCGCCTGCGGCCCCTCTCCCTGGCGATCTGGACCCTCGTCGCGGGCGTCGCCCTCGCCCTGCTGGGCCTGCACGACATCGCCCGCCAGACCGCCGAGTCCCTGGGCTATCAGGTCTACCTGTCCGCGCCCGTGTTCCTGGTCTCGGCCGCCGCCCTGTTCATCGCCCATCATCTGGTCGCCCCCGCCGATCTCGAGCGACGCCGCATCGCCAGCTTCCCGGCCTATTTCGACACCACCTGGAAGGCCGGGGTCCAGCTGGCCCTGTCGCTCGGCTTCACCGGCGCCTTCTGGCTCCTGCTCCAGCTGGGCGCCGCCCTGTTCAACATCATCGGCCTGGACTTCCTCCAGCTACTGCTGCGCGAGGACTGGTTCTGGATCCCCGTGACCACCCTGGCCTTCTCCATCGCCGTCCATCTGACCGATGTGCGCGACGGCCTGATCCGCGGCGTCCGCACCGTGGCGCTGATGCTGCTGTCCTGGCTGCTGCTCGTCATGACCGTCCTCGCCGCCGGCTTCCTCGCCGCCCTGCCCTTCACCGGTCTCGACGGCCTGTGGGGCACCGGCGCCGGCACGTCGCTGGTGCTCGCCGCCGCCGCCGCCCTGATCATCCTCATCAACACCGCCTATCAGGACGGCCGCCCCGACAACCTGCCGCCCGTGGTTCTACGCATCGCGGTCCGCGTCGCCGCAGTGCTGATCACGCCGCTGGTCGTCCTCGCCATCTGGGGCCTGTCGCTCCGCATCGGCCAGTATGGCCTGACGCCCGACCGGATCATCGCCGCCGCCTGCGCCCTCGTCGGCGGCGCCTACGCCGCCGGCTACGGCTGGGCCGCTCTCAGCCCCTTCTGGCGCAAGGGCGACTGGATGCGCCCGCTGGAGCGCACCAACATCTGGACCGCCATCCTGACCGTGGCCGTCATTCTCCTGCTGTTCAGCCCGACGCTGGACCCCGCCCGCCTGTCGGTGATGGATCAGGTCGCCCGGCTGGAGCGCGGGGCGGTCACGCCCGACAAGTTCGACTACCGCTTCCTCCGCTTCGAGAGCGGCAAGGCGGGTCAGGCGGCGCTGGAGCGGCTGACGCATTCCGACAACGCGGACATAGCCGCACGTGCCAGGACGGCGCAGACCGACTTGGACCGCTACGAATTGGCCAGTGACCGGGCGGGGACTGAGCCCTCAGCCGCGGACATCCGCATCCACGCCAACCCCGCGGCCGCCGTCCTGCCCGCCTCCTTCACTCAGCAATACGGTCGCCTGAGAGAGATTCTCGGCGGCTGTCGCGAGGGTTCGGTGTGCGAAGCGCGGATGTTGGACCTCGACCGCGACGGCGCCCCGGAAGTGCTCGTGGCCGACGAGAGGACCGTATCGGTGTTCAAGAAGGAAGCGGACGGGCGCTGGTTCGAATGGGCTGAATACACGCCGCCCATGTGCGCGGATGAATCGAAGGACATACGGCGAGGCTTTGTCGCAGGCCGGTTCGAGACCGCCCCGCCAGTCTTCCCTGATCTGGTGGTCGACGGAGTCCGGCTGCGTCATGTGGAAGGCGAGCCGGAATGCCCGGCGCTGCCTGATCCGCCGGAACCGGCCGGACCGCCCGTCGTCGGCGGCGGCGAGGAGCACGGCCGTCTGACCCATCCGTTCTGACCCCCGTTAACCCCCCACTCACCCTGCCCCCCAACCCGATCTTCACCTTGTGAGGGTTAAAACGTCCCGGAATGAGCCAGTCCCGCTGCAACGAGGACCGGCCGCAATCGTGATGTTTAAGGGGCCGAACCCATGGCGAAGACCGTTCTCGTGGTCGACGACGATCCCACCCAGCGCCGCCTCGCGCAGGCCGTGCTGGAGCGTGAGGGCTACGCCGTCGTCCACGCCGAATCCGGCGGCGAGGCCATCGACCGCCTGACCAGGGGCGGCGGCGCCGACGTCGTCCTGCTCGACATGGTCATGCCCGGCATGAGCGGCATGGAGGCCCTGGCCGAGATCCGCACCGCCGGGGTCACGACCCCCGTCATCGTCCTGACCGCCTCGGGCGGTGTCGACGCCGTGGTCAAGGCCATGAAGGCCGGGGCCCAGGACTTCTTCGTCAAGCCGGTCTCCGCCGAACGGCTGCTGGTCGGCGTCTCCAACGCCCTGCAACTGACCCGGCTGACCGCCGAGGTCGGCCGGCTGAAGAAGCACGTCACCGGCCGCACCTCCTTCGACGATCTGGTGGGCGCCAGCCCGCCGATGCGTATGGTCAAGTCGCTGGGCGCCCGCGCCGCCAAATCCTCCATCCCGGTCCTGATCACGGGCGAGAGCGGCGTCGGCAAGGAAGTCATCGCCCGCGCCCTGCACGGCGCCTCCGACCGCTCGGGCAAGCCGTTCGTCGCGGTCAACTGCGGCGCCCTGCCGTCCAACCTGATCGAGTCCATCCTGTTCGGCCACGAGAAGGGCGCCTTCACCGGGGCCCACGACAAACACCTCGGCAAATTCCAGGAGGCCAACGGCGGCACCCTGTTCCTCGACGAGATCGGCGAACTGCCGCTGGACATGCAGGTCAAGCTGCTGCGCGCCCTGCAGGAGGGCGAGGTCGACCCCGTCGGCGCCAAACGCTCGGTCAAGGTCGATGTCCGCATCGTCTCGGCCACCAATCGCGACCCGGCCCAGCAGGTGCGCGCCGGCGCCTTCCGTGAGGATTTGTTCTATCGCCTCAATGTCTTCCCGATCGAGGCTCCGTCCCTGCGCGAGCGCCGTGAGGATATCCCGGCCCTGGTCGACCATTTCATCGCCCGCTTCAATGTCGAGGAGGGCAAGCGCGTCGCCGGCTGTTCGGGCGAGACCCTGGCCCTGCTGACGGCCTTCGACTGGCCCGGCAATGTCCGCCAGCTGGAGAACACGGTCTATCGCGCCATCGTCCTCGCCGACGCCCCCTTCCTACAGCCGCACGACTTCCCCGCCATCTCGGGCTTCTCCACCCCGCCCATGGGGGAGGCGGATCGTCGCGACAGCGACGGGACCGAGGGGGAGCCCGCCGCGGGCTCGGTCCTCGACCTTCCGCCCCTGCCGGACACGCCGATCCGCATCCTCGACGACCGCGGCCACCTCCGCACCCTGGAAGAGATCGAGCGCGACCTGATCCAGCACGCCATCGAGGTCTACGCCGGCCACATGTCCGAAATCGCCCGCCGCCTCGGCATCGGCCGCTCGACCCTGTACCGCAAGGTTCGCGAACAGGGGCTGGAAGGCATTCTCAAGGAAGTCGGCTAGACGCTCCGGCTCGCCACGGTGAAGCCCGGAGTGTGACCAAAAGTTCATTGGCCAACCGTCGTTTCAACCCCGAAGACGGGAAAAGGCCGGGCTCGCGCTCAACCGTCGGTTTCCCCGCTGAAATGCGACGGAAATGTTCGTCGGGCGCGTTGCAGGTCCAGTTTCTCCCCGGGACCCGTCCGTATGTCGCTCGCCGCCACCGCCCTGTCCGGCCTCATGGCCGGTCTGATCCAGACTGCGCCGACTCCGCCGCCGCCGCAGCAGCCGCCGCAGACGCCCCCACCGGCGGCCGAGCCCGATCCCGACGCTTATGAACTCGACGATGTGGTGACCACCGGCGCCCGTGCGCGCGGCAGCGTCAACTCCGACATCCCGCCCGATATCGTGCTCAGCCCGGAACAGATCCGGGCCTACGGCGCCTCCAACATCGCCGAACTGCTGACCTATCTGGAGCCGCTGACGCGCAGTTCGCGCGGCCGCGCCGACGGCCCGCCGGTGTTCCTGGTCAACGGCCGACGCATTTCCGGCTTCCGCGAGATCCAGGGCCTGCCGCCCGAGGCCATCGAACGGCTGGAGATCCTGCCCGAGGAGGTCGCGCTCGAATACGGCTACAGCGCCGACCAGCGCGTGGTCAATTTCGTCCTCAAGGCCGATTTCCGTTCCGTCACCGCCGAGATTTCGGGCCGGATGCCGGTCCAGGGCGGCCGCACCACCACCGAAGTCGAGGGCAACACCCTCAACATCTCGGGCCCGACCCGCTGGTCGGTGGACGCCGAACACGAGCGCTCCACCCCCCTGTTCGAATCCGAGCGCGACATCATCCGCGATTCGGCGTCGACCCCCGTGGATCCGACCGCCGATCTCGCGGGCGCCTATCGCACCCTGCTGGGCGCGAGCGAGCGCAGCACCGTGCGCGGCACCTTCAAGCGCGATCTCAACAGCACCACCCAGGCCACCGTCAGCGCCAGCCTTGAGGATCGCGCCAGCCGCAGCTTCAACGGCCTGCCGGGCTTCGCCCTGGACGTGCCGGCCGGCAACCCCTTCACGACCTCTCCCGCCGGCGAGACCGTCTTCCGCTACCTCGATGACGCGGGCGCCCTGGGCCGTCAGACCGACGGCCTGACCGGTGAGGTGGGCGTGGTCTTCGACGGCTTCCTGGGCGACGACTGGCGCTGGACCCTGACCGGCGAATTCACCCGCGTGGAAACCGACACCATCTCCGGCCGTGGTTACGACGGAGACGCCGACCCCTTCCAGGCCCGGCTCGACGCGGGCGACCCCGCCGCCGATCCGTTCGGCGTGCTCCTGCCCTCTGACTTCACCCCCATCGCCAACGACACCGCCCGTTCGGTCTCCCAGCGGCTCGATACGGAACTGGTGCTGACCGGCGACGTCTGGGACCTGCCCGCCGGCGGCGTCTCCTCGACCTTCAAATTCGGCTTCGACGACGTGTCGCTGGACTCCACCAGCACCCGCGGCGGCGTGACCACGCAACGCGAACAGACCCGCCAGCGGCTCAGCGGCCAGGCCAGTTTCAGCATCCCCATCGCCAGCCGCCGCACGGACGTCCTGCCCGCGCTCGGCGACCTCTCGGCCAATTTCAATGTCGGCTATGAGGAGTTGTCGGACTTCGGCGGCCTCTCGACCCTCGGTTTCGGCGTCAACTGGTCGCCGATCGAGCCCCTGTCGCTGAACGTCAGCTACACCGACGAGAGCGGCTCTCCCACGATCTCGCAGCTCAACGACCCCACCATCTCCACCCCCAACGTTCCGGTGTTCGACTTCGCCACCGGCGAGACGGTGCTGGTCACCCGCATCGACGGCGGCAACGCCGGCCTGAACGCCGACAATCGCCAGGTCTGGAAGGCGGGCTTCAACCTCAAGCCCTGGTCCGAGACCGATTTCCGCATCCAGTCGACCTGGACCTGGAGCCTGACGGAAGACGCCATCGCGTCCTTCCCGACCCTGACGCCGGGCCTCGAGGCCGCCCTGCCCGGCCGTTTCGTTCGCGACGTCAACGGCGACCTGGTCTCCTTCGACGCCCGCCCGCTCAATTTCGAGCGGTTCGAGCGCCAGGACATCCGCACCGGCTTCAACTATTCGCGGGCCTTCGGAACCCCGACGCCCCAGCCGGAGCCCGCCGCGGGCGCGCCCGGCGCGGGGCGTCCTCCGGGCGCCGGCGCGCCGCGC
>JAHKAM010000032.1 GCA_018826515.1 Alphaproteobacteria bacterium
ATTTCGGCACCGAGGCCACCATCGTCCGCGAGTTCCACAAGTTCAAGAATTCCGGCCAGCTGTACCGCGGCTCCAAGCCGGTCATGTGGTCGCCGGTCGAGCGCACCGCCCTGGCCGACGCCGAGATCGAATATCACGACCACGTCAGCCCCACGATCTGGGTCAAATTCCCCGTCACCGGCGCGACCGACGACCATCCGGACGACCTGCTGGCCTTCCGCCACGCCACGCCGTCGGTCGTCATCTGGACCACCACGCCCTGGACCATCCCGGCCAACCGCGCCATCAGCTACGGCCCCGAAATCGCCTACGGCCTCTATGAGGTCACGGCCATGGAGACCGGGCTTGAGTTCGAGCCCTGGGCCAAACCCGGCGACCGGCTGATCGTGGCCGACAAACTGGCTGAAGAGGTCTTCAAGGCCGCGAAGATCGCGACCTGGACCCGCATCGACGACCTGAACCCCTCGGGTCTCGAATGCGCCCATCCGCTGGCCGAACTGTCGCCCGGCTTCGGCTTCTCCGTGCCCTTGCTGGCCGGCGACCACGTCACCGACGACGCCGGGACCGGCTTCGTCCACACCGCCCCGGGCCATGGCGCCGACGACTTCGAGGTCTGGAAGGCCCACGGCCATCACGAGGTGCCCGACACGGTCGATCCCGACGGCGCCTACTATGACCACGTCCCCCTGTTCGCCGGCCTCAAGGTGCTGGAGACCGAGGGCAAGAAGACCGGCAAATTCGGCCCCGCCAACCCGGCGGTGATCGAAAAGCTGATCGAGGCCGGCGCCCTGCTGGCGCGCGGGCGGATGGAGCATTCCTATCCGCACAGCTGGCGCTCCAGGGCCCCCATCATCTTCCGCAACACGCCGCAGTGGTTCATCCGCATGGATACGCCGCTGGACGACGACGGCACCCTGCGCGAGCGGGCGCTGGAGGCGATCGACAAGACCGACTTCCACCCCGAGGCCGGCCGCAACCGCATCCGCTCCATGGTCGAGGGCCGCCCGGACTGGCTGATCAGCCGCCAGCGCGCCTGGGGCACGCCCCTGGCCATGTTTGTCGACAAACAGACCGGCCAGCCCCTGCACGATCCCGAGGTCGACGCCCGCATCGTGGCCGCCGTCGCCGAGGGCGGCGCCGACGCCTGGTTCACCCGGCCCGACCCCGACTTCCTCGGCGCCCACGACCCTGACCGGTATGAGAAGATCCAGGACATTCTCGACGTCTGGTTCGACTCCGGCTGCACCCACGCCTTCACCCTGGAAGCGCGCGACCCGGCCCACGGCTATACCGGCGACCGTCCGTCGCACTGGCCGGCGGACCTGTATCTCGAGGGCTCGGACCAGCACCGCGGCTGGTTCCAGTCCAACCTGCTCGAGGGCGCCGGCACCCGCGGCCGCGCCCCCTATGACGCCGTCCTGACCCACGGCTTCACCCAGGACGAGAACGGGGAGAAGATGTCGAAGTCGAAGGGGAACACGACCGACCCCGCGACCATCATCAAGGAATCCGGCGCCGACATCCTGCGCCTGTGGGTCTCGCTGGTGGACTATGCCGAGGACCAGCGGATCGGGAAACAGATCCTGCAGACCACGGTCGACGCCTATCGCAAGCTGCGCAACACCGTCCGCTACCTGCTGGGCGCCCTGGTCGGTTTCGACGAGGAAGAGCGCCTGCCCCTCGACCAGATGCCGCCGCTGGAGACATTCATTCTCCACCGCCTGTGGGAGCTCGATCGCGACGTCCGCAAGGCCTACGCCGAATACCGCTTCCAGGACGTGGTGCGGCCGGTGCTGGAGTTCTGCGCCGGCGACCTGTCGGCCCTCTATTTCGACATCCGCAAGGACAGCCTCTACTGCGACCGTCCAGACGCGATCCGACGCCGCGCCGCCCGCACGGTCATGCACGAGATCTTCCTGCGCCTGACCGCCTGGCTGGCGCCGTTGACCCCCTTCACCATGGAAGAGGCCTGGGGCACCCGATACCCGGACGGCGGCTCGAACTGTGCCCGGGTGATCCCGGAGACGCCGGACGCATGGCGGAATGAGGCCGAGGCGAAACGCTGGGCCGATATCCAGGCCGTGCTCGAAGTCGTCAATGAGTCGCTCGAGGCCGCCCGCCGCGAGAAGTCCATCGGCGGAGCGCTGGACGCCTGGCCCGTGGTCACCGGACCCGCCGCGGCCTTCGCGCCGTTCGCCGGTCTCGACTCCGCCGAGGTGTTCCGGACCTCCGGCGCCGAACTGGTCGTCGGCGGAGACACGGTCACCGTCGAGGTGCGATTGGCCGACCACCCGAAATGCGCCCGTTCATGGCGGCGCGTGCCCGACGTCGGCTCCGACCCCGCCTATCCCGACCTCAGCGCCCGCGACGCGGACGCCGTGCGCTGGTGGGACTCCCGAAAAGCCTGACCGCCCGCCCGTTCCGGCCTGACCGGAACGGGCGGGCGGCGGACGCCGATCAGGACGGCTGGCGCGCGACGCGCTCGCGCAGTTCAACAGCCCGGCGCTCCAGCTCGTCGGCCCGGGTCGCCAGACGCGGCGACAGGGCCTGAAGTTCCGCGTCGGTGACCGTCTCCCCCCGCTCACGCGCCCGCTCGATCTGTTCAGCCCTGTAGGCCGGGTCGCGTAGACGCACAGACTCCTCGCGCATCTGTTCAGCGCCGGCGACCATCTGATCCGCGCCCCGGGCCATATGCCCCCGGGCACTGGCTATCTCCCGCGCCGCGTGCTGGCGGGCGACGGCGGCCTGGGCGCGAGCCTCGGCGGCCGCCGCCATCGCGGCCCTGGCCTGGGTCCGGGCTTCAGGGGCCGCCGCGACCCGGGCGCGC
>JAHKAM010000086.1 GCA_018826515.1 Alphaproteobacteria bacterium
CTGGCCGGCCCGGCCCGCGCCGCCGCCGGGTCCGGCGTCGTGCCCACCGCGCCGGGTGGATGCGCCGTCTCATGGGACGGCGACCATCCTGTCCGTGCGTCGGCGCGATTGCCGCTGGCCCTACGGCGATCCCGGAGACCCCGGCTTCGCCCTGTGCGGCAGGCGGATCGCGAGGGGGGCCTTCTGCGCCGCGCATGCGGAGATCGGCTACCGTCCCGTCCGCCAGAGCGCCGAGAGTCTGATGGCCCTCGCGGGTCTGGACTGAGACGCCGCGTTGCTGAACTCCCCAGTCCGGCGCCATCACGGCGGCCTCGACACCCGAGGCCGCCGTTGGTCTGCTTTCGGCGCCCCCGCGAAGGCGGGGACGAGCTTCAAGAGCCGGGGACTCGTCCACGTGCGCGGCGGACGGGGTCCGCCGCCTTCCAGCACACCGGTCCCGGACGGGCGACGGCGCGCCGTCGCCGGCAAGCGAACCGACGCGTCTTTGTCCGTATCGGCGCGAGGGCGCCGAGTTGTGTCCTCGCCCGAAGGCGGGCGAGGACTTGCCCCCACACAACGCCCTCCGATTTTGTCACAGCACCCCGGAAGTCAACGGCTGCGCCGTTCCCCTCCACGGACGGCCAAGCGGCCGCCCGCTCCGGTGACTGCCGGGGACCCCGCTGTGGCCAAAACCGGGGTCGTTGCGCATGGGGCGCTCGACAGTCTCAAGGAATGGTCCAATGACCCGCTTCAACACCTCATCCTCCGCCTTCACCCCGACCTCCGACTCCGCCCTGGGCAACCTGTCAGCCTCCATCGAGGAAGGCGGTCCGCTTCCGACGGAAGACGCCCTGGCCCAGCTCGGGCGCGCGCTCATGACCGAGCTTCTGGACGTGATCTCCGACACAGCCCTGGAGGACTTCCAGACGATCCTCGGAGAAGCCCTGATCGGCGCCTTCCATTCGGCGGCCGGGCGGATCGAACGCGACGCGGATAGGGCGCGCGATACGATGCGATCGCTCGACCGGGACTTCGACGGATCGGAAGCGGCCGACGTCGAACTGCAGGATGCCACGGCCAAAGCCCGGGCAGGCGATGCGGCGACGCAGGCCTGCGAACTGATCCGGGACGCGGCGTCGCAAACCTGGACGGTCGCGACCGGAGAGGTCTGGACGGCCTGGCGCGGCAGCCGGCGCGGCACGCATCTGACGGCCGCCCAGCTGGAGGCGAAACAGGCGATCCGGGCGATCCGCAACCGGCGTGCGGGGGAGGCGGATCCGGGCGGTCCGGTCATCGCCTTCAGAGGGGCTCCGACGGCGGATACCCCGGAAGACGCCGGGCGGATCTTCGACGCCCTGAACTGGGCGAAACAGGAGTGGCCCGACATGGCCCTGGCGACGACCGGGGCGAAGGGCTCCGAGAAGCTGGCGATCAAATGGGCCCAGCAGAAGGGGGTGAAGCTGATCCTCGCCCGGGCGGATTTCGACACCCACGGAAAGGCCGCTCCGTTCAGGGCGAACGACGAGCTGATCGCGCTCGAACCTGAGGTCTGCCTCACCCTGGTGCATTCAGTGGATCGGGCGCGGGCGGATCAGCGGCCGTTCGGACCGGCGCTCAACCTCGGACAGAAGGCAATGGAATCCGGGCTGCGGCATGTCCCCATCCGGGCGCGCGCGGCCTGATCGATCGAGACTGCCATCAACGACCCGCTCGGCTTCGGCCGGGCGGGTTTTTGTTTGTCGTCCGGGGCGTTCGCGCGATCGAAGACGGCGCCTCGGGGACGACCAGGCGATGGACCGGGGACGCGATGATGAGGTTTGGTCCGATGTGCGAACCTATGACGGCGGTGTCCGGAAATCTGCGAAAAGGGGCTTAGGGCAAGATAAAAGAGGGTGTTGGGGTGTCTGCGTTTTCCGTATCCTGTCAGCAGGTTAGCGGCGCGCTGGAGGGTGTTGGACGACTTGCGGTGAGTTGTCGGTCCTGGGCGGTGTCGGCGGCCTGATCGGAGGCGTCGAATGCTGATCCGTGAAGCCATCCAGTCGCGTCTGTCGGCCGGCGCCGGTCAGGACCCGGAGGCGGTCCAGGTCCGACTTCCGATGTCCCTCAAACCCGATCGGGTGAACGTCCGCACCGGCCTGTTGCGACGACTGGCCAGCTCGCGGGCGTTCGCGCTGGGGGATCGGTCAGGGGTGCTCAGGGCGGCGCAGGGACGCTCGGGCCGGGCCTTTCGTCTGGACGTTCGTCAGCGGGTCATCGTCAAGGCGCTGGTGTCCCGGCATGTCGGCAAGGGCGCCGACCGGGCGGCGGCGCTGGCGGCGCATGTGAGTTACCTGGGACGATCGGGCGCAGGGGTGGAGGGGGCGCGGCCGGAGTTCTTCGATCGGGAGGCGGACGGGGTCCGGCCGGCGGTCGAGACGGCAGGCTGGAGCGCGGATCGGCACCACTTCCGCTTCATCATCTCGCCGGAGCACGGCGACCGGATCGACGACCTTAAGGGGTATGTCCGCGAGGTCATGGGGCGGGTCGGAGCAGACCTCGGGGAGCCGGATCTGAAGTGGGTGGCGACCTGCCACTACGACACTGATCAGCCGCACGCCCATGTGCTCGTGCGGGGGCGGCGAGGGGACGGGCGGGACCTGGTCATCCCGCGCGACTACATCGGCTACGGCTTCCGGGCGCGGGCGCAGGAGGTGGCGCAGGAGCGGCTCGGGGACCTGTCGCGGGTGGAGGCGGAACGGCGCATCTGGAGGGAAACCGGGGCGGACCGGTTCACGGGGTTCGACCGGCGGCTGCTGGCGGCGGTGGACGTGAACGGGACGGTCGAGGACGGCGTGGGCGTGAACGACGCCTGGGCGGCGCTGACCCGGGGACGGCTGCGGCATCTGGAGGGGCTGGGGCTCGCTGTTCGGACGGGGCCGCGCTACCGGCTCGACGAGGAGATGGAGACGAAGCTGCGGACGCTGCAGGCGCGGCGCGACATCATCCGGACGCTGAACCAGCGACGGCTGGAGGGGGCGAGGGAGGTGCGGCCGCTGGGGACGGAGCGGGTGCGCGGGGTGGTGGTCAAGACGGGGTTTCACGACGAAGCGGGGACGTCGCCGTTCGTGGTCGTGCGGGATGTGGGTGGGATCGAGCACTATGCGCGGGTGAGGGCGGGCGAGAGCGCGAGGGTAGGGAGCAGGATTGTGCTGGCGCCGATGGCGAACGGGCTGGCGCAGGTCGTGGCGGGGCGGGGGGGAGACCTTGCTCGTTGAGACCGGTTTTGATTCATTGGCGACTTCCGGCAGGTCCGCTTCCCGGAGGCGCGCGGGTCTAAAACCAGTGCGCCGGCATCTAATTTCGTCCCAAGATTTGCACAACTTGCTAGTCCCCAAGCAGCTTTAAGCTGCTGTTGGCTAGTTCTCGAACACCTCACCGGGCTGTCGCCGAGCAAACACAGACCAACGCCATGCGATGTCCTCTCGGGACAAGGCGTCCCTTGACGTCCCTTGTTCGACTAGGCGGAGGCCGGCGCCTTCAGCCGCGGCAAGGATCGACGGCGGCGAATGCTCTGAATACACGCCCGGACGATCGTCGCCGCGGGGACTCCGAAGGCTGACGGCCAGATGGCCGCCGGGGGCCGTGAGATCGGCGAGCGACTGGAATGCGCGTTCCAGATCTTCCGGAGCCACGTGCATCAGGACCGCCGAGCAAAGGATGAACTTGAACAGGATGCCGGTTTCCCGGAGATTCGCCAGGTCCGGCAATCGGTCATCGAACCAGCGAACGCCTTTGCGGGCGTCCATCAGGCCGGCGTGTCGCCGCATGGCGGCGGACGGCTCGACCGCTGCAACCCTGTAGCCCCGCTCGGCGAGGGCTTCGGCGTCCCGGCCTGCTCCCGCTCCAATATCCGCCACCCATGCGCCGGGCACCGGCAGGTAGGGCAGAAGCGGACCGTGGACGTCCTCGAAGCGCACGGAGGCGTAGCGATCCTTCAATCGTGCGGCGGCGTCGGCATAATGCGCCGAAACAAGGTTCATCCCGGAGCCGCCGGCGAGCAGGTCAGGGTTCGGGCGGCGACGGCTGTCTGGCCATCGTCGACGCAGACGACCACGGGGGACGGCTTGGCCGTCGTGGCGAGCACCGCGCCGGGATTGAGCGCCGCGAGGACGGCACCCAGCGCCGCCAGAAGCAGGAGGCCGCAAAAGGCGACGACCGTGATCTTGGCCAGCGGCGCGGTCATCGCACCCTCGACGGCGTGGATGCGGGCGAGGAGTGCGCTCATGAGGAGCCGGAGCCGGATCAGCGCGACGATGAAGACAACATTGGCCACGGCGGCGAAGACCAGGATGAACCGCTGCCCGGTATCGGTGAGCTCCAGGCTGGCCAGGGCGAACCATAGCCCGCCGTTCAACGTCATCATGATCAGGGGGATTTGCCAGAACACGGCGTTGAGGGCGCGAAACTCGGCGCACTGCTGCTGATAGATCTCGGTCTCGCTCACAGCCATATCGGTTCGACCCAAATCAACGACGGACGGCGTCGCCCGACTCTACTACAAGAGTGGTCATGGGTAACCAGACGGCGAGCGCGAAGGAAGGCGGGGAGGTGTTGGTCGCAAGACCGCGCCAGAATCCCGCGTGGAACTACGACGAAACCGTCCTTTTGCTGGACCTGTATCTGCGCGTGGGATGCGCGGCGCCCAACCATCCGGCCGTGATCGAGGCGTCCGACATCCTGCGCCGCCTGGGGCGCGAGCGGGGCGTCACGCCGGCGGCGACCTACCGCAACCCCGAGGGGGTGGCGATGAAGCTCAAGGCCATGTCCCAGCAGGATCCGGAATGGGTCAAACGAGGGCTGAAGGGCCTTCGGCCGGTCGCGATCGACGCCCTTGTGTGGGGCGAGTTGGCGAGTGATCCCGACGCGCTGGCGGAGCGAAAGGCTCGGATCGTGGCGGACCCGCAGACGGCCGGCGTCGAGGCGTTTCCCCGCAGTTCGCACGGCCCGGCGCCCAGCTTCGGCCCCGTGTCCGGCGAACGCATGGACGGCGAGACGGTGCTCTATCTGTTGCGTCTGGAAGGTCCGGTTCAGGCGTTGTTCGCGCCAAGGCGGGTCGACCCTCCGTGGGTCGTGGCCAAGATCGGCCGCACCAACGAGATCACACGACGGGTCGCCCAGCTCAGCGCCGGCTTTCCTCCGACCTCCAGCCTGTCATGGACCGTCATCGATGCGGTCGTGTTTGACAGCGCCGGAGAGGCTCATCGGGCGGAGCGGTCGCTTCTCGACACCGCGGACGCCCAACAGTGGTCGATCGGCGGCGAGTTCGTCATCGCGCCGGAGGCGAGGCTGGTACAGCTGCTCGGCGATGCCCAGAATCGCGCGAGGGAGAGGACATGACCGACGCCGGCGCCGACATCCCGTCAGACTCGCCCGGCCTGACCCGCATCTATCTGGATCACCACGCGACCACGCCGGTCGATCCCCGCGTCGTCCAGGTGATGGCGCGCGTGATGACCGAACAGTTTGGAAATCCCAACAGCGCGCAGCATGCCTACGGCCAGGAAGCCGCCATGGTCGTCCGCGGCGCGGCCGCCGCTGTCGCGGCCTTGGTCGACGGCCAGGCCGACGATGTGCGCTTCACCTCCGGGGCCTCGGAAGCGCTGCGGATGGCGCTGGCCTACGCCTGCGACCGCCGCCGTCAGGCGCCGCTCTTGGTCGCGGCCTCCCGCATCGAGCATCCGGCGCTGATCGAGGAACTTCTGGCGGGTGAGCGGGACGGTCGTTACCGCATCGTCTGGATGCCCGTCGACGCCAACGGCCGTGTCTCGGTGGACACCGTGCGCGCCGCATTGAAGGCCGATGTCGATCTGTTCTGCCTGATGGCCGCCAACAACGAGGTCGGGACCATCCAGCCCTTCGCCGAGGCCGCCGGCCTGGCCCGTCAGGCCGGCGCCGAAGTCCTGGTGGACGCCACCCAGGCGGCCGGCCGGATTCCGCTGTCTGTGACCGAGAGCGGCTACGACTACCTGGTGCTCAGCGGACACAAACTCTACGGCCCCAAGGGCGTCGGCGCACTGATCGGGTCCGATCTGGGCGAGGCCTCGCCGCCGCGACGCTACGCCTTCCACAATTCGACGCCCAATGTTCCCGGCATCGCCGGTCTGGGCGAGGCGTGCCGGCTGCGTGTGCTGGAGATGGCGGACGATGAGATCCGGATTTCGGACCTGCGCGACCGGATGCAGGTGATGCTGCAGGACGCCCTGCCTGGCCTGGTCGTGAATGGCGATATCGACGCCCGTCTGTCGAACAACCTCCACATCTCCATTCCCGGCGTGCAGAACGACATCATCGTCGCCAATCTGAGGGACGTCGTCGCCATCTCGACCGGCGCGGCCTGTATGGCGGGCGTCGACGCCCCGTCGCACGTCCTGCAGGCGATGGACATCGAACCCTGGCGGCAGGACAGCGCCCTGCGCATCAGCCTGGGACGGACCACCACCGCCCCGGAAATCTCGCTGGCCGCCGCCCTGATCATCCAGGTCGTCCGTCAATTCCAGAGCCCTATCGAGTCCGCCGCATGATCGCCGAAGCCATCCAGGACGCCGAGGCGCCCGCCCCGCTGCCGAGGTTCTCCGGCCACGAGAGCTTCGCGCTTCGTTACGCCTGGCTGCCCAAGGCGTATCGGGGGCTCTCGGCCGATCCCGGTCTCTTCGGCGACGAGGAACGGGCCATGGAGATCCTCGGGATCGGCAAGAACATGGTCCGATCGCTTCGCTTCTGGATCGAGGCGACCGGCATGGCCGCAGCCCCCGACCGGGGCCGGGGATTCGAGCTGACGGACTTCGGCAAACGCATCTTCGACCCGGATGGGCTGGATCCCTATATCGAGGATGTCCGCACCCTCTGGCTCCTTCACTGGACGCTGGCGTCGAAGCGCGAGCGCCCCCTGTTCGCCTGGGACTTTCTGTTCAGTCGCTGGCCGAGACCGGAGTTCTCCCGGAGCGAAGCACTGGCCGGCTTTCAGGCGGAGTCTCGCAAGCTCGGGGCCAGCCATTCCGAAACCACGCTCGGCCAGCACCTGGACGTCTTCCTGCACACCTACGTCCCGAGCCGCGGTGGCGGGTCGGTCGAGGATTCGCTCGATGGTCCGTTGGTGGACCTCAATCTGCTCGTGCCCGTCGGCGAGCGGCGCGGGGAGGGGGGGCGGTTCGAAACCGTCTTCGGCTTCCGCAGGGAGGCCAAGCCCGACATCACCGGCGCCCTGTTCGACTACTGCCTGATGGATTTCTGGACGCGCCTGGACCGCAATGACGACACCCTATCGCTGCGCGAGGTCACGGTCGGTCAGGGCTCTCCCGGCCAGGTTTTCAAGCTGACCGAAGACGACGTCCGGGCCCGGTTGGAAGAAAAGGGCGAGCGTCGTCACGAACGGCCCTATAGCTATCAGCCGTCCGCCGTGCAGGGCCTGTTGACGCTCCGAAGGGACGTGGCTCCACTCACGCTCGACACCGTTTACGGCCGGAACCCCGACCATGCCTAAGCCGCCCCCGCCGAACATCGCTGACCTTTTCGACATCCCGAGCCGTTTCATGCGGTCGGTCCAGCTCGAGCGCGACTACGACGATCCCCAAGCCCTCGAGAACTACATCGTCACCCCCGCCATGGCCGCGGCCTTCCAGCGCGTGGCCAAGGGCGTCGCGCCTGGCTCCCGCCAACGGGCCTGGCGGATCACCGGCGACTATGGCGTCGGCAAATCCTCGTTCGCCGTCGTGCTGGCCCATCTTCTGAGCGGCGCGCCGAGCGAGCGGGCCGAGGTGATGGCGGAAAGGATGGGCTGGCCCGCTGACGCCGAGCGTCCGGCGCTGTGGCCACTTCTGGTCACCGGCGCCCGTGAGAGCATGGCTGTCGCCCTGGCGCGTGGGATCGGCGAAGGCCTCGAGCGACGCCGGCCGCGAAGGGCCGCGGGGAAGTGGGCGAAGCTCGCCGCCCAAGCCAGGACGGTCCAGCTCCATCCGGACGCCGACGCCGTCGTGGAGTTGCTGGACGGGGTTCGCGCCCTTGCTGCGGAAGACGGGGCCGGGGTCCTTCTGGTGATCGACGAACTCGGCAAATTGCTCGAGTACGCCGCCGGAGAGCCGGACCGTGAAGACGTCTATCTTCTTCAGCGCCTGGCCCAGACCGCGACTCGCAGCGGCGAGACGCCCTTCTTCCTGGTCGGCCTGCTCCATCAGGGCTTCCAGGCCTATGCGGAGCGTCTGCCGACCGTCGCGCGACACGAGTGGGACAAGGTCGCGGGGCGGTTCGAGGAGATCGTCCTGGACCAGCCCATGGCCCATACGGCGGCGCTCGTTTCGGGCGCTCTGGGGGTCAGGACCGACGCCCTCGACAAGGAGGTCCAGGAGGCCGCCCGCGAAACTGCGGCCGCGACCGCGACCATGGGATGGATGAGCGGCGCCACGAGCGCGGCCCTGAACCTGGAAACGGCGCAGCTCTATCCGCTGCATCCGACCTTGCTGCCGCCGCTGGTGCGGTTCTTCTCGCGCTTCGGCCAGCACGAGCGCTCGCTGTTTGGCTTCCTGTTGTCGTCGGAGCCCTTCGGCCTTCAGACTTTCGCCGAACGGCCGGCGGGCCGGACGGTCTGGTACGGCCTGCCCGAATTCTACGACTATGTCCGCGCCGTCTTCGGACACCGGCTGGAGGGGAACAGCTATCAGTCGAACTGGCTGAGGATCGCGGCCACCGTCGACACGGCGCATGATCTGGACGACCTGGAGGTGCGCGCGCTCAAGGTCACGGCCCTCCTCAGCCTGCTGGACTTTCCCGAACTGCTGGCGACGGACACCGCACTCCGCGCCTGCCTGACGCCGGCGACGACGCGCGACGTCAACGCCGCGATCGCCACCCTCCTGGACCGCGGACTCCTGTTCAAGCGCGGCAAGGTCGGCGGCTACCGGCTCTGGCCCAACACCAGCGTCAATCTCCATGCGGCGCTGGAAGACGCTGCGCGCGCCGTCGGCGACCTGGAGGCGGTCAGCGAAAACCTCATCGGGTTCCTCGAGCACGAGCCGCTGCTGGCGCGGCGGCACTACATCGATCGGGGGACCATGCGGTTCTTCGAGGTTCGCTATGCGCCGGTCGACCGCCTGGTTCAGGTCGTCGCCAAACCCACGCTCGCGGACGGCCTCGTCGTCGTCGCCCTGGCGGACACGCCGGCCGATCAGGCGCGGGCCTTGCAACTCGCGGAATCGGCCGACTTGGCCGCCCGGCAGGACGTGGTCATCGGGGTGACTAGGCCGCTCGCCGCCCTGCTCGGTGACGTGAAGGATCTGATGAGCTGGCGCTGGGTCGCCGATCACACGCCGGAACTCGTCAACGACGCCTATGCTGCCGCGGAGGTTTCCCGCGAACTGGCCGCCGGCCGTCGGGCCCTGGATCTCGCCCTGGGGATCACTGCGGCGTTGCGGCATCGCGGATCGACCCCCTTGCAGTGGCGCTGGAAGGGCGAGGACCTCTCGACGGACCGGGGCCTGTCGTTCCAGCTCTCGACGATTTGCGAAGCCCTCTACGAGGACGCGCCGCGGATTTCCAACGAGCTGCTGAACCGGAAGATGCTGAGCAGCCCGGCCGCGGCGGCCCGCATGCGCCTGATCGAGGGCCTGTTCGAGGCCTCCGACCAACCCTGTTTCGGCATCGACGCCGACAAGGCCCCTCCGGAAAAGTCGATGTTCCTGTCCGTCGTCCAGGCCGGCGGCCTGCAGCAAACGACGCTGGCCGGCCTGGCCCTGACCCTTCCGCCGACCAAGGATCCGTTGAGGCTGCGGCCGGCCCTCGTGGAAATCGAACGGATTCTCGATGCGTCCGACGGCGCGAAGGTGAACGTCCAGCACATCTTCGACGCGCTGGCGAAGCGGCCGTTCGGCGTGCGCGCCGGCGTGGCGCCGCTGCTGCTCGCCGTGATCATGAAGCTGCGCCTGCACGAGCTGGCGGTCTATGAGAACGGGACCTTCCGATCCTCCTTCGGCGGCGCCGATTTCGTACGGCTGATCAAGGGCGCTGAGACGTTCGACCTCCAGCAGTGTCGCGTGGAAGGCGTCCGCGCCGAAGTCTTCGCGCGTCTGGCGTCCGCCTTCGCCGATCCGCAGAGCGCGCGCGATCCCCAGATTCTCGATGTCGTGCAGCCGCTGGCGCGATTTGCGGCCAAGCTTCAGGAGTACACCCGCAAGGCCGGGAATCTTCAGCCCCGCTCGGCCAGGGTTCGGGATGTGCTTCTCAGCGCGACCGAGCCGGCCACCATGCTGTTCCGGGACCTCCCGATCGCCTGCGAGGTCGAGCCCTTCGCGACCGACGGAAGCGGAAACGCGGATCAGGCGAAGGTCTTCGTCAGCCGCCTGGAAGCGGCGATCGAGGACATGCGGACCGACTATCCGAAGCTGCTCACTCGGATCATCGAGACGACCTCGGCCGCGATCGGCCAGGACGACGCGGTGTTCGATCGGCTGGCCCTGGCGCAGCGCGCGTCGCGCGTCGCGGCGACGGCCTCGCTGCCCAAGCTAAGGACCTTCGCCCTGCGGCTGAGAGACGCCAACACCTCCGACGAGGCTTGGGCGGAAGCCCTGGCCAGCTTCCTGATCGCCAAGCCGCCGGCGCGCTGGAATGCGGCCGACGAACAGCGCTGTCTGGAGGAGCTGGCCAGCGTCAGCCAGCTGTTCCATCGCGTCGAGACCGCCGCGTTCGAGAACGGGGCCCTCAAGGGGGACAAGGACGCGGTCCTGGTCAAGCTGACCCAGGCCTCGGGCGATGATCGCGGGCTGGTCGTCCAGAGCTCGAAGCTGAGCCAGGCCTCGGAACGGCTGGTCGAGGAGATCGGCCAGCAGTTGAACAAGAAGAGCAAGGCCGAGCGGCTTCAGATCCTGGCGCGGCTGCTGTGGGAGGATCTCCCGGCGGCGCCCGACCAGACGACCGACGACAAGACGGAGGCCCGACGCGCATGAACGGCCGCTACGACCATCTGCTCGCGGCCGGGGGCGAACCGCCGCGCCACATCCTGAGCCTCTCCGGCGGCAAGGACAGCGCCGCCCTGGCCATCTATCTCCGGGATCGCGTGCCCGATGTGGAGTATATTTTCCACGACACCGACAAGGAACTGCCGGAGACCTACGACTACATCGCCCGGCTCGAGGCCATTCTCGGCCAGCCCATCGTGCGGACCACGCCGGAGGATTCCTTCGACCACTGGCTCGCGGTCTACAAGGGCATGCTGCCGTCAAACCACCGGCGCTGGTGCACCAAGATGCTCAAGTTGAAGCCTTTCGAGGCTTATGTGGGCGACGGTCCGGTCATCAACTATGTCGGCCTGCGCGCGGACGAGAACCGCACGGGCTACATCAGCACCAAGCCGAACATCGTCCCGGTCTACCCCTTCCAGGATGACGGTCTCGTGCGGGCAGACATCATCCGGATCCTGGAGGACTCGGGGCTGGGGCTGCCCCCGTACATGGACTGGGGCCGGTCCCGGTCAGGCTGCTTCTTCTGCTTCTATCAGCAGAAGATCGAATGGGTTCGGCTGCTCGAGACCCACCCGACCTACTATGAGCTGGCCATGGGCTACGAGGAAAAGGCCGTACAGGTCGGCGAACAATTCTACTGGTGCAAGTCCGAGTCGCTGCGCGAACTGGCCCGTCCCGAACGCGTCCAGGCCATCAAGGACAACTGGGAAAAGACCGAGGCCCGACGCAAGGCGAACCGGAAGAATATCTCGTTAGCCGAGACCTTGGGGGGACTCGAAGCCGAGGACGATCCGCACCTCAGGGACGGCTGCCTGGTGTGCTCGATCTGAGGCGCATTGGACGCACGCACAGCTTGTGCCAACTATGAGGGCAAATGGCCTTTAAAATCACTGCACGCACACTCCTGGAACTCGGCGCCGAACTGATCGGGTCGGACTCCGTGGCGTTATACGAACTGGTCAAAAACTCGATCGACGCCCGGTCGCCCGTAGTTCGCATCAGCGTTCAGTCCGTTCTGCCCTATTCCCGCTTCCGACAGGCGCTGGAACTCATCGACGACGGCGCCACCGCCCTGGCCGACGTCCGACAGAGCATAGAGGGTTGGGTCTCGGGCGATGCGCCGGCCAGTGCGTCGCGGGCCCTGTTCGCCGCCCTCGACAAGGCGGCCAATCCCAAGGCCTTCCGGGCAGCCCTGGAAGCGGGATATCGCGCCGCCAACTATATAGAGATCGGCGACGACGGCGATGGCATGTCGCTCCTGGACCTCGACGAAATCTTCCTGACGATCGGGACGCGTTCGCGCCGGCGCGAGAAGAGCGGCTGGGATCCGGCCGCGGCGGATCCGTTGCGGATCCTGCTCGGCGACAAGGGCGTCGGGCGACTGTCCGTGATGCGGCTCGGCGATCACCTTGAAGTTCGCACGACCCAGGCCGGGGAACTGCACTGGAACGACCTCGACATCGACTGGCGTCGGTTCAGCCATGATTCCGATGCGCTGCTCTCTGAGGTCGAGATCGAGCCGACGCTCGGCGAACGAAAGGACAATCCGTACCAACAGGGCACGGTGATCCGGATCACCGGACTCAAATCGGACTGGTCCCGCGAAACGTTCGGCGACATGCTGAAGGGCGATTTCGCCCGGATGGTGGACCCGTTCGACCGCAAGCGCGCGAACCGGATATTCCGGATCACCTACAACGCCGAGCCGGTGACGCTGCCGCAGGTGGCGCAGCGCCTGTTCGACATGGCCCACGCCACCGTGGAATGCCGCCTAGAGTATCTTGAAGACGGGTCCGCCAGGATCGTCGGCGAGATGGAGTACAATCTCCATACGCGGAAGAAGAAGTCCTTCTCCTACGACGAGGTCCGGATCGTCTCCTTCACCAAGTCGAAATCCACCCGGGTCGTCCGACGGCTGGGGACCTTCAAACTCAAATTCCTCTGGTTCAATCGGCTCTATCTGACCGCCGTCGCCGGGTTCGGCACCAAGTCCGATGTTCAGGCGCTCGTCCGGCAATGGGCCGGCGGGCTCATGGTCTTCCGGGACGGATTCCGCATTCATCCCTACGGCGGCCCGGACGACGACTGGTTGCAGCTGGACAAGCGCGCCTTCGGCCGCAAGGGCTACAAGCTCAACCGGCAACAGGTGGTGGGCCGCGTCCAGCTGACCTGGAGAAACAGGCATCTTATCGAGCAGACCAACCGTGAGGGCCTGGTCGACAACGAGTACAAGGACGCCTTCGTCGCGATCCTTCACAGGATACTCGAGGACTTCAAGACCTTCAGCCAGGACATCGAAGACGACCTGAAACGGGAAGAGCTCACCTCGTTGGACGTTCTCAAACGTCGGGTTCTCGACGCCAAGACCGACATCCAGAGGCGAATTCGTCAGATTGCGGTGGATGCGCCCGAGCAAGCCGGCCCTCTGAAAGAGGTCGAGCGCATCGTGAAGCAGCTGTCCGCCCAGATCGACGGCGTCGATGAGATCATCGACGACTACAAGGACGACCGCCGCAAGTTCGTCCATCTGGCGGGTCTGGGCTTGATGGTTGAGCTCATTTTGCACGAGCTCGGCCGCAGCAGCGGCAGCACCCTGAGCACGCTCGAGGGGATCGACTCGAGCCTTTTGCCGGGCAAGCTCCCGGCCGTGTTCGACACGCTGGAAAGCCAGCTTCGGACGCTCCAGAAGCGCATCGAAACCCTGGATCCCTTAAGCACGGCAAGGCGCCAGACGAAGGAAAACTTCGTCGTTCAGGATCTCGTGCAACAGATCGTGGATGCGCGGGAATCCCAGGCGGGACGCCACAAGGTGACGATCAAGGTCCAATCCACCCCCGCCGGCGCCTGGCGGCTCAAGGCCGTGCGGGGCATGGTCATTCAGATCGTCGAGAACATTCTTTCGAACGCCTTCTACTGGCTCAAGCAGCAGGCCATCGTAGAGCCCGGCTTCAAGCCGCTCATCCTGATTGATATCGATCAGTCGTCCCGGACGATTTCCATCACGGACAATGGCTCCGGCATTCCGCGGAACGAAGCGGACGAGATATTCAAGCCGTTCGTCTCCGCCAAGCCATCGGGCGAAGGCAGCGGTCTGGGACTCTATATTGCCAGGGAGCTCGCGGACTATCACGGCTGGAGCCTTTCCCTGATCGGGCCGGCTGGCGCGGACGCCTGGCATACCTTCGTTCTGAACCTCGACGGCGCGAGCGCAAAATGACCGGCATGCTTGCGGAGGCCGCCTTGGCGGGCGGCGTTAAAACCCTCGCCATCGTCGATGATGCGTATGACGCCCCCGACGGCCAGGAGATTTCGGAAAACGCGTTCAACCAGTTCGTCCGCGCGCTCGAGGACGCGCCGGCGGTCATGGGCGAGTTCGTCGCCCTGAGCGCGTTGACCGAAGACGACCTCGACGACTGGGAGGACTTCATCGGCAATGGGGCGTTGATCGAGGAGTTGTGGGAGCTGTCGGTTGGCGTGCGGCCTGCGCCGATGTCGGCGGGCGCGTCTGCGGCGCTGGTCCTTCTGTTCGCCGACATCCAGGCCGATCGCATCAGCAAGCTCCTTCAGCTGAAGCCGCTTGAGGATCTGATCAAGGACTTCCCGGACGTCGCGCTCATGAAGCTCGGCGCCGAGACCAATCCCGAGACCGTGGCCACGGCCGATGTGGTCTTTCTGGATCTGTTCCTGTCGACCGACATACCGCCCTTTCCCAAGGCCGGCACGACGCCGAAAAGCGCCCTAGACCGGGCCAAGGAACGGGCGCTCACCTACCTGGCTGCGGTCAGGTCCGTCACCGCTGAGGACCTGTCCGCGACCTCCCCTGCATTCATTCTCATATCGTCGAGCGGCTCCAACCAGATCGGCGCGAACTTTCGAAAGCGGGCGGGGCAGGCGGCCGCGAGATTTCGGTTCGTCTCGAAGCAATCGATCGAACAGAGCGAACCGCAAGGCTTGCTCGCCATCGCCGATATCCTGAGCACCTGCCAGGCGAGCGCCCTCGTCGAGCCCATGAGAAAGGCGTGGCCGGAAACCGTCGCGGCCGCGTCAGCTTGGGTCGGCGAAAGGCTCGAGAACCTCGACATCTCCGATTTTGGACGCCTCTACGCGCTGAGCCTGCAGCAGGAAGGGCAGCCCGTCGAAGACTATGTGAAGGAGCTGATCGCCGGGGCGCTGGCCGAGCAGGTGGCGTGCGCCTTCTCGGAGAGGCGGCCCGCCAGAGCGGGACCGAGCCCCTTCGAGGCCATGCCGGGAAACTTTTTTGATCCGCCCTCGAACGCGTTCGCCGACCTGTATGGCGCGACACGGATCACCAAAGACAGGGGCTATCGAGGCCTGGAGGGTATGGACCCGCTCTCCGGCGACCTCTTTCTGGACGGCGCCCTGCCGAGATCAAAGTCAACAAGCGTGGAAGGCCGGACCATTCAGGCGGTGATGAGCCCGATCTGCGACCTGGTCGGCCATAACGGCAAGGCGCCGGCGGCGAAGTCGGCGCTGCTGCTGCACGGCGTCCTCAGATCGACGACGTTCAAACACGATGGCGCTTCCCAGGCGCTTTCGGTCGGCGGCCGGTTTTACGAGATCGAGTGGCAGTGGAAGCACCCCCAGGCCCTGTCGCTCTCCGTTCTCAAACAAAACCTCGCGTCCTCTAGGACGACTTGGCTGGGGAGACTGAAGTCGGATCATTTCCTCGCCCTGCAGGCGGACTATCTCGGGTCGTTCGGCCGGGTGGGCTTGCTCAAGGCTCCCGGGATTTTCGAGACCCTGAGCGGGTCGATCAACGTCCGGGAAAACGGAACGATCAATCAAGTCGGAACCCTTTTCACCGCCCGGAACCGGTTCGCCTTCCTGTCGCCCGACAAGACGAAAACGTTTCCAAAACAACCCCTGTTCTTCACCGGTCAATTCATCGAAGACTTTGTGGTGCGCCTGAACGCGATCGCGGCGGACGCCAACCGCCCGGCCGCCTCACGGCAGAAGGCGAAAGGCCTCCTGGATCGGGTCGAAAGTCACGTTTTTCGGGCTCTTGAAGCGACAGGCGGCCTCCGCTCACCAGGTTAACGACTATCTCAAGGTCGACCTTGTCGAGGATCGCGGTGAGGCGGTCCCGGATTCCGCCAATGGCGTCATCCATATCAAACTATGGAAGAACTGACCGTCGGTTTGAGCGGGGCTGCTGTTCAGGACATGGCGCCTGAAAGGCTCAGGTGCAGCAGACCCACGCTTTCATCGAAAACGCCGACGACGGCGTTGAGGACTGCCGCGACCTCACGAGCTAGGCCCACCGAGGGTTGCGCTGTCCCAACAGGCGTGGCTGGTTCTCCTTTGGCGATCCGGAGTCTTTGACCGGGGCGACGTTGGGGACGGGGATGGATCACCGACTGCAGGGCCTGTTCATGCGCCTCCTGGGCGCCGGCACGGAGGACGCCGTGCAGGCGATCCTGGACGGCGAGGGTCTGGCTGACGACGCATCGAAGTGGATTCCTTATGGCGACAACGAGTCGTTCTACGGGGTGGTTGAGAACCAGCAGGCCCATCCGGTGCCCGCCCTGGTCGAGAAGATCACCAATGGCATCGACGCGATCCTAGAGAAGAAAGTTCTCGAGGAGGGGATCGACATCAAGTCGAAGGCTGCGCCATGCAGCGTGAAGGAGGCGCTGGACCGGTATTTTCCCAACCACCTGAACTGGGATGTCGGCGAGGCCAGGCGGAGCCAAGCCCGCGATCTCCAGATCGTCGCCAGCGGACCTGTGGGGGACACCTCCCTTCTGGTCTACGACAATGGCGTGGGCCAAGCGGCCAAGGATTTCGGCGCGACGTTCCTGTCACTCCTGAGAGGTAACAAGAACGAGGTCCATTTCGTCCAGGGCAAATACAATATGGGCGGCGCAGGCGCGATCGCCTTCTGCGGCGACCGCCGCTTCCAGCTGGTCGCCAGCAAGCGTTACGACGGATTAGAACCGCTCGGTTTCACCCTGCTGCGACGGCACCCTCCCGAACGGGCCGCCGCCGCCGGTCGCAAGAACACCTGGTACGAATATCTGATCTTCGACGGCGAGGTCCCGGCGATCGACGTCGGCGATCTGGACGTCGGCTTGGACGGGCGGACTTTCCAGACCGGCTCTCTCCTCAAACTCTATTCCTATCGACTGCCGTCGGGCGCGAGGTCGGTCATTTCACGCGACCTCAACGTCAGTCTGAACGAGTTCCTGTTCGAACCGGCCCTGCCGTTCCTGACGGTCGACACCGAAGAGCGCTATCCCCGCAACCGCGCCCTGACGACCATCGTCCACGGCCTCAAGCGCCGTCTGGACGTCGATGCCCAGACGGTGGAGACCCGCTTCTCCATGGCGTCGACGACCCCGGACTTCGGGGAGTTGGGCGTGACAGTCTATGTGTTCAAGGCCCGGTCCCGGGGGGAGGGAGTGAAGGAGACCAGGGCCTATATCCAGAGGGAGTATTTCAAGAACGACATGACCGTCCTCTTTTCCCTGAACGGTCAGGTCCATGGCAGTTACACCTCCGAATTCATCACACGGGCGCTGAAGATGCCCCTGCTGAAGGACTATCTCCTCATCCACGTGGACTGTTCCAAACTCCATCCGTGGGTCCGAAACGAGATGTTCATGGCATCGCGTGACCGCCTGAAGGCGGGCGACAAGGCGGACGCCATCCGCAAGCATCTGCGGGACATGCTGGCTGTCAGCGAGCTCGCTGAGATTTCCAAGCGCCGCAAGGCCAGCTTGAGCATGGACGGTCAGGACACCAGCCAGATGCTTCGGCAGCTGAGCCGGAACCTGGCCATCAACGCCACGCTCAGCAGCATGCTGCGACAGACCTTCGACCTGCCGGATCGGCCGGCGGGCGCGGCGGACAAGCCACGCGAGGAGAAGGGACCGCCCCGGGCGCCGCGCGATGCGCCACCCTTCAATCCCCAGCGGTATCCTTCGGTGTTCCGCGTGCGCGGCGGGGACAACCAGGAGGGCGGGCTCCGGCTTTTCAGGCTGCCGCTCGGCGGCAGCCGGACGATCTCGTTCGCGACCGATGTGGAGAACGATTATTTCGACCGGACCGACGATCCCGGCGATCTCAAGTTGGCGATCATGGCGCCCCAAGCGACGTCGACCGGGGGCGACAAGCCCGCCAGCCCCTCTGCCGAGGGCGATCTGCTCAGCGTGACGCGGTCAAGTCCGACAGAGGGGGCGATCAAGGTCGGGTTGCGCGCCTCCGCCGAAGCCGCGGTGGGGGATATGGTCGAACTGAGAGCCGCCTTGTCTAGCCCCACGGGCGACTTGGCCGAGACCGTTCTGGTACGGATCACCGACCCGGAGCGGAAGCCCCCTGCCAAGGTGCCCGAGGATGAACCCCCGCTAGGCATTCCCGAGCTGGTCCTGTGTTCGCGCGAGGGAGGCGAGGGCCGTAAATCCTGGGAGGACCTGCAGGAGGCCGGCCTGGACATGAGCCATGGCGTCGTCGTCCAACCCTATGTGGAGGATGACAAGCTCGCCCGGATCTATGTCAACGTCGACAGTTCGGTGCTGAAGGACTTCAACCGGTCCGCCAAATCGGCCGAGGCGGTTGAACTGGCCGAAAAGCGCTTCGTCAGCACCGTCTATTTCCACACCCTGTTCCTGTTCGCCGCGACCAAGGCGCGCAAATATGCCCTCCAGCAGGAGAAGGGCGAAGCCGTCGAAGACGTGGAAGTGGCGGACTATGTCGCGGACCTGTTCAGCAGTTCCTACGCCCAGTTCCTGCTGAGCTTCGACACCGCGGACCTTATCGATGCCTTGGGCTGAGACGCCTTATCGACGGCTTATGGGTCTGCTGTTAGGTCGGAAGTCGAAGTCCGATCTTGGCGGTCAGTAGCTTCGGCAATTGGAAGGAAGCAGTTGCGCAGCCTCTAGGACGTCTTGTCATCTCTTCGGTAGCGCGTGAGATTCAAGAAGACGCGACGGGGCTACACCAAGCGCCTCGGCTAATCGGCCGAGCGCGCGCACAGACGGATTCCGAGTGCCACGTTCGAGATCGCTCAAATAACTGCGCTTCATGCCGGCTCTAAAAGCCAACTCTTCTTGCGACAGTTCTGCACGATCTCGAAGCGCTCGCACGTTCTTCCCGAAGAGGGCGACGACGTCCATGCGAACAGATGGCCCAAGCCTAGGTTCGGACGCCGCCCACCAATCGTGTCATTTTCACACACGTTCAATGCGATGAACCCACCAGACTTTAGTTTTGAAGCAAGCGACTTGGAGGCACGCCAAGAGCATCTGCGATGCGCCCGAGAGCGCGGACCGTGGGGTTTCGCGTGCCGCGTTCTAGATCGCTTAGGTAGCTCCGCTTAAGTCCTGCGCGAAATGCCACCTCCTCTTGGGAGAGGCCGATCTCTGTTCGGATCGCTCGCACGTTTTTCCCAAGCTGGGCGATAACGTCCATCGCCACAGTAGGGTGCGATTGCGCGATAGGCGCTGTCCCCTAAACGTGTCATTTTCGATGTTTCAGGTGATTTGTCGATCCATTGGAGAGTGCGCGGTCGTGTCGGAGGGCCTCGAGCAAATGGAGGGGGAGGGCCAAGCGTCACTTTCCGAGCTCTACAAACGGTACGCCGCATGGTTCAGGGCTCGTCTGGTCCGGCGCTACGGCGCACAGGATGCGGAAGACCTTCTTCAAGAGACCTGGCTTCGGCTCACCCCATATCGGGAGGCCCGCGAGATACAGCACCCTCAGGCCCTTCTGATGCGCATCGCCACCAACCTAGCGGCGGATATGAGCGCTCGGCAGTTTCACCGCACGCGCCATGCCTCGGAGATCAGTCAATCACACGGCTGGGGATGTGAGTTACCCGCCCAGGCCGATGAAGTGCTGGCGAAGCAGCTCGTCCTCGGCTTACCAGTGCCCCTTCGCGATGTCTTTGTGCTATCCCGGTTCGGCGGTCTGACGAACAGCCAGATCGGCGAGCAGCTCGGGATTTCTCCCAAAACCGTTGAGTGGCGCATGACCAAGGCCCTGGCTCACTGCGCAGCCCAGCTTCGGCGCTAGAGATGGGGCGCATCATGACCAACCCGACCGTCCGGGTTGAAACCGCTGAGACCGAGGCGGCCGCCTGGCACGTCCGGCTGGGCGTGCGGAACGTCAGTACCGCCACGATCGAAGAATTCTTTACCTGGCGGGCGGAGCCGGCGAACGCGGAGGCGTATCGGCGCGTCGAGAAGATCTGGGCGGATGCCGGCAAGCTGGCGGACGACCCCGAAATCGGCCGGGCGCTCGAGGCGGCGATGTCGCGCAAGGCGGGCGCGGCCTCGTCCCGAGGTGTGCCGCGGACCCTGCTGGGCTTGGCCGCGGTCGGCGCGGCGGCGGCCTTGGCGATCGGCGCCTGGGCCTGGCAGCAGAGCCGGACTGTCTTCGCCACCGGCGTGGGAGAGCAGCGCCTGGTCCAGCTGGCGGACGGGTCATCGATCCGGCTGGATACGGCGACGCGGATCAGGGTCCGCTTCGCGGACGAACGTCGGCTGGTGAATCTGGAGCGCGGCCAGGCGCTCTTCACCGTGGCGCATGACCGGACGCGGCCGTTCATCGTCGAAGCGGGCGGGACGCAGGTGACGGCGGTCGGCACGGTGTTCGACGTGCGCCGGGACGGAGCGACGGTGCGCGTGACCCTGGTGTCTGGAGCGGTCGATGTGACGCCGGAAGGCGAGGGGAGGGCGGTGCGGCGGATGGCGGCCGGCGAGCAAACCCGCGTCAGCTCCAATGGGCTCGACACCGAGGCCGCCGACGTGGAGGCCGAAACCAGCTGGACGGACGGACGGATCGTGTTCCGTGACACGCCGCTGCGCCAGGCCGTAGCGGAGGTGAACCGGTATTTGACGGCGAAGATCGACCTGGACGCCGCGTCACTGGACGCGGTCCCGGTCAACGGGGTGTTCAGAACCGGGGATCGCGACGCCTTCGTCTCCACGGCCTCGCAGGCGTTCGGACTTGAAGTCTCTCCGGGTCCGGATGGAACCGTCCGCCTGTCAGAGCGAAAAAATAATTGAGAAACCTCTCCGGGGTTACCCGGGGTCTGAACCGTCTCTTCTCTGACGCCGCGTGGCGTCGAGGGGAGCCATGAATATGAGTCGCTCGAGTCTTCTGTCCGGCAGCGCGCTTGTCGCCTGTGTTCTCGCCGTCAGCACGACGGCGTGCGCCCAGGAGGCGCGCGAGTTCAACATCCCGGCGGGGTCGCTGCGGGATGGTCTGACCCTTTTTGCGACCCAGGCCGACCAGCAGATACTCTTCGCCGGGGACCTGGTCGCCGGACGGCGGACTGAAGGTCTGCGCGGACGGTTTACGCCCTCCGCCGCTCTGAACCGGTTGCTGACGGGATCCGGCCTGACCTGGTCGGAGACCCGTCCCGGCGTCATCTTCCTGCGCCGCGTCGCCGGGGAGCCGTCCGGGGAGGCTGTGACACAGCTGGACGAGGTGGTGGTCACCGGCACACTGTTGAAGTCCTCCGGAGACCTCGCGTCGCCGGTGGTGATTCTGGACCGGGCCGCCCTGGATCGTCTCGGCCGAGGCACGGTGGCCGAAGCGCTGACGGATCTCCCTCAGAACTACGCCGGGGCGGGAACGCCCATCGTGCAGCTTGCGAGCGCGGACCGGGGCGGATCCAACGCGGTGGTGGCGACAGGCGTCAATCTGCGGGGCCTCGGACCGGCATCGACCCTTGTCCTCGTCAATGGCCGCCGCTTGGCGGGGACCGGATTTCGGGGCGAATTCGCAGACGTTTCCGCGCTGCCGTCGGCGGCGGTCGAGCGGCTGGATGTCCTGCTCGACGGGGCCTCAGCCCTGTATGGGGCCGACGCCGTGGCGGGCGTGGTCAATGTGATCATGCGCCGCCAATTCGACGGCCATGAGACCCGGTTGCGCGCCAGCGCGGCCGAAGGCGGGGCAGAGGATCTGATCGTCTCTCACCTGGCGGGGCGTTCCTGGACAACCGGCTCGGCCTATCTGTCCTATGAATACCAGACGACCAACGCCCTGAGTTCGTTCGACCGGCCCTATACGGCGGACGGAGATCTGCGGCCCTTCGGGGGGACGGACCGCCGCAACCTGTTCGGCTCGCCAGGCAATATCGTCGCCTTCAATCCGGCCGTCGGTGGCTTCGTCTCGCAATACGCGATCCGGCCCAATGCTTCAGGCTCCGCCCAGTCTCCGGCCGATTTCGAGGCGGGGGCCACCAACCTGACGTCGGTCTCGCTCGGGGCCGACCTCATTCCCTCCCTGGAGCGCCACAGCGTGTACGGCCGGATCCGACAGGGGCTCGGCGAGCGGATCGATCTGACGGCGGACGTGCGGTACAGCCGCCGTGCGTATGAGTTCGCCAGCCCCGCCAGCATCGGCCTGTTCACGGTAACGGCGGCCAACCCCTTTTTCGTCTCGCCGACCGGAGCGCCAGCCCACACCATCGCCTATGCGTTTCAGGGTGATCTCGGCCAGACGCGCACGGCCGGCACGTCAGAGAGCTTTGGGCTCACCGCCGGGATCGACTGGGACCTCGGAGCCGGCTGGAGCCTGGACGGCTATCTGGCGACTGCCGGGGAAGGCGGGGAGAGCGGCATCACAGGTCGGGTGAACACCCAATTCCTCAATGAGGCCCTGGGCGCGACGCCGGACGATCCGGCCACGCCCTATCGCGCGGCGGCGGACGGCTTCTTCAATCCGTTCGGGGCGGGCGACGCCAATGGCCGCGCCGTGCTCGATTTTATTTCCCAAGGGTTCTCAGAGGCGCGCGACCGCAGCCGGGCCAGGTCCGCCAACCTGCTCGTCGCCGGGCCGCTGTGGACGCTCCCGGGCGGAGACCTGCAACTGGCCGTGGGGGCTCAGGCCAGGCGCGAAACCTTCGAGACCCGGACGACCGCATTCGGCTCCACGGCGGCTCCCGTGACCACGGTCACGCCCGAGCAGGGGCGAACCATTCGGGCCGTCTTCGCCGAGGTCCGGGCGCCGCTCGTGGGTCCCGACAACGCCCGGCCGGGCCTGCGGCGGCTGGAGATTTCGGCGGCGGCGCGGTTCGAGGACTACAGCGACTTCGGGACGACCACCAATCCCAAGCTCGGCCTGGTCTGGTCGCCGCTGGAATCTCTGTCGCTGCGGACATCTTGGGGCACGTCTTTCCGCGCCGCCTCCCTGCCGCAAGTTTATGACGCCGCCCAAACCACGGTCACCTTCGTCCCCCGCGCGGACGGGGCGCGCGTTCTGTCGCTCTTCCGCTTTGGCGGCAATCGGGACCTCAACCCCGAAACGGCCGAGACCGTGACGGCGGGTTTCGACTATCGCCCTGCCAGGGGGGCCAGTTTCAGCGCCAACTGGTTCGACACCCGGTTTTCCGACCGGATCGCCCAGCCCGTTACCGAGAACCTGGCCGGCGTCCTGACCGACCCGTCGCTGGCCCCGTTCGTCGTCCTGGTGAATCCGGGAAGCAGCGCGTCTGACCTGGCCCTGGTCGAAAGCTTCACCAATCAACCCGATTTCGCCTTCGCCGGAGTGTTTCCGTCCACGGCCTTCGGGGCGATCATCGACGGGCGCTGGGTGAACACCGGTGCTGTGCGGGTGAGAGGCATCGACCTCTCCGGTCGCTATCCGCTCGAAGCGGCCGGTGGCCTGATCGCCCTCGAGGGCTCGGCGTCCTACATTCTGGACTACGAAAGCCGCACGACGCCCGCGGCCGAGCCGCGCGCCCTGGCCGGGGTGGTTGGCTTTCCGGTGCGGCTGAGGTCACGCGTCGGCGCCTCATGGACTCGCGGGGACCTCGGTGTCGGTCTTCACTGGAACCATGTCGCGGCCTATGAGGACCGCGCCGGCGCGGAGATCGACGCTTGGAACACCGTCGACGCCCAGGCGAGTTGGGGCCCTGCGGCCGGTCCGCTCGAGGGCCTTCGCCTTGCGCTGACCGTGCTGAACCTGTTCGACGAGGATCCGCCGTTCTACGACGCGCCGACGGGCTTCGGCTTCGATGCGGGGCAGGCGTCCATGCTGGGCCGGACGGTCTCGCTCCAGCTGACCCGGCGCTGGTGAGGGCGAGCCATGATCGGACGCCTGCAACACCACCTTTGGGTGGTCGCGGCCCTGCTGTGCCTGGCGACCAGCGCCCATGCCCAGACCCGGTCGCTCACGGTCGACGACATCGTCTCGACCGAGGCCTTTGGACGGGCATCGATCGCGCCGAATGACGCCTGGGCGATCTATGAGAAGCGCGGGCCCTATGACACGGCGCCGCGGTTCGACCTCGGCCCGCGTTCTCAGTGGGCCATCACGGACCTGTGGCTCCTGGACCTGAGACGCGCTGGAGCCGCGCCCGAACGGCTGCTGCCGGGCGAGGAGCCCGGACTGCTCCGGGGTCCCTGGTCTCCCTCGGGCGACCGCCTCCTGGTCCAGCGCTTGCGCGGCGATCGGTTAGAGTTCGGCGTGGTCGATGTGGCGGACCGGACAGTCCGCTGGACGGGTCTCGCGCCAGAGATGCCGACCGCGGGCGCCCAGGCCGAATGGGCCTCGGATGACCGACTGGTGCTCTTGACCCGGCCGGACGGCAGCCTTCCCTGGCTCCTGGCCTATTACGGCGGCAGTCAGACGGAGACAGGAGCGGCGTGGCGGCGGACGGCGGAAGGGCGGCGTCCGGCCCGGACCGTCGTCGACACCCGCGCTGGCGTCGCGGCGCCCGAGACGGCGGGGGCCGGGCAGGCGTTGGTCCTGATCGATCTGACGAGCGGCGTCCGGCGGACCCTGGCGCGCGGCCAGATACGCGACTTCGCCGTCTCCCCGGACGGGACGCGCGTCGCCCTCCTGTCCGGTGACGGTCCCACGGCGGTCCGACCGGAAGTCATCGTGCAGATGGCCGTTCCCGATCGACAGCGACTGAGGATCCTGAATCTCCAAGGCGAGGGCGAGACGGCGCCGTCGATCGAGCTGGATGTAGCGCCACATCTGCTGCGCTGGTCACCCGAATCCGAGGCCCTGCTGGTCTGGGCGCGACGGGACGGCCAGCGATGGGAGGAGGGCGGACTGATGCGGATCGGACGGGACGGCGCGGCCGTGGAGATCTCGCGCGGTGACCTGGCCGTCCGGCCCGCGGCAACCGAGATCGACACCTTGCGGGGGGTCCAGGCCGATTGGATGGGGGCGACACCCGTGCTGTACAGCCGGCCTGTGGGCGGCGACCGGTTCGACTGGTACGCGCTGGCACCGGGTCGGCCCGTCAGAAACCTGACCGGGGACCTGACGGGCGCGCCCTCGCGACTGGCGGCGGTGAGTGGAGACACCCTGTATTATTTCGCGGACTCGGCCTTATGGGCATCGGACGCGACGGGGCGGCGACGGCTGACGCCCATCGGCCAGCCGGTCTCGGAGATCATGATCGGGGACATCGAGAAGCCGTTCCGGCTGCGGGTCAACGACGCGCCGCGTCGAGACTGGGCGACGGCGCTCGGCGCGGAGGGAGAGGTCCTGGTGGTGAACGGCGCGGGCGAGCGCAGACGGGTGGGCCCCGCCCGAGTGTCGCCCGAGGCGCGGGTGCTGGCGGCCTCGGCCGGCGCGGCGATCGCTCTTGATCACACGCAGATGGTGGAAACCCTCAGCCTAATCCACTCGGACGGGGCGAGGGCGCTCGATCAAGTCAACGCCGGACTCGCAACCGTCGCCCTGGCCGGGACCGAGCCCCTTGACCATGTCGACGCCTTCGGACGCCCGACCCGCAGCTGGCTGTTTCTGCCCAAGGGTGTTTCGCCGTCGGCGGTCCGGGGGATCGTCGTCGAGGTCTATCCCGGGTCCGTCGATACCGGAGCCTGGGCCGGTCCGCTGGCTCTGACTTATGGCCTCAGGGCCTCCGTTCTCGCCGGGGGCGGCTATGCCGTGATCAGCCCATCGATGCCGAACGACCGGGAAGGAAGCGACTCGATCGACTTCTATGTCCGCAGCGTCGATGCCGCCGTCGACGCCGCGCTGGCTGCCCATCCTGACCTCCCGGGAGACCGTATCGCCATTGCAGGACATAGCTTCGGGGGCACGGTGGCCTTGGCCATGGCCGGCGGGACGGCGCGCTACCGCTCCTACATTTCATGGGCCGGCACCTCTGAGATGTTCAGCAAATGGGGCGAGTTCGCTCCGGTCACCCGAATCCTCACCGAAGGCGGTCACATGATGCGGAATCAGCAGGGTTGGGTGGAGACGGGGCAGGGCGGCATGACCGGACCGCCCTGGACCGCTTTGAGCGGCTATGCTGCCCGGAGTCCTTATCTCGCGGCGGACCGCATCACCGCCCCGGTGCTGCTGATCACCGCCGACAAGGATTTCGTGCCGATGTCCCAGTCCGAGCTCATGTTCAGCGCCCTCTACCGGCTCGGAGGGACGGCGCGACTCGTGACCTATTGGGGCGAGGAGCATTCCCTGTGGAGTCCCGCCAACATCCGCGACGTCTATGCGCAGATCTTTGACTGGCTGGAGCGGACTTTGGCTGACCCTTCGCCCGTCAGTCCCCCGCAGACAACCGTCGCTCCCAGACCCGGACCCACCCCTCGAACGCGGCCGCAACCATGATTTCGGCGTAGGGCCCGCGCCAGGTCAGGCTTTCGCGGGTGAGCCGGGCGTCGACGGCTGCGCGGTCGAGAATGCCTTCGGCCGCCAGACGACCGTCCAGCAACCACGGCCGAAGCACATCCAGGCTTTTCAGGATTCTGCGGCCATAGAGCCAGGTCAGGTCGCCCTTGGAGGGCCTTTGGACGACCGCCGCCGGCAGACGGTCGGCGAACGCGTGACGCGCCAATCCCCGATCCCGGCCTCCGAGCGTCATGAGTGGTGCAGGAATCGCGAGGCAGGCCTCGATCACCGGCAGGGAACAGAGGGGATGAAGCACCTCGACGGCCTCGCTCTGCAGGGACGGCGCATGCCGCGTCATGTTGTCGATGACGCCGGCGATCTGCAACGTCTTGGCTGGCCCGAGCAACGCCCGGTCTTCGAGCCAAGGGTGCACCGGACCCTCCCCGGTCGTCGCGGCCAATAGCGCGGGGTCGCGTCGAGGAAGCGGGCCGGGAGCGCGGTGATGCCGACGGGCACTTTGGTACAGGGTCCAGACCGAGACTTCGGTCGATACCGCCAGACGCGGCACGTCAGGAGAGAGGAGGGCGCGAAAGCCCTTCTCCATCCAGAGATCGGTGAAGACGTCGGGTGTGGCGGGCACGAGCACGGAATCGCCGCCCTTGCCGGTCATCACTGCGGCGCAGTCCGCCTCGGTCAAGCGACGGGCCCAGTCAAGGTCATGATGGACGTCGAGGGCGTTGACCCCCGGCCGCAGGTCTCCGGAAATGCGCTCAAGGGTCGCCTCCGTGATCAGGCCGTCGGCCAGTGGAACGCTCTTCGGGGCGATCCCGAGTCTGTCCGCCAGAGCCGTGACCCAAAACCGCTCGTCGGACTCCGGGGTGGGGCCGTGTGCGTTCAGCCAAAGCGTCACGCGGTCCCGGTTTCGCTGAACCAGGCTCGAGGCGACGATGCTGGAATCGAGGCCCCCGGAGACCTCCGCGGCGAGTGACGGCGCAATGGAAGCCAGGCCGTGGACGGTTTCATCCACGGAAGACCGGAGCAGGGCGACGGCGCCTTCTCGGTCAATGCCGCGCCGCCGTCCGCGAAGCACCAGATCCGAAGGCCTCCAGACCTCCACGGCGGGAGAGTCTGAGGAGAGCGGCTGGACCGTCCCTGGAAACACCTCCATCGGTCCGTCGAGCGGTAAATCCCCCGGTGCTGACAGTGGGTCTTGCAAGGCGGCGGCGAGTCGTTGGAAATTGATGCGCCAAGGAGGGCGCAGGTGCTGGATCAGCCACTGCGGCATGTTGGAGGCCGCGAGCGTCAGTCCATGCTGGGTCCAGCTGATGCAGGGCAAGGCGCCGGACGGATCGCGCAGGAGATGCGAGGCGGGGCCGTCCCCCGAACACCGCACGCCGATGAAGCGGCCCCAGAACCGGGCCAGAAGCTTGCGTTCGTAGGCATAGTGATCGTCGTCTCGTGTCGTGGGCAAATCGGGCGACGCGCGGTTGAACACGTCGCCGATCAGCCTCCAGGGGCCGACGGCCAGGGTAGATGGTGCGCGCGGGCCACCGACCGCCAGCCAGACGCAAGGGTTGAGCTCGGCGACGGCCAGTCCATTTGAATGGGCGAGGTGGCGAAGATGTTCGGAGAGGGCCATCGCGGCGGGGTCGCGACCGCGGCTGACCATGAGATAGAACCCCACGTCAGGCGGCCATGATGGGTGTGTAGCCCTTGACCCGGGCAAGGCTGTCGCCGACGACCATGTCCCCGATCTGGAGCCAGCAATGGGCGGCGAAGGGCCAGGTGCGGACGCCGAAGATCCAGTCGACCTGGACTCCACGCGCGACCAGAAGGCGCCTGAGCTGGAAGGACCGCTGCAGGCATTCGCCTTCCAGCGGCAACCATGGAAGGGCCCCTCGGAAGGCCGCGACCGACCGGCCGAGCCGAAGCGAATCCAGGGGTAAACGCCGCGAGCGGCTCGGCTGGGCGGAGCGGATCAAAAGGGGAAACGGGCGGCCTCGAAAGGCCAGCGTCGCGGCGGCCATCCGGACCCCTGCTCGAAGAATCTCAGCGGTCGACACGGCAGGGCAGGGCGTCAGTTCGCGGGACGGCGGCGCCGCGGTCCGACGCGGCCGGACCGGCGGATCCATTTGCGCCAATCCCGGCGCGACAAGGCCGCGGGCCGTCGCGTCGTCAGCGACCTGAAGGCTTCCATCGGCATTGACGGTCAGCCATCCGGCGGCGTCGACCAGGCAGGCATAGCTGTCAGCATTCACGTCGAGGACGATGATGTCCTCGCGCACCTGCGCCAGGAAGACGCCGTCTGAACACCAGAGTTGCACGGTCATGGCGGGAAACGCCGGCGATGCGGACGGCCGCGTGATGCGGCCGCCCGCGCCGTTTCAGCCGGCGACGGTCCGGCTCTTGATGATGCCCATCTCGAGGAAGGGGCCGTCGAGATTGTCGCGGGTCAGGGCCTTGGCGCTGCCGAGGCTGACGAGGCGGATTGCGGGGGTGGTCATCACAGTCTCTCCATTGTTAATCGCCACGGATGTGGCGCAAGGAGTGAGCGCGCGGGCTGACCGGCTGAAAAGCTATATCTGGAGTATATTGCAGGGTCAGCGGCCCGGTTTGGGTCGCGTGGCGAGCAACTCCGCCGCGCCTGTCTTGAGCCAGGCCTGGGCCTGTTCGCTGGTCTCATCGCCGTCCAGCAGGGTGTCGAACATGCCTGTGACCGCCGCGATCAGGGTCCGCGCGTCGAGGTCGAGCAGGCGATCCTGGATGGTCCGGTCGAACCGCTGCACCGCGATGGTCAGGATGGTGGCCATCTTGTTGTCCGCGCTGCGTCGGGCGAACTCGGGCGAGCCGATCACGACGGCCAGGATGAGCGCATAGGGATCGCTGTTCGTCGCGGCAGCGAACCTGTGGATATGATCCAGGTTGAGGCGGGTGGCGCCGGACTCGAAACGCTCATAGGTCCTCAGGGCCATGTTCATGGCGGCCGCGACCTCGGCGGTGGTCAGGCCGCGATGTCTGCGCACCGCCTTGACCGCCGCCGACAGCAACTCTCCATCACGCGGCGGGTCAGGCGGAACTCCACTCATCAGCGAAACCTCTCAAACCGGGGATGGTGCGACGGGACGCCAGAGGGAGCAACGCTCAACCTTTCGTTTCCGTACACAGCAAGGGTGAAGCCGCCACAAAGCGGCGGATGAGCCGACAGACCGCGGCGGATATGTCGACGTTTTGTGGCGAACCCCAAGGAATGGACGTGCAACCCACTGGCGAGCGTGCCGATCCCCATCGATAGTCCGGGCTCCCCCTTTTTCCCGGAGCCGGTGGTGACCCGGAGACGTGATCCCTTCCTTCAGGCCCTCGACAGTCTTCGCCGGCTGTCGCAGCAGGGCGCGTTCGCGCCAGGGACGCCCGTGGTGATCGTGGAAGAGGCGCGGCGTCTTCGGCTGTCGACGACGCCGGTTCGGGAAGCGCTGGCGTGGCTCTGCGGCGAGGGTCTGGTCGAACGGGCTCCGTACGGCGGCTATCTGGCGCCGAGGATGGACGCGTCCCTCGTCAGGGACCGGTTCGCCTTCCGCCTTCACTGCCTGACGGCGAGCCTCGACCTGATCGCGGCCGTCCACGATCGCGACGAACCCGTCCCCTCGACCGCCGAGTCGGAGCAGCGGCTCGCCGAGTCTCTCGACCGCGTCGTCCGCGGGACAGGAAACCAGGTTCTCGTGGAGGCCTTCGACCGGGTCGGGCGCCAGCTGCGGCCGCTTGAGGCGGCGGAGCGCCGGATCTTTCGCGACCGCGACGCTGAGGCCATCGCGATCCTGCGTCTCTCCGACGCCGGCTCGACGCCCGCGCTGCGACAGGCGCTCGTCGCCTACCACCAACGCCGCATGGAGGCCGCGCCGCTGCTCGTCCTCGACGTCGCCGGCGACCGGCGGGACTCTCCGGACGAGGAGGGTTGAGGTGCCCGCGCGGGTCGTCCTGTTCGGTCTGGGGCTGTTGCTGGGATTGCAGGCGGCGACCCAGCTGTTCGCCTGGACCTATCACTGGGCCGCGGCGCTCGGCCCGGCGTTGCGGGTTCATCCCGATCTGGCCCTCTATCCGCCCTGGGCGATCCTGCTGTGGCGCCTGGAATTCGGGGACGAGGCCCGGGCGGCGCTGGCGCGCGGCGCGCCGCTGATCCTGCTCGGCGCCGCCGGCGGCCTGGGCCTGGGTTCGCTCGTCGGCGGCGACGGGTCGGTGCGGCGAGTCCGGGGCTGGGGCGGACTGGCCGAGGCCCGCCGCGCGGGACTGCTCGAGCCGGCCGGCGCGGTGCTCGGCCTGTTGCGGGGACGGCTGCTGGCGACGACCGATCTTCGGCCGACCCTAGTGACCGGCGGCACACGCAGCGGGAAGGGACGGGGCCATGTCACCCCGACCCTGTTGTCGTGGCCGCAGAGCGTCCTGGTGCACGATCCCAAGCGCGAGCTGTGGCGGATCACGGCCGGCTGGCGGTCCGGGTTCTCGCACGCCCTCTATTTCGATCCCCGGGATCCGGCGTCCACGCGCTGGAACCCGCTGGCGGAAATCCAGCCGGGCCCGGGCGAACTCGCCCAGGTGCAGCGGCTCGTGGCCATTCTGTCCGATCCCGGCGGCGCGCGGGATGACGAGGCGATCTGGGACAAGGCGGCGTCGGAGATCCTCGAGGCGGTGATCCTGCATGTCCTCCATGTCGCCGCCGACGACGACAAGACGCTGCTCAAGGTGCGCGAGCTGCTCGCCGATCTCGACGAGACGGCCGATGTCATGGTCAGGACCCTGCACGATCGGGGACCGGACGGCGCGCCGCGGACCCATCCGTTCATCCGCACGGCGGTCAAGGGCTATGCGGCGATGCACGACCGGTTCCGCACCTCGGTCCAGGGCACGGCGCGCTCCTATCTCAAATGGCTGGCCGGAGCGGATGTCGAGCGGGTGCTCTCGGCCTCGGACTTCGCCCTGGGCGACCTGATGTGCGCGGAGGCGCCCGTTTCCCTCTATGTCCAGGTCGCGCCGGCCGATGCGGCGGCGCTCCGACCCCTGGTGCGGATGCTGTTCTACGCGGCGGCCCAGGCCCTCACCGCCGAGGAGACTCGGGACGCCACCGGACGGGCCAAGCGCCACCGGCTGCTGATGGTCATGGACGAATTCCCGCTTCTGGGGCGGCTGGCCTTCTTCGAGAAGTCGCTGCGGCTGATGAGCGGCTACGGGGTCAAGGCGATGTTCGTCGCCCAGTCGCTGAACGACATCGTGGAGACCTACGGGACCCACAACACCATCCTGGACAACTGCGCCGTTTACACCGCCTTCTCGGCGCTGGACCCCCTGACCCAGGACAAGGTGTCCAGGCTGACGGGGTCGGTGACCGAAACGCGCGTCAGCCGCAGTTCGCCCGCCGGCCTGGCCTCGGGCCGGAGTTCCGTCTCCCGGGCGGAGGTCGAGCGGCCCCTGCTGGAGCCGGGCGAGATCCGCGCCCTGCCGGACGACCGGCAGCTGGTCTTCGTGGCCGGCTGCCGCCCGCTGCGCACACACAAGCTTCTGTACGACCAGCGCGAACCGTTCCGCAGCCGGGCCGATGCGCCGGCGCCGGACCAGGCGCGCCGCGTCGACACGCCGGGCCGCCGTCCGCATTCGTGGGCCGGGCGGCGCAGTCTCGGCGAGGACGCGGAGGCGAGCCTGCCCCTGTTCAAGGAGGTGGCCGCCGCCATGGACGACAAGAAGGCGGCGGCGCGGGCGGCCGACATCTACGGGCGGGTGGCGCAGGAGATGGCGGCCCAGCAGGCCGCCCTCGACCAACTTCAAGGATTGAGCGATGGCCAGGACTAACCGCCAGACCAGCCGGGTGCAGGTCTATCTCAACGACCCCAAGATCGTCTCGGGCCTGAACCGGGAGGCGCGCAGCGGGCGGATGCCCCTGAGCCAGGCGGCGGGACGCGCCATTGCGCGCGGCCTGCTCAACAGCCCGCAGGCCGATCCCGAGGATCGCCTGCTGCAGCTCGAACGATCGCTGCGCGACCACATGCGATCGACGGCGCGCGACATGCAGATCATCCAGGAGCTGCTGATCGAGGTGGCGCGGGCCTTCTTCCTGCGCTTGCCGGACGCGGTCGTGGATCAGGATCCGACGGTGCAGGCGGCGGTGGACCGGCGCATCGAGCGGCTGCTCGACGCCACGGCGGCCCGGATCGTCGCCGGCCGGTCCGATCGCGACGCGGCGCCCGGGCCGGCGCGCGAGTCCCGCTCGTTCGACCCGCCGAACTGATGGCGACCCACCCGATCGTTGCCGAGCGCAAGCTGGAGGCCTTGCGGCATGCCCTGGGACCGACGGTCCTCGCCGCTCTAGAGGAGCCGGCAGTGGTGGAGATCCTCGCCAACCCGGACGGTCGCCTGGTGCTCGACCGGAGCGGGGAGGGGCGTCAGGACACCGGCCAGTCCCTCTCGCCCGAGGCGCGCGAGCGCGCCATCAAGCTCATCGCCGACTATGTCGGAGAGACGGTGGCGCGCGAGGATCCGCGTCTGTCCGGCGTCCTGCCGGGGACGGGCGAACGGTTCCAGGGATTGCTGCCCCCGATCGTCGCGGCGCCGGCCTTCTCGATCCGCAAACGCCCCGCAGTGATCTGGGGGCTGGCCGACTATGTCCGCGACGGCGTGATGACGGAGGCCCAGGCGGACGCGCTGCGACAGGCGGCGGCCGAACGCCGCAATATCCTCATCTCCGGCGGGACCGGCTCGGGCAAGACCACCCTGGCCAATGCGGTGCTGGCCGAACCCGCCTTCGCCGGAGACCGGGTCTTCCTGATCGAGGATACGCCGGAACTGCAGTGTTCGGCCTGGGACGTGGTCGCGGTGCTGACCCGGCGCGCGCCGGTCGTCATCGGGGTGGTCGATCTGGTGAGGGACGCGCTGCGGATGCGTCCGGACCGGATCGTGGTGGGCGAAATGCGCGACGGGGCCGCCGCGCTTGAGACGCTGAAGAGCTGGAACACCGGCCACCCTGGCGGATTGTCGACGATCCACGCCAATTCGGCCGGGGATGTCCTGCGGCGGGTGGAAGACCTGCTCAGCGAAGTGGTCGCCCAGCCGCCCCGGCGCGCGATCGCCCAGGCGATAGACCGGATCGTCCACATCCAGCGCACCGCCGTAGGCCGGCGCGTGGAGGCCGTGCTCGCCGTCGACGGCCTGGAAGACGACCGGTACCTGCTGACGCCGCTCGCGTGAGGACAGAGCGCGCCGGCGCTATGCTGCTTCCTGGTGCATCGCTGACATCGCGACGCCGGGAGAAGCGCTTCGCCGCCGCGGCCCGTTGATGCCCGGCTCGGCCGGCGGCGCGGTCACGCGCCGGTCCGGTCGGTCAGGAAGGCGATGTCCAGGCGGGGTCGTCCCGGGCGCAGCGCCGCTTTATGACGGCCAGACGGCGCGCAGCCCTTCCACCAGGTGGTCGCGTCGGCCGGGCGCGCGCTGGTCCAGATTTCGTTGCTTCCAGCGCACCGCCGGCAGGTCGGCGATGCCCGGCAGGCCGATGAGATCCCAATCCGGTTCGCCGGTTTTGAAGCCGACCAGGAATTCGCGATGGGCGGTCGGCATGTCATCGACGATGATCGTGATGAGGGCTTCCCGCGCGGCGATCAGTTCGTCGAGGCTGACCGGCGCCTGCGTCATGCCGACGAAGCCTCGCCGGAACTCCTCGGCGATATCCTTGCGGCGCGGGCGCAGCCCTTCGGCCATGGGGCGAGGGTGGCTGATCAGATAGGCGATGTTGGCTTTTCCAGACCCGCTGTTTGAGCACCCGGAGTGTTCAAACTCCCGTATTGCCAAACGACCAGCCTTGGAACCTTGGCCGGGTCTGGGGAGAAGGGATGAAGACAAAAGTCCAATCATGCTGCCGCAAGGCGGCGTCGCCATCAGCTGGCCTGATCTCGCGCGGCGACCCGGCTCCGCGTCCGTGATCGCTAGGCGTAGAGGCGTGGAAACAGGACGTCGAGCGTATCGGCGGGGAAGCGAAGCGAGACGGGTCCTTTCGGCGTATCGGACACGAGGAGCTGGCGTTCCGTCAGTTCCTTGAGGATGCGCCGGGCGCTGCGTTCGGGAAGGCGGGTCACGCGCTCGGCCTCGCCGCGGTCGAGTTCCCCCCGGATGAGGGTTTCCTGAAGCAGGGCGTTGGCCTCCGCCGGGAGACCCGAGATCAGAACATATTTCGTGAGGCGGTCGGACAGGCCGTTCAGTTCGAACAATTCTCCCATGTACCGGACCTGCTCGAGACAAACCTCCAGGAACCAGGCGGTGAAGGACTCGAGTTGAGTCAGGGACAGATGCCCCCTCCCGTCACGGTCCCCGCGGCGGACCTCGTCGGCTCGCGCCATGTGACGCTTGTACTCGGTCCGTCCTTCCGGTCCCGGATCAAGGCCCCGAGCCAGTCCCCGCGAGATCGACCACAGTCCGTGAGCTCCGATTCCGGCTTCATGCGCCATGGCGTGACTCATCAGCCGTCCAACGCGGCCGTTGCCGTCGGGAAACGGATGGATCCAGGCAAACCTGTGGTGGGCGGTGGCCATCGCGACGATCCGGCTGGACCGGCCCGGGCCCACGCTGATCAGCTCCTCTCCGGGCGCCGGCTGGAAGGCGAACCGGCGATGGAAATGGGCCATGAACGCCGGCACCTGCTCGGAGGCGGGCGGGAGATGATCGCCCACCTCGACATCCTGGTCGGCGCCACGGCGCCATTCTCCGGGCGTCATGAGGAAGGTATGGCGAGCCCCCTTGATGGTCAGCATGGCCTCGGACGCATCCGCATAGAAGTCACGGTGAAGACGCTGCAGGAATGCGGGATTCGCGGGATCGGGGAGCATGTGCTCGGCGGCTAGGCGATCGATCTCCTGCTGAACGCGATAGTGGGCGACCGCCTCCGCCTGGAGATCCCGCTTGTCCGCATCGGAGACCCCGGCCAGCGCCCTTTCGATATCCCGGGGACGGGTGTTATGGCCTTCGATCAGGTTGCTGTAATAGGTGTTCATGATCCGGACGAGATCGGCCAGGTGACGCGCGGTCTTCGGATGGAGGCCCACGCCGAGCTCCGCCGACCGCGCGGCGAGGTCGGCGACGAGATCGGCGATCCTCGCCGGGAGCGTTTCGAGACGAGCGGGCTCGATACGGGTTGGAGACTCGGGAACTTCTGGCATTTTGGCCGATCTTTCCGCGCGGAGGGACCCGCCATCCATATCCCGGCAGTGTCTATAATGTAAGGCGTTTGAGGCTACAGAAGGTTCCGCCTTGCCAGTTTGGCCGATCTTCTGGCCGATCTTCTGGCCGATCATTGACGCGGTCGGCAGGGTTAAGGCGATCAATCGGAACGTCTGCAGACGGCCGACCACGGCTTTGGGCAATGGATCGCCGGGACCGGGGTCGTTCTGGGCCGGCCGTCGCCAGGCCCAGCCGGGGAATATGGCGCGCGCAGCCCTGCGTGTTCCCCCGCGCGCCGAACTGCCGCTTCCGAACGCCGGGAGGACCAGGCGCACGGTCAGGGCTGCGCCCGACGCCATCGACAACAGGGAGGCCCGCGAATCGACACCGTGGTTCGCGCCTCTGTGAAGCGCGCGGATCCGAAGGCGGGGTCCCCCTTGAAGGGACGGCCCGATCGCCGGGACCGGCTGTTCTGAACCGTCGATATCGGAAGGGAGGCCGGCCAAAGTCCGGCGCTGCCGAGGTTTGGTCAAACGTCGCCGAAAGTCGTCGGACGGGTCGGGAAAGGTCATGGCCACGACCCTGGCAAAGTCGTTTGCCGAGTTAAACCAAGTCGTCAGCAAGTCGCATACAAGTCGTTGAAATTATTTGATCAAATGACGTTGACAGGCGGGGATTTTATCTGCTTGCAATGAGTCGCGGCGCGGTGACCTGCGCTGAAACAAAGGAAGCAGATCATGCAATGGAGACTTGGGCGCCGCCTGTTCGGCGCAGCGATGACGTGCGGCCTGATGCTGGCCGGACCGGCCCTGGCGGGAGGCTCCGGCATGCCGTGGGAAGGGCCGCTGCAGCAGGTGGTGCAGTCGATCACCGGACCGGTGGTCCAGGCCGCCGCCGTCGTGGCCGTGGTCGTCTTCGGCGCCGGCATCGCCATGAGCGAGAACGGCTCCTCGATGCGGCGCGGCCTGGGCATCATGTTCGGCCTGTCGATCGCTTTCGCGGCCTCGACCTTCTTCCTCGACTTCTTCGGCTTCGCCGGCGGCGCGGAGATCGGGTGATGGACCCGCGGCCGGACGGGTGGGAGCTGCCGGTGGCCCAGGCCCTGGCCGAACCGGTGCTGATGGCCGGCATGCCGCGCGACTACGCCATCGCTATGGGCACGATCGCCCTGGTGCTGGGCCTGGCGCTGCGGATCTGGTGGCTGGGCCTGCTGTGGTGGGCTGTCGCCCATGCGATCGGCCTGTGGGCGGCGCGGTCCGACCGACGGTTCTTCGATGTTCTGCGTCGGCATCTGGCGATGCCGGGTCATCTGGACGGGTAAGGCGCAATGCGGTTCCTCGACGAACATCGCCGCCGTCCCGCCGCCCTGGCCGACCACCTGCCCTGGGCCGCGCTGGTCGCGCCCGGGGTGGTCCTGAACAAGGATGGGTCCTTCCTGGCGGCCTTCCGGTTTCGCGGGCCCGACCTGGAGTCTTCGACCGAGGACGAGCTGATGGCGGTGCGCGCCCGGCTCAACAATGCCCTGAAGCGGCTGGGATCGGGCTGGTGTCTGCACATGGAGGCGCGCCGCCGTCCCGCGACGGCCTATCCGGAGAGCGCCTTCGACCTCGAGGTCGCCTGGCTGCTCGACGCGGAACGACGCAGCCGCTTCGAGACCGCCGATCCCGCCTTCGAGACGGACTTCCGGCTGGCCCTGACCTGGTTGCCGCCCGCCGACGAAACCCGCCGCATGGAGCGCTGGCTGTTCGACGGTCTGGCCAGGGGCGGCCACGACTGGCGGCTGTCGCTGGCGGCTTTCGGCCGCGAGGCCGATACGACGCTCGACCTGTTGTCCGACGCCCTGCCGGAGATCGAACGGCTTGATGACGCGGACCTTCTGACCTGGCTGCATGACAGCGTCTCGCCCCGGGCCTTCGCGGTCCGGCCGCTGGAGACGCCGATGTTCCTCGACGCCTGGCTCGCCGACGCCGGCCTGACGGGCGGGGTCGCGCCCCGTCTCGGCGACCGCTGGCTCAAGGTGGTCTCGGTGCGGGGCCTGCCGTCGGCGACCCGGCCCGGACTGCTCGATGCGCTCGGCGCCCTGCCGTTCGAATACCGCTGGACGGCGCGCTGGATCGGCCTCGACAAGCCCGAGGCCGAGCGGGAGATCGTCAAACTGAGGAAGCGCTGGTTCGCCAAGCGCAAGGGCGTCGGCGTCCTGTTGCGCGAGGCCATCACCAAGGAGGAGGTGCCGCTTCTCGATACGGATGCGGCGTCCAAGACCGAAGAGTGCGACGGCGCCCTCGCGGCGCTCGGCGCGGAGTCCTGCGCCTTCGGCTATCTGACTTTGACGGTCACCGTTCTGGACGCCAGCGAGGCGGGGGCGGCGGCCAAGGCCCGCGCGATCGAGGCGGCGCTGAACGCGCAGGGGCTGGTGGCCCGGATCGAGGATCTCAATGCGGTGGAGGCCTGGCTGGGCTCTCTGCCCGGCGAGCCCTATGCCGACGTGCGTCGGCCCTTGGTCTCGACTCTGAACCTGGCCGATCTGCTGCCGGTTTCCGCCGTCTGGGCGGGGCCGGCCGGGGACGCCAACCTGGACGGGCCGCCGCTGGCGACGGCGCGCACGACCGGCGCGACGCCGTTCCGGCTGGTGCTGCATGTCGGCGACGTCGGCCACGCCATGGTCGTCGGGCCGACCGGATCGGGCAAGAGCGCCCTGCTGTCCTTCCTGGCGCTGCAATGGTTCCGCTATCGGGACGCCCGGGTGGTCTTCTTCGACAAGGGCCGGTCGGCGCGCGCGGCGACGCTGGCGGCCGGCGGCCGCTGGCGGGCGCTGGAGCCCGGGGCGCGGTTTTCGCTCCAGCCGCTGGCCCGGATCGACCGGGAGGACGAGCGGGCCTGGGCCGCGGAATGGATCGCCGAGACCGTGCGCCTGGCGGGGCTGGAGCCGGTCCCCCGGGTGAGGGAAGAGATCTGGGTGGCGCTGTCGGCGCTCTCTGAGGCGCCGGTCGCGCAGCGGACGCTGACGGTGTTCTGCGCCCTGGTTCAGGACAAGGCGGTCGCCGCCGCCCTGGAGCCCTTGACCCTGAAGGGCCCGCACGGCGCGCTGCTGGACGGGGCGGGCGAGACCCTGGCGCCCACGCGGTTCGACACCTTCGAGCTGGAGACCCTGATGGGGACCCCGTCGGCCGTGGCGCCGGTGCTCTCAGCCCTCTTCCACCATCTCGAACAGGGCTTCGACGGCCGGCCGACCCTGTTGGTCCTCGACGAAGCCTGGTTGTTCCTCGGCGAGACCGCCTTCGCGGCCCGGATACGGGAATGGCTGAAGACACTGCGCAAGAAGCGGGTCTGCGTGGTGTTCGCCACCCAGAGCCTGGACGACGTGGCGGCCTCCTCGATCGCGGCCAGTCTGATCGAGAGCTGCCCGACCCAGGTCTTCCTGCCCAATCCCCGCGCCCTGGAGCCGTCGTCCGCCGAACTCTACCGGGGCTTCGGCCTGAACCGGCGCCAGCTTGAGCTGATCGCCTTCGCCACGCCCAAGCGGGCCTACTACTGGCGCCAGCCGCGCGGCCGGCGGCTGTTCGATCTGCGTCTGACCGGCGTGGCCCTCGCCCTGTGCGGCTCGAGCGCGCCGGAAGACCAGACCCTGATCGACTCCCTCCTGGAGCGATCGGGACCTGACGACGGTCGACCGGGCGGCTTCGCCCGCGATTTCCTCAAAGCCAAGGGAGTGCAAAATGTGGATTCCGTTTTCGACGCCTTCGCCGGCCCGCTCGCGGCCGAATAGGTCCATCCAGATCGTCGCCGTCGGCCTCGTCGCCGTCAGCCTGCTGGGCGCCACGCCGGCGCCGGCCCAGCAGGTGGTGTTCGACCCGCGCAATCACATCGAAAATGCGCTGCAGGCGGCGCGTCAGCTCGAGAGCCTCGCCAACGAGGCGCGCAGTCTGGCGGCCTCGCCCTACAGCCACCTGACGCAATCCAGCCAGTCGCTGCGGGACATGGCCGAGCTGGCGCGGACGGCGCGCGGGATCGCCAGCTCGGTCAGCGGTCTGGAGCAGCAGTTCCGGCGTTTGTACCCCGACGATCTGTCCGGCTCGGACATGCTGAGCCTGCTGGAGCAGGGCGAGGCGCGCACGGCCAACGCCCGGCGCACCGCCGAGGACGTGGCGCGGACGGCCGCCGAGCTGGAACGGCTGGGGCAGGGCCGGTCGCAGAGGCTGGCCGGGGCGCTCTCCGCCAGCCAGGCGGCGACCGGCCAGACGGCGGCGGTCCAGTCGTCCAACCAGCTTCTGGCCGTGCTGGCCGAAGACCTGGCGGCGCTGCGCACCATCATGCTGGCCCAGTCCCGGCTGATGGCCGAGGCCACGGCGCGCGACGCGGCGGACCGCGCCTCCGGAGACGCCGCCCGGCGCCAGCGGTGGGGCCGTCAGGCCGCCGCGCCGGCCGCGCCGCGCTTCGATCCCTTGTCTCACGCGAACGACTGAGGGAGCGGGGCGATGACGGTCGGAGTGGAAACGCCCAACGAGCTGATGGTGGTGTTTTCCGACACCATCTCGGCCGGGTTCGACGCCCTCCAGGGTTCGGTCAACGGCGTGTTCGGCCTGCTCATCGTCCTGGTCGTCGCCCTGACCGGCATCCAGTGGGCGCTGTCCTCCAACCGGGAGGTGCTGGCCTCGGGCTTCGGCAAGGTGCTGCTGATCGGCGCCTTCGCCTGGCTGATCAACGACTGGCAGCGGCTGTCCGAGACCCTCTATGCCGGCTTTCTGGAGCTGGGGCTGACGGCTGGCGGCGGCTCCCTGAGCCGGCAAGAGTTCCTCAACCCGGGGGCTATCCTCGCCCAAGGCTGGGAGATCGTGAAGGCGCTCGGGGAGACGCCCGCGCCGGTCGACAATCCGCTCGACGTCGTCGGCAACATGGCGGACGCCCTGATCCTGGGCCTGGCCATGATCGGCATCATGCTGGCCTTCGCCGTGCTGGCCCTGCAGATCATCGTCTCCCTGCTGGAGTTCAAGATCGTCACCCTGGGCGGCTTCGTGCTCCTGCCGTTCGGGATCTGGAACAAGTCCGCCTTCCTCGCCGAACGTCCGCTGGGTTATGTCGTCTCGTCCGGGTTGAAGGTCCTGGCCCTGGCGATCGTCGTTTCCGGCGCGCGGACGATCTTCGATCAGCTCCAGCCCTCGGCCAATCCCGATATCTACGAAGCCCTGACCATCCTGGTGGCGGCCATCCTGCTGGCCATGCTGGCCCTGTTCATCCCCAACCTGGCCTCGGCCCTGGTGACCGGAGGACCGGCGCTGGGC
>JAHKAM010000004.1 GCA_018826515.1 Alphaproteobacteria bacterium
CGGGCTCGGAAGTGTCGGCTCTGCTGGGCCGCATCCCCTCGGCCGTGGGCTATCAGCCGACGCTCGCCACCGAGATGGGCAACCTGCAGGAGCGCATCACCTCGACCAAGAAGGGCTCGATCACCTCGGTCCAGGCCATCTACGTGCCCGCCGATGACCTGACCGACCCGGCCCCGGCCACCTCCTTCGCCCACCTTGACGCCACCACCGTGCTGAGCCGCGATATCGCCGCCCAGGCCATCTTCCCGGCCGTGGACCCGCTGGACTCGACCTCGCGGATCATGGACCCGCTGGTCATCGGCGAGGAGCACTACCGCGTCGCCCGTTCGGTCCAGGAAGTGCTGCAGCAGTACAAGGCGCTGAAGGACATCATCGCCATCCTGGGCATGGATGAGCTGTCGGAAGAGGACAAGCTGATCGTCTCGCGCGCCCGCAAGATCCAGCGCTTCCTGTCGCAGCCCTTCTTCGTGGCCGAGCAGTTCACCGGCGCCGACGGCAAATTCGTGTCGCTGGAAGACACCATCCGCTCGTTCAAGGGCATCGTCGCCGGCGAATACGACCACCTTCCGGAAGCCGCCTTCTACATGGTCGGCGCCATCGAGGAAGCCGTCGAGAAGGCCCAGAAGCTCGCCGCCGAGGCGGCCTGATCCATGGCCGGCAAGCTCAGCTTCTCGCTGGTGTCGCCTGAACGCGAGGTCTTTTCGGGCCTCGTGGATCAGGTGGATGCGCCCGGCGTCGAAGGCGATTTCGGCGTCCTGGCCGATCACGCGCCCTTCATGACCGCCCTGCGCGAGGGCGTGGTCACGGTCATGGACGGCGGTTCGCGCCGCCAGTTCGAGGTCCACGGCGGCTTCGCCGACGTGACCCCGGCCGGCCTGACCATCCTGGCCGAACAGGCCTCGGAAGTGGCGGCGGTCGCGGCCTGATACCTTGTCATCCCCGAAGCCGCATCGCGGCTATCGGGGACGGTGACGCCAAAAGATGCTCTCTCCCGGAAGGTGCGCAGCGCCTGTCCGGGAGCAGGGTTGAAGCCACCCGGATCCCGGTTCAGCTCTCCGAGCTGCCCGGGATTTCTCTTTTTTGAAGCGCGCCCCGTCCCGGCTCTCCGCGTCGCTTCGGCCGGGCTGACAAGGTCGCGGAACTTGACCTGCCGCCCCGACGCCCTAGATAGCCCCTGCAGACGAGGCCACGTCCTCGCCCCGGCGATCCATGATCGCGGGCAAAGTCCGGGACGGCCCGGCCCTTTGCACGGAGGGCCGCATCCATGGCCTGGACCTACCTCATCATCGCCGGCCTGCTCGAGATCGTGTGGGCCTATTTCATGAAACAGTCGGACGGGTTCACCCGCCTGTGGCCCAGCGTGGCGACCCTGGCCTTCATGGGCGCCAGTTTCGGCCTGCTGGCCCTGGCCATGAAGTCCCTGCCCATGGGCTCGGCCTATATGGTCTGGACCGGCATCGGCGCGGTCGGGGCCTTCATCATCGGCGTGGTCGTGCTGCAGGAGCATCTCAGCCTGCTGCGGGTCATCGCGGCGCTGCTGATCGTCGGCGGCATCGTGCTGATGCGGCTGGCTCCGGCGCAATAGCAGCGCTAGCCTCGCCGCATGCTCGAGCTGCGCCCCAACTGCGAATGCTGCGACCGCGACCTGCCGTTCGACAGCGCCGAGGCCCGCATCTGCACCTTTGAATGCACCTTCTGCGCCGTTTGCGTGGACGGTGTGCTGAAGGGCGTCTGCCCCAACTGCGGCGGCGGCTTCGTCGCCCGGCCGATCCGGCCGGCGCAGCTGATGGCGAAATACCCGGCGTCGACGAAACGGGTGCTCAGGCCGGACGGCTGCGCCGTCTAGACCACGAGCGGGGCGAAGACCGCCACGACCTGTTCGTAGCAGGCCCGCTTGAACGGCACGATCAGGTCCGGGGCCTCCGCCAGCGCGCCCCAGCGCCAGGCGTCGAACTCGATTTCGCCGTGGGCCTCCAGGTCGATCTCGGACTCGGCGCCGGTGAAGCGGAAGGCGAACCACTGCTGCTTCTGGCCGGCCCAGCCCCGCGCCTGTTTCGACCCGCCGTAATCGGCGGGAAATTCGTAGGCGATCCATGCCTCGGTGCGGGCGATCAGCTCGGCCGAGGTCACCCCGGTCTCCTCGAACAGTTCGCGACGGGCGGCGGCCTCGAGGTCCTCGCCGTCATCGACCCCGCCCTGCGGGAACTGCCAATTGTGCGGCCCCCCGGTCCCGGCGCGACGCCCGTACCAGACGCGCCCGTCCGGATGGAACAGGACGACGCCAACATTGGGGCGGTAGCGGGAGAGGTCGGTCATGGAAGGGCTTGGGTCGTTGGAATTACGAAGTAGGGGGCTTCTAGCAGGTCGCCGGGCGACGACCCTACTGCCGAATTCCTACGACCTAAGCCCTCATCGTCCGGGCCGCTGCGTCATCGCCGACGCCGGCGCCAGCTGCAGGCCGCGGGCGTCCAGCTCGGCCGTCCAGCGCGCCACGGCCTCGACCGTGACGGGATAGCTGAAGCCCGTCCCGAGCGCCTGGCCCTGGCCCTTGGCGAGGGCCTCCAGGGCGTTCAGCTGGGCGACGATGGCGGTGGGGTTCTGTTGCTCGTCGATGATGCGGTTGGCGCTGGCGCGGGCCCAGGCGCCGGGGCGGCGGCTCATCGAGCCGTCGTCGAGGAAGGCCACGCCGCGCTGGCGCAGGATGCCCATGAAGGCGGTCATGCCCGCGTCCGAGGTCGCGAACCGGTCGCCCATATAGTTGGTGACCCCGAAATAGCCGGTCGCCCGTCCCAGCAGCCAGTTCATCCGCGCCTGGATGTCGGCCGGCTGGCCCGAGGCCAGCAGGGTGTGGGGCCCGGGGTCGTTGTCGGGATAGCCGGTGGGCTCCATCGGCATTTCCAGCATCACCTCATGGCCCTGCGCCCGGGCCAGGTCGATCCAGCCCTGCAGGCCCTCGGCATAGGGCACGAAGCTCAGGGTCACCTCGGGGGGCAGGCGTTCGATAGCGGCGCGGGTGGTGACGGCGTTGAGACCGAGGCCGCCGACGATGAGGGCGACGCGCGGGCGTCCGTTGGAGCGGAACGGCCGGGCATAGGCCTGGGCCGGCACGCGGCCGTCGGACGCGATGGTCGGCAGGGGGCCGTTGGGGCCGGGCTGGCTCAGCCCCGCGATGGGGGCGGCGGGCAGGGGGCTGGCGGCGACGCGCGGGGCGGTCACCGGGGCGCCATTGCCGGACACGGTGGCGCCGTTGGGCAGGGTGATTACAGCCTCGCCGCCGAGGGTCGGATCCACCGTTCCGCCGTCGGCGGCCAGGTCCTGCCACGAGCCGTAGGCGCCCATGGAGAAGGCTTCCAGACCGGTCGGCGCCGGCGGCGCGACGGCGGCCTCGCGCTTCAGGGCGGCGCGGGCCGAGGGAGCCCCGGCGCGGGGGTCGCCCAGCACGGTGATGAACAGGGCGGCGGCGGCGAGCAGGAGCAGACCCGCGCCCGCGACGGCGACGGGCGGCTTCTTCAGGATGCGGCCGACGGGGGCGAGGTTCTCGCGCAACGAGCGGCGCGCCGGCGGCGCTCCGGCGGTGGTGGCGAGGACGGACTGGCGCTTGGCGAACATGGGCAGGACTGGACGCTCGAACGGGGGGTCCGCGAAGCGGACTCCTTCAAGGCTCACAGTGGCTTGCGTCGGTTAAGAAAGCCTAACGCGCCGTTAGGCATGCCCCGTCCGTGCCCCGTCAGTTCTCCGGCGCGTCGTCCGCCCCGGTCGCCGCGAGGACCGTGCCCGGCGGGGTGACGATGATCCCCTCGGGCGCGGCGGCCAGCTGGGCCAGGCTCCCGCCGGCGCGGAGCACGTCGAAGGCCCGCTCCAGCTGGTAGTCCTTCTCCGCGTCATAGTCCTCGCCGGGCGCTTCCTGGGGCGTGTGCGGCCCCTTGCGCTCGGCCCCGATGGAGGAGTCCAGGGCCGTGGCGTAGGCGGCCTCGGAATAGATGAAGTTCGACCGCGACACGATCCGCGCCTCGGCCAGCGACCGGGACACTTCCAGATCGGGTTCGATGCCGATCTTCTGGATCGAGGCCCCGGACGGCGTGTAGTAGCGCGCCGTGGTGATCGACAGGGCGCCGTCGGCGCCGCCGCGCAGCGGGATGACGGTCTGGACCGACCCCTTGCCGAAGCTGGTCAGGCCGACGATCGTCGCCCGCTGGTGATCCTTCAGGGCGCCGGCCACGATCTCCGAGGCCGAGGCCGAGCCGTAGTTGATCAGCACCACCACCGGCAGGCCGCCGGTCAGGTCGCCCGGCAGGGCGCCGTAGCGCTGGATCTGGTCGGCCTTGCGCCCACGCTGGCTGACGATCTCGCCACGCTCGAGGAAGGCGTCCGACACGGCGATGGCCGCGTCCAGCAGGCCGCCGCCGTTGTTGCGCAGGTCCAGCACATAGCCCTTGATGCCGGGGTTCTCGGCCCTCAGCCGGGTGATGGTCTCGTCCAGTTCGCGGCCGGTGTTCTCGTTGAAGGTCGAGACGCGCAGATAGGCGAAGTCGCCCTCGATCCGGCCCGTGACGGATTCGATCTTGATCACCTCACGGGTCAGGGTGACCTCGCGCGGTTCCTCGCCGTCCCGCAGGAAGGTGACCTCGACCGAGGTGCCGACGGCCCCGCGCAGCTTTTCCGACACCTGGCTGACGGTCAGACCCGCGGCGCTCTGGCCGTCGATGGAGGAAATGACGTCGCCGGCGTTGACGCCGGCGCGGGCGGCGGGTCCGCCGTCCATGGGCGAGATCACCTTCACCAGCCCGCCCTCGGCCTGGATGGTCAGGCCGACGCCCGAATAGGCGCCCGAGGTCCGCTCCTGCAGCTCATCGAAGCCGGCGGGCGGCAGATAGTTGGAATGGGGGTCGAGGGCCGACATCATGCCCTGCAGCGCGGCCTCGATCAGCTTCTTGTCGTCGACCGGCACCACATAGGCCTGTTCGACGATGCCCAGCACGTCGCCGAACAGGGCGAGCATCCGGAACGCTTCGTTGCGCGGCGTCTGGCCCGAGGCCGACGCGGCGCCGAGTCCCACCAGGGTCACGGCGGCGGCGCCTACCAGCAGCAATTTACGCATCGGGTCTCTTTCAGCGAAACGGGAAGACGGTTCGGTCTAGTCAGTTACGGGCCGACCGGCGACGAAATCGTGGCCGATCGGCGGTTCCCGGATAAAATCAGCGTCATCGCGGGTTGGGAAGCGGTTTCGCGGAAGGGGTGATCGGTGGCTGGTGGTTGGTGGTTAGTGGTTAGTGGTTGGCCGCCGATGTTGCACGATCGCGGCCCGCGCCGCCCTTCCGCTATCAGGGAAGCTGCAATCACTAACCACTAACCACTAACCACTAACCCCTCGCCCCTCACCCCTCACCTGAGCCACGGCGCCGGATCGATCGGGCGCTCGTCGCGACGCAGTTCGAAGGCCGTCTCGCCCTCCTCGCCGGCGCGGCCGAGGGACTGGCCGTCAGAGACCGCGGCGCCCGCCTCGACCGAGACCTCGTCCAGCCCGGAGATCACCGCGCGCCAGCCGGGCCCCAGATCGAGGATCACCACCTGCCCCCAGCCGCTCAACGGGCCGGCGAAGGCCACGCGTCCGGCCGCCGGGGCGCGGACCTCGGCGCCGTCGGCGCGCCAGCTCCAGCCGGTCGATCCCTGGCCGAAACGCCGCGACGGGACGCCCTCGACCGGGGCGGTCAGCTGACTGCGGCCGGCGGGCAGGCGCGCCGCGGCCGGCTCGGTCTCGGCCCCGACGGGCGGAATGGGCGCGCCCAGCGACTGCAGCCGCGCCTCCAGCACCCGGGTGGCGCGTTCGGCGCCCGCGGCCTCGGCGCGCAGCACGGCCTGCAGCGCCGTCCGGCGCGCGGTGAGGGCTTCGAGTTCGGCGCGACGGTCGCCCCGGGCGCTTTCGGTGGTGAACAGCCGTTCGCTGTTGAGGGCGCTGAGGCGGCGCACGCGCGCCACCTCGGCCTGGCGGTCGACAAGCCCCTGCGCCTGGTCCTGCAAGGCCGGAGCCATGGCCCGCATCAGTATGGCGGCCCGCACCGTGTCCACGGCCTTGTCGGCGGGGATCAGCAGCGGCGGCGGCGGACGGCGGCTCATCATCTGCAGGGCGGACAGAAGCCGGCCCTGACGGCCCCGCGCCCGCGACAACCGGGCGACCAGCGCCGCCTCGCGCGCGCTCAGCTCGCGCAGGCGCGCCCGCTGGCCGGCGATGACGGCGTCATCCTGGCCGACGGTCGCGCGCAGCTCGCTCAGCTGTCGCTCCAGCGTGGCGATTTCGCGCGCGGCCTCGGCCGCTTCCTGTCTCAGCCGCAGGGCGCGGGCGCGTTCGTCGCGAAACTCGGCCTGCAGTCGCTTGACCTCGCCCGTCGGCGTCTGGCGCGCGATCGCCGCCACAGGCAGGGCGATCAGGCTCAGACACAGGATCAGGACAGGCGCACGCATCAATCGCGATGATAGGGCGATCCGGCCAGGATGGTCACGGCGCGATACAGCTGTTCCGCCAGCATGGCCCGCGCCAGCGCATGCGGCCAGGTCTGGGGCCCGAAGGCGAGGGTCGATCCGGCCGCGGCGCGCACGCTCTCGTCCAGTCCGTCAGCCCCGCCGATGGCGAAGACCAGCCGCCGCTCTCCACGGTCGCGCAGCAGGGCGATGTGATCCGCGAAGGCGCGGCTGGAGAAGGTCTTGCCGCGCTCGTCGCAGGCGATCAGATGCGCGCCCTCGGCGGCCTTGAGGATCAGCTCGGCCTCCGGCGCCTTGCCCGGCTTGCGGGGTTCGAGATCGACCAGTTCAAGCGGGCCGAGTCCGAGCGCGCGTCCGGCGAGGGTGGCGCGCTCGGCGTAGTCGGCGGCCAGCACGGCTTCAGGGCCTCGCCCCGGCTTGCCGATGGCGATGACGGCCAGCTTCATCCAGGGATCAGGGGATCAGGCGCGCGCGTCGACGCGGTGGCCGCTCTCGACCGACCAGATCTTCTCGATGTTGTAGAAGGCGCGCACTTCCGGACGGAACAGGTGGACGATGACGTCCCCTGCATCCAGCAGCACCCAGTCGCAGTGCGGCAGGCCCGAAACCTTGACCTTGCCGAGACCCTGTTCCTTCAGCGCGCGCTGGAGGTGGTCGGCCAGGGCGCCGACGTGACGATGCGACCGCCCGGAGGCGATGATCATGGTGTCGGCCATCGGGCTTTTGCCCTTCAGGTCGATGAGGACGATGTCCTGGGCCTTGTCGTCGTCGAGACGCGACAGAATGGCCGTTTCCAGAGCGGTTGAGCCGACGGGAAGGGGAGCCTGCGGACCGTCTTCTGAACGGATGGGTTCGAATTCGTCCATCTCGTGCGCCGCGTTGGAAACGGCGATGTCTTGCGCGTCGTGCGCGGGCGAGGGGGTCAGCGGAGGGCTCCGGGGAGGTTACTAAAGCGGAAGCCTATCACAAATGCGCGGCGGCGTCACGCGCGGCCCGCAAGGCCGTCGAGGAGCGCGGATTCAGCGGCGCCGTGAGATACGTCCACGCCGGGGCCTCGAGGTCGGCCAGCAGCCGCGCGCGGCTGGTTGGAACCCGCGCCGGAGCGAAGCGGGCGGCCGCCGGCGCCGTGCGGCTGTGGTGCAGAGATCCCGGCCGGGCGATCACCGCCACCGGCATCATCCGCATGATGTCGGTCCAGCCGCGCCAGCGATGGAAGCTGGCCAGATTGTCCGACCCCATGAGCCAGACGAAGCGCACGCCGGGGTGGCGCGCGGTCAGCGCACGCAGGGTATCGACGGTCCATTGCGTCCCGGCCCGGGTCTCGAAGTCCGAGACAATCATCGACGGCCCCGAGGCGGCCAGCGCCGCCGCCGCCCGGGCCGACGCCATCCGCTCGCCGAGGGGCGCGCTGTCGCGGGCATCCTTCAACGGGTTCTGGGGCGAGACCAGCCAGACGACCCGGTCCAGGCCCAGCCTCCGCATGGCGGTTTCGGCGACATGGGCGTGGCCGTCATGGGCCGGGTTGAACGAGCCGCCGAACAGGCCGACCGCCATGCCGGGCGACAGGTCCAGCCCGTCCCGCAGGACGCCGGGTCGGGGCCCTTGAGGCTGCGGTGCGGGACCGGCGTGGAAGAAGGGCAAGGCGCAGGCTCGCGGGGACTTATGCTCACAAGGGAGCTAACACGGCGAGGCGGCCGGTGTCGCCTGCCATCAGCGCCGGCACATCCGCCATGGCCCGCAGATCACGGCCGGATCTGGCCCTTGCCGCGGATGACGTATTTGAAGCTGGTCAATTGTTCGGCCCCGACCGGGCCGCGGGCGTGCAGACGGTCGGTGGAGATGCCGATCTCGCCGCCGAAGCCGAACTCGCCGCCGTCGGCGAACTGGGTCGAGGCGTTGGCCAGGACGATGCCGGCGTCGGCCTCGGCCAGGAAGCGTTCGATGGCGGCCGCGTCGGATGCGACGATCGACTCCGTGTGGCCCGAGCCGTGGCGGGCGACGTGGTCGAGGGCTTCGTCCATGCCTTCGACGACCTTCACCGCCAGGATCGGCTTCAGATATTCGGTCGACCAGTCGTCGTCGTTCGCGGCTGTCGCCGTGGGAACGAGAGCGCGGGCGGCGGGGTCGGCGCGCAGTTCACAGCCGGCTCCGGTCAGGTCGCGGGCGATCAGCGGCAGCAGGCTATCGGCGACGGCCCGGTCGATCAGCAGGGTCTCGGCGGCGCCGCAGACCGAGACGCGCCGCATCTTGGCGTTGACCACAACCGCCCGGGCCATGTCGGGATCGGCGCTGGCGTGGACATAGACGTGGTTGACGCCCTCGAGGTGGCCGAGGACGGCGACGCGGGCCTCGGTCTTGACCCGCTCGACCAGCGACCGGCCGCCGCGCGGGATCAGCAGGTCGATCGATCCGTCGAGGCCGGTCAGGATGCAGCCGACGGCGGCGCGGTCGCGGGTGGTGACGATCTGAACCGTGTCGGGCGACAGGCCGGCCGAGGTCAGCCCTTCGACCAGGGCCTCATGGATGGCGAGGTTGGATCGGAGACATTCCGACCCGCCGCGCAGGATCACCGCATTTCCGGCGCGCACGGCCAGGGCGGCGGCGTCGGCGGTGACGTTGGGCCGGCTCTCATAGATGATGGCCAGCACGCCGATGGGGGTGCGCACCCGGGCGATGTCGAGGCCGTTCTCGGGCGTCCAGCGCGCCGTCTCGACGCCGACCGGGTCGGGGATGGCCGCGATGGATTCCAGCGCGCCGATGACGCCCTCCAGCCGTTTCGGGTCGAGGGCGAGGCGATCCATCATCGCCCCGGCCATGCCCTTGGCGCGGGCGTCGTCGAGGTCGGCCGCATTGGCGGCCAGCACCTGCTCCGAGCGGGCGCGCAGGGCTGAGGCCATGCCGGAGATGGCCTTCGTCCGCGCCTCCGGTCCGGCGAGGGCCAGGGCGCGGGCGGCGGCGCGGGCGCGGCGGCCCATGGCCAGCATGTCGGCTTCGAGGGAGGATTCAGTGATCGGGGCGGGGGCGTCCTGGGTCATGGTCATCCTCTTAAGGTCGCGTCCGCGCCTCAGGTTTCAAGGGCCGGCGGTTTCGCGCAGGGCCAGATCGTCGGCGTGGATCACCACCGGACCGCCCGCATATCCCAGCGCCGCCTTCAGTCCGGCGGAGCGGACGCCCAGGATCTTCGACACGTCGTTGGCGTCATAGCGCGACAGGCCGCGGGCGATCTCGACACCCTGTTCATTGAAGATCTCGACCGGGTCGCCCTTGCTGAAATCGCCTTCGCTGGCGGTGATTCCGACCGCCAGCAGCGACTTGCCGCGGGTCAGGGCGCGGGCGCAGCCCTTGTCGATGGTCAGCCGGCCTCGGGTGGCCAGCGATCCGCCGATCCACTGTTTGTAGGCCGCCTTCACCGTGGTGGCGGGGGCGATCAGGGTGCAGCGGCGGCCCTCCTCCAGGGTCGGGACGTTCCGCGTCTTGGGCCGACCCTTGGCGATCAGGGTGGCGCAGCCGGCTTCGGCGGCGATGCGCGCCGCCATCAGCTTGGTGGCCATGCCGCCGGTGCCGACCCCCGCGTCGGCGTTCGCGCCGGTGGCCATGGCCTCGATCTCCGGCGTCAGGGTCTCGATGTACGGTATGTGTTCGGCCTCGGGGTCGCTCCGCGGATCGGCGGTGTACAGGCCGTCAACATCCGACAGCAGGATCAGCAGGTCGGCGCTGATCATCTGGGCCACCCGGGCGGCCAGCCGGTCGTTGTCGCCGTATTTGATCTGGTCGGTGACGATGGTGTCGTTCTCGTTGACGATCGGCACCGCCCCCATGTCGAGCAGGGCCCCGACCGTGGCGCGGGCGTTGAGCCAGCGGCGCCGCGTTTCGGTGTCGTCCCGGGTCAGCAGGATCTGGGCGGCGATGATGTCGTGGGGGTCGAGCACCGACTCCCAGGCGTGCATCAGCATCGACTGCCCCGCGGCGGCGGCGGCCTGTTTCTTTTCGAGACCGGGGCCGCGCGCCCGACTGCCCAGGCGGCGGCGACCGAGGGCGACCGCACCCGAGGACACGATCAGGACCTGTTTGCCCTGGGCCTTCAGGCCGGCGATGTCCGTGGCGAGGCCCTTCAGCCAGAGCAGATCGACCGCATTGGTCTTGCGATCGACCAGCAGCGACGATCCGATCTTGAGCACGATGCGGTCGGCGGCGGCGATGGCGGTCGCGGCGAGGGGCGGGCCCGCGAGACTCATGGCGCCCAGCCGCCCGGCGTCTCCATGACGGTCTCGTCGGTCTCGGCCGGGGCGATCTCGCCGCGGTCCTTGCGGACCTCGGTCCAGGCGGCGCGCAGCAGTTCGGTCACGCCTTCGCCCGAGACGCCCGACACCAGCATGGGACGGCGGCCGGAAGCGGCTTCCAGCTCGGCGGCCTTCTCCTCGCGCGCTTCGGGCGTCAGGGCGTCGACCTTGTTCAGGGCCAGCACCTCGGCCTTTTCGGCCAGGCCGGCGCCGTAGGCTTCCAGCTCGTTGCGGATGGTGTGATAGGCCCCGGCGACATCATCCTGCGTCCCGTCGATCAGATGGATCAGACAGCCCGACCGCTCGACATGGCCGAGGAAACGGGTGCCCAGACCCGCGCCTTCCGAGGCGCCCTCGATCAGGCCGGGAATGTCGGCGATCACGAACCGCTCGGTCGGCGACAGATCGACCACGCCAAGGTTCGGCACCAGGGTGGTGAAGGGATAGTCGGCGATCTTGGGTCGCGCGGCGCTGGCGGCGGCGAGGAAGGTCGACTTGCCGGCGTTGGGCAGGCCGGCCAGGCCGACATCGGCGATCAGCTTCAGCCGCAGCCAGATCCAGCGCTCCTGGCCCTCCTGGCCGGGATTGGCGTAGGCGGGGGCCTGGTTGGACGGGCCCTTGAAATGGACATTGCCCCAGCCGCCGTTGCCGCCCTTGAGCAGCATCTCGGTCTTGCCGGCGTAATCCATGTCGAGGAGGACGGTCTCCTTGTCGTCGTCCAGCACCTGGGTGCCGACCGGGACCTTCAGGATCACGTCCTCGCCCTTGGCGCCGTGCATCTGCCGGCCCATGCCGTGGACGCCCGTCTGGGCCTTGAAATGCTGCTGGTAGCGGAAGTCGATCAGGGTGTTCAGGCCGTCCATGGCCGTGATCCAGACGTTGCCGCCATTGCCGCCGTCGCCGCCGTCGGGTCCGCCGTTCGGAATGAATTTCTCCCGCCGGAACGAGACGGCGCCCGCCCCGCCGTTGCCGGAGCGGATATAGATCTTGGCCTGGTCGAGAAACTTCATCGGCGGCTTATGTAGGAAAAGCGCGGCGATTTACAGGCGGAGCAGGGCTTAGGAATTAGGGCTTGGGAATTAGGGCTTAGGAATTAGGAGGCAGGGTCCGGGGTCTGACCCCGCGCGATGGCAGTCTTCCCCGAATTCCTAATTCCTACTCCCTAATCCCTGCGCTTAACCCTTCGCCCACACCCCGAACGGGTCGCTCCACGGCATGTCCAGCGCCTCGGCGACGGCGGGATAGGTGATCTCGCCCTTCAGCACGTTCAGGCCGCGGGCCAGGTGCGGGTTCTGCTTCAGCGCCTCCAGCCCCTTGTCGGCCAGCGCGAGGCCGAAGGGCAGGGTGGCGTTGTTGAGGGCTTCCGACGAGGTCCGCGGCGCGGCGCCGGGCATGTTGGCGACGCAGTAGTGGACCACGCCGTCGATGACATAGGTCGGGTCCTCGTGGGTGGTCGCTCTTGAGGTCTCGAAACAGCCGCCCTGGTCGATGGCGACGTCGACCAGCACCGAGCCGGGCTTCATCGCCTTGAGGTCCTCACGCTTGATCAGCTTGGGCGCCGAGGCGCCCGGGACCAGCACGGCGCCGATGATGACGTCGGCCTTGACCATCTCCTCGTCGATCGCATTGATCGAGGAATAGCGGGTGATGACCCGGCCCTGGGTGACCTCGTCGATATAGGCCATGCGCGGGATCGAGCGTTCCAGCACCACGACCTCGGCGCCGAGGCCCATGGCCATGCGGGCCGCGTTCAGGCCGACGACGCCGCCGCCCAGCACCAGCACGCGGGCCGGGGCCACGCCCGGGACGCCGCAGAACAGCAGCCCCATGCCGCCGTTGTGTTTCAGCAGCGTCTCGGCCGCCGAGAAGACGGCGATGCGGCCGGCGACTTCCGACATCGGGGCCAGCAGGGGCAGGCCCTTGCGGTCGTCGGTGACGGTCTCATAGGCGATGGCGGCGCATTTCGAGGCCAGCAGGCCCCTGGTCTGCTCGGGATCGGGCGCCAGGTGCAGATAGGTGAACAGGATCTGGTCTTCGCGGAGCATCTCCCACTCGACCTTCTGCGGCTCCTTGACCTTCACGATCATGTCGTTGTTGGCGAAGATCTCGGCGGCGGTGGCGACGATCTTCGCCCCGACCTTCTTGTAGTCGGCGTCGGTGAAGCCGGCGCCGAGGCCGGCGCCCTGCTGGACCGAGACCGTGTGGCCGTGGGCGACGTATTCGCGCACCGCCGTCGGCGTCAGGCCGATCCGGTGTTCGTTCTTCTTGATCTCTGTGGGGACGCCGACGCGCATGACCGTTTCCTTCTGATGGCGGCGGCAATCTAGCGGCGGTCTCGCCGCAGGTTCCTGTTCTTTTCGGCGTGTGAACGCTGTACAGTCGCAGAATCTGCGAACAAGGCCGCCAATGAAGACCGTTTCCGCTGTCGCCCTGGACGACACCGACCGCAAGATGATCCGCGCCCTGCAGGGCGACGGGCGGATGACCAACGCCGATCTGGCCAAGACGGTGAACCTGTCGGAGAGCGCCTGCCTGCGCCGACTGCGGGCGCTGGAGGCGGCCGAGGTGATCAGCCGCTACACCGCCATTATCAACGAACGCGCCGTCGGCCTGCCGATCAGCGTCTTCGTGACGGTGACCCTGTCGTCCCAGGCCGAGGCCTCCCTGACGGCGTTCGAGACCGCCATCGCGACAGTACCGGAGGTTGTGGAATGCTATCTGATGACCGGCGGGTCGGACTATCTGCTGCGGCTGGTGGTGCGCGACGTCGACGACCTGGAACGGGTGCACTCGCGCGAGCTCACCCGCATTCCGGGCGTCACCCGGGTATCCTCCAGCGTCGCCATGCGGACCGTCGTCAAGCGCGGCGCCCTGCCGGTTTGACGCAACCATTCATTGTGTGGATACTGATCCGATGGGCTTCTCCGAAAAACCCGCCGTCTGGACCGATCGCGAGCCGACGCTCGACGAGGAACTGCGCGCCGTCGAAGAGGAAGACCTCGTCGAAATGGCCTATCTGCCTTCTGACTGGACGGGTGTGCTGGCGCACATCTTCATTTCCACCGCCCTGGGTCAGCACGGTCCCCGCATCAAGATCTATGTCCGCAAGGGGCGACATCAGCCCAGCGCATCCATCTCCATCGGTCCGAATCCGCGCGTCCTGGCCAGCAGTCTGGATGAGCGGGACCTGAAGCGTCTCGCGCCCAAGGCTATGGAATGGGTGGCCCTGAACCATGAAGCCCTGACGACCTTCTGGTTCGAGGGGGAAAGCCTCGACATCGCGGATGTCGCGGACTTCGGGCGTAGCCTCAAGAAGGTCTGACTACCGCCTCCGCATCAGCCCGATCACCGCCACCACCAGCCAGATCGCGCCGATGACCAGCAGCAGGTCGGCGACCGGCCGGGCGAGGCCGTACAGCTGGTAGTCCTGCCATCGGCCGACCGCGAACTCCGCCAGCCAGCCGGCGACGATGCCGGCGGCCAGAAGCGAGACCGGCCAGACCAACGGCTTGAATCGGTTTCGTCGCATTCGATCTCCCGGACGCTCAGGAAACGGTCGGCGCCGCCTCGGGAACGCGCGCAATGCGGAACCGCTGCCACTGGCCATAGGTGGCCGAACGCCACAGCCATTCCAGCGGCCCGAACCGGAACCGCGCCAGCCACCAGCGGCTGAAGGCGATCTGCAGGGCGAAGGTCACGACGGCGATGGCGAGGCAGGTCAGGGCCCCGCCGTAACGCATCAACCCCAGGCCGAAGCCGTAGAAGACGAACAGATAGACCACGCTCTGGGTCAGATAGTTGGTCAGCGCCATTCGCCCGACGTCGCCCAGCCCGGACAGAAGACGGCGGGCCCGCTCGCCCTGCATGAGCACGACCAGCCCCGCGCCATAGCCGAGCGCCAGTGTCAGCTGGCCGGCGCGGTGCAGAATCTCCAGACCGACCTGGGCCGCCACCTCCGGCTCGAACCCGGACGCCCCGATCGCCACATCCGCCAGACTGAGGGCCAGGCCGCCGATGATCAGGCGCGGCGCCCAGCGCCGGAAGCCCGCCGCATGGGCCGCCGGGCGCATCAGCCAGTCCTTGCGGAACAGCCAGTAGCCCATCAGGAACCGGCCCAGCACCGTGCCCATATAGCTCCAGGCGAAGACCGACAGGAACCATTCCGCGCCGATGCTGCGGACCAGTTCGACGACATAGGCCGGATAGTCGCCGGCCATGAAGGCGATCCAGCGCCGCGCGTTCCCGGCCTCGAGCGCTGCCGACAACGCCGGCGTCGCGCCGGTCGCCGCCTCGACCCAGGCCAGGTGCAGGGTCATGACCAGACCGGCCAGCAGCGAGAACCCCAGACCGCAGAACAGCAGCCAGCGATCCGGCGCGCGACGGAACAGGATCAGCACGAAGGCGGTCAGGGCGTAGATGTGCAGGATGTCGCCGAAGAAGACGGCCAGCGCATGGGCGAAGCCGATCACCAGCAGGATCGTCAGTCGGCGCAGGTACAGTTTCATCCCGTCCGCGCCCCGGGCCTCGGCCCGGCTCAGGAACATGGCGAAGCCGAAGCCGAACAGCATCGAGAACAGGGCCTGGGCCTTGCCGGACATGAAGACGTCGAAGACCCAGCCCAGCGGCCGGTCGATCGGGGCCGTGGACAGGCCGCCCAGCACTTCGGCGGGGATGGCGAATCCGTCGTGACCGTAGAGGTTGATCAGCATGACGCCGAACAGGGCGAAGCCGCGGATCACGTCCAGCTCGGGCGACCGGTCATCGACGGTCGGTCCCGCGTTCGTCGTCGCCATAGCCCCGTCCCCCGCTGCCGGGCTATCCTAGGGCGTTTGGCCGAACGCTGTCCTGCTAAATCGCGTTCAGGTCCCGCCCCTTCGTCTCCGGCAGCCAGATCAGCGCCACGATCACGGCGATGACGGTGAAGAAGACGGAGTACCAGAGGCCGAAATAGATGTTCCCCGACCAGGCCACGAGGGCGAAGCTGGCGGCCGGCAACAGACCCCCGACCCAGCCGGTGCCGATGTTGTAGGGCAGGCTCATGGCCGTATAGCGCACCCGCGTCGGGAACAGCTCGACCAGGGCCGCCGCCTGCGGCCCGTACAGGGCCGTGGCCGCGACCATGAAGATCATCAGGATCCCGAACACCAAGGGCATATTGACCCGGGCCGGATCGGCCACGGCCGGATAGCCGGCCTCGACCAAGGCCGCCTTGATCCGGGTCTCGCCCCCGGCGCGCGCGGCCTTGAGGGCGGCGGGATCCATGCCGGCGCCCTCAAGAGAGGCGACCTCGGTCCTGCCGACCCGGACGACCGCGACCGACCCCGCCGGAGCCTCGACATTGGCATAGGAGACGCCGGCGTTGGACAGCACGCTCTTGGCGATGTCGCAGGAGCTGGCGAAGGCGGCCTTGCCGATCGGATCGAACTGCAGGGCGCAGGTCGCCGGATCGGCGATCACCGTCACCGGCGCGGCCGCCTGGGCCTCGGCCAGGGCCGGGTTGGCGGCCCTGGTCAGGGCGTGGAAACCCGGGAAGAAGGCGACCAGGGCCAGGATCATGCCGAACAGCATCACCGGCTTGCGCCCGACCCGGTCCGACAGCCAGCCGAAGAAGACATAGAGGCCGGCCGAGGCCACGGTGACCATCAGCACCAGTTGATCGACGGTGTTGGTGTCGACCTTCAGCACCCGCTCCATGAAGAAGCGGGTGTAGAAATAGCCGCAGTACCAGACCGCGCCCTGGGCGATCATGATGCCGAACAGGGCGATCAGCACGAAGCGGCCGTTGCCCCACTGGAAGAAGGCCTCCTTGTAGGGCGCGCGATGATCGGTGTCGGAGGCCTCGGCCTCCATCTGCTGATAGGCCGGGCTCTCGTTCAGTTTCAGCCGGATCCACAGGGAGATCGCCAGCAAGGGGGCCGAGAGCAGGAAGGGAATCCGCCATCCCCACTCGTCGAAGGCCTCGGCGCCGACGAGCTGACGGGTGATCAGGATGACCGCGAGCGCCCCGATCAGGCCGAAGGCGGCGGTGGTCTGGATCCAGCCGGTCATCAGGCCGCGCCTCTTCCGCGGCGAATGTTCGGCCACATAGATGGCGGCGCCGCCGTATTCGCCGCCGAGGGCGAAGCCCTGCAATACGCGCATGATCAGCAGCAGGATGGGGGCCGCCAGGCCGATCTGGTTGTAGTCGGGCAACAGGCCGATCGCGACCGTGGCAAGCCCCATCAGGGTGATGGTGACGAGGAAGGTGGTCTTGCGCCCGGTCCGGTCGCCGAACCAGCCGAACACCAGCGCACCCAGCGGTCGGACCACGAAGCCGAGCCCGAAAGTCAGCAGGGCCATGATATAGGCGACGGTCTCGCCGGCGTCGGCGAAGAAATGTCGGGCGATGACGGCGGCCAGCGAGCCGAAGACGAAGAAATCGTACCATTCGAACGCCGTGCCGGCGGCCGAGGCCACCACCACGGTCCTGAGCTTCGGGTCCGCCCGTGTCTCCACCGCGTCTGTCATCGATCGCCTCCCCGCGTCGTCACGGCGTCTCTACGGACGCCTGAACCGCGATGCTAGACGGCGTCGCCGGTCGCGCAAATACCCTGTCAGCCGAAGCTTGACCGCGTCCGCCCGGTCGATAGCCTCGCGGCGAACGGGAGGGTGCGAATGTTCAGGGGGATGACGGATGAGCGGCGGCTCAAAACGGCGTTTCTGGTGCTGCGCGTCGCCATCGCCGGCCTGCTTGCGGCCCATGGGTGGGCCCGGCTCCTGGCCGGCGGGGTCGAGCCGTTCGGCGGCTGGCTGGAGAGTCGGGGCCTGCCCTTCGGCTTCGTCATCGCCGCGGCGGTGACGGCGCTCGAAATCCTCGGCACGCCGCTGCTGGCCTGGGGGCGCTGGGCGACCTGGCTCTGCCTTGCCTATTGCGCCGTCTATGCGACGGGGCTGGTCATGGTGCACTGGCCGGCGGGCTGGTTCGTCGTCGGGATGGGCCGCAACGGTATGGAATACAGCGTGTTGCTGATCGTCTGTCTCGGCCTGCTGGCCTGGGTGAATGCGCCGCGGCGGGCCGCGGAGGCCTGACGCCCGGACAGCAGACAAACGAAGGCCCGCCGGCGGGGGGATGCCGGCGGGCCTTCTTCAACCGAACCGCGCGTCGGGGGGGAAGTGCGGTCGGGATGGGGTATGAGCCTTATCGGCTCAGCAGGTCTGGCCTTCAGCGCATTCCGTGACGGCGCGACCGGCGGCCGAGGCGTCCTGGCCCACACCCGAAACAGTGTTGCAGGCGGCGGTGGTCAGGGCGGCGGCGGCGGCGAACAGGATGAAAATCTTGCGCATGTCGAACTCCATGAGGCCAGAAAGGCGGCGTCTGGAGCATCAACGTCGTGATGCGGCCAAGGTTCCAAGGTCGGAGGGGTCCGTGGGCACGATCGCCTCGGGCGTGGCGAAGGTCATGCGGGCGATCATCCCCCTGCCCTCGGCAGGGACCATTTCGACCGAGCCGCGCAGCTGTTTGGCGAAGGCGCCCATCAAGGTTCGGCCGACGCCCGCGCGGAAGGTCTCGCTGACGCCGGGACCGTCGTCCTGCACCTCCAGCACGCTGGTCTCGCCGCGCACGAAGAAGCGGACCTTGAGGTCGCCGCCGCGGCCGACGAAGGCGTGTTTCTGGGCGTTGGTCACCGCCTCGACCAGCCACAGGGCCAGCGGGGCCAGTTTGTCGGGATCGACGACGAGGGAATCGGCCTCGACCGACGAGGTGACCACATGGCCGCGGCCCGTCTCGCTGGCCACCAGCTGGCCGACCAGTTCGGTCAGGAAGATACGGGCGTCAGCGTAGCGCAGGTCGTCGCTCTGGTAGAGGGTGCGGTAGATCAGGGCGAGGGCCGAGATGCGCTGGCGTGTGTCCCCCACCGCCGCCTTGGATGCGGGATCGGTCAGCGCCCTTTGCTGCATCGACAGCAGCGAGGAAATGATCTGCAGATTGTTCTTCACCCGGTGGTGGATCTCGCGCATCAGCGCGTCCTTCTCCTCCAGCGAGGCGGTCAGGGCGGCGTCGCGGGTGACGATCGACTCGGCGAGGTCGTCCAGGGTCCGGGCCAGCACGCGGATCTCGGCCGGGGCGTTCATGGCCTGGACCGGACGCACCGAGAAACGGCCCTTGGCGTAGATCGAGGCGACCCGCTCCAGATAGTTCAGCCAGCGGATCACGACCCGCTCGCTGACCAGCATCACCATGAAGAAGGCCATGAACCAGGCCAGCAAGGGCATGAACAGGGCGCCGACCGGGTTGAGCCGCGCCCAGGACAGCAGGCCCGGGGCCGGGGCCGACAGCAGGGCGTAGACGTCGCGTCCGGCCAGGGCCGCCCCGGCATAGACCCGCGGTCGCCCGTCCGCGTCATTCGCCTGGAAGATGGCCGAGGCGCCGGCCCGGGCCCGCTGGACCCATCCCGTCAGCGGCTCGTCACCGGTCAGGGTGAAGGCCCTGATGTCGGTGGCGGTCAGCAGCCGCCCGTCCGCGTCGGTCAGCGCCGCCTGCGAACCCTCGGGCAGGGCCCGGTCGTCCACGTCCGGCTGCAGGCTGGACAGGGGAATGACGGCGACCATCGCCCCGTCGAACCGGCCGAGGGGCCGTTCCAGGCGGATGGCCACGATCAGGCCGGCCGGCTGGCCCGCCACGGCCGTCGCGCGCGCCAGGACCGTTCCCTCACCGTCGCGCAGTCGGGCGAACCAGGGGCTGGCGCGCGCCTGGGTCAGCCAGGCCGGCGGCGAGGCGGCCAGGCTGTCCGAGGCGCAGGCGGTGGCGCCGGTGGCGGTCACGCGCGCCAGTCCGTCCAGTCCGTCCAGCCGCTCGACCAGATCGCTCAACCGTGGCTCGCAATAGATTTCCAGCGCCTCGGGCCGCAGGGCCATCAGCAGGATGCCGGTGCTGTCCAGTCGCGCCTTGGCGTTGGCGGCGGTGCGTTCCGCGGCCAGCTGAAGGTCCGATCGCCGTTCGACGTCCTGGGCGCGGAACGCCGCCTGGGCCTGAAAGCCGCCGAGGATCAGCAGCGGCAGCAGGGCGAGCGCCATGGCCGATCCCAGACGGAACCGGATGCCCTGGAATCTCCGGGGACCGAGGCCCCTGCCGAATCTCCTGCCGAGCGCTCGTCCGATCCGGACCACAGCCTCAGCCTTGCCGGACGCTGCTCAGGCGATCCGCCGCTGCGAGAATGGAGCGCATGGCGTCGCCGGCAGCGCGGCCGTCGCGGGCGTAGCCGCCCCTCTCCAGCGTGGCCTGCAGGGCCTTGCGGGCGCGGGAGACGCGGCTCTTCACCGTGCCCACGGCGCACTGACAGATGTCGGCGGCCTCTTCATAGGCGAAGCCGCCGGCGCCGACGAGGATCAACGCCTCGCGCTGCTCTTCGGGCAGGGTGGCCAGGGCCAGGCGCAGCTCGTCCAGCGCCACGGGCGATTCCGGATCATCCACCGCCACCAGGGTGCGTTCGGCGGCCTCCTGGTCCAGCTGGGTCTGACGCCAGGACCGGCGCTTCTCCGAATAGAACTGGTTGCGCAGGATCATGAAGGTCCAGGCCTTCATATTGGTGCCCATCTGATAGCTGGCGCGCGCGTCCCAGGCCTTCATCATGGCGTCCTGGGCGAGGTCGTCGGCCGCCGTCGGATCGCCCGTCAGCGTGCGGGCGAAGGCGCGCAGGTGCGGAATCAGCACGACCAGTTCCCGCTTGAAGGCCTCGTCGTCGGCTGAAGGGGGTTTGGGTGGCGGACTCGAGGCGCCGCTCATGAACCGCCTCCGCCCGAAGAGCGTTCGTCCGCCCGGCGCAGGATGTCGAGGAACTCGTCCGGCACTGGCTCGTTCACGACCTCGTCGAACATGTGACGGAGTTTTACGCCGATCGCCTGCTGGCGAAGACGGGCTTCCTCCAGGCTGGCGCCGCCCTTGGCGGGCTTGCCGGCGGGATTGGAATTATCTGTCATTGAAGAAACGGCCGCCACCCTGACGATAGTTGTTGCGAGTGCCGGAACGCCACGCCGCATGGGCAGTTCCTGCCCCATGGCGAAATAATGCTCAAGCTTGTGCGGGCAAGCGGAACCGTGGCGGATTTGATACGTTGGGTGATGCTGCGGGCCGTGGTTGGCGCCGCTTCTGTCGGGGAACCTGATACATGAGTCTGCTGGCCCGCCTTGCGCCGCATCTGCCCTATGTCCGCCGTTACGCCCGTGCGCTGACCGGCGATCAGACGACGGGCGACAACTACGTCCGCGTCGCGCTGGAGGCCCTCGCCGCCGGCGAGCGGCAACTGCCCGCCGAGATGACGCCCCGCGTCGCGCTCTATCACGTGTTCCACGCCATCTGGACCACCACCGGCGCCCAGCTGGAGGACAAGAGCGGCCTGGAAGGCCGTGATGACGACGCCTCCCGTCGTCTGATGCGGATCGCCCCGCGCTCGCGTCAGGCCTTCCTGTTGACGGCGCTTGAAGGCTTCACGCCGTCCGAGGCCGCCCAGATTCTCGACGCCGACGCCCATGACGTCGAACGCCTGATCTCTGAAGCCCAGACCGACATCGACGCCGAACTGGCCACCGATGTTCTGATCATCGAGGACGAGGCCATCATCTCGGCCGACATCGAAAGCCTGGTGAAGGAGCTCGGTCATCGCGTGACCGGCACGGCCACCACCCACGACGAGGCCGTCGACGCCGTCGCCCGCCATCGCCCGGGACTGGTCCTGGCCGACATCCAGCTGGCCGACGGCTCTTCGGGCATCGACGCCGTCAAGGACATCCTCAAGCGGATCGACGTGCCGGTGATCTTCATCACCGCCTTCCCCGAACGACTGCTGACCGGCGAGCGGCCCGAGCCGACCTTCCTGATCACCAAGCCCTTCCAGCCGGAAACGGTGAAGGCGGCGATCAGCCAGGCCCTGTTCTTCCACCCGTCACGGCAGAAGGCCGCCGCCTAGAATTCTCCCCGAGCCAGCGGAAAAGCCCCGGTCGCCAGACCGGGGCTTTTTTGTCGTCCCGGGTATGCCCCCTACTGCGACGGCGGGGCGGAGACGGTCGGCGCGTTGACGTTGGACGCCCCGCCGGTCGGAGGGTTGGCAGGTTCCCCCGTGGCGGTCGTCGGCGCGTCCGCGGCCGGGGGGGTGGCGGCGTCGCCGTCGAACGCCCGGACGTCCACCGGCTGGTTGCCGGCATTGGGGTTGGTCTCGGCCAGGGGGCCGGCCGAGAAGGCGTAGATCAGGGCGAAGCAGATCGCCACGAGCGCGATGCCCCCGATCAGAACCATCAGGATCCGGTTGCCGCCGCGCCCGCCGCGCACATACTGGGCCTCGACCGGACGGCCCTCGTGGACCGCGTCGGCGGCCTTGTCGTGCGGGGATTGATCGGTCATGCGCCTGGCTCCGTTGCAACTGACGTCGTTTCCGTCTGAACGCGCCCGGGAGCGGCGCCGTTCCGGCCTCGCTTGCCGGGCGAAAAATTCATGGCGGCCGGGAACCGCGGGCGAATATCGCCGTTGTCTGTATGCGGAGGCGGCGACGCCCCCCCGACTTGAGGCTGGCGAAAGCCGGCCTGCCGCCTCCGCGCCTCATTCTCGATGATGCCACTTCAAGGCGGACCTTCCGGGTCCGCCTTTTTCTTTCCGCCCGCTGGACACCGGGCCGCGGCTTGCAGACTATGCGCGTCCACAAAGAAAACCCGACAGACCCGGAGATGGCCATGGCTCGCGTGAATCGTCAGTGGGTGCTGCGACAGCGGCCCAAAGGCCTGATCCAGCCCGGCGATCTGGAGCTGGTCGAGGCGCCGGTGCCCGCGCTCAACGAATCCCAGGTGCTGGTCCGCACCGTCTATCTGTCGCTGGACCCCACCAACCGTACCTGGATGAACGACGCCGAGGGCTATCTGCCGCCGGTGCCGATCGGCGGCGTGATGCGCGGCCTGACCCTGGGCGTGGTCGAGGAAAGCCGTTCCAGCCGCTTCCGCGCCGGCGACGTGGTCACCCCGATGTCGGGCGGCTGGTCCGACTACGCCGTGGTCAATGAGATGGAGCTGCGGCAGGTCCACCGCGCCCCCGGCATGCCGCTGACCGCCAATCTCAGCGTGCTCGGCATGACCGGTATGACCGCCTATTTCGGCGTCACCGACGTGCTCAAGGCCAAGGCCGGCGAGACCCTGGTCATTTCGGCCGCCGCCGGCGCCGTGGGATCGATCGCCGGACAGGTGGCGAAGGCGCGCGGCTGCCGGGTCATCGGCATCGCGGGCGGCGCCGACAAATGCCGCTGGCTGACCGAAGAGCTCGGCTTCGACGCCGCCGTCGACTACAAGAACGAGGACGTCGGCGAGGCGCTGGACCGTCTGGCGCCCGACGGGATCGACCTCAATTTCGAGAACGTCGGCGGCGACATCATGATCGCCGTCTACAACCGTCTGAAGCCCCATGGCCGGATGGCCGTCTGCGGCCTGATCTCGGCCTATAACGCCACGAAGATGCCGCCCTCGCCGAATTTCAGCCGGATCATCACCCACCGTCTCAACATCCAGGGCTTCCTGGTGCTCGACTACGCTCACCGCGCCCGGGAGATGGTCGCCGAGATGGGGCCGTGGCTGCAGAGCGGCGAGGTCAAGTGGAAGGTCCATGTCGACGACGGCCTCGAGGGCGCGCTCGACTCCCTGAACCGCTTGTTCACCGGCGACCACGACGGCAAGCTGCTGGTCCGGGTGTCGGAAGAACCCGCCGGCTGATGGGACCGAACGCATGACCGAACCGCTGCACGTCCATTTCGAAGACCTGGGCGTGGGCGAGGTCGTGCCGCTGGGCGCCTGTATGGTGGATCCGGGGGCGCTGGACGTCTTCGTCGAGCGTTTCCTGCCGGGCTGGGACGCGTCCTACGGCGCGCCGGACGCCATGGTCTATGCGCTGTGGAGCCGACTGTTCGCCGACAAGGCCGCCGGCTGGGCCCAGTCCAAGGTGCTGGCCGTCGACGGGCTGCGCTACATGCGCAACCCGCCCGCCGGCGAGCTGATGCGCGGCCGCATGACGGTGATGGGCAAGGACCCGGTGGGCGACGAAAAAGGCATTGTCATCGCCCAGCACGACCTGCTCGACGAAGCCGGCCGGCTGGTCTTCTCATGTCTCACCCGGGCGCTGCTGGCCCGCCGCTGAGGCAACGGGAGTGGCGAGCGCGATCGCGTGCTCCGCCCTGATAACGAAAAACCCGCCCGGACAAACCGGACGGGCTTTCTGTTGATTCAGTCGCCGGCGAAGGTTGCGATCACTTGCGACTCGCCACTGGCAGCTGGCTTCAGGCCTTCTTCGCCTTCGGTTGCGATTCGGCGGCGCGCTGGAAGGACAGGGCGATCAGGCGATCCCAGCCCAGCAGCGACACCAGATGGGCATAGATCTGGCCCAGGGCGCCGTTGTCGCGCAGTTCGCCCAGCTTCTCGGCCGGAAGGGCCTTCAGCTTGTCTTCCGAGACAGCGAAATATTCCGCGATCTTCTGCGGCGCGGCGGCGGTGCCGTCCGGATTGCGCGGGGTGAACACCGCCTCGCGGGTGTCCAGAAGGTCCAGATCGGTCAGTAGTTTGACGAAGGCGTCGGTCCGCTGACGCTCCTGCTCGAAATTATTGCAGAACTCCATCGCCTGTTCGACGTAGGGCGACGGCTTGCCGTCGACGAACAGCGGGGTGGCGCCGCCTTCCTTGATGAAGGGGGCGTCGCGGTCGACGCACAGGATCAGGCGCTTCTGGACTTCGTCATTGGCGAAGACGAACGGATAACGGCGCACATAGGCCGGGATATAGGCCTCGGGGCGGAATTCTCCGGCGTCGCTGACGTACAGGTTCTCGCCACCGCGCAGGGCCATGACGGCGACCGGCATTCTTGCGTCGCCGACGAAGATCACCGGATAGGACAGGGCGGCCGGGGCGAACTCGGTCACCGTCAGCGGCACCAGATTGGTCGTGGCGACGAAGCCGTAGGGCTTGTCGACGGGATCGACGCCGAGGGCGCCGTGGGCCTCGACCGACAGGGGCTCGGGCTTGCCGTAGAACAGGACGTTGCCGGACAGGGCGGCAGTGGAGGTGGTGTCGGTCATGGACGCGAACAAGCTCTGATCATTGAGGGAAGGCCGGCCTTCTAGCCCAGTCCGGACGGGGCGGCAAACGCGCTCGCGTCCAGATAGATTCCGGGGTGGAATCCCGGTCTCGACGGGCTCGCGGCCCGCCCGGTTTCAGCCTGTGGTTTCAGAACCGGTAGGTGGCTCCGACCCGCAGACTGCGCCCGGGCTGCGGGGCGATGTCCTTCTGGAAGCTGGCGTGCTCGCGCGCCTCCGCGTCGGTCAGGTTGGAGGCCTCGGCGAACAGGATGACGTTGCGATCCGCGAACGGACGGACAGCCGCCTTCAGGTTGACCATCGTATAGCTGTCCGTCGGCAGTTCGAACGCCGCCGTCCGGTCCTGGCCGGCGACATGGCGCGCCTCCAGGCCGACGTCGAACAGGCGCGAGGTCCAGTCCAGGCCCGCCGTGGCCGACCAGGGCGGGATCCGCGCCGCCGGCCCCAGGTCGGTCGAGGCGCGCACCAGATCGGCGGCCCCGGTCAGGTCCAGACTCCGGTCGCCGGCTTCCCACAAGCGATAACTGGCCTCGGCCTCGAAGCCGCGGAAGGTCGCGCCCGTCTGGACATAGGTGAAGATCGGCAGCTCTGAATCGACGTCGTCCAGCCCCGTCGGCCTCAGGTCGATGAAGCCGTCGTATTCGGCGTGGTAGGCGTGCAGGTCGAACTCGAACGGACCCGAGGCGTAATGCACCGTCGCCTCGATCGAGGTCGCGACCTCGCTGTCCAGGTCGATGTCGCCGACCTCGAAGGCCCCGGTGGCGACGTGGGCGCCCTCGGCGAACAGCTCGACCTCGCTCGGCGCGCGCTCGTTGCGGGCCACGCTCAGACCCAGGAACAACGGCGCCGAGGGCCGGAAGAAGGCGCCGGCGGAGGCCGAGACGCTGGTGAAGTCGCGTCCGCCCGCCAGGCTTTCCAGCGAGCGTTCGTCCAGTCGCAGGCCGCCCTCGAAGCCGAGGCCGCCGCGGTCGAACCGCTGGACCGTGTACAGCCCCTGTTCGGAGATTTCGGTGCGCGGCACATAGGCCTCGTCGCCGACCGCATCGAAGGTGCGGTCCAGCAGCTGCAGGCCGACCACGCCCTGCCAGCCGTTGCGCTCGCGCTGGATCAGTTCGAAACGACCCTCATAGCCGTCCGAGAAGAACCGGGTGCCGATCTCGTCGCCCTCGAACTCGGTGTGGGCGTAGTCAGCCTGGCCGGCCGAAAGGCGCGCGGCGCTGAACGGGCCGGCGTCAAAGGTCAGCTCGCCCCTCAGGTCATAGCGCGTCTGCTCAAGGCCGATGGAGACGCTTTCCTCACCGGCGTCAGGGTCCAGCGGATCGGGTTCATGCTCATGGCCGGGCACGCCATAGGTCGTCTCGATGTGTTTGACCGACAGGCCCAGATAGCCGCGCGACCCGATCCAGCTGACCCCCGCGCCATACTGGTCCAGCTCGACGAAGGTGTTCTCCACCGTGCGCTCGTCGCCGGCCGCCTCGCCTTCCTCGTCCAGCAGGCGCTGCGACTCGGGAAACACCGGGACGCCATAGTCCGAAGACGAGCGGGTGAAGGCGTCCGCCGTCAGCACCAGAGGACCCGCGTCGATCTTGAGCCGTCCACCGAAACTGGTCCCGTCGTCGATGGTCGAGGCCTGGGCGCTGACATGACCCTCCAGCCCGCCCTCGGGCCGTTCGGTCGGGATGCGGTCGTCGATGATGTTGACCACGCCGCCGATGGCCGAGCCGCCGAACACCAGGGTCGAGGGGCCGCGGACGATCTCGATGCGGCGCGCCTCGGCCGGATCGACCGCCACCTGGTGGTCGGGCGAGACCGAACTGGCGTCGATCATGCCCAGACCGTTGGTCAGCACCTGCACGCGCGGGCCGGACAGGCCCCGGATCACCGGCCGGCTGGCGCCGGGGGCGAAATTGGTGCTGCGCACGCCGGGCAGGCCGTTGACCAGATCGCCGAGGGTCGAGGCCGGGGCGACGGCGAGGTCCTCCTCGTTCAGCACCTCGACCGCCAGCAGGCTGGCGCGGTCGGTCACCCCGAACGGCGTGCCGGTGACGATGACCTCGTCCAGCTGCGCCGAACGCGGCGCGGTCTGGGCCGCGGCGGCGCCCGAAAAGGCGGCCCAGCCGAGGGCGGTCAGAAGGGCGGCGCGGGACACGGGGGAGAGACTCATGGCACATCCGGACTACGATCAGGCCCAAGTGTTATGAGATAACATCACAAACAGTCAAGCGCCCGATGTTGCGGGACCGCCGTCGAGGGCCTAGCTCAGGGTCATGAGCGACTCCTGCGGCCACCATCATGCCGACGGCCCTCCGGGCGCCGCCGACGTCGCGCGCGCCATGCGGGACGCGGATCAACGCCTGACCGCCGAGGGCGAGCGGATGACGCCCTCGCGCCTGAGGGTGCTGGAGCTGCTGCTGGCCGCGGGCGAACCGGTAAAGGCCTATGACCTGATCGCCCGTTTCGGCGAGGACGGGCAGCCGGCCAAGCCCCCGACCGTCTATCGCGCGCTGGAATTCCTCGAGCGCAAGGGTCTGGCCCACCGCATCGCCTCGATCAGCGCCTATGTCGCCTGCACCTCGGGTTCGATCGATCACGCCGCCGCCTTCCTGATCTGCGACTGCTGCGGCGCGACGGCCGAGGTCTCGGCCCCCGTCGCCGACGATCTGGGCCGCGCCGCCGAGGCCGCCGGCTATGTCATCGCCCGCACCACCATCGAGGCCCACGGCCGCTGCCCGGCCTGCCAATAGGCCGCGCTGGCAATCGGTCGGGCGAGGCCCTATCTGGCCCTCATGGATGCGATCCGGCTCTCCCCGCCCCGTCGTCTGAGCCTGCCGGTGTCGAACCGCTGGGGCGCGGGCCGCATGAGCGTGCTGGATTTCGGCGAGCCCCGGCGGCCGGTCGATCTGGTCTTCGTCCACGCCAACGGCTTCAACGCCCTGACCTATCGCACCCTGCTGGCGCCGCTGTCGGGGTCCCTGCGCATCTGGGCGCCGGACCTGCGCGGCCACGGCGGCACGACCCTGCCGACCGGGGGCGGCCGACGCCGCGGCTGGCAGGACCATCGCGACGACCTCGTCGCCCTGCTGGACGTTCTCGACGGGCCGCCGGTGATTCTCGCGGGCCATTCCATGGGCGGCACCTCGGCCCTGCTGGCGGCGGCCGAGCGGCCGGACCGCGTCGGCGGCATGGTTCTGCTGGATCCGGTGATCTGGAGCCGCTGGGCCGTCGCGGCCTTCCAGCTGCCGCTGCTGGACCGGATCGCCTCGCGCATCCCCCTGGTGAAGAACGCCCTGCGCCGCCGCGCCGTCTTCGACAGCCGTGAACAGGCCATGGCCGCCTGGCTGGGCCGCGGCGCCTTCAGGGGCTGGCCCGAGATGGTGCTGGCCGACTATGTCGCCGACGGCCTGATCGAGACGGCGGACGGGTTCACCCTGGCTTGCGATCCGGCCTGGGAGGCGTCCAACTACGCCGCCCAAAGCCATGACCCGTGGCGCGCGCTGAAGGCTCTCGACTGTCCGGTGACGGTGCTGAAGGGCGAGGCCGGCTCGACCTGCGCCCTGCCCGAGAACCCGCGCGGCCTGCCGCATGTCGCCGTCGGGACCGTCCGCGGCGGGACGCATTTCTTCCCCATGCTGCACGCCGACGTCGCCCGCGACGCCCTGTTCGACGCGGCGGTGTGAGGCGGGTGGCGCCTTCGCGCTCCAACCGCTAAACCGCCGCCAGCCGCAGTAAACCGACACTTTCAAGGACAGGCCCGACCATGCGCGACATCAACCACTTCATCGACGGCGCGTCGTTCACGGGCGCCTCGGGCCGCTTCTCGGACGTGTTCAATCCCAACACCGGCGAGGTCCAGGCCCGGGTCCAGCTGGCCTCGGTCGCCGAGATGGACCGTGCGGTCCAGTCCGCCCAGGCGGCCTTCGAGGGCTGGTCCTCGACCAACCCCCAGCGCCGCGCGCGGGTGATGTTCGAGTTCAAACGCCTGGTCGAGGCCAACATCAACGACCTGGCCGAACTCCTGTCCGCCGAACACGGCAAGGTCATCGCCGACTCCAAGGGCGACATCCAGCGCGGTCTGGAAGTCATCGAATTCGCCTGCGGCATCCCGCATGCGCTGAAGGGCGAATACACCTGGGGCGCCGGCCCCGGCATCGACGTCTATTCGATGCGCCAGCCGCTGGGCGTGGTCTCGGGCATCACCCCGTTCAACTTCCCGGCCATGATCCCGATGTGGATGTTCGGCGTCGCCATCGCCGTCGGCAACACCTTCATCCTCAAGCCCTCGGAGCGCGATCCGTCGGTGCCCGTGCGCCTCGCCGAGCTGATGATGGAGGCGGGCGCGCCCGCCGGCGTCCTGAACGTCGTCCACGGCGACAAGGTCGCGGTCGACGCCATCCTGACCCATCCGCTGATCCACGCCGTCAGCTTCGTCGGCTCGTCCGACATCGCCCACTATGTCTATCAGACGGGGGCCGCCAACCATAAGCGGGTCCAGGCCATGGGCGGGGCCAAGAACCACGGCATCGTCCTGCCCGACGCCGACATGGACCAGGTGATCAAGGACCTGTCCGGCGCCGCCTACGGCTCGGCCGGCGAGCGCTGCATGGCCCTGCCGGTCGTCGTTCCGGTCGGCAAGAAGACCGCCGATGAACTGCGCGAGCGGATGGTCGCCGAGATCCCGTCGATGCGGGTCGGCGTCTCGACCGACGCCGGCGCCCACTATGGTCCCGTCGTCACCGCCCAGCACAAGGCCCGCGTCGAGGGCTGGATCGACCAGGGCGTCAAGGACGGCGCCGAGCTGGTCGTCGACGGCCGCGGCTTCAGCCTGCAGGGCCACGAGCGCGGCTATTTCATCGGCCCGTCGCTGTTCGACCACGTGACCCCGGAGATGGAGTCCTACAAGGAGGAGATCTTCGGCCCCGTGCTGCAGATCGTCCGCGCCGCCAGCTTCGAGGAGGCCCTGTCGCTGCCGTCGAAGCACCAGTACGGCAACGGCGTCGCCATCTTCACCCAGAACGGCCGCGCCGCCCGCGACTTCGCCAGCCGGGTCAATGTCGGCATGGTCGGCATCAACGTCCCGATCCCGGTGCCGGTCGCCTATCACACCTTCGGTGGCTGGAAGCGGTCAGCCTTCGGCGACACCAACCAGCACGGCATGGAGGGGGTCAAATTCTGGACCAAGGTCAAGACCATCACGGCCCGCTGGCCCGACAGTGAACTGGAGCATACCGACTCCAGCTTCGTCATCCCGACCATGGGCTGACGGTCCTGCGGCCGGTCCGGCTTCCGGGGGCGCAATCCCCCGGGGTTCGGAGCCGGCCCATTCGGTGCTAAGGGTTAACACGCCTGAACCGTGAAGCTGGAGTGCTCCCCGTATGCGTCGCTTTTTCATCTGGTCGGCCCTGGCGGCCCTGATCGGCCTGATCCTCGCCGGCGGTGGCTACTGGGCCTACTGGAATTACTATGCCCGCTTCCAGCCGGTGGTGATCGCCACCCACCAGGCCGAGATCCAGCGCCTGCTGGACGAGGCGTCCTGGCTGTCCGGCGGCGGCGGCGGCGAGCCCCTCTACATCATCGGCTATCGCGACTCGGCCGCCATGCAGCGCTATGAGCGCGACGAGGTGCCCAAGCTTCGCGCGGCCGGGATCGAGGCCCGGATCATCGTCTTCGCCCGCCCCGAACGTGAGGGCCTGGCCCAGTCGACGGCGGCCGAACGGGCCACGGTGGCCGAGCTGTGGCTGACCCGGGACTGGTCGCTGTACCAGCGCTGGACCGCCACCCCGACCAGCGCCTGGAGCGCGGCGGGCATTCCGGCCGCCGACGGCAATCTGGCACGGGCGGCGGTGGTCGAGGCCGGACGGGCCTTCGTCTCCCGGCTGACGGTCGCGCTGAAATCGGAAGGTCTGGGCACCGGCTATCCGCTGATCGTCTGGCGCGATCGCGAGGGCTTCATGAAGGCCTGCGCCTGCAATGACAGCCGCTCCTGGGCCTTTATCCGCGACGACCTGAATGCGCCTGACCGGGTCGCATTGCCCGGGTCGGGCGAGCCCGTGCCCATGGCACCGGGCGTGGCTCCCGAGAGTCTGCCCTATCCGACCCTGCCGCCGCTGGCACCGGCCGCTGACGAGGCACCGGCCGCCACACCGACCCCGGCCCCGGTCACCCCGCCGACCCCGCGCGCGCCGCCGCAGGCCACCAAACAGGACGACACCACCTTCTTCTGACCGGTGGTCAGAGAACCCGGTCGCAGATCGCGATCAACCGCTCGACATCGGCCCGGTCCTGATAGAGGCCGAAGCCGAAGCGGATCGTGTCGTCGCGGACGTCGGTGACGACATTGGCGTCCAGCAACCGGGCCCGCCAGGCCTGGGCGTCCGGATGACGGAAGGCCAGGAACCGCGCCCGGTGGCTGTCATTGGTCAGGGGATTGATCAGCTCCGCCTCGGCCAGCCGACCGGCCTCACCGGCGATCACGGCGGTCTCGAACTTCTGCATCAGGGCGCGGGCATGGTCGGCGATCAGCGCCGTGGTCAGCCCCTGCGCGTCCAGCATCTGCCGCACGCCGTTGAACCGGTACAGGGGGGTGGCATCGAAGGTCGCCCCCCAGAACCGTCCGGCGTCGGCGCGATACTGCACCCCGTCCGGCGGTCCCATCAGATTGCCGAATTCGGCGAACCAGCCGGTGGCGACCGGCCGCTCGCAGAAGCCGTCCGGCGCGTGCAGGATGCCTGCGCCCTCGCCCGACATCGCGTATTTATAGCCGCCGGTGACATAGAAGATCCGGTCCGCCACCGCCGACAGATCGGTCGGGGTGGCCATGAAGCCGTGATAGCCGTCGACCACCACCCACGGACCCGCGGGGTCGGCCAGGGCGGCCAGGTCGGCGATGCCGCCGAACGCCTGGCCGGTCTTGAAGAAGATCTGGCTGATCACGATCAGGTCGAATTCGCCGGCCCGGGCCGCGGCCACGAACCGGGCGTCGAAGGTGTCGAACGGGGCGAGCGGAATCCGGGTCACCACGGCCTCGCCGGCCTCTTCCCAGCGTTCAGCCTGACGCCGGAAGGCGTGAAACTCCCCGTCGGTGGTCAGGATCCGCACCGGTTTGCGGGCGATCCCCGAGAACAGCCGCAGCAGAAAGTCGTGGGTGTTCGGCGCGAACACCACCGTGTCCGGTGACGGCAGGTTCAGTTCGTTCGCCACATGCCGCTGGGCCTCGGGCACGACGTCACCGAAGATCCGGTCCCATTTGCGATCGGCGTGCTGGTTGGCTTCCAGCCAGGCGCGGATATGGCCGTCAAACGAGGCGTCCGGCCACAGGTGATGACTGTGGGCGGCGAAATGCAGGCGATCGGGATCCAGCGACAGGGCGCGGGAGAACAGGGGCTTGTGGCTCAAGGTCGTCTCCTGCGCCGTCCGCGGCCCCTAGACCAGGGCCCCGTGGCAGTGTTTGAATTTGCGGCCCGAGCCACAGGGGCAGTCGGCGTTGCGGCTGGTGCGTTCCCAGCCGGCCGGCAGAAGCTCGACCGGAAGGCGCGAGCGGTCGTCCCCGTCCAGCCGGCCTTCCGGCGATTGGGTGCCCGGATTGCCCATTTCGTTCTCGCCCGAATTCGGATTCAGGTGGATTTCCTGGAATTCGGGCATTTCCATCTCCGGCGGCGGCTGGAAGCGGAATTCGACGGTCATCAGCCAGCGGGTCACGCTGTGACGCAGTTCGCTGAGCAGGGTCTCGAACAGCGAGAAGGCCTCGGTCTTGTATTCGTTGAGCGGATCGCGCTGGCCGTAGCCGCGCAGGCCGATGATGCCGCGCAGGTGGTCCAGGTGGACCAGGTGCTCGCGCCAGGCCATGTCGATCATCTGCATCAGGAACTGTTTTTCCAGACCGCGGGTCTGGTCAGCCCCGATCAGTTCCAGCCGTTCGGCGGCCCGGGCCTCGGCGGCGGCCTGCAGCCGCTCCTCGAACTCCTCGTTGGAGACGCCTTCCTCGGCGGCCCAGTCATGCAGCGGCAGTTCCAGGCCGAGGGTCGCGCGGACCTTCTCGTCCAGGCCGTCGATGTCCCACTGTTCGGCATAGGCCTTGGGCGGCAGATAGCGGTCGACCAGGTCGGTGACCACGTCCTGGCGGAATTCGCCGACCAGTTCCGACAGGTCCGTGGAGTCCATGAACTCCTGACGCTGTTCGAACACGGCCTTGCGCTGGTCGTTGACGACGTC
>JAHKAM010000033.1 GCA_018826515.1 Alphaproteobacteria bacterium
CTCGGGGGCGGGTTCGGGGGCGGGTTCGGGGGCGGGTTCGGGCTCGGCCTCTGGCGCGGGCTCCGGCTCCGGCTCCGGCTCCGGCTCCGGCGGCGGCACAAAGGCGGGCGTCAGCACCGGGGCTTCGGCCGGGCCGGCCGGGGAGAAGCCGGGCAGGGGGCCGATGATGGCGGCGGCATAGGGCGAATAGCGGCTCAGATTGACCCGCGCCGCCAGCTCGGCCGCCTGGACCGCCGGCTCCGGCTCGGCCGGGGCCTCGACGGGCGGAGGCGGCAGGGGGGCGGCGAGCAGCTCGGCCAGGGTGACCGGCGAGGCCGGGTCGGCGACGAACAGGGCGCGTTCAGCGGCGCGGCGACGCAGGCGGGCCTCGGCCGAGGCGTCTTCCGGCCAGCCGATCAGGGCGTCGGCCGCCTGGCCGGCATGGCCCTCGTTGAGCCGTTGCAGGACGTCGGAGGCGAGGAAGCGGGCGACGCCGACCGAGACGGCGAAACTGGCGAGGGCGTCGAACTGGTGCTGGTTCAGCGGGCCCTGAACCTGTTCGTTGAGCGCCTTCACCACCGGCAGCAGATCGTATTGCAGCAGCAGTTCGGCGTCGGCCTCGGCGACCGTCAGGCCCTCGCGGGCGGAGGCGGTGTGGCCGTAGCCGATGACCCAGCGGCCGTCCTCATCCTGCACGGCGCGCGGACGGAACCCCTCAAAACTCTTGATGAGGACCATCCCCTCGCGGGAGACCTTCAGACGGGGCGTGGACGTTTCGGACACGGTTTGACCCAAATCGAGACGGGCGCGTTCGCCCGATGAGAGAGCCAGCAAGGGACGCGCCGTTCTACAACAGGACGATGCTCGCGAGACCGAGGAAGATCAGGAAGCCGAAGAAATCCGTCGTCGCCGTGACGAACACGGCGGAGGAGACGGCCGGGTCGAACTTCAGCCGCGACAGGGTCAGGGGCGTCAGGACCCCGACCGTGGCGGCGACCAGAAGGTTCAGCACCATGGCCGCGCCGATGACGGCGCCGATCTTCCAGTCCCGGAACCACAGGCCCGCCGCCGTCCCGATCAGGGGCGCCAGCACCAGGCCGTTGGCGAGACCCACGGCCAGCTCGCGGCGGAAGGTGCGGGCGGCGTTGGAGCTGTTCAGCTCGCGCGTCGCCAGGGCGCGCACGGTCACGGTCAGGGCCTGGGTGCCGGCGTTGCCGCCGATGGCCGAGACGATGGGCAGCAGGATCACCAGCGCCACGATCTGGGCGATGGTGACCTCGAACCACGAGATGACGATGGAGCCGAGCACGGCGGTGCCGAGGTTGATGGCCAGCCAGGGCACGCGGCCGCGCACGATCTCGGACACGGACGAGCCGCGGTCCTCATCCGAGACGCCGGCGAGGCGCAGGATGTCCTCGCGGTTCTCTTCCTGGATGATGTTGACGATGTCATCGACGGTGATCTGACCCACCAGCCGGCCCGCGGCGTCGACGACGGGGGCCGAGATCAGGTGGTATTTCTCGAAGATGTAGGCGACCTCTTCCTGGTCCTGGTCGACGGCGATCGCATTGATCGGCTCCATGATGTCGACGAGGGCGACGGTGCGCGGCGCGCGCAGCAGGCCGCTGACGGGCAGGCCGCCGACGGGCCGGTTCAGCGGATCGACGACATAGATGTCGAAGAACAGCTCGGGCAGGTCCTCGCCCTGTTTGCGGATGTGGTCGATGGTGTCGCCGACGTTCCAGAACTGGGGCGCGGCCATCACCTCGCGCTGCATCAGGCGGCCGGCGGAGTCCTCGGCGTAGCGCAGCGAGCTCTCGATCGCGGCGCGATCGACCTCGGGCATGGCGGCCAGCACCTTTTCGCGCTGGTCGTCCTCGAGGTCCTCGACCACGGCGGCGGCGTCGTCGGAGTCGAGCTCCTGGAGGGCCTCGGCCAGGGTCAGGTGCGGGACGCGCTCCAGCACCTCCTCGCGGATGTTGTCGTCCAGCTCGGGCAGGGTCTCGGCCAGCAGGTCGGGCGGCAGCCACAGGACCACGACGCCGCGATGCTCGGCCGTCAGGAAACCCATCAGATCGGCGACGTCGGCGGGGTGAAGGTCTTCCAGCAGCGACCGCAGCTTGAGCCCGTCGCCGTCGTCGGAAGCGTCGACGACCTTCTCGACGAAGGCGGCCGTCAGCACATAGTCCTCGTCGAGGGCGTCGTTGGGGAGGTCGGTCGGGGAAGGCGTCAGGGAGGCTTTTGCGGTGATCGTCACGCTCGGCCTCCCCGATTGTATGTCAGCTCAATTTCAGCCGAGTTTCGCCCTGTGTTTCGATGGTGCGGTCGAGAAGACTCGAACTTCCACTCCGGTTAAGGAACAGCGACCTCAACGCTGCGCGTCTACCAATTCCGCCACGACCGCTCGCATCGGAGGGGGGCTGATAGCGGACGAAAGCGCGGATGGGAAGGGGTCGTTTGAGGCAGCAGGCAACAGGCAGCAGGCAGCAGGCTAACGGGCAGGTCGACCTTGCACCCGGGCGATCAGCCCATGGAGCATTCGCCCGAGTTCGTCCGTCTGTTGGAGGAGAAGTTCAATCTTTCCGGAAGCGCTCAGTCCAACCCGGTCGGCGAGGATCAGGTGGGTCTCGAGTTCCTTCAGAGAACCCCGGGCGATCCTGAGAAAACTCAGATAACTGGCCTTGCTCGCCCGACCGTATCCTTCGGCAATATTCGCAGCGATGGATGAGGCCGCTCTGCGACTTTGGGAGGTCAGGCCGAAGAGTTCCTCGCGGGGGTAGGCCTTGGTCAGTTCGTAAGTCCCGACGGCGATATCCATCGCCTGTTGCCAGACCTTCAGGTCCCGGTAGCTACGCACATCGGACATCGTGATCTCCGTACGCCTCTACTGCTGCCTGCTGCCTGCTGCCTGCTGCCTACTGCCTCAGGCCGCCCCCGCCATGAAGTCATAGACGTCGGCCGCGCGCGTCACCGTGATGGCGATGCGGTCGTCGCGGATTTCGATCTCGCCGCGGGCGACCGGGTGGTTGTTGGCGAGGATCCAGACCTCGTCGGTCTCGGAGGCGTCGAGCGGGATCACGGCCCCGCGGCCCATCCGCAGCAGCTGGCTCATGGGCAGCACGGAGCGCCCCAGGACGACCGAGATCTCGACTTGAACGGCTTCGATCTGGCTCATCGGGGACTCGGTTACTGACTCGGAGTGGGCGGACTGGACTTGCATGGCGCTCCCGGCGACCACATTGGAGGCGTCATGCTTTCCCAAGCCTTAAGCGACGCCGTATCGAAACTGGTTCGCGCCGACGGCCGCCCGGTGGAATGGGCGGTGTCCGGCGGCTACGTCCCTTACGACGCGGCCGTCGCGGCCATGGAGGCGCGGGCGGCGGCGATCGCGGCGGGCGAGGCCCCCGAGCTGGTCTGGCTGCTGGAGCATCCGCCTCTCTACACGGCGGGGGTGTCGTCCAAGGACGGCGACCTGCTGGACGCGGCCCGGTTCCCCGTCCACCGCAGCGGGCGGGGCGGGCAGTTCACCTATCACGGGCCGGGCCAGCGGGTGGTCTATGTGATGCTGGACCTCAACGCGCGCGGCAAGGACGTGCGGACCTTCGTGCGCGGGCTGGAGCAGTGGATCATCGGCGCGCTGGGCGAGTTCGGCGTGCCGGCCGATGTGCGCGAGGGACGGGTCGGGGTCTGGGTCGAGCGCAAGGGACCGGGCTGGAGCCGTGAGGACAAGATCGCCGCCATCGGGGTGAAGGTGCGGAAATGGGTCAGCTTCCACGGCATCAGCCTGAACGTGGAGCCGGAGCTGGACCATTTCACCGGCATCGTGCCGTGCGGAATCGCGGAACACGGGGTGACCAGCCTGGTCGACCTGGGCGTGCCGGCGACCATGGACGAGGCGGATGCGGCGTTGAAGACGAGCTTCCGGCGGGTGTTCGGGGAGACGGCGCCCGGTGATGCGCCGGTCTGAGGGCCGCTCCCCGTTGTGCTCGTCGTGATGAACCCGCACCCGTAGGGGCCACGCAGGCGTGCGACTCCGGCAGAACGGCCCCCGCCCCACCTAGCCCACCCGCCCCCGCCTCTGGCATAAAGCCCGCCCCCGCGCCGGCCTCCCGCGCGTGCCTCCGCGAGCCGGCGCATGACGACGTTCCACAAGGTGCTGGCCAACAACCTCGTCGCCAACATCACCAACTACACCGTCTGGTTCGCCCTGACCTTCTGGGTGTTCCTCGAGACGCGGTCGGTGTTCGCGACCGGGATGATCGCGGGCCTCTATCTGGTGCTGACGGCCGGGCTGGCGATCTGGTTCGGGAGTCTGGTCGACCATCACCGCAAGAAGAAAGTCATGCTGGCGTCCAGCCTGACGTCGCTGGCGCTGTATGGCGCGGCCTTCGCCGTGCATCAGGCGGCCCCCGAAGGGGCGCTGACCGAGGTGGGGCGGCCGTGGCTGTGGGCGCTGGTGGCGGTGGCCATGGCCGGGGTGATCGCGGGGAATATCCGCGCCATCGCCCTGCCGACGCTGGTCACGGCGCTGGTGGCCGAGGACCGGCGGGACCGGGCCAACGGACTGGTCGGCATGGTCTCGGGGATCGGCTTTTTGACCACCTCGGTGATCAGCGGCCTGCTGGTGGCCTGGAGCGGGATGACCGGGGCGCTGGCGTTCGCCGTGGCGCTGACGGCGGGGGCGTATCTGCACCTTCGGTTCGTGCGGGTGGACGAGCCCGATCCGGAGGCGCTGCGCCGGGCGGCGGGCGACAGCGGGCCGGGGCGGGTGGATGTGCGCGGGACGATCGGGGTGATCGGGGCCGTGCCGGGACTGTTCGCCCTGATCCTGTTCTCGACCTTCAACAATTTCCTCGGCGGGGTCTTCATGGCCCTGATGGACGCCTACGGCCTGTCGCTGATGCCGGTGCAGGCCTGGGGGTTTCTGTGGGCCGGGGTTTCGACGGCCTTCATCCTCAGCGGGGTGATCATCGCGCGGACGGGACTGGGCCGGAACCCGCTGCGGACGCTGATGATCGTCAACATCATCAGCTGGACGGCGGCGGCGCTGTTCACCGTGCAGTCGTCGATCCCCCTGCTGGCGGCGGGGTGTTTCCTGTGGATGCTGCTGGGGCCCTATGCCGAGGCGGCGGAGCATACGACGCTGCAGACGGTGGTGCCGTTCGAGCGGCAGGGGCGGGTGTTCGGCTTCGCCCAGTCGGTCGAGCAGGCGGCGGCGCCGCTGACCGCCTTCATGATCGCGCCGCTGGCGCAGTGGGTGTTCATCCCGCTGATGACCGACGGGGCCGGGGCGGATTTGATCGGGGACTGGTACGGACGCGGGCCGGAGCGGGGCATGGCGCTGGTCTTCACCGTGGCCGGGACGCTGGGGCTGATCGCGACGGTGCTGGCGTGGAACTCGGGCCAGTACCGGCGGCTGTCGGAGACCTATCTGAAGGGGGCCAGGGCGTAGGGCGCGGATTTCAGCGAAGGCTCAGGGTTCGCTCATGCCGCTCACCCGGGGCCCGGGCAGGGTGCGGGCTCCGCTGAACCGGAGGGACGCCATGCCGCCCGAACTGGACGCCTATGCCGGTTGCTATGCCGGAGAGCCCTGGGCCTCGGCCGAGGTGATGACCGCCGAAGGGGGCCTGACGGTGCGCTTCGGGCGGGGACCGTCCGGGCGGCTGGAGTTGACGGCGGCGGCGCCGGACGTGTTCCGGCGCGGGGCGATGGTGGCGCGGTTCCACCGCGACGTCGCCGGCGAAGTGACGGGCTTCAGCTACAGCGACCCGCTGTTGCCCGGCCTGCGGTTCACGCGGCGGGCCTGAAGCCTATTCGAACTCGACCAGCACGTCGTCCGCCGCGACCGGATCGCCGGCGGCGGCGCCGACGGCTTTGACGACGCCGTCGCGCTCGGCCTTGAGGATGTTCTGCATCTTCATGGCCTCGATGATGGCGACGGTCTCGCCGGTCTTGACCTCCTGGCCGACGGCGACCGGGATGGCGACGACGAGGCCGGGCATGGGGGAGACGATCAGCTTCGAGGTATCCGCCGCGACCTTGTCGGGCAGGCGGGCGTAGAGGGCGGCGACGGTCGGGCTGAGCACGCGGACGCGGGCGCGGGCGGCGCGGCTGCGGATGCGCCAACCGTCGGCGACCCGGGCCACCTCGGCGGTGAAGGGGACGTCGTCCAGCACGGCGCGGAATTGGGCCTGGCCGGGACGCCAGTCGATGTCCGACAGTTGCAGCGCGCGGTCCTCGCCGGCCAATTCGAGGGTCAGGGCCTCATCGTCGTCATAGGACAGGGAGACGCCGTGGGCGTCGCCGGGGCCGGAATGGGGGGCGGCGTCCTCGACCGAGACGAGAACGATCCAGTCGGTGCGGCCGGAGGGGTCGCCCGAGGCCTCGTCGGCGATCTCGTTCATGGCGGCGGCGGCGGCGATGAGGATGTCGGTCTGGCGCCGGTCGGGGGCGAGGCCGTGGAAGCCCTCGGGGAATTCGTCCTTGATATAGCTGGTCGAGATATTGCCGCTGCGAAAGCGCGGCTGGTCCATGACGGCGGCGAGGAAGGGGATGTTGTGGCCGACGCCCTGGATGTGGGTGTCCTCCAGCGCCCGGGCCATGCCGTCGACGGCGGCGTCGCGTGTTTCGCCCCAGGCGCACAGCTTGGCGATCATGGGGTCGTAGAACATGGAGATCTCGTCGCCCTCGCGGACGCCGGAGTCGTTGCGGACCGTATAGTCGCCCTGGTCGCCTTCCTCGGGTTGTTCGTAGCGGACCAGACGGCCGATGGAGGGCAGGAAGCCGCGGTAGGGGTCCTCGGCGTAGATGCGGCTCTCGATGGCCCAGCCGTTGATGGCCAGGTCCGTCTGTTCGAAGGCCAGCCTCTCGCCCCAGGCCGAGCGGATCATCTGCTCGACCAGATCGACGCCGGTGATCAGTTCGGTGACCGGATGTTCGACCTGAAGACGGGTGTTCATCTCGAGGAAGAAGAAGGATTTATCCTGTCCCGCCACGAATTCGACGGTGCCGGCGCTGTCGTAGTTCACGGCCCGGGCGAGGGCGACGGCCTGGGCGCCCATGGCGGCGCGGGTCTCAGGGTCGAGCAGGGGGGAGGGGGCCTCCTCGATGACCTTCTGGTTCCGCCGCTGGATCGAGCATTCGCGCTCGAACAGGTGGACGACGTTGCCGTGCTTGTCGCCCATCACCTGGATCTCGATGTGGCGCGGGTCGATGATGAATTTCTCGAGGAAGACGCGGTCGTCGCCGAAGGCGTTCAGCGCCTCGGCCTTCACGGCGGCGAAACCCTCGGCCATGTCGGAATCGGAGTGGGCGACGCGGATGCCCTTGCCGCCGCCGCCGGCCGAGGCCTTGATCATGATCGGATAGCCGATCTGGTTGGCGATGCGGACCGCCTCTTCCGTCGTCTCGATCAGGCCCATGTGGCCGGGGACGGTGGAGACGCCGGCCTCGGCGGCCAGTTTCTTGGAGCTGATCTTGTCGCCCATGGCGTCGATCGCCTCGGGGTTGGGGCCGATGAAGGCGATGCCCTCGTCGCGCAGGCGGCGGGCGAAGCCGGCGTTTTCGGACAGGAAGCCGAAGCCGGGATGGACCGCCTCCGCGCCCGTTTGCCGCACCGCTTCGACGATCCTGTCGGCCAGCAGATAGGACTGGGCCGCGGGCGCGGGGCCGATCAGCACGGCCTCGTCGGCCATCTCCACCGCCAGCGAGCCGGCGTCGGTCTCGGAATAGACCTGCACGGTTTTGATGCCCATGCGGCGGCAGGTCTTGATGATGCGGACAGCGATTTCGCCGCGGTTGGCGATCAGGATCTTGGAGAACATGCGTCTTTGAATCTGAAGCGAACGTGATCGCGGCGTGAAGGGACCGCCCCGATTAGGCCGCGTTCCGGCGGGAGTAAACCGGAGGGGCGTTCACCTGAGCCGGGTATGGGGTTGGCAAGCACCGCAGCTATGGGGTTTAACCCCGTTCCAGTCCCGTTCATCTGCGCCCGATCACTGTGATCGCGTCCCTGTCCCGCTTACTGGCCCGGAGCCTGACCTGATGTCCCGCATGCTAACCTTCGCCGCCGCTTCCGCCTTCACCCTCGCCCTGGGCGCCAGCCCGGTACTCGCCCAGGACTTCCGGGCCCTGGCGCGGCAGGATCTGCAGAAGATGCACGACGAACTGGCGGCCAACCATCCGGCGCCGGCGGTGCCCGGCGCGGCCAGCCAGGCCTTCCGCAGCTGGCTGGACGCCGGCCTGCAGGAAGCGCTGGGCATGGTCGGCCAGGTCAACAGCGGCGACAGCCACGCCTATCTGCTGCGCTACTACGCCGGCGGGTTCCGCGATTCGAACATTCGCGTCGATCCGACCTTTGAAGGCATGGGCCCCTATTTCGGCATCAGCTGGCCGGGCTTCACCACCGGATGGCGCAACGGCCGCTATGTGGTGACCTATGTGAAGCCGGGCACGCGCGGCACGCCGCGGGTCGGCGACGCGGTGGTTGAGTGCAATCTGACCCCGATCGAGGAATTCGCCCGCGACAAGCTGGACCGCTGGGAAGGCAACCTCGAGACCGAGGCCGGACGGGTGACCACGGCGCCCTATCTGATGTGGAACCGGAACAATCCGTTCGCCTCCGGCGTGCCGTCGGTGTGCAGCTTCCAGTCGGGCCGCGGCCGTCCGCGCGACATCCAGATCCGCCCGGTCCCGGTGACCGCCGGCGACCTCGAGGCCGCCTACCGCGCCACCGTCTACATGCCGCCGGCGACGCCGCTGGCGATCGAGACGGTCAACGGCCGCCCGTGGGTGCACGTCCACTCCTTCGCCGACAGCGCCGACTGGCGCGCCTTCAACGACGCCGTGGAGGCCCAGGCCGCCACGCTGCAGGGGCCGCAGGGCTTCGTGCTGGACCTGCGCGCCGCGCGGGGTTCGGGTGAGAACTCCTCGACCGCCCGCGGCTATGGCCTGGCCAACCGCATCTGGACGCCCGAGTTCACCGTCAGCCGCCAGCCGGCCGCCGGCGACATCACCTACCGCGCCACCCAGGGCAACCGCGACTGGTACGCCGCCGCCCTCGGCCGGATGGAGGCCGATCCCTATTTCGTCCAGGAGTCCATGGCGGTCATCGAGCAGACCCGCGAGATCGTCACCGCCTTCGACGCCGCCATCGCCGCGGGCCAGCCGACCTTCACCCTGGCCGGCCGTCCGGCCGTGCCGGACACCGGCGCCGCCAATCCCGTGCAGGGGCCGGTGATCGTGCTGGTCGACGCCGGCTGCTCGGGCGGCTGCCTCGACACGCTGGACCTGCTGTCGAAACTGCCGAACGTCCGCATCGTCGGCTCGACCACGGCCACCGACTCGATCTTCGTCGAGCCGACCGTGCTGCGCCTGCCGTCGAACTATTCGGACCTCAGCTACGGCCACAAGGCCTGGACCTCGCGTCCGCGCGCCAACAACCAGCCCTACACGCCGGAAGCGGGCCTGACCTACACGGGCGACCCGGCCGACGAGAACGCCGTGCGGGCCTGGGTGGCGACGCTGTTCCAGTAGATCCTGGCACACCGGTCTCCCTCCCCTTCATGGGGAGGGATGTCGGCGCGTCAGCGACGACAGGGTGGGGCGCGTCAGTCCGCGCTCCGGCCCTTGCGAACCCCACCCGGACCGGCTGCGCCGGTCGTCCCTCCCCATGAAGGGGAGGGAGAGCGGTTGGGCTGGAACCCGCGCCCCGCCCTTCCTATTTCAGGGCCATGACCGATTCCCACACCGCCCCTGACCTCCGTTCCGCGTCCGGCTATGACCTGACCCCGCCCAGCGACAGCCAGCGCGTGGCGCTGGAGGCCGACCTGTCCGCCGAGGAGAAGCGCGTCCTGCTGGCCCACGGCACCGAGGCGCCGTTCTGCGGGACCTTGCTGGGCGAGAAGCGGGCCGGGGTGTTCTGCTGCCGGGAATGCGGCCTGCCGCTGTTCCGGACCGGGACCAAGTTCGAGAGCGGCACCGGCTGGCCCAGCTTCACCGAGCCGGTCGATCCGGCGCACGTCCGGGCGATCACCGACCGGTCGTACGGCATGACCCGCACCGAGACGCGCTGCGCCCGCTGCGACAGTCATCAGGGCCATGTGTTCCCGGACGGACCGGGGCCGACCGGTCTGCGCTACTGCATCAACTCCGTGGCGCTGAGCTTCGTGCCGGAGGGCGGGCGGCTGCCGGACCCGCTGGGGCGCGGCGACGGCACGGCCTGACCTTGGCCTCATTTGAGGCTAGGGTGACGTTTCGGACGGAGTAGGCGCATGGCAGTTTTCGCATTGATGGCAGCCGCCGCGCTGTTTGTCTCAGAGCCCGACGGCGTGGTCGCCACCGCGCCCGCCACCCCCGTCGATCTGAATGTCACCGCACAGCCGCTGGCGCCTTCGACCGAGGGCGCGACCCAGGACGCCGTGCCGCACGGCCTGTCGACCGATGAGCAGATCGAGCGCTGGATGACCGCCCGCTCGACGGCCGACACGCCCTGGGCCGAGCGGCTGGCGCCGGTCGATGATCGCAAGCCGCATGGCGAGGTCAGTTTCGGCATCGGCACCGGCGGTTATCGCGACTATGGCGCGGCGGTGTCGCTGCCGCTCGGCGAGCACGGACGGCTGAACCTCAGCTACCGCCAGGTCGAGAACGGCTTTGGCTATGGCGGCTATGGCTATGGTCGCGGCTATGACCCCCTGTATTTCGACGACAGCGGCTATGCCTTTCCCGGCAATCCGGCCCCGGGCGCCGCCGCGGAGTATGAGAGCCGCCTGATGCGGCCGGGCGGCCCGCCGCGCCGGTTTCCCCAGACCGAGCCGAATCGCAGCGGGGACTGACGCGGACTGCAGGGCCGGGAACGGAAAAGGGCGGCGCTTGTGAAAGCGCCGCCCTTTCGGTCTTCAGAGTGGTGCCGCCGGGGGGAATCGAACCCACGACCTCAGCCTTACCAAGGATGCGCTCTACCACTGAGCTACGGCGGCGGAAACTGAGGAAGCGGCCCTATAGCCAACGGGGGACAAGGGGGGAAGCCCTGATTTCAGCGCCTTGCGGAAAAGTTCGGGGCGGGGGCATCATCGTCGCATGGATGAGTCGAAGATCCCGTCGCCCCGAACTGACCTGCCGGCGAGCCTGCCGGATCCCCTTTCGCCGCCGAAAACCCCCGCCACGGCGCGGGCCCAGCGGCTGGCGACGGCCCTGCGGGACAATCTGAAGCGGCGCAAGGCGGCGGGCCGCGCCGGCAAGGCGGAAAAGCCGAGCAACTGAATGTCATCGTCCGGACGGTCGTCGGCCTTTCGCAAGGCCGGCGGACCGCGCTAGATAGCCGATCCCCCCTTGCGCCCTGCATGGGGCCGCAAGAGACGACATGGACAGCATCGCCATCACCGGCGGCGCCCGGCTGAACGGAAGCATTCCGATCAGCGGCGCCAAGAACTCCGCCCTCAAGCTGATGGCCGCCGCGATCCTGACCGATCAGCCGCTGCGTCTGACGAATATGCCGCGTCTGGCGGACACCAAATTTCTCGGGCGGCTGCTGCGCGAGCTCGGCGTCGAGGTGACCGAGACCGGCGACGGGGGCGATCAGGAGACGCTGTTCCACGCTGCGCGAATCGCCTCGACCTTCGCCCCCTATGACCTGGTCCGGCAGATGCGGGCCTCGTTCAATGTGCTGGGGCCGCTGCTGGCGCGGACGGGCGAGGCCAAGGTGTCGCTGCCGGGCGGCTGCACCATCGGCGCGCGGCCGGTTGATCTGCATCTGCAGGCGCTGACCGCCATGGGCGCCGAGATCGAACTGGACGAGGGCTATGTCATCGCCCGGACGCCCCATGGATTGAAGGGGGCCGAGATCGAGTTCCCCTTCGTCTCGGTCGGCGCGACCGAGCACGCCCTGCTGGCGGCGGTGCTGGCCGACGGGACGACGGTGCTGAAGAAGGCCGCGCGCGAGCCCGAGATCGGCGACCTGGCCCGCTGTCTGACCGCCATGGGCGCGCGGATCGAGGGAATCGACACGGACGAACTGGTCATCACCGGCGTCAGTTCGCTGGGCGGCGCCAGTTGGTCGGTGATTCCCGACCGGATCGAGATGGGCTCCTACGCCGTCGCCGCCGCCATGGCGGGGGGCGAGGTGCGGCTGACCAAGGCGCGGCCGGAGCTGATGACGGCCCTGAGCGAGAAGATGATCGAGGCCGGGGTCGAGGTGACGCCGACGGAAGACGGGGTGATCGTCAAGCGCGATCCGGCGATGCGGCTGAAGGCGGTGAATGTCGCCACGGAGGTCTATCCCGGCTTCGCCACCGATCTGCAGGCCCAGTTCATGGCCCTGATGACCACCGCCGACGGCGACAGCGTCATCCATGAGAACATCTTCGAGAACCGGTTCATGCACGCGCCCGAGCTGATGCGGCTGGGTGCCGACATCCACGTCCACGCCGGCGAGGCGACGGTGAAGGGGGTCGAGGTCCTGCACGGGGCCCAGGTGATGGCCACCGACCTGCGGGCCTCGGTCAGTCTGGTGATCGCGGGCCTGGCGGCCGAGGGGGAGACCACGGTGGGGCGGGTCTATCATCTGGATCGCGGGTTTGAGCGGCTGGAAGAAAAGTTGAGCGCCTGCGGGGCCGCGATCCGCCGGATCAGGGACGACGGCGATGAGCACTGAGATCCTGACCGGCGAGGGCGACGAGGCCGCGCGTCCGCGGGTCGAGCCGCTGCGCCTGCTGGCCGAGGACGCCGACGACCTGCACATCATCTCGGCCGCGCTGCAGGACGCCATCCTGCGGCCGGTGGACATCGTCTGGGAGCCGATGGGCCGGCGGGTGACGCTGAAGCTGAGCCGGTTCTGCTGGGAATGCGGCGGCACCCGGGTGATGGCGGCGATGCAGTTCGGCGACGTCATCGCGGTCAAGAGCCGGCGCCTGCCGCGCCTGCCCGAGAGCGCGCTGGAGTTGCTGGCGATGGATTTCGAGCCGGGCGAGGCGCCGGGCGGGCGGGTGATCATGATGTTCGCCGGGGGCGGCGACCTGCGGATAGACGTCGAATGCCTCGACGCCGTGCTGACCGATCTGTCGGAGCGCTGGCCGGCCAAGGTGGCGCCGACGCACCTGTCGCCGGAGGCGGACCCGGCGTGAGCGATCACCGTCTGACCTCGATCGACCTGGACGCCGCGACGCTTCAGTCCGCGACAGCCGAGATCGAACATGAGCGGCGCGTCGCCATCTTCGACCTGCTGGAGAAGAACAGCTTCGAGCCGGCCGGGGCGGCGAGCGGCCCCTATGCGCTGAAGCTGGCGATGGTGGACGGCCGGCTGGCCTTCGACATCGCCGGTCCGGCGTTCCACCGGGTGCATGGCCTGTCGCTGACGCCGCTGAACAAGGTGGTGAAGGACTATATCGCCATCTGCGACAGCTATTACGAAGCCCTGCGCGGCACCTCCCCGTCGCAGATCGAAGCGGTCGACATGGGCCGGCGCGGCCTGCACAACGAGGGCGCGGAAATCCTGAAGGCGCGGCTGGACGGCAAGATCGCCATCGACCACGAGACGGCGCGGCGGTTGTTCACGCTGGTGACGGCGCTTTATCGGCGGGGGTGAGGCGAGTGATTAGTGGTTAGTGATTAGTGGTTGGCTGATGCCGCCGATGGCGTCCGCTGACCCACCGCCTCTGCCTGAGGCCGGCAACCACTAATCACTAACCACTAATCACTCGCCGCCACCCACCGCCTCGACTATCCCGCCATTTTCAGGCATACGCCCGCTCCTTAACGACGCGCGCTTTCGCCCGGCGCGCGTTCTGACTCGTATTCACAGGGCGCGAGAGGCCGCATGGCTAAGGAAGAACTGCTCGAGTTTCCCGGCGTCGTCAGCGAACTGCTGCCGAATGCGACGTTCCGCGTGCTGC
>JAHKAM010000034.1 GCA_018826515.1 Alphaproteobacteria bacterium
CCGGCGCGCGGCGACCGCGCCCTGCAGACCGTTATCCTCGCCTGGCCCGACACGCCCCAGGCCCGCGAGGCCTCCAGCCGCCTCGGCGACCTGCGCGTCTCCGCCGGCGACCACGCCGGCGCCGTCTCGGCCTACGCCACCGCCCTGCAGGGCTGGCCGACCGCGCCCTGGGCCGCCTCGACCACGCTGGAGCTGGCCAATGCGCTCAACGCCACCGACCGCAAGACCCAGGCCTGCACGGCGCTGACCGAATTCACCCGTCGCTACGCCGAAGGCGCCAGCGCCGCCGTGCGCACCCGGGCGGCCGAGGCCCGTACCCGCATCGGCTGCGCCGCCCCGGCCCCCGCCCGGAGACCGGGCTGACGTCAGTCCCCGCCGACTGGACCGGCCCCGTCCGGGCCAGCCTGTCCGCGCGGCTTGAGACCGGCGCCGATCGTCCGCTGGCCCTCGCCCTCTCCGGCGGCGGCGACTCCATCGCCCTGCTGCGCGTCGCCGCCGCCTGGGCGGCGGCGAACGGCCGCCGCCTGCTGGCCCTGACCGTCGATCATGGCCTCAGCCCCGACAGCGCCGCCTGGACCGCCTTCGCCGAAGGCGCGGCCCGTGACGCCGGCGCCGACTGGCGCGGCCTGTCGTGGGCCGGTCCGAAACCGGCGACCGGCCTTCCCGCCGCTGCGCGCATGGCCCGCCACCGGCTGATCGCCGGGGCCGCCCGCGAGGCCGGCGCCCGCGTCCTCCTGTTCGCCCACACCGCCGACGACATCGCGGAAGGCGAGGTGATGCGCGCCGAGGGCTCCACGCTGGGCCGCCTGCGCGACTGGTCGCCGTCTCCGGCGTGGCCGGAAGGGCGGGGGTTGATGCTGCTGCGTCCGATGCTGGGGGCGGGAAGGGCGGAGGCGCGGGCGTGGCTGGAAGGGCAGGGGGCGAACTGGATCGACGATCCTGCGAATGAGGATCTGAAATATGCGCGGGGCCGCGCGCGCGTGTCCCTTCTCCCGTTGGGAGAAGGTGGCCCGAAGGGCCGGATGAGGGTCGATCGAGCGAGTGGCGAAGCCGCCCCGGGACGATCGACCCACACCCTTTCGCGCAAGGACGACGGCTGCGCCGCCGTGCCCCTAAGCCCTCTCCCAATGGGAGAGGGGACGCTGATCGTCGACCGCGCCACTGACGCCCACACCCTCGCCGCCGCCCTGGTCTGCGTCGGAGGCGGCGACCGTCCCCCGCGCGGTGACCGCCTGTCCGCCCTCCTGACCCGCCTCCGGTCCCCCGAACCTTTCACCGCCACCCTCTCCGGCGCCCGCATCTCAGCCGAAGAGGACCACGCCCTCATCACCCGCGAGGTCGGCGAATTCACCCGCCGACCCCCGCCGCCCCTGCCGCTGTCCCCCGGCGTGGAGACCGTCTGGGACGGCCGCTGGGCCGTCACGGTTGCGGAACCCGGCTGGTCCGTCGTCCCCGCCGCCGGCCGCATGGCCGCCCTGTCCGACGCCGACCGCGCGACGCTCAAGGCCCTGCCGCCCGCCGCGCGCGGGTCCCTGCCTGTGCTGATCCGGCACGACGGGACTGCGCCGGTTCTTGCAGGGACGGCGGGCAGGGCGACGTCGCTGGTCGAGGAACGACTGGCGCTGGCGCTGGACCGAATGACGCACGAACGGGATCTTGGCGACGCCCTCCATGGCGCATCGCCCCGGAACCCCCTATTTTCAGACGCTGACAGTCACTGACGACCGGGCGCTTCGGCGCACACAAGGACCGAGACGAGAATGAACCTGCGCAATCTGGCCATCTGGGGCGTCATCATCCTGGGCGCCATGGCCTTTTATGTCGCCGCCAGCCGTCCCGGCGGCCTGGCCGCCCCGACCGCCGACAAGGCCGCGGCGGCCCGACCGGTCGAGATGAGCTATTCCGACCTGCTCAAGGCCCGCGACGACGGCAATATCGTCAGCGTCGAGGTGCGCGGCGAGACGGTGAAGGCGACCCTGCGCGACGAGAGCGTCGTCACGGTCATCACCCCCGTTCCCAACGCCGCCCTGATCGACAGCATCCAGGCCAAGGGCGCCGAGGTCGACGTCAAGACCACGCGTCAGTCGCTGTGGGTCAGCGCCCTGATCGGCCTGCTGCCCTTCGTCCTGATCATCGGCCTGTGGATCCTGATCATGCGTCAGATGCAGGGCGGGGCGCGCGGGGCCATGGGCTTTGGCAAGTCCAAGGCCAAGCTGTTGACCGAGCACAAGGGCCGCAAGACCTTCGAGGACGTCGCCGGCGTGGACGAGGCCAAGGAAGAGCTTCAGGAAGTCGTCGACTTCCTCAAGGACCCGGCCAAATTCCAGCGTCTGGGCGGCAAGATTCCGAAGGGCGCCCTGCTGGTCGGCCCTCCCGGCACCGGCAAGACCCTGCTGGCCCGCGCCGTCGCGGGCGAGGCGGGCGTGCCCTTCTTCTCCATCTCGGGCTCGGACTTCGTCGAGATGTTCGTCGGCGTCGGCGCCAGCCGCGTCCGCGACATGTTCGAACAGGCCAAGAAGAACGCCCCCTGCATCATCTTCATCGACGAGATCGACGCCGTCGGCCGTCACCGCGGCGCCGGACTGGGCGGCGGCAATGACGAGCGCGAACAGACCCTCAACCAGCTGCTGGTCGAGATGGACGGGTTCGAGGCCAATGAAGGCATCATCCTGATCGCCGCCACCAACCGTCCCGACGTCCTGGACCCGGCCCTGCTGCGTCCGGGCCGCTTCGACCGTCAGGTGGTCGTGCCCAACCCCGACGTCTCGGGCCGCGAGAAGATCCTGCGCGTCCACATGAAGGATGTGCCCCTGGCCGCCGACGTCAACGTCAAGACCATCGCCCGCGGCACCCCCGGCTTCTCCGGCGCCGACCTGGCCAACCTCGTCAACGAGGCGGCCCTGATGGCGGCCCGCAAGGACCGTCGCATGGTCACCCATCGCGACTTCGAGGACGCCAAGGACAAGGTCATGATGGGCGCCGAGCGCAAATCGATGGCCATGAACGAGGAAGAGCGCCGCCTGACCGCCTATCACGAGGGCGGCCACGCCATCGTCGCCATGAACGTCAAGATGGCCGACCCGGTGCACAAGGCGACCATCGTCCCGCGCGGCCAGGCCCTGGGCATGGTCATGCAACTGCCGGAAGGCGACCGCTATTCGATGAAGTTCCAGCAGATGGTCGATCGCATCGCCATCATGGCCGGCGGCCGCGTCGCCGAGGAGCTGATCTTCGGCAAGGAGAACATCACCTCGGGCGCCAGTTCCGACATCCAGCAGGCCTCCAAACTGGCCCGCCGCATGGTCACCCAGTGGGGCTTCTCCGACGTGCTTGGCACCGTCGCCTATGGCGAGAACGAGCAGGAGGTCTTCCTCGGCCACTCCGTCGCCCGCAGCCAGAACGTCTCGGAAGACACGGCCCGGATCATCGACGCCGAGGTCAAGCGCATCGTCACCGAGGGCTGGAACGAGGCCCGCCAGATCCTCACCGACAAGGCGGCGGATCTCGAGACCCTGGCCCAGGCCCTGCTCGAGTACGAGACCCTGTCCGGCCAGGAGATCAAGGACCTGCTCGAGAAGGGCGTGGCCCCGAACCGCGACGAGAGCAATTTCCCCAACGCCGGCCCGTCGGTCTCCGTGCCGATCACCCCGGTGTCGGACGGAACCTCGGTCGAGGTCCAGACCGTCCACTGACAGACTGAGAAGACAGGGCCCGCCGTGGGTATCGCTCGCGGCGGGTTCTTTCTGGTGAACTTGTTTGCATTATAAACAAGTCTATGAGATATGGCCTCCCATCAAGAGGGGAGCCCTTCGTCATGTCGTCATCCGAAACCCGTCCATCCGACCGCCTGCACGGTCTCGACGCCCTGCGCGGGACCGCCCTGCTGCTGGGCGTCGTCCTGCACGCCGCCATGTCGTATTTCCCGGTCACGATCTGGATCGTGCCGGACACCGACAACTCGCCGGTCGCCGGCGTCATCTTCTTCGCCATCCACCTGTTCCGGATGACGACCTTCTTCCTGATCGCCGGCCTGTTCGCCCATATGATGCTGGGCCGGCGCGGGACCCTCGGCTTCATCAAGGACCGGCTGATGCGCATCGCCGGACCGCTCGCCGTCTTCTGGACCCCGGTGCTCGCCGCCATCATCGCCGGCCTCGTCTGGATGGCGGCCATCCGCAACGGCGGCTCCATTCCGACCGACGGACCGCCGCCGCCGCCGCTGACGCTCGAGACCTTCCCCCTGACCCATCTGTGGTTCCTCTGGGTCCTGCTGATCCTCTACGTCGGCATGCTGGTTCTGCGCGCGCCGTTCGCCCTGGCGGACCGCGACGGCGGCTGGGGCCGGTTTGTCGACCGCATCACCGGCGCCCTGATCGGTCCCTGGACCCCGGCCCTGATGGCCGCCCCGCTGGCGCTCGCCTTCTGGCTGGCGCCCAACTGGACGCCCTTCTTCGGCATTCCGACCCCGGACACGGGCCTGGTTCCGAACGCGACCGCCCTGACCGCCTTCGGGACCGCCTTCGGCCTCGGCTTCCTGCTGGACCGCCGCCGTGACCTGCTGGTGCGCATCGAGCGGCTGTGGCCCGTGTTCACGGTTGTGGCGCTGGGCGTCGGGACGGCCGCCCTGGTCATGGCCGGCGGACCCGTCCCGGACCTGACGCCGGTCACTGATCCCGCGCTGAAGGCGCCGCTGGCGGCGGTGATGGCCCTGGCCGTCTTCGCCACGGTCTTCGCGGTCCTGTCGCTGGCCCTGCGTTTCGCCTCAGGATACAGCGCCGTCCGCCGTTACCTCGCTGACTCGTCCTACTGGGTCTACATCGTCCACCTGCCGCTGGTCATGGTTGGCCAGATCCTGGTGGTGAACGAGACCTGGCCCTGGTTCGTCAAGTTCGGCGTGGTCATCGGCGGAACGATGGCGGTCAGCCTGCTGACCTACGAACTGCTGGTCCGTCACAGCTTCGTCGGCGGCTGGCTGAACGGCCGCCGCATGCCCTGGAGCCGTCAGCGGGACCCGGAATTCTCGCCCGCCGAATAGCTTGCCATTGCCCGCCGGCTCGTCCACCCCAGGGACGAGCCGGCTCCGGAGAATCGTCATGCCCGCCAAGCCCCGCCTGCATTCCCCCGAGGACGACCTCGCCTTCATGCGCTCGATCGTCGAGGGCGGCGGCCGCCCGCCGATGACGCTGGCGATCTGCTATCTGGCCGGCGGCCTGCTGTATGGCCTGCAGTGCCTGTTCCACGTCGGTCAGGCGACAGGCCTGATCCGCTGGCCGGACCTGGCCAACCTGGCCTTCGTGGTCGGGATAAGCGCGACGTTCCTGTCGATCCTGACCTGGGCGATCCTCAAGGATCGCAAGACCGGTGGGTCCAATCGCGGTCCGATGGCGACGCGCACCCTGAACGCCGCCTTCAGCGCCACCGGCATGGCCAACTGCGCCGTCATCATCGTCTTCGGCGTGGGTGCCTGGCGCGATCAGGACTTCGCCATCTGGCTCTATTACGCCGCCATCGTCTTCGCCCTCCAAGCCGCCGCCTGGTACATGGCCTGGACGCTCAAGCGGAAGGGCTGGATGCTGGCCACCGCCCTGGGCGGCTGGGCTGCGGCGGTGGCGCTCGGCCTGCTGGTGCGCGAGCCCTTCCTGTATCTCGGCGTCTGCACCGTCGCCCTGTTCCTGCTGTTCGCCCTGCCGGGCTGGATCCTGTTCCGCGACGCCCGTGCCGGATCGAAGGCGGCCTGAACCATGGGACTGGCCGATCTCGGACGGATCGACGACGTCATCCACGGCCGCATGCGGCTGGGGATCATGGTCTATCTGTCCGACGCCGACAGCGCCGACTTCACCGAGCTGAAGACCGTGCTCGAAGCGACCCAGGGCAATCTGTCGGTCCACCTCAAGAAGCTGGAGGAGGCGGGGTTCATCGCCATCGACAAGAGCTTCAAGGCCAACAAGCCCCTGACCCGCGTGTCGATCACCCGTGAAGGCCGCGCGGCGTTTTCCGCCTACCTCGACGCCATCGGCAGCCTGATCGGGGGCAAGGACTGATGCTCCGGCCGCGCGTCATGGGCATCGTCAACGTCACCCCCGACAGCTTCTCGGACGGCGGCCGGCTCGCCTCCGTCGAGGCGGCCGTCGCCCACGGCCTGAGGCTGGTCGAACTGGGCGCGGACATCCTCGACATCGGCGGCGAGAGCACCCGACCCGGCGCCGAACCGGTCGCCGAAGCCGAAGAACTCGCCCGCGTCATCCCCGTCATCGAGGGCCTGCGCACCCGCTGGGCCGGACCGATCAGCATTGATGCCATGAAGCCGGCCGTCGCTCGCGCCGCCGTCGCCGCCGGGGCCACGATGTGGAACGACGTGACGGCCCTCGGCTTCGCGCCCGACAGCCTCGCGACCGCCGCCGACCTCGGCTGCGAGGTGGTGCTGATGCATATGCGGGGCGAGCCGCGCACCATGCAGGCCGATCCCCACTATGACGACGTCGTCGCCGAGGTCGCCGACTGGCTGGCCATGCGGGCCGACGCAGCCATGGCGGCCGGCGTGGCGCGCGAACGCATCTGGCTCGACCCCGGCATCGGCTTCGGCAAGACAGCGACGCACAACCTCGTCCTGACCGCCGGACTGCACCATCTGGCCGCGACGGGATTCCCGATCCTCTACGGCGCCAGCCGCAAGCGCACGATCCAGGCCATAGATCCGACCGCAACCGACCCGGCCGACCGCCTCGGCGGCTCGCTGGCCCTGGCGCTCGAGGCGGCGCGCGCAGGCGCCTCCATCATCCGGGTCCACGACGTGCGCGAGACCGTCCAGGCGCTGGCCGTCCAGGCGGCTGTCGCGACGCCCCGCGGTCGATAGCCTGACGATCGGGCTTGCGCCGCCGCCCGCGATTGGTCATCCAGCGCCATGTCTTCCTTCCTCGGACGCGTCCTGATCATCGCCGGCTCGGACTCCGGCGGCGGAGCGGGGATTCAGGCCGACATCAAGGCCGTGACCATGCTCGGCGGCCATGCGGGCACGGCCATCACCGCCGTCACCGTCCAGAACACCCTCGGCGTCCACGGCGTGCATCCCCTGCCGCTCGACCTGATCGAGGCCCAGGCGCGGGCGGTGCTGGACGACATCGGCGCCGATGCGATCAAGACCGGCATGCTGGGATCGACCGCGGTGGTCGAACGGGTCGCCGTCATCCTCGATTCGTCGGACGCCCCCGCCGTCGTCGACCCGGTGATGATCGCCAAGGGCGGCGCCGCCCTGCTCGCGGACGAGGCCATCGCCGCCGTGCGGTCGCTGATGATCCCGCGCGCGACCCTGCTCACGCCCAACGCCCCCGAGGCCGAGGCCCTGACCGGAATCCCCGTCGTCGACCTCGACGGCCAGCGCCGCGCCGGCGAGGCCCTGCTGGCCATGGGCGCGCGCGCGGTGCTGATGAAGGGCGGCCACGTGCCGGGCGAGACCGTGGTCGATCTTCTGCTCACCCCGACCGGCGAGACCCTGCTGGAAGGCGAGCGGTTCGAGACCCGCAGCACCCACGGCACCGGCTGCACCCTGGCCAGCGCCTGCGCGGCGGGGATCGCGCAAGGCCTGCCGCTGGAGGTCGCCGTCGCCAACGCCTGGGCCTATGTCGCCGAGGCGATCCGCCGGGCGCCGGGACTGGGCGGCGGGCACGGACCGCTGGACCACGGCTGGCCCATCAGGGACCGGACATGAGCGATCTGGAGGCCCGGCTGGCCGACATCGTCCGCGCCGACCCCGGCCTGATGCACGTCCTGACGACGGTTCGCGGCCTCGGCCTGAATGACTGGCGGGTCTTTTCCGGCGCGGTCTATCAGAGCGTCTGGAACGCCGTGACCGACCGGCCCGCCGGCTATGGCCGCAACGACTATGACCTCGGTTACTTCGACCCGGATGTCAGCTGGGACGCCGAGGACGCGGTCATCAGACGCGTCGCCGCCGCTTTTGACGAGCCCTTCCGGTCCGAGGTCGAGGTCCGCAACCAGGCCCGGGTCCACATCTGGTTCCCCGACCGGTTCGGCGAGTCCTACGAACCGCTGACCGACACGGACGAGGCCTTGTCCCGGTTCGTGGCCCCGGCCTTCGCCGTCGGGGTGCGGCTGGAGGCCGACGATTCGATCAGCGTCGCCGCCCCGTTCGGGCTGGAGGATGTCTTCTCCATGACCCTGCGCCCCAACCCGAACCGGCCGCTCGCCAAGGGCTGGGACAAGGCCGTGGCCAGCGCCCGGGCGCGCTGGCCGGAACTGACCGTCATCCCGCCGGAGCCCGCCTGATGCGCCAGTGGACCGTCGACGCCTTCGCCGCCGCCCCGTTCAGGGGCAACCCCGCCTGCGTGGTCGAGCCGTTCGACCAGTGGCCCTCCGACGACTGGATGCAGGCGCTGGCGAAGGAGAACAACCAGGCCGAGACCGCCTTCCTGCTCAGGACAGCCGATCCGGCCCGATTCGGTCTGCGCTGGTTCACGCCGGGGATGGAGGTCGACCTGTGCGGCCACGCCACCCTGGCCTCGGCCCATGTGCTGCTGGCGGAAGCCGGGCTCGAGGCGGCGGCCCTGACCTTCGACACCCGCTCGGGCCCGCTGATCGTGAGCCGCGCGGGCGAGGGCTATGAGATGGACTTTCCCGCCGATCCGCCGCGCCGGACCGCGGCGCCCGAGGGTCTGGTCGAGGCGCTGGGTGTGACGCCGGTCGAGGTCTGGGCCGGACGTTATCTGGTCGCCGTGCTGTCCGACGCCGCGGCGGTGCGGGCTGTGACGCCCGATATCCGCGCCCTCGCCGCCATCCAGGGCGAGGCGGGCGAGATCGGCCAGGTGATCGTCTGCGCCCCGGCCGACGCCTCGGACGACGTCGATGTAGTCGACCGCTTCTTCGCGCCGGGCTGCGGCGTCGACGAGGACCCCGCGACCGGTTCGGCCCACTGCATCCTGGGGCCGCTGTATGCGGACAGGCTGGGTCGGGCGACGGTCCGTTTCCGCCAGGTCTTCCCCGGCCGGGGCGGCGATATCGAGACCGAGGCCCGCGGCGAGCGGGTCCTGCTGCGGGGCCGCGCCGTGACCGTGATCGAGAGCCGGCTCAGGGTCTGAGACAAGGAAAAGGGGCGCGACCCTTGCGGATCGCGCCCCCGGGACCTTCAGGGCGGAAGGTCAGGCCCTAGTAGCGGCGGTTGTCGCGGTCGCGACGTTCGGCGCGCACCTGCATCGACAGGCGGTCATAGCGGCGGTCGAGCTCGGCCCGCTCGCGCCAGGAGAGACCGCCGCGCAGATAGGAGCGCTCCAGACGCACCAGGGCGTTCAGTTCGGCGCGAAGCCGGGTCGCTTCCCGACGGCTGAGCTGGCGGTTGCGCTCGCCGACGTCGATGCGGCGGTCCAGCTGGTATTTGCGCTGGCTGATGTCCTGCCAGTTGCGGCCGCCGCGATCGTTGTCGTAGCGACCGCCCCGGTCGTCGCGCTCATAGGGCCGCTCGTAGCGGTCGCCCCGATGCTGCGGGCCGTAGTTCTGGGCCATGGCGGGGACCGCGACGGAGGCCGCGGCCAGGGCGATGGCGGGGATGAGAAACTTCTTCACCTGTCGTCTCCTTGGCGGTTTCCACGCTGACCGGGTGGCCGGCGTTGACTGGAGATGACCACCCGCCGGCTGAGCGCGATCTGAACGGCGAGCGTCAGCTTCCATTCATCACCATGAATTCGCCGTCACGCCCTGAAACCCCCGGGGCCGCCCCCGATCCTCGCCGCGCGCACGAGGGGGGCGGCGCGAAAGCTGAAACACGTCTACACTGGCTGTTCAGCCATCGTTCAGAGCCCGGAGCCTAGACCGCTCTCCATGATCCGTCCGTCCGCCTTCCTGCTTGCAGCCCTGATCGCCGCCGCGCCCCTGTCGCAGGCGGTCGCGCAGGATCGTGGCTCGCGTGGCGAGCGCCCCGACCGCTCCGAACGCCAGCAACCCGAGGAACGCCCCCGCATCAGCGTGGGCGACGCGGTGCAACGCGCGTCCTCCGGCCGTTCGGGCCGCTTCCTGGGCGCCAGCAATCGGGGCGACGTCATTGTGGTTCGCTGGGAATATCCCGGCGGCCGTGTCGCCGACATCATGGTGGACGCCCGCTCCGGTCGGGTCGTGGGAGAACGCTGAATGCGAGTCTTGCTTGTCGAGGACGACGTTGATCTGTCGCGCCAGCTGAAACTGGCGCTGGGCGACGCCGGCTACGCCGTGGATCACGCCGCGGACGGCGAGGAAGCCCATTTCCTCGGCGACACCGAACCCTATGACGTGGTCGTGCTGGATCTCGGCCTGCCCAAGATCGACGGCGTCTCGGTGCTTGAGCGCTGGCGTCGCGACGGCAAGACCACGCCGGTCCTGATCCTGACGGCCCGAGGGGCCTGGTCGGACAAGGTGTCGGGCTTCGACGCCGGCGCCGACGACTATCTGACCAAGCCCTTCCACACCGAGGAGCTGCTGGCCCGTCTGCGGGCCCTGCTGCGGCGCTCGGCGGGCATCGCTTCGGCGACCCTGTCGTGCGGCGGCCTGCGCCTCGACCCGCGCGCCGCCCGCGCCACGGTCAGCGGCGAGCCCCTGCGCCTGACCTCGCTGGAGTACCGTCTGCTGCACTATCTGATGATGCATCAGGGCCGGGTTATCAGCCGCACCGAACTGGTCGAACATCTCTACGACCAGGACTTTGATCGCGATTCCAACACCATCGAGGTCTTCGTCGGGCGCCTGCGCAAGAAGATTGGTCCTGACCGGATCGAGACCGTCCGCGGGCTCGGCTATCGCCTGACGCCGCTGGCCGGGGAGTCCGAAGGGGCGTGACGGAAGGGGCGGGGGGTGAATCGGCTCCGGCCGATGGCAGAACCTGGGGCCGCTGGTTCGGGCGGCCCGGCCACAGCCTGACTCGACGGCTGATCTGGCTGGCGTCGGCCTGGATCGTGCTGGCCCTCGTCCTGACCGGCTGGGCCCTCACCACCCAATACCGGGAATCGGCGCTGCGTCAGTTGAGCAGCGCGCTCGCCGACACGATCGACGAGGTCGTCTTCGCCACCAATGCAGGTCCGGACGGCGTCGTCGTCGCCGAAATCCGGGACGCCCAGACGGATCGCGCCCTGTCCGGCAAATACTGGGCGGTGGCCGAGCTCGATGGCGAGGGCGGCGTGCGGTTCATCGCCGGGTCGCCGTCGCTGGCGGGCGAACAGCTGGCCGTCCCCATGGATCTGCCGGAACAGCTGCGAACTTCCCGCGGAGACATGATCAGCTTCAGCGATTCCGGCTTTCTGCGCCCCCCGCTGCGCCAGCCGTTGCGGGTGGCCGCCAGCCTGAAATCCCTGCCGGGCCGGAGCGAACCGCTGGTGTTCATGGCCGCGCTCGACCGGACCAGTATCGAGAACGACACCCGCCAGTTCGCGACCTTCACCTGGACCTCGCTGCTGATTCTCGGCCTCGGTCTGGTGATCGCCGTCTTTCTGCAGGTGCAGATCGGCCTGCGCCCCCTGTTCAGTCTGCGGAACGAGATCGCCGACGTCCGCAAGGGCAAGGCGGCCCGCATCGTCCGGAGCTATCCCGTGGAAATCCAGCCCCTGGCTGAACAGGTCAACCGCCTGCTCGACCACAATCAGGAGACGGTCGAGCGCCAGCGCACCCATGTCGGCAACCTGGCCCACGCCCTGAAGACCCCGCTCTCGGTCATGCTGGCCGAGGCCGGTTCGCAAACGGGCCTGCTGCCCGACATGGTCCGCAAACAGACCGAGGTGATGAAGGCCCAGGTCGATCACCATCTGCGCCGCGCCCGCGCCGCCGCGCGCGCCCAGCTGCTGGGCGAACGCACGCCCATCGCCGAGGTGCTGGACGAGCTCGCGGTCATGCTTGAGCGGGTGTTCGAGGAGAAGGCCGTCGAGATCGACTGGCGGGCGCCCGATGAGCTCGGCTTCCGCGGGGAGCGGCAGGACCTGCAGGAGATCCTCGGCAATCTGATGGAGAACGCCTGCAAATGGGCCAAACGGCGCGTGCGCATCTCCGCCGGATCGACCGGCCTGGGCCAGATGGTTTTGGTGGTCGAGGATGACGGCCCCGGCCTGCCGGCCGACCAGCGCGAAGCCGCCCTCGAGCGCGGCTCCCGTATGGACGAGACAACGCCGGGCTCCGGTCTGGGTCTTTCGATCGTGGTCGAGCTGACGCGCGCCTATGGCGGCAAGATCACCCTGGCGGACAGCGATCTCGGGGGCCTCAAGGTGCTGCTCGAGCTGCCGGCGGCCGAGGCCTGAATCCTCCGTATCGATAGCGGTTGTTAACCCTGCCCGCCGATAGTCGGTCGGGCCGGGTTGGGTCCGGTTCGGGGTTTTTCTATGGCCGGGCTTTCTGTCGCCCATCGCGTTGCGCTTACCGCCCTGCTGGCGCGGTGCCCCGAGACCGCGCTTCGTGCCGTCTCGGCCGCTGTCGCGCCCATGGGCGGCGGCCGAGCGGCGGAACTCCGGATGATCATCGCGGACGAGACCCGGGATCGCGCCCGTCGCGCCCGGGTGCTGGCGCCGCTTCTGCCGATGTTCCGCGCCCGCGCCGACGGCGTCGCCGCCATGACCTTTCCGGCCCACGTTCTGCCGCGCCTGTGGCGCGCCGCCAGCGAGCGCGAGCCGGACCTGCTCCACCATCTCGACCGGGACGAGGATACGACCGTCGCGGTGGCCGACCGCTTCTGCCAGGCGGCCGCCAGCGTCGTCCGCGACCTGCCCGATCTGGTCTGGCCGCCCGACGGCGATGAGGCGGCGCGGCAAAAGGGCCTCGCTGATCTGGCGGCCTGTCTGGATCTGGCCCATCTGGCCCGTCGCGGCCTGCCCTCACTCGAAATCTGGCTGAAGCGACCTGACGGCGACCAGATCGCCGAATTGCGACTCTTGCTCAAGGACTGCGCCGGCGTGCACCTCGACGGCGCCCAGCGGGTGCTCGAGATCCTGTTCGCCCACCTGGCCGATGCCGTCCTGATCCTGCGGATCGTGATCCAGACCTCTCTGGCGGCCGGGCGCGAGGGCTTCCTCAGCGAGTCGGAACTGGCTGGCTTCGTCGACCGCCTGATCGCCGGCGTCGATGTCCGCGCCCACAAGATCGAGGCGTTCAAACCCGGCGCCGACCTGGATCGGGTCGAGGTGGTGATCGCCGATCTCAACTGGTGCGCCGGCGTGCTCGGCGAGCTTGATGTAACCCTCACGCTCAATCCACAAAGCGCATGGGGCAAGTCGGTCCGTGATGCGCGCGTCGCCATCGCCCGGCGCCTGTCCGGCCTGCTTCGCGCCGCCGACAAGGCCGTCGACGAGGCCCTGCCGCTTGAGCGGGTGCAGCTCGCCGGCCGTATGACGCGCAAGGCGCCCCGTCTGGCCGCCCCGGTGGAGGGACCCACGGTCGACGCCGCCATCAGCCTGCTGAAACTGGTCGGCTCGGCGCGCGGCCCGGCCTCGACATACGGCTGTGAGGCCGACCGCAAGACCCTGGTCGACGATCTGACCAACCGGTTGTCGGACTACGCCGACCAGACCTTGCGTCTGATCAATGATGGCGAGACGGAAGACGAGGCCCATGCCCTGGGACTGGTCGAACTGTCGGCGCGCTGTCTCGATCTGATCGACGCGGTGGAGCCGGCGCGGACGGTGCGGCGTCGGGCCGCGGTCGCCGGCGGCCCCTTAAGGGATGGCGAGGCCTCGTCGCGCGCCGCCTGATCGGCTACATCGCCGATAATGATGACATTCTGGATCATGACGGCGCTGCTGACGGCCCTGGCGGGTCTGTCCGTCCTCGCCGCCGCGCGCCGCGGGGCCGACGGCGACGAGACTGTGTCAGCCTCCGCCGAACTGGCGGAACTGGACCGGCTGAAGGCGCGGGGCCTGCTTGACGAGGCGGGCTGGACCGCCGCCCGGGCCGAGGCGGGCCGCCGCATCCTCGTTTCCGACCGCGCGGCGGCGCCGGTCCGTGCGGGGCCTCGCGACCGGTTCTGGCTGCTGGGCGGGCTGGCCGCCGCCGCCGCCGCCGCGCTGGGCCTCTACGCCGTCGTCGGCGCGCCCGGCCTGTCGGACCAGGCCTATGAGCGCCGTGTGGACCAGTGGACGACCGAACTCGCCACACTCGAGCCGACCCAGCTGGCCGCCGTCGCGGCCCGCGTGGTGAAGGAACGGCCCGGGGATCATCAGGCCCTGACCATGCTGGGCGCGGCCCGGTTCGAGGCCGGCGACCCGATTGGCGCCGCCTCGGCCTTCCGCCGTGCACTCGCCGTTCAGCCCGATGACGCCCAAAGCTGGTCGCGGCTGGGCGAGAGCCTGACCCGGGCCAACGGCGGCGAGGTTGGCGGCGACGCCGAGGCCGCCTTCGCCCAGGCCGTGCGCCGCGACCCCGGCCAGCTGGGCGCGCGCTACTTCCTCGGCGAGGCCGCGCTGGCCCGCGGCGAGACGGCCATGGTTCGCGCGATGTGGGGGCCGTTGATCGCCGCCCTGGATCCGGCTGATCCGCGCCGGTCTGATCTGGAACGGCGCATGCCGGGGGGGACCGAATGAGCTGGCTGCCCAAATCGCCGAAGGCCCGGCGACGCCTCTGGGTCGTCGCCGCTGTCGCGCCGGTCCTGGCCCTGGCCGTCGGCCTGTCGCTCTACGCCATGCGCGACAACGTCACCTTCTTCTTCTCACCCTCCGAAGCGACGGCCGAGACCGCCCCCACGGGCCGGGTCATCCGTCTGGGCGGACTGGTCGAGGCCGGCAGCGTGGTGCGCGATGCTGACGGGCAGGTGGCCTTCGCCATCACCGACAACGCGGCGACCACCCGCATCGTCTACCAGGGCGACCTGCCCGACCTGTTCCGCGAAGGGCAGGGCGTGGTGACCCAGGGGGCCTTCCTGCCCGACCGCAGCTTCCGCGCCACCCAGGTTCTGGCCAAGCATGACGAGAACTATATGCCGCGCGAGGTCGCCGACCGGCTCAAGGCCAAGGGCGAGTGGCGGCCCGACGGCGCCCCGGCCACGGGAGCGCCCCGGACGTGATCGTTGAACTGGGCGCCTTCGCCCTGATCCTGGCCCTGGCCCTGTCAGCCTTGCAGACAGGCATGGCCGTCGCCGGCCGGTTGCGCCGCAGCCCGGTGCTCGCCGGCGCTGCCGAGGGCGCGGCCCTGGCCGGCGCGGGCGCCGTCGCCGTGGCCTTCATCGCCCTCGTTTGGGCCTTCGCGGTCTCGGACTTCTCGGTGGCCAATGTCGCGGCCAACAGCCACACCGACAAGCCGATGCTCTACAAGATCTCCGCCGCCTGGGGCAGCCACGAGGGCTCCCTGCTGCTGTGGTGTCTGGTCCTGACCGGCTTCGGGGCCATCCTGTCGCGCGCCCGTGGCCTGCCGTTCGGCCTGAAGACCTCGGCCGTCGCGACCCAGGGGCTGCTGGGCGTGATGTTCCTCGCCTTCGCCGCCTTCACCTCCAACCCGTTCGACCGGCTGAATCCCGCGCCCTTCCAGGGCAATTCCCTGAACCCCTTGCTGCAGGATCCGGCGCTCGCCTTCCATCCGCCGCTGCTCTACGCGGGCTATGTCGGTTTCTCCGTCTGTTTCTCGCTGGCGGTCGCGGCCCTGATCGAGGGCCGGGCCAACTCCAGCTTCTGGCCCGCCTGGGGCCGCTGGGTCCGGCCGTGGGCCCTGGCCAGCTGGGCCTTCCTGACCGGCGGCATCACCCTCGGCGCCTTCTGGGCCTATTATGAGCTGGGCTGGGGCGGCTGGTGGTTCTGGGACCCGGTCGAGAACGCCAGCTTCCTGCCGTGGCTGGCGGGCACGGCCCTGCTGCACTCGGCCGTGGTCACCGAGCGGCGCGGCGCCCTCGCGGGCTGGACGACCTTCCTCGCCCTGCTGGCCTTCACCTTCTCCATGCTCGGCGCCTTCCTCGTCCGGTCAGGCGTCCTGACCAGCGTCCACGCCTTCGCCGTCGATCCCGAGCGCGGCCTGATGCTGCTGGCCATCCTCGGCGTCGCCGCCGGTTCGGCCTTCGCCCTGTTCGCCTGGCGCGCGCCGCATCTCAAGGGCGGGGCCATGTTCGCCCCGATCAGCCGCGAAGGCTCGCTGGTGCTGAACAACGTCTTCCTGACCGCCGCCTGCGCCACCGTCCTGCTGGGCACCCTCTATCCGCTCATCCTTGAGGCGATAGACGGCTCGGCCATCTCGGTGGGCCCGCCCTATTTCGCCCTGACCTTCGTGCCCCTGATGGCCGTCGCCCTGCTGATCCTGCCCGCGGGCCCGCTGCTGGCCTGGAAGCGCGGCGATCTGAGGGGGGTCGGTCAGCGCCTCGCGCTCGCGGCCGGCCTCGCCATCCTGGTCGCGCTGCTGGGCTGGATGGTCTTCGAGCCGAAGAAGGCCCTGTCGGCCGCCGGCATCGGCCTCGGCGCCTGGCTGATCCTCGGGACCCTCGCCGAGCTGGCTGAACGGATCCGACTGTTCCGGGCCCCGCTGGCCGAGACGTTGCGACGCGCGCGGGGTCTGCCCCTCGGCGCCTGGGGCACGACCCTGGCCCACGCCGGCCTGGGCGTCTTCGTCCTCGGGGCGGTGGTCGAGACCGGCTATCGCGTCGAGGCCGCCCGCGCCCTGGCGCCCGGCCAGACCATCGAGGCGGGCCAATGGGCCGTCCGGCTGGATGAGGTCCGGATCGTCGAGGGGCCGAATTATCTGTCCGAACAGGGCCGGTTGACCGTCACCCTGCGCGACGGAACGTCGCCGCGGTCCGTCACCGCCGAACGCCGCTTCTTCCCCGCGGGCGGCCAGACCACGACCGAGGTCGGCCTCGATTTCCGCGGACTGGACGATGTCTATGTCGTTCTGGGCGAGCGCGGCCGGACCGCCGCCGGAGAGCCCGGCTGGACCGTGCGCGTCTGGTGGAATCCCTGGGCGCGCCTGATCTTCCTGGGCCCGGCCATCATGGCGCTCGGGGGAGGGCTGTCGCTGCTGGACCGCCGGCTGCGTCTGGGCGTGAACCGCCGAAAGGCGGGCTCGTGAAGCGCGCCCTGTTGATCGCGGTCGCGTCGCTCGGCCTCGTCGCGGGGCCCGCCGCCGCCCAGGAACCTCCGCCCGCGCCGGACCGCCCCCTGCCCGACGCCGCCCAGGAGGCCCGCGCCCAGGCCCTGTTCGACGACATCCGCTGCGTCGTCTGCCAGCACGAGGCCATCGCCGACAGTCCCGCCGGCATCGCCGCCGACATGCGCCGCCTGGTGCGCGAGGAGATCGCCGCCGGGCTCAGCGACGAACAGATTCGCACTGACCTGGTCCGCCGCTACGGCGACTTCGTCCTGTTCACCCCGCCGCTGCGGGGCGCCACCTGGCTGCTGTGGTTCGGGCCGTTCGCGGTCCTGGCGTCGGCGGGCGCCGGGCTGTGGCTGATGTCGCGACGCCGCCCGGTGGAGGCGACGCCCCTGTCCGTCGCCGAGGAGGCCGATCTGGCCCGAATCCTCGCCGATCAGGCGGTTCGCCCCGATCCTGACGCAAAGCCGACCGACGACTGACGTTCGAACCTGATCGTTTGGAGCGGGGCCGCGTCGGCTTCGCCGAAATCGACGTCAGGTTCGCGAGGGTTTTGGAGCCGCCATCTGGCCGTAGCGTTGGTGAAACCGGGCCCCGCCCTGTATCGTAAGTTCGAACGGGCGCCCGACGCCCGACGAGAGGATCGCAAGACACGCCTATGATGAAGCGCAAGGAATTCATGCTGGGGGCCGTCGCAGGCCTGACCTTCGCCGCCGCGGCGACCGCCGGCGGCGTCATCGACTGGCCCTCGGCCCAGGCCGGCCCCGTGGCCGGCGTCTCGGGCCGTCTGGCGCCCACGGCCGGCGCCGCGGGCCTCGCCTTCGCCCCGCCGCAGGGCGCGCCGCTCAGTTTCGCCGACATCTTCCAGCAGGTCGCGCCGGCGGTGGTGCAGATCGACGTCAAGACGCGGGTGCGCCGGCCCAGCATGATCCAGATCCCGGGTCTGCCCTTCGCCCTCCCCAATCCCAATTCCGACGGCGGGGGCGAAGAGGGAGAGGAAGGCGCGGACGGCGAAGGCACGACGGCGCTGGGCGCAGGCTCCGGCTTCTTCATCGCCGCCAACGGCTTCATCGTCACCAACAACCACGTGGTCGCCGACGCCACCGAGATCATGGTCAAGCTGGCTGACGGGCGTGAACTGGAAGCCCGCGTCATCGGCCGCGACGAGGCCACCGATCTGGCGGTCATCAAGGTCGACGGCACGGACTTCCCCTTCGTGACCTTCGAAGAGACGGCCCAGCCCCGGGTCGGCGACTGGGTCATCGCCGTCGGCAACCCCTTCGGGCTCGGCGGCACGGCCACGGCCGGCATCGTCTCCGCCCAGAGCCGTCAGAACCTCGATGATCCGACGTCCAGCTTCGTGGACTTCCTCCAGATCGACGCCGCCATCAACCGCGGCAATTCCGGCGGCCCGACCTTCGACATCTACGGCCGGGTCATCGGCGTGAACTCGGCCATCTATTCGCCGACCGGCGGATCGGTCGGGATCGGCTTCGCCATTCCGGCCTCGGTCGCCAAGCCCATCACCGATCAGTTGATGCGCGGCGGTACGGTCGAGCGCGGCTTTGTCGGCCTGGGCCTCAACACCTTCAACCCGGATCGCTGGGAGGCCCTCGGCCAGCCCCGCGACTTCAAGGGCGCCTATGTCGAGTCCGTGACGCCCGGCGGCCCGTCCGATCAGGCCGGCGTGCAGCAGGGCGACCTTCTGGTCGGCGTGAACGGCCGTCCGGTCGCCAACGGCACCGAGGCCACCCGCGCCGTCGGCGCGGCCCGACCGGGTGAGACCATCCGGCTGGAAGTCATCCGCGATGGCAGGCGGCGCACGATCAATGTCCGCTCCGGTGTTCGTCCGTCGGAAAGCGAACTTCTGGCGGATCAGGACCAGGGTGGCGGCGAAGGCCCCCGGAACGCGCCGATCACGCCCCAGGGCCAGAGCGTTGAAGGCGCGACGGTCAGCGCCATCACGCCTCCCCTGCGGTCGCGCTTCGGCATCCCGGAAAGCGTCACGGGCGTTATCATTACCGGCGTCGAACGCGGAAGCCCCGCAGCCGAGGCCGGTCTTCAGGCCGGTTTTGTGATCAGCCGGGTCGGAAACAGGGCGGTCGGATCCGCCGCCGACTTCGCCGCAGCGGTTCAGGAGATCAAGGCGGCGGGTCGCCCGAGCGTCCTCCTGTTCGTCACGGCCGGGGGTCAGCGGGGCACCCTCGTGTTGAAGTTCGCGGCGGAGTGACTGCCGCCAATCTGACAAACGCGTAACTGCCCCCATCGCCGCCGATGCGCTAACATCGGCGGCGATTCCGCATTTGAGGGCTGATTCCATGCGCATTCTGGTGGTCGAGGACGACGCTGAAGCCGCGACCGCGATGGTCCGTGGACTGACCGAAGCCGGTCACGAGCCGACCCACGCCGTCGATGGCGCCTTCGGCCTGCTGGAGGCGCAGAAGGGCGGCTATGACGTCTATGTCGTCGACCGCATGATGCCCCGCCTCGACGGCATCGGCATGGTCGAGACCCTGCGCAAGGACGGCGACCAGACGCCGGTCCTGTTCCTGTCCGCCCTCGGCGAGGTCGAGGATCGCGTCACCGGGCTGAACGCCGGCGCCGACGACTATCTGGTCAAGCCCTACGCCTTCTCCGAACTGATCGCCCGGGTCGAGGCCCTGTCGCGCCGCCGCGAGTCCGGCAGCGTCGCCACCATGCTCAAGGTCGGCGAGCTTGAGATGAACCTGATCGCCCGCACCGTCCATCGCGCCGGCAAGGAGATCGACCTGCAGCCGCGCGAGTTCCAGCTGCTGGAATTCCTGATGCGCCACGCCGGCCAGTCGGTGACCCGCACCATGCTGCTGGAGAAGGTCTGGGAATACCATTTCGACCCCCAGACCAATGTCATCGACGTTCACATCAGCCGCCTGCGCGCCAAGATCGACAAGGGCTTCGACCACGCCATGCTGCAGACGGTGCGCGGGGCGGGGTATCGGCTGGAGCCGTAGAGCACAAACGTTCTCCCTCCCCCTCCGGGGGAGGGTGGTCGCGTAGCGACCGGGTGGGGAGGGCTCGGCGACATGGGCGCGACAGCCAGGGCGAGAAGTCTCCGGAAGAGGATGACTCCCGCAGAGGCGCGTCTTTGGGTTCATTTGCGCGAGCTTCGAAGCGAGGGACTTCACTTCCGTCGTCAACACCCGGAGCGAGGCTATATTCTGGACTTCGTGTGCCTGGGTCGAGGATTGATTGTGGAGGTTGACGGGACTTCGCACCTTGATCCGGATCGCGCCCGGAAGGACAGAGTTCGGGATGCGGTGCTCGGCCGCGAAGGGTTCGTGACTATGCGAGTCTCCAACGGGGACATTAGGGAGAGGGTGGAGGAAGTCATTCGAGACGTGCGGATGCGTTGCCGAACCCTCCCCACCCGGTCGTCGCTGCGCGCCGACCACCCTCCCCCGGCGGGGGAGGGAGAATGACCCTGCCTTCGATATTCCGCCGCACGCCCTTTCGGCTGACGCTGCTGTTCCTCGCCCTGTTCGCGGCGGCGGCCAGCGCCATCCTGGCCTGGGTCTATTTCGCCTCGGCCGCCGAGGCCCGAACCCGGGCCGAGCGCGAGGTGCGCGGCGAGATGGAGGTGCTGAGGGGCATCTATCAGGCGCGGGGTCTGGATGCCCTCAACCGGGCCGTCATCGATCGCACCTCGCGGGACGGCGCCTTCCTCTATCGGCTGGAGCCGACCGATGGCGGCTGGTCTGCCGGCAATCTGACCATTCTCCCGCTCGAGACCCTGGAGGAAGACCAGGAATGGACCACCTTCCCCTTCACCGAAACTGACGCCGAGGGCCGGGTGCGCCGACCCGAGGTGCGGGGCGTACAGACCCGGCTGGCAGGCGGGGGAATGCTCTTCGTCGGCCAGTCCCTGAGCGACACAGAGGCCTATCTGGCCCGCCTGACCCAGGCCCTTTGGACGGCCATGGGCATTGTGCTCCTGCTAGGCCTCGCGGGCGGGGTGCTGGTCAGCCGCAACCTCGAACGCGCCATGGGTCGGCTGAACAAGGTGGTCACGGCGGTGCAGGAGGGCGATCTCAAGGCCCGCGCCGTGGTCCGCAACTCCGGCGACGAACTGGACGAACTGGGCGCCGGCCTGAACACCATGCTGGATCGGCTTGAGGGATCGATGGCCTCGATCCGCCACGCCGGCGACGCCATCGCCCACGATCTGCGCTCGCCGCTGACCCGGATGCGGGCCAAGCTGGAGGTCGCCCTGATGGACGCCGAGGCGGGCAAGATCGACGGCGTCGACGCCGTCCAGCTGGCCCTCGACGAGGCCGACAACCTGCTCAAAACCTTCAACACCGTCCTGGCCATCGCCCGGCTTCAGGCCGCGGCCGGCCGCACGCCCGACCCGAAGGTGTTCGACGCCGCCGACCTCGCCGCCGACATGGCCGAACTCTACGAGCCCGCCTCGGAGGACAAGGGACTGGAATTCTCCGCCGAGATCGAACGCGGCCTGATGGTCGAGGGCAACCAGCCCTTCCTCGCCCAGGCCCTGGCCAACATCATCGACAACGCCATCAAATACACGCCCACCGGCGGCGCCGTGATGCTGCGCGCGCGGCGGCGGTCCTCGGGCGAGATCGAATATTCGGTCACCGACACTGGCCCCGGCGTGCCCGAGGCGGACCGCGAACGGGTCATCGAACGCTTTGTGCGTCTGGACAACAGCCGCACCGAGGCCGGCTCGGGCCTCGGCCTGTCGCTGGTCGGGGCGGTGATGGAGGCTCATGGCGGGCGCATCCTTCTGGATGAGGGTCCCGGTGAATACGGCGGCTTCGGTCCCGGCCTGCGGGTGGCGCTGGTCCTGCCGGCGGCGGAATGAGCGGCCCGCTCGGCCTCCGGCTCCAGCCCTGCGGCCCCGCCATCGACGCCGACGCCGCCGAACGCGCGCGTGAACGCCTGTCGGAGGCGGCGAGCGAAGCCGGCTGGCGCGGGACCCTGGACGCCGCCTGGTCCGCCCTTGCGCCCGTCTTCGCCGCCTCGCCCTATCTGGCCGGTCTCGCCCGCCGCTGGCCCGAACGCCTGCGGCTGACGCTGGACGCGGCGCCGGAGGACCGGCTGGCGGCGATCCTGTCGGATGCGGACAGCCTGACCGGCGGCGTCGACGAGACGCGCGCGCCGCTGCGCTGGCTCAAGGCCGAACTGCATCTGCTGACCGCCCTGGCCGACCTCGGCGGCGTCTGGGACCTCGACGCCGTCACCGACGCCCTCAGCCGATTCGCCGACGCCTCGGCCCAGGCCGCCCTGCGCGCCGTGGCCCATGACCAGCGCGAGCGGGGCAAGCTGGTGTCGGCCGCCGACGATCCGCGCGGCCCCGTCCCCGGCCTGTTCGGCCTGGCCATGGGCAAGCACGGCGCCTTCGAGCTCAACTACTCCTCCGACATCGACATCAGCCTGTTCTGGGAGCCCGAGGCGCTGCTGGGCGCCCTGGCCGAGGGAGTCGAACCGCAGAAATTCGCCGACCGCGCCGCCCACGCCTTCGCCTCGCTGATGCAGGAGCGAACCGGCGACGGCTATGTCTTCCGCGTCGATCTGCGGCTGCGGCCCGACCCGTCCTCCACCCCGCCGGTCGTCGCCGCCCCCATGGCGCTCGCCTACTATGAAAGCGTCGGCCAGAACTGGGAGCGCGCCGCCTTCATCAAGGCGCGGCCGGTGATCGGCGATCTCTTCGCCGGGACCGATTTTCTCCGGGCGCTGAGACCCTTCATCTGGCGTCGCAGTCTCGACTATCCGGCCATCCTCGACATCCAGTCGATCAAGCGCCAGATCCACGTCCACAAGACCGGCGAGGGCATGGAGGCCGCGGGCGCCAATCTGAAGCTGGGCCGCGGCGGCATCCGCGAGATCGAATTCTTCGCCCAGACCCAGCAGCTGATCCTCGGCGGACGCGACCCCGGCCTGCGCGCGCCCCGCACGGTGGTCGCCCTCGCCGCCCTGCGCGATGCGGGTCATGTCAGCGCGGTCGCCTGCGCCGACCTGACCGCCGCCTATCAGACCCTGCGCGGGCTCGAGCATCGGGTGCAGATGCTCGACGACGAACAGACCCATACCCTGCCGGCCGAAGCCGTGCGGCGCGGGGCGGTGGCGGCGCTGGCCGGAGAAGCCGATCTCGCCGCCTTCGATCACGGGGTCGAGGCCTTGCTGATCGGGGTCAACCGCACCTATGGCGAGCTGTTCGAGGGCGAGGAGGCCCTGTCGTCTCCCTACGGTTCGCTGGTGTTCACCGGCGTGGAGAACGACCCCGAGACCCTGGCGACCCTGGCGCGGATGGGGTTCACCGAGCCGGCGGGCGTGGCCGACACGATCCGCAGCTGGCACCACGGCCGCATCCCCGCGACCCGGTCGGCGCGGGGGCGCGAGCTCTTCACCCGCCTGGCGCCCCGCCTGCTGACGGCCCTGGCCGACACCGGCGCGGCCGACGCCGCCTTCCGCCGTTTCGCCGTCTTCTTCGCCGGCCTGAACAGCGGGGTGCAGGTCCAGGCCCTGTTCCTGGCCCAGCCGAAACTGTTCGATCTCATCGTCGGCGTCATGGCCTTCGCGCCCCGGCTGGCGCGCACCCTCGGCCGCTATCCGGCGGCGCTCGACAGCATGCTGGACGCCCGTTTCGGCCAGGCCATCGACGAGGACTCCGGTCTGGTCGACCAGTTGCAGGCCGACGCGGCCGCCGCCCCCGATTTCGAGACCGCCCTGGACGCCGCCCGCCGCGTGCACCGCGAGCAGATGTTCCGCATCGGCATCCAGAGTCTCGCCGGCCACGCCGGTCCGGAGGCCGCCGGTCGCGCCTATACTGCCCTGGCCGACGCCGTCATGGGCGCGCTCGCGCCCGCCGCCATGGCCGAGGCCGTGCGGCAGGGCGGGGTCCTGCCCGGCGGCGCGGTCGCGGTGGTGGCGCTCGGCAAGGCCGGCTCGCGCGAGATGACCGCCAGCTCCGATCTCGATCTGATGACGGTCTACGACGCGCCGCCCGAGGCGGTGTCCGACGGCAAGGGCTGGGCCGCCGGGGTCTTCTATTCGCGCTTCACCCAGCGGCTGATCGCGGCCCTCTCGGCCCATACGGCCGAGGGCGGCCTGTACGAGGTCGACATGCGGCTGCGCCCCGGCGCGGCCAAGGGGCCGGTGTCGCTGCGCCTGTCGGCGGTCGAGGACTATTATGCGACCGAGGCCGACACCTGGGAGTTCATGGCCCTGACCCGGGCCCGCGTGGTCTGGACGGATAACCCGGCCTTCGGCGCCCGGGCGTCCGCGGCGCTCGAGGCGATCCTGCGCCGGCCCCGGCCGGGAATCGATGTCGCCGCCGACGCCCGCCGGATGCGTGATCTGATGGCGCGCGAGCGTCCGGGACAGGGCCCCTGGGACCTCAAGCTCGCCCCCGGTGGTCAGGTCGATGCCGAGTTCGTCGCCCAGGTCGGGCAACTGACCTCGGCCGGTGCGGGCGGGCCCCTGACCGTTTCGACTCTGGAGGCGCTCGCGTCTGAACCTGCCCTCGCCGAGGCGTGGCGGCTGCAACAGGCCCTGAGCCAGATCCTCAGCGCTGCGTTCGACGAGAGACCCGATCCCGATCAGGAGCCCGAGGGCTTCCGCCGCCGGCTCGCCGAGGTCGCCGACGTCGCCGATTTCGAAACGCTCAAGGCCCGGCTGGCCGAGGTTCGAACCGCCGCGCGCGCCGCTTTCGAATCGGCCCTGCCGCCGCCGCGCGACGGAGACTGAGGCCAACGCCGTTTGACTCTCCGGACAGGGATTTGGGCCGCGTCAGGCGGCCATGGAGACTAAACGATGCAAAAGACCCTTCTCGTCGGCGGCCTGGCCGCCCTGACGCTCGCCGCAGCCGGCGCCGCCTTCGCCCAGCAGGCCCCGGCCCGCTCGATGCGCGCCGACGCCGACGGCGACAGCCGGGTGAGCCAGGCCGAGTTCGTCAATCAGCGGCTGCAACGCCTCACCGCCATGGACGCCGACCGCGACGGCTCGGTCACGGCCGATGAGCGCCGCGCCGCGATGCAGACCCGTATGGCGTCCCGCGCCGACGCCCGCTTCGACCGACTGGACGCCAATGACGACGGCGCTGTCAGCCGCACCGAATTCGACGCCGCCCGCGAGGCCGGACGCGAAGCCCGCGCTGACCGCGGCCCCCGGCCGATGCGCGCCCATCGCGGCCCCGCCCACGGTCAGCGCGGCATGGCCCGTATGGAAGCGCGCGGCCCGCTCGTCATCGCCGACGTCCAGGCGCGCGCCGGGCAGGCCTTCACCCGCCTCGACGCCGACAACGACGGCTACGTCACCGCCGCTGAAGGTCGCGCCGGCCGTCAGGCCATGCGCGAGCAACGCCGCGCGCGCATGACCGAACGTCGCGCCGCGCATCAGGCGCAACGGCAGGCGTCGCCTCGGGCGCCCGCTTCGGAGTAAGGATGATGTCAGGGACGGCGGTCATGAACCGGGCGACCCTTTCGGTAATGACGGAAGAGGGCCGGATTGGCGCTGATCGCCGACCCCGACGAGGAACTGGTGCGCCGCGTGGGTCAGGGCGACCCGGCGGCGATCCAGGCCATGGTGGCGCGCAAGCTGCCGCGCATGCTGGCGCTCGCCCAGCGCATGCTGGGCGATTCGGCCGAGGCGGAGGATGTGGCCCAGGACGCCATGCTTCGGGCCTGGAAACAGGCCCCGCGCTGGAAGCCCGGTCAGGCCAAGTTCGACACCTGGCTGCACCGGGTCGGGCTGAACCTCTGCTACGACCGGCTGCGGCGACGGCGCGAGACGCCCACGGCGACGCCGCCGGAGCGGCCCGATACAGGGCCTGCGCCGGACCGGGGATTGCTGGCGGCGGACGTGGGCGTGAGGGTCGATGCGGCCCTGGCGCGGCTGCCGGACCGACAGCGCGAGGCGATCGTGCTGTGCCACTATCAGGAGCTGACCAATATCGAGGCTGCGGCCCTGATGGAGGTCAGCGTGGACGCGCTGGAGAGCCTGTTGTCGCGTGGACGACGGGCGTTGAGACAGACCCTGGCCGACATCCGGCCGGGCGCTGAAGGAGCATGAGTGTGATGACGTCGGAACGGTTCCTCGCCCTGGTCGCGGCCTGGGGCGCCGACGCGCGGCGTTGGCCCGAGGCTGAACGCGCGGCCGCCCGGGCCTTCGCCGCCGCCGATCCGGCCGCCGTCGCCCCGGCGCTGGCCGAGGCGGACGCGGCGGACGCCCTGCTGCACGCCTCCCGCGTGGCCCATCCATCCATAGCCTTGCGGGACCGCGTCATCGCGTCCGCGGCGGAAGCCGGTCTGAAGGCGCGGCGTGAGGGTCGACGCTGGCTTGACCGGCTGGCGATCACCATGGGCGCCGGCTGGGCCGCCGCCGCCTGCGCCGGCGTCGTCACGGGGGTCATGCTGACCAGCCACCTGACCGCTGACGCTCAGGCCGAGGCCGTCCTCTACCAGGCCTCCCTGCTCGGAGTGGATGACGCCGAGGTGTTGGGATGAGTTCAAAGACCCTGAAAATCGCCCTGGCCGCCTCGGTGGCGCTCAACCTGTTCGCCGTCGCCGCGGGGGCGACCCTGCTCGTCACCCGCGCCCAGGTCGAGGACCGGGTCGAGGCCCAGCATCGTCCCGCCCGGGCGGGCTCGCCAATGCGGCTGATCGACCAACTGGATCCCGACGTCCGCGAGCGGGTGCGCGACCAGCTGCGCGCCTCGGCGCTCGAAGCGCGCCCGGATTTCGAGGAGGCGCGGCTGAAGCGGCGTCAGGCCGTCGAAATGGGTCGGTCCGCGACTTTCGACGCCGCCCGGGCCGAAGCGCTGCTGGCCGAGTCCCGCACCGCGGAACTCCGGGGTCGGGCCCGGCTGGAAGCCGACGCCGTCGCCCTGCTTGCCACGCTGGAGCCGGACGACCGGCGCGCCCTGTCGGAAATCCTGACCCGCAGGGGTCGCGTCGCCAATCGTGATCGGGGCGGTCGGTCCGCCCCGGCGGATGCCCCGAAGGCCGCGCCCTCGACCTGAGGTCAGGCCGCCCGCGCCCGGGCGTGCTCGGCCGGCTGTGTCAGCGGCTGACCCGGCCGCCGGATCGGCAGATCGAAGCTGACGGTGGTGCCGCGGCCCGGCTCGCTCTCGATGCTCAGCGCGCCGCCGTGCAACTCGATCAGGGATTTGGTCAACGCCAGCCCCAGACCCGTGCCCTGGGTCGTCTTGGAGTGCTGGCCCTCGACCTGTTCGAACGGTCGCGCCAGCCGGGTCAGGTCCTCGGCGGCGATGCCGATGCCGGTGTCGGTGACGGCGATCCGCAGCCGCTCATCGTCCTCGCGTGACAGGGCCACGACGATGTGCCCGCCCTCCGGCGTGAATTTCACCGCATTGGATATCAGGTTCAGCACCACCTGTTTCAGGCCGCGATAGTCCGCCTCGATCTCCGGCAGGTCCGGGGCGTCGACCAGCAGGTTCAACCCCGCCTCCTGGATCTTGCCGCGCATCAGCCGGGCGGCGTCGTCGACGACCTCCTTCAACGACACCGTCTCATAGTGCAGCGTCAGCTTGCCGGCCTCGATCTTGGCCATGTCGAGCACGTCGTTGATCAGCGACAACAGATGCTGTCCGGATTTCAGGATGTCGGCGGCGTATCCCTTGTATTTCGGATCGCCCAGCGGCCCGAACATTTCTCCCGCCATGATCTCGGAGAAGCCGTTGATGGCGTTCAGCGGCGTCCGCAGCTCGTGGCTCATATTGGCCAGGAATTCCGACTTGGCCTGGTTGGCCGCCTCGGCCCGGGTCATCGCCACCTCATATTTCCGCGCCAGCTGGGACAGTTTCTCCTCGCGGTCCTCCAGCTCGGTGATGGTGACGTGCAGCCGTTCGGTGGCGCGCTGGCGCTCCGCCTCCTTCTGCTTGATGGCGGTGATGTCTGCCGCCGTGACCACCGAGCCGCCGTCCGAGGTGAATCGCTCGACCAGTTGCAGCCAGCGCCCGTCGTGCAGTTCGACCTCCCGCGCCCCGGCGCGGCCGCCCGTCGCCGGCTGGTCCGACTTGATGGCGAGGGCGGCGATCTGGTTCAGATCCTGTTTGAACACGCCCCGCCGCAGCATGCCGCTCTCAAAGGCGAAGGCGTCCTGGAAGGCCTGGTTGGACAGGATCAGCCGGCCCTGTTTGTCGAACAGGACGAAGGCGTCGGACACGCTCTCGATGCCGTCGCGCAGCCGGCTTTCGGCCGCCTGGGCCTGGGCCTTGGCCCGGCGGGCCTCGGTGGTGTCCAGCGCCACGCCCAGCACGCTGGTGAAGCCGTCGTCGCCGCGATCACCGCGCGCCTGTCCGCGGGCGTCGATCCACCGCGCCCGGCCCTGGGCGTCCGGGACCGGAAAGCTCACGTCGAAGGCGCCGAAGGTCTGGGCCTGCCGCAGCGCATGCAGCACCGCATCGTGATATCGCGGATGAATCCGGGCCATCATCTCGTCGGACGGGATCGGTCCGCTGCGGTCCAGCCCCATCAGCTCGGCCATATAGTCCGAGATCGTGACCTGGTCGGTCTCCGTATCCCATTCCCAGACGCCGCAGCGCGCCGCCTCGACCGCGCCGCGGAACCGGCGCTCGGACGCCGCCCATTCCCGGCTGATGCCGTGCTGGCGGCGTTGCAGATGCAGGACGAGAGCGAGGGTGAACAGGCCGATGGCGATCGGCGGGCCCAGCACCCAGAGCTCGCTCCAGCCGATTCCGCCGAGCGGGCTCGACGATTCGGGGCGATCAAGGGTTCGGGCGACCAGCAGAACATGCGCGGTGATCGCCAGCGCCAGGGCCAGAATGGCGATGCGGATCCAGCGGGGCGGCCCCCGATGCTGATCGGTGGCGCGCCGTCCCTCGCTGGTTATGCGGCGTTCTTCACCCCGCAAGGCGCTCTCCCCAAATCGGCGTTGAGAGCTGAATCTAGGCTGCGTCGCGGATTCCTGTCGAGGCTTGGTTGGAAACCATCAACGGTTTGTCCGCCTCCGCGGTCAGGCCGCCCGTGATTCGTGCGCCGGTGCGGGGACTCCATCGGACGGCGCGGCCAGTACGTCGGTGATTGTCTTCAGAACGGTCCTGGCCTCGCGGGCCAGCGTCTGCAGTTCCGGCGGCGCGTCGTCAGGGGCCTCATCGACCGAGGACGCCAGTTGCGTGGCCAGGGCCATCAGCCGGGGCGCCGCGGCGATCAGCCGGGCCTGGAATTCGATCTGGTCAGGGTCGCGGTCGTACTCGGCGCCGGGCACCCGCCAGCCGCCCCAGTCCGCCTTGTCGGTCACCACGACGGGATAGGTGCCGGGAAAGGGGTGGTGTGGACAGTCATCCGCCAACTGCCATTTGTTGCGCGCCCGCATCAAACGCCAGCTGTCGCCGGTGTTGGCGGCGGGGTCATCGGTCGGCAGCAGCAGTTCATGGCCGAGGAATTCGCGGCCCAGTCCGACATCATAGGTGACGCGGACCGGCTCCTCGAACCCCTTGGCCCACACCGGCTGGACCTTCTCGATCTGGGCCCACGCGCCGACGCACTCGACCCAGACCTTCTGACCCTTCTGGAACTGCGCGCGCGCCATTGGCGTCTCCCGTATTCGACGGGAAGCCTGTCACGGCCGGATGAACACCCGGTTTGGCGAAAGGGTGAAGCGAACCTTAACGCGCGCGCCCCCTTCAGCTGCGGGAGATGTCTTCCAGCGCCTCGCCGGCGTATTTCTCCTTCACCCGGGTGGACAGGTCGCCCAGCGACACCACCCCGACCAGACGCTGGTCCTTGTCCAGCACCGGCAGGCGGCGGATCTGCTTCGAGCCCATCGCATCCAGCACGGTTTTCAGGTCGTCGTCGGCATAGGCGGTCTGGGGTTCGCGGCTGATATATTCGACCACCGGCGAGGTGCAGGCCGCGCCGCCGGCGACGGCGCGCACGGCGATGTCGCGGTCGGTGATCGTCCCGATCAAACGGTCGCCGTCGGCCACGGGCATGAAACCGAAGTCACCGGCGCTCATCCGCGAGGCGACCTCCTGAAGGGTGTCGCCGGGGCGGGCGACCTGGACGTCCTTGCTCATCACGTCACGAACTTTCATCGGGCAATCTCCTTGTGGCCGGTTGCCGAAAGAACACCCGCCCGGCGCCCCGGTTCCTGACAGCCGCACAACGAGCCTCTCAGGTCAGGGTCAGGCCGGCTGTGGTCTTCTGCCGCCATCGACCGGGATGGTCCCGGCATGAAAGGAACTGCAATGAAGACCGCCACGATCAGGAAAGCCCTGCTCCCCGTGCTGGCGGCGTCCGCGGTCATGGTATCGACCCCGGCGCTGGCCCAGGATTTCGGGGTGACCCTCAGCTTCGGCTCGCCGGGCTACAGCCAGCCCTATGGCTACGGCCACGGCTACAACCGCGGCTACAACCGCGGCTACAGCCCCCGCAACCTTCAGTACCGCGCCCAGGTCCTGTCGCAGCACATCGACCGCCTGGCCTGGAACGGCGCCCTGCATCGCAACGAAGCCCGCGCCCTCTCGCGCCAGATGCAGCAGTACCGGAACGCCGAGTACCGCTACGCCCGCAACGGCCTGACGGCCCGGGAGTATGCGGCGCTGGATCAGCAGCTGGATCGCATCCAGTACCGCGTCCAGCGCGTCCAGCGCACCCGCTGGTAGTCGGCCCTGGGCCGATGGAAGGGCCGCCCCGGCGACAGGGCGGCCCTTTCGCTTTGGCCGCGGTCCCGCTAAGCCGCCCGGGCCAGCCGGAGCCTGAAGCCATGACCGCCGCCGCCGAAAGCCGAGACATCCTGACCCGCCTCGGCGTGCCCGCCGCCGTGTGGAGCTCCGACGGCTTCGAGGCCCGCTCGCCCATCGACGGCTCGGTCGCCGGCCGCGTGGCCGAGACCGCCGATCTCGACGCCGTCGCAGCCCGCGCGACCACCGCCTTCCAGCAGTGGAAGCGCATCCCCGCCCCGCGCCGCGGCGAACTGGTCCGCCTGCTGGGCGAGGAGCTGCGCGCCTCGAAGGAGGACCTCGCCCGTCTGGTCACGCTGGAAGCCGGCAAGATCGTCTCCGAGGGCCTCGGCGAGGTGCAGGAGATGATCGACATCTGCGATTTCGCCGTCGGCCTGTCGCGCCAGATCTACGGCCTGACCATCGCCTCCGAGCGCCCCGGTCACCACATGCGCGAGACCTGGCAGCCGCTCGGGCCGGTGCTGGTCATCTCGGCCTTCAACTTCCCGGTCGCCGTCTGGGCGTGGAACACCTGTCTCGCCCTTGTCTGCGGCGACCCGGTGATCTGGAAGCCGTCGGAAAAGACCCCGCTCACCGCCCTCGCCACCCACGCCGTCCTCGACCGCGCCATCGCCCGGTTTGGAGACGCGCCGGAAGGTCTGTCCCAGCTGGTCATCGGCGGCCGCGAGGCCGGCGAGGCCCTGGCTGCCGACCCGCGCATTCCGCTGGTCTCCGCCACCGGCTCGACCCGCATGGGCCGCGCCGTCGCGCAGACCGTCGCCGCCCGCCTCGGCCGCAGCCTGCTGGAGCTCGGCGGCAACAACGCCATGATCGTGACGCCCAGCGCCGACCTCGACATGGCCGTCCGCGCCATCGCCTTCTCCGCCGTCGGCACCTGCGGCCAGCGCTGCACCACCCTGCGCCGCCTGCTGGTGCATGAGAGCATCGCCGACGGCCTCATCGCCCGGCTCAAGGCCGCCTATGCGACCCTGCCCGTGGGCGATCCTCGCGACGACGGCGTTCTGGTCGGCCCCCTGATCGACGAGGCCTCGGCCCAAGGCTTCGATGCGGCCCTCGCCCAGGCCGTGGAACAGGGCGGTCAGATTGTGGTCGGCGGCGACCGCGTCGACCGCGACGGCGTCTATGTCCGCCCCGCCATCGTCCGCATGCCGGCCCAGACCGCGGTGGTCGAGCATGAGACCTTCGCCCCCATCCTCTACGTCCTGACCTGGTCCGACTTCGACGCGGCCGTGGCCATGCAGAACGCCGTGCCCCAGGGCCTGAGCTCCTGCGTCTTCACCGACAGCGTCCGCGAGGCCGAGGCCTTCCTCTCCGCATGGGGCTCCGACTGCGGCATCGCCAACGTCAACATCGGCCCCTCGGGCGCCGAGATCGGCGGCGCCTTCGGCGGCGAGAAGGACACCGGCGGCGGGCGTGAGTCCGGCTCCGACGCCTGGAAGGCCTATATGCGCCGCCAGACCCAGACGGTGAATTTCTCGACCAGCCTGCCGCTGGCGCAGGGGGTGAAGTTCGAGGTTTGATTTCGACCTCTCCCTCCCCCGGAGGGGGAGGGAGAACGTTCACTGCGCCTCTCCCAACGCCTCCGCCAGATCCCCCTTCCCGACCACCTCAACGTCCGCAAGCCCCAGCCACCCGGCCATCCGCCGCAGCTCCGCCGCCAGCTTCGCCGGCGTCTCCGCCGTCGCATCCGGCTCGCGCCATGCGGCCTGCACCCGCAGCACGCCTGCCTGCCGGTCCGACTTCAGATCGACCCGAGCCGTGATCGCCTCGTCCTCGAGGAACGGCAGGACGTAATAGCCGTGCGTCCGTTTGTGGGCGGGGGTGTAGATCTCCAGCCGCACCCGCGTCCCGAACAGCCGCTCGGTCCGGTCGCGGGTCCAGATCAGATTGTCGAACGGCGACAGCAAGGCCGCCCCCGCCACCTTGCGCGGCGTCTTCGCCCCGGCCGCCAGATACGCCGGATGCCGCCAGCCCGTCACCGAGACCAGCGTCAGCTCGCCCGCCTCGACCAGCTCCGCTGTCCGCTCCCGCGCATCGGCCAGCGGCAGCCGGAAATAGTCCCTCAGGTCCGCCGCCGTCGCCACGCCCATGGCCCGTGCTGAAATCCGCACCAGCGCCCGCTGCGCATCGGCCTCGTCCGGCGTCGGCAGGTCGACGATACGGGCGGGCAGGGCGCGTTCGGTCAGGTCATAGACGCGCTCGAACCCGTTGCGCGTCTTCGTGGTGATCCGCCCGGCCCAGAACAGCCACTCCAGCGCCCGCTTGCCGTCCGACCACGACCACCAGCCCGGCGCGCCGCGCGGCGCGTCATTGAAGTCCGCGCCGGTCACCGGCCCCCGCCGTTCGATCTCGGCCAGCACGCCGTCGATGTAGTCGCGCCGCTCGCGCCCGAACCGGGACAGGCCGGACCACATCGCCCCGGCCTCGGCCCGCGCCATCCGCCAGCGCAACAGCGGCTGCAGCTCCAGCGGCAGCAGCGAAGCCTCATGCCCCCAGTATTCGAACAGCCCCCGCCGCGCCCCCCAGGCCTCGGCCTCCAGCGCCGCGCGCGGATAGTCGCCCAGCCGTGAGAAGCCCGGCAGATAGTGGGTCCGCGTGACGACGTTGACGCTGTCGATCTGGATGACCCCCAGCTTCCGCGCGACGTCGCGGACATGGCTGCGGCCCGGCGCGGCGGGCTGCGCCCGCCCGAACCCCTGGGCGGCCAGGGCGATGCGGCGGGCGGTCTTCGGGGAGAGGGTTTCGGTCACCCCGTCAACCTAGCGGGAGTCTCCCGGCGCGCCAGATGACCCGCGCGCCGGGATGGCGGAAAACGGCTACGGCGCCGCCCGCGCCGGCAACCCCTGGGCCGCCCGCACCATCTGCACGAACTCGGCCCGTTCGCCGTAGGGATCCTCCCCCCGCGCGCCCTGCGCCTGCTCCAGCACGGCGTCCCAGTCGAAGCCCTCGCCCAGCCAGGGGTCACCCCGCAGCCGCTGGCCGAAGGCCGCCACGGCGATGGCCCAGCGCGTGCTTTCGGGCGGTTGCGCCCGCGCGGCGCCCGGGTTGGGCGCGTTCGCCAGCACCCGCTGCATCAGCCGCGAGTCCCGTTCGCCCGGCAGTTTGAAGCGGACCTGGACGAAGCCGACCTCGCCGCTCGGATCCCCCCCGCCGACGCCCAGGCTGTTGCGGTTCTCCGGATAGCGCCGCTCGCCCATCTGGCTGGGTCCGCCCACCGGGGTGATCTCGTACAGCGCCGTGACCGACGCTCCCGACCCCACCTCGCCGGCGTCGACGCGATCGTTGTTGAAGTCGGCCTCGTTCAGCAGCCGGGTCTCATAGCCGATCAGCCGGTATTCGCTGACGCGGGCCGGGTTGAACTCGACCTGGATCTTGACGTCGTCGGCGATGGGGAAGGCCCCGCGGTCAAACGCCGGACCGAACAGCCGCCGCGCCTCTCCCGGATCATCGATATAGGCCGCCGTTCCGTTGCCGGCCTGGGCGATCGTCTGCATCCGCGCGTCCTGGTAGTTGCCGCGCCCGAAGCCATAGACCGACAGATAGATCCCGGTCTCACGCTTGGCCTCGACATAGTCCTCCAGCCGCATGTCGTCGGTGACGCCCACGTTGAAGTCGCCGTCGGTGAACATCAGGATGCGGTTGACCCGGTCGCGGGCGAAATTGGCCTGGGCCTGGTCATAGGCGTTGGTCATGCCCGTCGCCCCGGCCGTGCCGCCCGAGGCGTACAGGCTGGCCACGGCGCAGCGCAGCTTCAGCTTCTGGTCTCCCGGCGTCGGAGCGAGGCGCGTGCCCGCCCCCTCGGCGTAGAAGGTCACCGCCGCCGTATCCTGCGGCCGCAGCCGGTCGATGATCAGGTTCATCGCCTTCTGCGCCAGCGCCAGCTTGTCCGGGCTGTTCATCGAGCCTGACACATCCACCAGGAAGGTCAGGTTCAGCGGCCGGCGCTCGTTCTCGGGCAGCTCATAGCCCTGCAGCGCGACATGAACGATCTGGCGGCCCTGCGACCAGGGCGAGGCCGTCACCGCCGTGGTGATGGCGAACGGCTGGCTCGCCGCGGTCGGGCGCTCATAGCCGTAGTCGAAATAGTTGATCAGCTCCTCGACCCGCACCGCGTCGGCGGGCGGCGCCCGGCCCTCGTCGATGAAGCGGCGGACGTTGGAATAGCTGGCCGTGTCGACGTCGATCGAGAAGGTCGAGACCGGCTCGTCAGCGACGCGGCGGACGGGGTTCGGGGTGGCGTCGGGATAGCGTTCGGTGTCGACGGGTCGCGGTGGAGCGATGATTCCGGCGGGGGAACCGGGGCGCACGCGCGACCCGGACACGACCACTTCGTTCACGGCGCCGGCCGCGGGCGCGGAAACGACAGGCGGCCGGGGCAGCGGAGGAGGCGGAGGGGGTGGCGGCGCCGGCGGTGGCGGGGGCGGCGCGACATAGGCGCGGCGATCCTCCTTCCGGCTCGGCTGGATCGCCATCGGCGGCGGCGGCGTGGGCCTCGATACGACCCGCTCCTCCGGAAGGGTGAAGCCGAAGACGCGGCAGGCGGCGGGCGAAACAACCCCGTCGGAAGGCTTGTCAGGGTCCACTGCGGGACTGTCCTGGGCGAGAACGGACACGGGCGCCATCGGCGCGGCGAGGGCCAGGCTGACCAGACCGGCGAGGGCCCGCTTCAACGGAAAGATCGACATCACGCATCTCCCTTGGGTTGTTTCGCCTGTATGAGGCCGCCCGCCCTCGGGCGAAACTGTGGCGCGCTCATCTGACGAAGCCTGACGCCCGTGCACTGGCGCAGCGCTGCATCACTCCCCAATATGGTCGCGGGCTGACAGGGGAACGACATGGCTGAACCGACCGCGGGGCTTGAGCTCGGCCATATCGCCGCCCTGTTGGCCGCCGGCGTGGTCGCCGTTCCCATATTCCGGCGCCTTCAGCTCGGGGCCGTGCTGGGTTATCTCTCCGCCGGCCTCGCCATCGGCCCGTTCGGCGCCGGCCTGTTCCGCGAGCCCGAGGTGATTCTCCACGTCGCCGAGTTCGGCGTGGTCATCTTCCTGTTCATCATCGGCCTCGAGATGCGCCCGTCCCGATTGTGGAGCCTGCGCAAGGACATCTTCGGCCTTGGCGCGGCCCAGGTGGCGCTCTCCGGCCTGCTGCTGACCTTCACCGGCATGGCCGCCGGCCTTTCGGTTCCCGTCGCCTTCGTGCTCGCCATGGGCTTTGTGCTCAGCTCGACCGCCGTGATCATGCAGATGCTGGACGAGCGCGGCGAGCTGGCCGCGCCCCAGGGCCAGCGCGCCGTCTCCATCCTGTTGCTCGAGGACCTCGCCATTGTCCCCCTGCTGGCGGTGGTCGCCGTCATGGCCTCGGTCATGGGGCTGGCGGGCGAGGCCGCCCCGCCGCTCTGGCGCACGCTCGGTCTGGCCATCGGCGCCGTGGCCATCGTCTTCCTCGCCGGCAAATATCTGATCAATCCGGTGTTCCGGGTGCTGGCCCGCTACGGCGGCCGCGAGGTGATGACCGCCGCCGCCCTGCTCGTCGTCGTCGGCGCCGCCTGGCTGATGGACATGGGCGGCCTGTCCATGGCCATGGGCGCCTTCCTCGCCGGGGTGCTGCTCTCGGAGTCGACCTTCCGGCACCAGCTCGAGGCCGACGTCGAACCGTTCCGCGCCATCCTTCTGGGCCTGTTCTTCCTCAGCGTCGGCATGTCGCTCGATGTCGCCGTGGTGCTGGCCGACTGGCGCATCGTGGTCGGCGGCGTCATCGCCTTCATGGCCGTCAAGGCGGTGGCGATCTATGGCGTCGCCCGGTTGTTCAGGGCCAGCGAGCGCGAGGCGGTCGAGCGCGCCGTCCTGTTCGCCCAGGGCGGCGAGTTCGCCTTCGTCCTCTACGCCGCCGCCCTGACGGCCGGGGTGTTCGACGCCCGCATCTCGGCGGCCGCCACGGCGATCGTCATCCTGTCCATGGTGCTGACGCCCCTGACCACCCTGGCGGTCGGCCGGCTGATGCCCCCGCCGACCCTCGATCCCGAGGGCGCCGACGGCGTCGACAAGGCGAAGAACCTGCGCGAACGGGTCCTGATCATCGGCTTCGGCCGGTTCGCCCAGGTGGTGTCCCAGCCGCTTCTGGCCCGCGACGTCGACGTCTCGATCATCGATCACGACGTCGAGATGATCCAGGCCGCCGGCAATTTCGGCTTCAAGGTCTATTACGGCGACGGCTCGCGGCTGGACGTGCTGCGCGCCTCGGGCGCCGCCAATGCCGAAACCATCCTCGTCTGCGTCGACAAGCCCGAGACCGCCGATCGCATCGTCGAACTGGTCAAGGCCGAATTCCCCCTGACCAAGCTGTTTGTCCGCGCCTACGACCGCGGTCACGCCATCCGCCTGGTCCAGGCCGGGGTCGAGTACCAGCTGCGCGAGACCTTCGAGAGCGCCCTGGTCTTCGGCCACCAGGTGCTGATCGACCTCGGCTTCACCCACGAACAGGCGCGCGAGACCATCGAGGACGTTCGTCGCCGCGACGAGGCGCGCCTTGATCTGCAGATGGTCGAGGGGATCATGGCCGGCCGCTCGCTGATGCGCGGCAATATCCGGACGACGAAGCCCGAGCCCTACATCAAGCCCCGCCGCGAGGCACAGCCCCTCAATGAGGAGGCCGCCGAGGCCCTGGAGGATGAGGGCGAACGGGAGACCTCGGGGGTCTGACGATCGGGTCCGGTTGGCGTCCGGCCCGCGTTTCGGTGTAGAAGCCGCGCGCCATGAACCGTCGCTTCTCGATCGCGCCCATGATGGACTGGACCGACCGGCATTGCCGGGCGTTCCACCGCGCCCTGACGGAGCGGGCGCTGCTCTATACGGAGATGGTGACGGCCCCGGCGATCCTGCATGGCGACCCGCAGCGGCTGTTGGGTTTCGACGCCGTCGAGCATCCGGTCGCCCTGCAACTGGGCGGCTCGGACCCCGTCCAGCTGGCCGAGGCCGCGCGCATCGGCGCCGCCTTCGGCTATGACGAGATCAATCTGAACGTCGGCTGCCCCTCCGACCGTGTCCAGTCCGGCCGCTTCGGCGCCTGCCTGATGCGCGAGCCGGAACTCGTCGCCGACTGCATGGCCGCCATCAAGGAGGCGGTCCCGATTCCCGCCACCGTCAAATGCCGCATCGGCGTCGATGATCAGGACCCGCAGGTCTCGCTGTTCGCCACTGTGGACGCCTGCGCCGCCGTCGGGATCGAGATCTTCATCGTCCACGCCCGCATGGCCTGGCTGAAGGGTCTTTCGCCCAAGGAGAACCGCGACGTGCCGCCGCTCGACTATGGGCTGGTGCGGCGGCTGAAGCGCGAGCGCCCGCATCTGTCCGTCTCGATCAACGGCGGCATCGCGTCGCTGGACGCGGCCTGGGCGCATCTGGATGACAGCGATGGCGTGGCGCTCGACGGCGTCATGCTGGGCCGCGCCGCCTATCATGAGCCGGCCATCCTCGGTCAGGCCGACCGCCGCCTGTTCGGCGCCGCCACGCCCGACGTCGACGCCTTCGAAGCCCTCGACCGCTACCGCCCCTATCTGGCGGCGCGGCTGGAGGAGGGCGTTCCCCTGGCGGCCATGACCCGCCACATGCTGGGCCTGATGCACGGCCGGCCGGGCGCCCGCGCCTTCCGCCGCATCCTGACGGTCGAGTCCATCGCGCCGGGCGCCGGCCTCGAGGTGATCGACCGCGCCGCCGAGGCGGTGCGCGAAGCCGAGGCGCGAATTGAGATGCGGGGCGAGGCAGCCTGATCCGCGGCCTGTGATTCAATCGCCACACCGTCGCGCGGAGTCTCGCGAACGGGGAACGCCGCGGCGACGCCCGGCATTTGTTCGGGAAGGAGACCCTTCCATGCCCAAGAGAAACCCCGCCAAGCCCGACCTGCGTCTCGTCTCCGCCGAGGCCGAAATCTACGATCTGATGCGCACCCCGACGACGACGGCGGACCGGGTCAAACGGCTGCAGATGGAGGCCCGCGCCCTCGCCGTCGAACAGGTCGAGGCGCTGGAAAAACTGCTGCTTGAGGCCTCGGCCATGGCGCAGGAGATCGCCGACGGCGGCGACGCCTATCCTGTCGGCGCGCGCGAGCAGGCCGGTCGTCTGGCCGCCGACCTTCCGGCGCGGGCCCGGACGCTGAAGGCCGTGGTCAGCCGGAGCGTCTAGCTTGTCCGCATGGCGCTGCGGTCGCGGATCCGCCGCGCCAGCCGGAACACCACCACCGCCAGCACGATCAGCACGACCGGTATCAGGATCGGCGCCAGGAAGGCGACGAGCACGGTCAGGAAGGCCAGCAAATCCTCGACCAGCGACACCAGCGGATTGCCCAGCCCGCCGGTGGTCGCCGTCGACCCGACCCGCACCCCCGTCTGCGCCGCATTGAAGGCGAGGGCCGCCGGCGCGCCGACGATCAGCCCCGCGATGGCCGCCGTCGACGGATCGACGTTCCAGAAGACGCTGCCCGCCGCGATGGCGCCCGCCACCGGCCGGGTGACATAGCCGATCGCGTTCAGCCCGTGATCGATGGCCGGCACCTTGTCGCCCGCGAACTCGGCCGCCGTCGCCGTCGCCAGCGCGGCGATGGCCGGCCATGAGACAATCCAGTCCATCTGGTCGATCAGGCGGACACCGAACATCTCGAATTTCGCGGCCAGGGCCAGCATCAGCAGCGGCAGGAACGTTCTGAGCCCTGTCGCCGACGCCAGCCCCAGCCCCAGCAGCGCCGGCAGCACCCAGGTCTGCAGCGGCCCCACGGTTGCGCTGATCGAGGACAGGTCGAGATCGGGCATGGGGCGGCTCCGTATTGTCGAACATCACAATGCGCGGGAACGGTTGCGCGCTCCATCGGCTTTTCCCTGCTCCAGCCAGAGGAGCCCGACATGGACGACCGTTTCGAACCGCGCGCCGAACGCATCGCCGATCAGGAGCGGAAGATACAGGCGGAGATCGACGCCAAGGCCGGCGAGGGCGGCGAAGACTCCGACAAGGCCGTTCAGGCCGGGGCGCGCAGATACCCGGAACCGCCCTTCCCGGAACAGCACCAGAGCAAGCCCGGGAACGAGGCCGCCCTCGACCCCGCCCCCCTGTACGACGCCCCCTTCTGGAAGGGTTCAGGCAAGCTGGAGGGCATGGCCGCCATCATCACCGGCGCGGACTCCGGCATCGGCCGCGCCGTCGCCGTCCTGTTCGCGCGAGAGGGCTGCGACGTCGCCATCTGCCATCTCGACGAGGAAGAGGACGCCGCCGACACGAAGGCGGCCGTCGAGGCCGAGGGCCGCAAGGCCATCGTGCTCAAGGGCGACGCCGCCGATCCGGCTTTCTCGGAAGCCGCCGTGAAGGCTGCGCTCGACGCCTTCGGCCGCCTCGACGTCGTCGTACCGAACGCCGCCTTCCAGGAGCATGTCGAGGCGCTGGAGGACCTGACCCTCGAACATTTCGACCGCACGCTGAAGACCAACCTCTACGGCTATTTCCACCTCGTGAAGGCGGCGGTGCCCCACCTCAAGGCCGGCGGTTCGATCGTCATGACCGGCTCGGTGACCGGCATCATGGGCAATGACAACCTGCTCGACTATTCGATGACCAAGGGCGGCATCCACGCCTTCGCCCGTTCGCTGGGGACGCATCTGGCGCCCCGGGGCATTCGTGTGAACGTCGTCGCCCCCGGCCCGGTCTGGACGCCCCTGAATCCCGCCGACCGGCAGGCCGACAAGGTCGCGCAGTTCGGCGCGCAGACGGTGATGAAACGCCCCGCCCAGCCGGAGGAGATCGCGCCCGCCTTCGTCTTCCTCGCCTCGCCCCAGATGTCGAGCTACATCACCGGCGAGGTTCTGCCGGTGATCGGCGGCTACAGCGGCGGATGAACCCGCCGGGCCTCAGGCCCTGAGGTCGTCGAACTCCGGATGCCGCTTCAACCAGGCGACGGCATAGCTGCAGCGCGGCGCCAGTTTCAGCCCCTCGGACCGCGCGTGCTCGGCCAGGGCCTGCATGAACCGCCCCGCCGCCCCCGTGCCGCGCAAGGCCGGATCAGCCTCGACGTGCAGGATCACCCGCGTCTGGCCTTGCACGGCGTAATCGGCGAAGACGGAGCGCAGCTGACCTTCGGGATCGGCGAAGCCCTGCTCGAAGCGTTGATCGGTGCGAACGTCGCGAAAATCGGTCATGGGCGGCCTCAGCTATGTCGGGGATCGGACACTGGGCCAACACGGGATTTGCCGCGGTGTTCCCCGAAAACCGTTGAAAGCCGGCTGCCGTCAGGACGGGTCATCCCGCTGCCCTCAGGGCGCGCGGTCGCCCAGCAGGTTGATCAGGCCGATGATGCTCTTGATGGTGAACCAGACGGTCAGGAACAGCAGCGCCAGCAGCAGGATGATCGCCAGCGGCACGAGCACGAAACCCGTCGCCGGCTCCATGACGACGCCGACCACGCACGCCCAGAAACCGATCCACAGCAGGATCGTCCACCAGAACACCGACCAGAACAGGCGGATCTGGGCGTCGATATGGGCTCTCGACAGGCCGTCGGACCCGCCCCGGCCGGCATAGGCGACGATCAGGCCGACGATGACCAGCAGGTTCGCGCTGGGCAGGGACAGTATGTACAGCCCCCAGGCGATCAACGCCGCCGGACGTCCCTCCGATTCATGGCCGGGCGCGAAGCGCGGTTCGACCCGGGCGGGGGTTTCTTCGGCCATGGCGTCTCTCCGTCAGATCCACCAGCCGCGCGGTTGGACGATGGCGCGGCCGGACTTCAGGGCCCAAACGCCTGAAGCGCCGCGAAGCACCATCCAGATGGCGAGGGCGAACAGGATCGGCACGCCCAGCGCGAACGGCGCCGCCAGCAGGATCACCCCGGCCACCGCCGCCACCGCCGCGGCCCACAGGGTGCGCTGCTGATAGATGAAGTGCGAGGACGACAGCTCGTCCTCTGGTCCCGCCCGTCCGGTGACGGCGAGCAGGCCGATCACCGCCGACACGCCCATGGTCGGCACGGCGAACAGGATCAGGGCGTAGACGGCGTAGAGTCCCATCCCGCCGCCGGGGATTTCGGCGCCGCGATCCCGCCGCCGGCGGCGCGCCGAAAACTCGCGCGACGGCGCGAAGACGGAGCCGGCCTCGACCGGCGCGGGCTCCGGCGGAAGCGGTTCGTCCTCGACCGGCTCCGACGCCGCCTCTTCAGGTTCAGGTTCAGGCTCGGGCTCGAGTTCCGGCTCCGGCTCGCGCATGCGCCCCTGCAGCGACGCCGGAGAGGCGAAGCCGATCAGGTCATCGTCGTGGTCGTCCGCAAGGTCGTCCTTGTGGGGGGGATCGCCGGGTTCGGCCATCGGATATCCTTCAGTCCGTTCCAAGTATTGACCGCGCCTCGCCGCCGGCGCAACCGCGCAGGCATCGCGGTCAGCGCGCCAGCACCACTTCGCAGCCGGCGGCCGCGGCGGCGTCCAGCGCGCCCGGCTTCTCGATCCGTACCGTGCAGCGTTGCACGCGATCGTCGCCCAGGCAGGCCGAAGCCAGCCGTTCGGCGAAGGTCTCGACCAGTCCGACATGGCCCTCGGCGATGATGGCGTGGGCGGCGGCGGCGACCGTCTCATAGTTGATGGTGTCGGCCAGCCGCTCGACCGGGGCGGGCGCCAGCTCCAGGGTCACATCGATGACCAGCGGCTGCAGCCGCCCCTGCTCGTGATCGTGCACGCCGATGCCGGCCTCGACCGTGAGGCCGCGCACGAACACGGTCAGACCCTCGCGGCGCGGCGCATCGGCGGCGGGCCCATCGACACCGGGAAAGGGCAGGGGGGAAACGGTCAAGGCCTACTCCACGATGTCCGGGGTCTTCCAGGCCAGGTGCTGGCCCCCGTCGACGGCGATCATCTGGCCCGTCACCTGCCGCGCGTCCACCAGCCAGCGCACGGCCTCGGCCACGGCTTCGGGGCTGCCCGGGCGCTGCAGCGGCGTGGCGCGGGCCTCGGCCTCGAACTCGCCCGCCGCCTGATGCACCGACGGCAGGGTCGGGCCGGGCCCGACGCCGTTGACGCGGATGCGCGGCGCCAGCGCCTGGGCCATGGTCCGGGTCGCCACCCACAGGGCGGATTTCGACAGGCCGTAGGAGAAGAAGCGCGGATCGGGCTTCAGCACCCTTTGGTCCAGAATATTGATGATGACCCCGCCCTCCGGGGCCTGGGCCGCGAATGTCTGCGCCAGCAGCACGGGCGCGCGCAGATTGACGTCCATATGCGCCGACCAGCTGTCGCCGGTGATGCTCTCCAGACGGTCGTCCCCGAACACCGAGGCGTTGTTGACCAGCACCGACAGCGGTCCCAGCGCTTCAGCCGCGCGGCCGATCAGGGCGTGGGTGGCGACCTCATCAGCGAGGTCGGCGGACAGGCTGACGGCGCGCCGGCCCAGGCCTTCGATGTCATGCACGAGATCGGCGGCCTCGTCCGGCGAGGCGCGATGGTGGATCGCCACGTCGAAACCCGCCGCCGCCAGCTCAAGGCAGATCGCCCGACCGATTCGCTTCGCCCCACCCGTGACAAGGGCGGCGCCCCGGCCACGGCTGGAGGACGGGGTCTCAGTCAACCCGGCCGAACTCGACGAAATTGATCAGGGCGAGAACGGCGACGAAACCGAGGATGATGTAGAGGGCCAGCATGGAAACGCTCCTTGAAGGACGCCCGCAATAAAGCGCCGCGCCCCGCTGTTCAAGGCGGCCCGACGGCCTATCGTCGCCTCATGACGACATGGCGCACCCGGATCGAGCCCTTCACCCGCCCGCTGTTCTTCGCCGTGTCCCGCATGACCCGGGGCATGACGCTCGGCGTGCGCGGCGTGGCCGTCGATTCCGGCGGCCGCGTCCTGCTGGTCAAACACACCTATCTGCACGGCTGGTGGCTGCCCGGCGGCGGGGTCGAGCGCGGCCAGACCTGCGAGGAGGCCCTGGCCCGCGAGATGCGCGAGGAGGCCGGCGTCATCCTTGAGGGCCGGCCGGTCCTGCTCAGCGTCCATTCCAATGAGCGCTTCTTCCGCGGCGATCATGTGCTGGTCTATCGCATCGGCCGCTTCACCCTCACCGACCGCACCAGCCATGGCGAGATCGCCGAAGTCGGCTGGTTCGACCCGGCCGCCCTGCCGGAAGACACGCACCGCGCCACCCGCGACCGGTTGGCGGAGATCTTCGGCGGTGCAGACCCCGCGACAAGCTGGTAGCCAGAGGCCATGAACCCCTCACTCCTCGCCATGATCGCCGTCGTCCTTGGCGGCGCCGCCACCGCCCTGCAGGCGCCGACCAATGCGAAGATGATGGGCGCCGTCGGTTCGCCGGTGAACGCCGCTTTCGTCTCCTTCGCCGTGGGCACGGCGGCGCTGGGCCTCCTCGCCGTCATCCTCCAGACCCGGCCCGACATGGCCGCCTCGCGGGCCCTGCCCTGGTATGCCTGGGTCGGCGGTCTGTACGGAGCCATCTTCGTCGTCGCGGCGGCCTGGGGCGTGCCGCGGCTGGGGGTGGCCACCACCATCACCCTGATGGTCGCCGGCCAGCTTCTGCTCAGCGTCGGCCTCGATCATTTCGGGGCCATGGGCGTGCCGAAACAGACGATCAGCTGGGGCCGCGTCGCCGGCGTGCTGATGGTGCTGGGCGGCGTCCTTATGGTTCGCAAATTCTAGGCCTATATCCGGTCCGATGACCGAGGCCCCGATTCCTGACAACGCGAGCGAGACCGGCGCCCTCAAGGCCGCCGACCTGATCCGCGACGAGGCCCGCCGCGCGCCCGACAAGCCCGGCGTCTACCGCATGTATGGCGAGGACGGGACCTGCCTCTATGTCGGCAAGGCGCGCTCCATCAAGAAGCGCATCCTGCAGTACGCCCAGGGCCGGTTCCACACCCAGCGCATCGGCCTGATGGTCTCCCTGACCCGCTCGATGGAGCTGGTCATCACCGCCTCCGAGACCGAGGCCCTGCTGCTCGAATCCAGCTTCATCAAACAGCTGAAGCCGCGCTTCAACGTCGTGCTGCGCGACGACAAGTCCTTCGCCGAACTGATGATCCGCAAGGACCACCGCGCGCCCCAGGTGCGGAAACACCGCGGGGCCCACACCACCCCCGGCGACTATTTCGGCCCCTTCGCCTCGACCTGGGCGGTCAACCGGACCCTGAACACCCTGCAGAAGGCCTTCCTGCTGCGGTCCTGTTCCGACAGCGTCTATGAGACCCGCACCCGGCCCTGCATGCTGCATCAGATCAAGCGCTGCTCGGCCCCCTGCACGGGCCTGATCTCGCTCGAGGACTACGCCGGCCTGGTCGACGAGGCCTCGGCCTTCCTGAAGGGCAAGTCGCGCGCCGTCATCGCCCGCCTGTCCGACGAGATGAGCGCCGCCGCCGAGGCGATGGACTATGAACAGGCCGCCCGCGTGCGCGACCGCATCCGCGCCCTGTCGGCCATCTCGATGGAGAATTCCGTCAGCGCCGACAGCGTGGCCGAGGCCGACGTCTTCGCCCTGTTCAGCGAGGGCGGCCAGGCCTGCGTGCAGGTCTTCTTCTATCGCGGCGGCCAGAACTGGGGCGGACGGGCCTATTTCCCGCGCGTCGACAAGACCGACACGGACCCCGAAATCCTCGCCGCCTTCCTCGGCCAGTTCTACGAGGACAAGCCGATCCCGCGTCTGATCCTGTCCAACGTCCGGCCGCACGAGCTCGAACTGCTGGAAGAGGCCTTCTCCCTGAAGGCCGAACGCAAGGTCGAGATCGCCAATCCCCGTCGCGGCGACAAACTCAACCTCGTCGACCACGCCCTGACCAATGCCCGCGAGGCCCTGGGCCGCAAGATGGCCGAGGGCTCGGCCCAGGGAAAAATCCTCGACGAGGTCTGCGAGGCCTTCGGTCTGGACAGCCGGCCCGAGCGGATCGAGATCTACGACAACGCCCACATCCAGGGCACCAACGCCGTCGGCGGCATGGTCGTGGCTGGGCCCGAGGGCTTCCAGAAGTCGCAGTACCGCAAGTTCAACATCAAGGGCGAGGACCTGACCCCCGGCGACGACTACGGCATGATGCGCGAGGTCATGCGCCGCCGCTTCGGCCGGCTGGTGAAGGACGAGGATGCGGGCGAGGAGGTGGTCCGCCCCGACCTGCTGCTGATCGACGGCGGCGCCGGCCAGCTGGCCGAGGTGCTGGCCGTGCTGGCTGATCTGGGTCTGGACGACATCACCGCCGTCGGCGTGGCCAAGGGCCCGGACCGCGACGCCGGCATGGAGCGGTTCTTCATGCCGGGCAAGCCGCCCTTCATGCTGCCGCTGAAATCGCCGGCCCTCTACTACGTCCAGCGCCTGCGCGACGAGGCCCACCGCTTCGCCAACGGCGCCCATCGGACCCGCCGCTCGATGGATATCAAGAAGAACCCGCTCGACGAGATCGAAGGCATCGGCCCCGGCCGCAAGAAGGCCCTGCTGCACGCCTTCGGCTCCGCCAAGGGCGTCGGCCGCGCCTCGGTGGCCGATCTGGTCAAGGTCGAGGGCATCAACCAGCCGATGGCGGAGCGGATCTTTGCGTTTTTCCATCCGGAGGGGCGGTAGGGCCGTCGTCACCTTCGACCGCTCGATCCAGCGCGGGCGCCGGGCGGATGTTGGGGACCTACCGGGGGCGGGATGGAATATCGTCGTTTGGGGCCCGTCCCGGCCATCGGCCGACAATCACCGTCAGGGCCATCAGCACGAGCAGGGCGTTGATGACCGCCAGAAAGCCGTCCTGTTCAAGGGCGTGGAACCCCGCCATGACGGCTGCTTCAACCAGAATGCCCAGGGCGCCGGTCAGCAGGACGGGACGAAAGTCCTCCCAGGAAATCAGGGGCGTGACGACGCTCGCAGCGAGGCCCAGCTCCATCCAGCCGATCGCGTGAAGCGGGCCGGGGCCGACCTGGCCCGGCCAGGTCATCAGCAGGGCCAACATGGCGTGCGACTGGCTGAGCTTCGCATAGCCGGCGCCGATGTAGAACAGGGCCAGCCAGGTCTGCAGCACCCAGAGAAACAGGTTCCGGTGGATATTGGCCCGCCGCGTTTCGGCGCTGGTCGGCGGGCGGCGGCGAGACGATGACCTCTTGGCCCTCGTCGAGAGACTGGAAAACATAAACAGATCCTGGCTGAGGCGGCGACAGGAGGGCCGACCGGCCTGATCCCTCACTCCCCGGGCATGGGGGCCGGGGCGCCGGTTCCCGACACTTCGGGCGAATAGAGCCCCGTCACCAGGTTGACCGCGATGCCGGCTGCGGCGCGGCCGATGTCATGGCGCGGCCCGAAGGCGGCGCAGGGGTCGGGCACGGGGTTCTCGGTCACTTCGCGGGCCCGTGTCGCGAAGGCGTCGCCGACCGCGTCGCCCATGGGCTCGGCCATCTGCAGCGCGTCGCCGACACGGGACAGCGAGGGTGTATCCATGCCCACCACCTGCGCATTGCGCGCCCAGGAGACGGCGCCGATCTGGCGGCCGGTCCCGGCCTCAAGCATCTCGGACTCGACGGCGATGCCGCCGGTGGCGCCGGGGACCCGGAGGTTGACGACGGGCACGAAGAAACCCGCGGCCGCGCTGAACGCAGAGCCCGCGCGACCGGTCGGGTGCAGACGTACGACAGCCGTCCGCACCCTGGCGGCTTCATGCGTTGGCGCGGACGCGAGGGAGAAGCGCTCGCTGACCTCGAAACAGATCTGGCGATCCACCTCGTGCAGCACCATGGAGCGCTCCGTCGGGCTCAACTCATCCCCGACCCGGGGTGCGAAGAGCGCCGGCTCGAGAAACACGCTCCGGACGGCGTCCGAGGCGTCGTCGTCGCGGCGCTGCCGGATGGATGCGTGTCCCGGCCCCCGGGGCGCCTCCATGCCAGCGTAGCTCACGAGGAAGCCGGAGTCCGGCGCCGGCGTCGTATGACAGGCCGCCAGACCCGTCGCGGCGAGGATGGGTGTGACTGCGCTGAGGATCTTGATCATGGAAGGTCTCCTGTGCAGCTGCGAATAACATATGCATATATTGAGTATATTGCGGAAATTCGCAGGTGAGATATGCGTAAACGCATGAAGGCAATCGACAGGAACCAGGTTCGCGCATTTCACGCGCCGGTCGTCGACGGATCCCTGTCAGCCGCTGCGATCGCGCGGAGCGCCCCCCCCTCCCACTCCGGGATCGCATTGCCTATACGGGTCCCATGACCGACGAATCCCGCGACGCCCTGCTCTCCGGCTATCGCCGCTTCCGTGAGGACCACTGGCCCGAAGCCAAGGCCCAGTACGAGGCGCTCGCCGCCGACGGCCAGAAGCCGCACACCCTGGTCGTCGCCTGCTCCGACAGCCGCGCCGACCCCGCCCTGATCTTCGACACCGCGCCCGGCCAGCTGTTCGTGGTCCGCAACGTCGCCAATCTGGTCCCGCCCTATGAGCCGGACGGCCTGCTGCACGGGGTCTCGGCGGCGCTGGAATTCGGGGTCAAGGTGCTGAACGTCTCGCGCATCATGGTCCTGGGTCACGCCCATTGCGGCGGCGTCAACGCCATGCGCTACGGCGCGCCCGACAACTGTCAGGACTTCGTCGCCCCCTGGGTCGCCCAGGGCGCGCCCGTCGTGCGCCGTGTCTGCGAGGCCTGCGCGCCGGAGGAGGCGGAGCAGGCGGCCGAGGAAGCCGTGGTCCGCCTGTCGCTGGACAATCTTCGGACCTTCCCGTGGATCGCCGAGCGCGAGGCGGCCGGCACGCTCGCCCTCAGCGGCGTCCATTTCGGCATCGCCGACGGCGTGCTGCGCTCGCTGCGCGACGGCGCATTCGTGTCCCTGGCGGAGTAGGGACCGGCCTGAGTCTCGCTTCAGGGAGCGAAGCGTGGCAGATCGCGTTGAGGTACCGGAGCGCCCCATGACCCCCAATCCCCACGCCAATCCCATTCCCAACATCCTGACCGGCCTGCGGCTGGTCGCCGGGGTGATCATGTTCCTGATCCTGGCCGGGGCCGCCCCGCAGGGCATTCCCTTCATGTCGGAGTATCTGAGCCCCGACGACCAGTTCCGCTTCGGGCGGACGGCCTTCGTGATCTTCGTGGTCGCGGCCTCGACCGACTGGGTCGACGGCTATCTGGCGCGGCGCTGGCACAGCACGACCCGCTGGGGCGCCATCCTCGATCCGATCGCCGACAAGGTGCTGATCACCGGCGCCATCCTCGGCGTCCTGGCCTGGGGCGCCCTGCCGCAGATCGCCATCCCGTGCGGCCTGATCCTGTTCCGCGAGTTCGCCGTCTCGGCCCTGCGCGAGACCGTCGCCGGCAAGGTCAAACTGCCGGTCACCGTCCTGGCCAAATGGAAGACGGTCCTGCAGATGGTGGCCCTGGCCTGCCTGCAGCTGGTCCTGCTCTGGGACGGCTTCGGCCTGCCGCTGGAATGGCAGCCCCATTTCCAGACCTTCGCCTACATCCTGATCTGGGTGGCCGCCATCGTCACCGTCTGGACCGGCTGGCAGTATTTCTCGAAGGCCCAGCAGAAGATGAGCCAGATCTAGGGATTGGCTCCAGCGGCGGCGGTGCGCACTGTCCCAGCCGCCGCTGCCGGGAAGTGGTTAGTGGCTAGTGATTAGTGATGGCCGCTTCACTGGCGGCGGAAGGGCGGCGCTGTCCGTGCCGCGGCCCCGATGGTGGCCAACCACTAACCACTAACCACTAGCCACTAGCGACCAGCCACCGCGTCCGCGTCAGCGGACGCCCAGCTCCCGCACCAGCCGTTCCATCCCGTACACATCGCGCAGCGCCGTCGTCACCGCGCCGGTGGTCACGATCACCGAGCGGTTGACGTTGACGTCATAGCCATAGGCGTTGCGCTGGGTCAGGACGGTGGAGTCGAAATTGGCGCCCAGAATCTCGCCCGCCGCATTGACCACCGGCGATCCCGAGGAGCCGCCGATGGTGTCGGACGACACCGCCATGTTCAGCACCGTGTCGCCGTCGATCCGCCCGCGCGCGGCCAGCAGCTTCGGCGCCACGTCGAACGGAACCGCGCCGGTCGCCCGGTCCCACAGGCCGTCGAAGGTGGTGAAGGGGCCCCAGCGCTGGCCCGGAACGTCCGTGCCCTCGATCCGGCCATAGGTCAGCCGCAGCGTGCCCGTGGCGTCCGGATAGACGGCGTCGCCATAGGCCGCGAACCGCGCGGCGGCCAGGCGCTCCGAGGCCCGGGCGGTCGGGGCTTCGACGCGCGCCTCCCAATCCGAACGGATGGCGCGGGTCGGTTCCTGCAAGGCCAGCAGATAGCGGATCATCGGGTCGTCCGAGGCCTCGATCGCGGCCAGTCCGCCCTCCCACAGCGCCCGGCGCACGGCCGGATCGGCCAGCGAGGTCGTCTCGACCAGTCGCGCCGAGCGCGCCTCCGGCGACTCCTCGCCCAGCAGGGTCTCGATCCGGGGATCGTCGACCGTCAGCCATTCGCGCGTCTTGGACAGCCACCACTCCATCCGCACCTGTTCAAGGCTGGGATAGACCGGCCGTTCGGCGAACAGGCCCGACTGCACCCCGGCCAGCCGGCTGTCGGCGTATTCGGGCAGGCGTTCGGCCGAGGGCTTCTCCCGTTCCTGGGCGCCCCGCACCAGCGTCCGGGCCCAGCTGAACAGCTGCGAACCGCCGCCGACCGCCGTCGTGCCCACGCCCGTCCCGCCTTCCAGCAGGGCCATGGCCGGATACAGTTCGCGCAGGATCGGCTGCACCGCCGTCAGCTCGCCCCAGGGATCGCCGATCCGCGCGGTCAGGGCCGCGTCGGCCGCCACCCGCCGGCGGAACTCCGTCTCGCCCTCGGCGCGCGTGGCCATGAAGCCGGCGTCGATCAGCGCCGCCATCCGCCCGCGCCCGCGCTTGTAGGTGTTCTCGACGCCCGAGATCGGATCCATGGCGATGAAGGCGTTCTCCTCGCTCTCCTCGGAGAACCGGATCAGCCGTCCGCGCAGTTCGCTGGCCAGCAGCTGGTCCATCGGCAACACCACGTCGCGGATGGTGAACAGCTGGTCCTGGGTCAGCAGCCGCTGGGTCGAGCCGGGGCTGCCCGAGACGAACACCGGCGTCCCCTCGACCGGCTGGTCGGCGTTCCAGACGAAATGCGTCGGCGTCGCCGCCGGGGCGCCGTTCTCGTAAAGCCGGATGAAGGCGGCATCGATGGAGAAGCGGGGGAAGCTGAAATTGTCCAGATCCCCGCCGAAGGTCGCCGCCCGGTCTTCCGGCGCCCAGGCCAGACGCACGTCCGAATAGCGCTTGTAGGTATAGAGTTTGAACTGGCCGCCGCGATACAGGCTGACCACCTGACAGCGTTTGCCGGCGTCGCCGCCGCAGGCTTCCTGCTCGATCCGGCCCGCCTCGGCGTCGCGCGCCCGCGTGAAGGCCTGGCCCTCCAGACCCGCGCCGGCGGCCTGCATCCGCGCGGTCACATCGGCGATGTCGGTCAGGATTTCCGCCGTCCCGCCGGGGCATTTCAGCTCCTCCTCGCGGGTCCGCGGCGTGAAGCCGGTCTCGGCGTAGTTGACGGCCTGGGTCGACAGATTGGCCACGCAGCTGGAGACGCAGTGATTGTTCGTCATCACCAGCCCCTCGGCCGAGACGATCCCCGCCGAACAGCCGCCGAACTTGACCGAACTCAGCCGCACCCGGTCCAGCCAGGCCTGGTCGATGTTCGTCCCCAGCGTGGCGTTGGCCCGCGCGATCGGGAAATTGTCGAAGGTCCACATGCCTTCCTCGGCCTGCGCCGCGCCTCCGGCGGCGAGGGTCAGCAGGGCGGCGGCGAGGGCGGGGGTGAGGTGACGCATGGGAATCTCCACTAAGGGCGCTCTCCCTCCCCCTCGGGGGAGGGTGGTCGCGTAGCGACCGGGCAGGGAGGGCTGGGCGACGCGAGCGCGTGCCTGTCTCGCCGAAGCGCCCCCACCCTGTCGTCGCTGACGCGCCGACATCCCTCCCCCGGCGGGGGAGGGAGACGGGTGGTTGTTACTCCACCCCCAGCTCTTCCAGCAGGTGGGGGCTCGGATAGATGTTGCGCAGCGCCTCGGTGATCGCCGCCGTCGACACCGACACCGTGCGGTTCAGCTCGCCGTCATAGCCGAAAGACCCGCCCAGCGAGTGGATGTTGCCGTCGAAGGCCGCGCCGATGACCTCGCCGGCGGCGTTGATCACGGGCGAGCCCGAGTTGCCGCCGATGATGTCGTTGGTCGAGACGAAGTCATAGACCGTGTCCATGTTCACCCGGGACTGATTGTCCAGGAAGGCCTGGGCCGCGTTGAACGGCTCGGCGCCCGTGGCCCGCTCGTACAGCCCGCCCATATAGGTGAACGGCGGCACGGTGACGCCGCGATGGGTCCAGCCCTGGACCTGGCCGTAGGACAGGCGCAGCGAGAAGGTGGCGTCCGGATACTGGTTGGTGCCGTAGACCGCGAACCGGGCCTGGGCGACCCGTTCCGCCGCGCGGGCGGTCGGGGCGTCGACCTCGGCGGCCCAGCGCGCGCCGATGGCCTGGGCGGCGTCGTCATTGGCGATGACGAAGGCCAGCAGCGGATCGGCGGCCGCCAGCTCCTCGGTCGTCATGGTCGCGGCCCGGGCGCGGAAGGCGGCGTCTTCCATCTGGGTGCCGGAAATCAGCCGTTCGGCCAGGGCCTCGGGGCTTTCGCGGCCCAGCATGGCCTTCACCTCGGCATTGTCGACGGTCAGATATTCGCGGGTCTTCGACAGCCAGTAGCGCAGGCGCAGCTCTTCCATCTCCATCGCGATCGGCGTCTCGGCGCCCACGGCGGCGACCAGACGCGCGCGCTGCGCCTCGGTCATCGACGTGTTCTTGGACGCCCGGACGATGCCGCGGGCCATCTGGTAAAGGGTCGAACCGCCGCCGGCGGCCTGCTGCAGCTGACGGACGGGCAGATACAGGTCGCGCGCCGTGGCCTGCACCCGCTCCAGCTCGGTCCAGGGGTCGCCGATCTGCTGCACCAGATTGGGGTCGGCGGCGACGCGGGCGCGCAGCTCGGCCTCGGCCTCGCGTTTGGCGGCCATGAAGGCCGGATCGGTCAGGGCCCCCTGCTGGCCGTAATAGACCTTGAAGCTGTTCTCGAGACCGAAGATCGGGTCGAACGCCAGCCGCTTGGCCTCATCGCCGGTCAGCGAATATTCCAGCAGGCGGCCGCGCAGCTCCGAGGCCTGGATCAGCATGACCGGCAGCTGCTGGTCGCGCAGACGCTCCAGCTGGCTCATGGTCAGGAGGCGCGAGGTCGAACCGGGATTGCCGGCCACGAAGGTCACGTCGCCCTCGGCCGGGGCGTTCGGGTTCCAGCGCAGGAAGCTGGGGCTCTCGACCGGACGGCCGTCCTCATAGGCGCGCAGGAAGCCGGCATCGAGGGCGTAGCGCGGGAAGTTGAAATTGTCGGGGTCGCCGCCGAAGAAGGCCGCCTGGTTCTCGGGCGCGAACACCAGCCGGACGTCGTCATAGCGGCGGAATTTGTACAGGGCGTAGCGGCCGCCGCGATAGAAGCTGATCACCTGGCAGTTGAATTTCGGGTCGCCGGCGCAGGCTTCGGTCTGGATGGCGCTGGTCGCGGCCGAGCGGGCGGCGTTGAAGGCCGCGCCTTCCAGGCCTTCGCCGGCCGCCAGGACCCGGTCGGTCACATCGACGATGTCGACCAGCACCTCGGCGGTCTGGCCCGGGCAGCGGCGCTCTTCCTCGCGGTTGGCGGTCAGGAACCCGTTCTTCACGAAGTCCTGCTCGGGCGTGGACAGTTCCTGCACGCAGCCGACGACGCAGTGCCAGTTGGTCAGGATCAGGCCTTCATCAGACACGAAGGAGGCCGAGCAGCCCTGGATGCGGACGGCGGCGTTGCGGACCCGGTCCAGCCACGCCTGGTCGATCCGGGTGCCGTATTTGTCGTTCACCGTCTGGATCGGGAAATTGTCAAAGGTCCACATGCCTTCATCGGCGCGGGCGGACGACGGGGCGCCCAGTATGGCCAGCACGCCGGCCACGGCGGCGATCGAGGCGGTCGCCGAAAAGGCGGCGCGAAGCGAACGAAGCGACATTCTGCGAATTCTCCCGGGGACGGCGGTCGTCGCCGCCTGTTGCACACTGATAGACCCGATCAGCGAGGTCCGTCCATCACCTGACGGCGAGGGACGTTGAGGGGCCGGCCGGGGCGCCTTACCCCGATTTAACTTGGCCCCGCTCCCTTGCATCGTCAGATAGCTCTCAACGTCAGGGGTCTTTCCGTTTCCATGTCGCTTGCACTTTCAACCCTTCTCTATGAGTGGCGCCGCTATATGGCCGCCGTCATGGCCCTCGCCCTGTCGGGCCTGCTGGTCCTCGCCATGACCGGTGTCTTCATCGGCATCGGCAAGGGCTTCACCGCGACCATTGAACGGTCCAGCGCCGACATCATCATCATGCAGCCCGGGGCCACCAGCCTGATCGGCGGACCGTCGGGCGTGCCCCGGCGCTTCATCCCCCTGGCCTACCGCAACCCGCAGGTGGTCGAGGTCCAGCCGCTGGACGGCGCGGGCGGATCGTTCCAGTCGGTCAAGAACGTCGACCCCACCATGTCCCAGGCCGACCGGGCGCGCCAACGCGCGCCGCGCCAGCAGTTCGTCCAGGCCAGCATCATCGACACCACGCCCGGCGCGGTGACCATTCCGACTGACTATTCCCAGGAACTGGTCGACGCCCTGCGCCAGCCCTACACCGTGGCCATCGACGAGACGGCCGTGACCAAACTGGGCGTCAAGCTCGGCGACAAGGCCCTCTACAACGGCCAGACGGTGACGGTGGTCGGCATCACCCGCGGCTATCCCAACATGATGCAGGCCAATATCGTCATGTCCCGCGACACGCTGCGGATGCTCGGCCAGGCCGACACCGGACCGCGGGTCGGCCCCTTGATGGTCAAGCTGCGCGACCCGGCCCAGGCCGATCGTGTCGCGGCCCAGCTGAACACCCTCGGCGACGGTCAGTGGAAGGCCTGGACGCGTCAGGAGCTGGCCGACGCCAACGCCGGGGCCATGTTCGAGGAAGGCATTCTCGTCATCATCATCGGCGGCTGCGTGGTCCTGGGCACCATCATCGGCGTGGCCATCACCTGGCAGACCCTGCGCGGCGCCATCATGGCCAACATCAAGGAGTTCGCCTCGCTGCGGGCCCTGGGCGTCGGCATGGGCTCGCTGAACCGGATCGTCATGGAGCTCAGCTTCTGGGTCGGCCTCGTCGGCGTCGCCGCCGCCATCGGCCTGACCCTGCTGGTGCAGATGCTGGCCCTCGCCAACGCTGTGATCATCTCCCTGCCGCCGATCCTGCTGGTCATCGTCGGCGGCGGCCTCGTCGTCATCGCCATGCTGTCGGGCCTGCTGTCCCTCGGCATTCTCAAGAACAGCCAGCCCGCGGATCTGCTGCGATGACCGCTCATACCAAGGCGCACGGAAAACACGGCGATTTCGCCATCGAGGCCAAGGGCCTGGTGAAGCGGTTCAAGTCCGGCAAGACCTTCATCGAGGTGTTGAAGGGCGTGGACTTCGACGCCCGCCACGGCGACCTGACCATGGTCATGGGTCCGTCCGGCTCGGGCAAGTCGACCCTGATCGCCGCCCTGTCCGGCCTGCTGCGGCCGGAAGAGGGCCGGGTCGACACCCTCGACGTCGACGACCTGTGGAAACTCTCGTCGGGCAAGATCGACAAATTCCGTCTCGACCACTGTGGCTTCATCTTCCAGGGCTTCAACCTCTTCCCGGCCCTGACCGCCCTGCAACAGGTCGAGATCGTGCTGAAGTTCCAGGGGATGTCCAAGAGCGAGGCCCGGCGCCAGGCGACCGCCACCCTCCAGGAGGTCGGCCTCGGCCCGCGCCTGCACCAGCGGCCCTCGATCCTGTCCGGCGGCGAGAAGCAGCGTGTCGCCATCGCCCGCTGCCTGGCCAAGAATCCGCAGATCCTGTTCGCCGACGAACCGACCTCGGCCCTCGACGGCGAGAACGGGCAGATCGTCATCCGGCTTCTGCGCCGCGCCGCCACCGAACACGGCGCCGCGGTCATCTGCGTGACCCACGATCCTCGCCTCGAGGAATGGGCCGACCGCGTCATCAAGATCGAAGACGGCGTGATCATCGACGATCAGCGCCGCACCCCCAATCCCGACGCCACGCTGGCGTCGCACTGAACCGCCTCAGGAACTCCACCATGCCCGCCTTCCTCAAGAACAAATGGCTCTGGATCGGCCTCGTGCTGATCGTTGTCGTCATCGTCGGCTTCACCTTCATGCAGAACGCCGGCAAGGCGAAGAAGGCCGAGGAAGAAAAGGCCGCCGCCACCCGGGTCGAGAGCCCCTATGCGGCCATCGCCAACGGCAAGGTCGACGTCGAGGGCGGCATCATCCAGATCGCGGCCCGCCGCGGCGGCGTCGTCCGCGAAGTGCTGGTGCAGGAGGGCGACCGCGTCGTCGCCGGCCAGATCCTCGCCCGCCAGGAAGACGATGAGCCGCGCCTGGCCCTGTCCAGCGCCAACGCCGACGTCGCCCAGGCCGAAAGCCAGCTTCGCCTGATCCAGGTCGACATCCGCACCGCCCAGCGCGAGCACGACCGCCTGCAGCAGCTGGTGGCCACCAATTTCGTCGCCGCCCAGCGCATGGACCAGGCCCGCGACGCCATCGCCCAGGCCCAGGCCCGCCTCGCCTCGCAACAGGCCGCGGTCCAGACCGCCCGCGCCCGCCGCGACCAGGCCGCCTACAACGTCGAACTGACCGTGATCCGCGCGCCCCAGTCGGGCCGCATCGTCCGCCGCTACGCCAACCCCGGCGCCGGCGCCTCGACCCTGAACGTCTCCAACATGTTCGACCTCGAGCCCGACGCCCCCCGCATCGCCCGCGCCGAGATCGTTGAAAGCGACATCCCCAACATCTCCACCGGCCAGGCCGTCGAGATCACGCCCGAGGGCGACCCCTCCAAGGTCTATGTCGGCACCGTCCTGCGCCGCGCCGCCGTCTTCGGCGCCCGCAAACTGGCCTCGGACGACCCCTCGCAGCGCTCGGACGAACGGGTCGTCGAGGTCGTCGTCACCGCCGGCGACGCCCCCCTGCTGATCGGTCAGCGGGTGCTGGTGAAATTCATGAAGCCGGGCGAGACCGCCGGCGCGCCGCGGGAAGTCGCCGCCGGCGTCCCCGCCACCCGCTCGATGCAGGCCCCGGCGCAGGCGGGGTAGGGAAGAGTGGCTAGTGGCGAGTGATTAGTGGCTGGCCACCGCCTGTGAGGACGCGCGAACTGCGCCGCCCTTCCGCCGACGGCGACGCTGCAATCACTAGCCACTAACCACTAACCACTCACTTCCCTTCGAACACCGCCCCCCGCTTCTCCAGCGCCGCCGTCACCCCCTCCAGGTGGTCATCGCTCAGGTGCGCCAGCGCCTGCATCGAGGCGGTCATCTCGAGGATCTGGTCGAAGGTCGCGTCGCGGCCCTGGCGCAGCAGGGCCTTGGTCATGCGCAGGGCCTGGGGCGCGCGGGAGGCGACGTCCGCCGCGATCTCCATCGCCTCGTCCATCAGCCGCTCGGGCGCGACCACCCGGCTGACCAGGCCCCAGTCCATCGCCGTCCTCGCGTCCAGCACCCGGGCGGTGAACAGCATCTCGGCGGCCCGGGCATAGCCGATGTTGCGCGGCATCAGCCAGGCCCCGCCGTCGCCCGGGAGAATGCCCAGCTTCAGGAACGGCACGCCGAAGCTGGCCGTCTCCGAGGCGATGCGGATGTCCGCCAGCCCGGCGATGTCGCAGCCCAGTCCCATGGCCGGCCCGTTGACCGCCGCCACCAGCGGAACCTCCAGCCCGTACAGCGAACGCACGATCCGGTGCACCACGCGGCGATAGCGCTCCCGGATTTCGGATCCCGTCCCGGCGAACATGTCGCGCCGGTCCCTCATCGCCTTCAGGTCGCCGCCCGCCGAAAACGCCCGCCCGGCTCCGGTCAGGATCACGCAGCGCACCCCGGGGTCGGCGTTCACCGCCTCGCAGGCCGCTGCGAAGGCCTCGCCGTCCTCCAGATCGGGAAGGGCGTTCAGCCGGTCGGGCCGGTCCAGGGTCCAGAGTTCGATATGGTCGCGGCGGTCTCGGCGGATCAGGGTCATGGGACCGGTGTGCCGCACGCGCGGCCCCGCCGCAATCTCGGGCCGGCGGTCAGGTCCGGGACGGCTTGCCCGCGGCCGACCACCAGGCTCTCAGGTCGGGCGTGTCCACGCTTCGGGGCGCCGCGACCGCGTCCGGGCCGGCGAGGTCCGGCGCCGCCCGGTGCTCATCGATGAAACAGACCGGCTCGGCCGCCGCCGCGTCGGACGCGGCCGGGGGAGGGGGCTCGGGCCGGGCCGTCGCGGCGAGCGAGAAATCCACCCCGCGGTCCGCGGACCAGCCGGTCCGCCAGGGCCGCGCGAGCGACATGTCGATCAGAGTCGCCTTCAGCCTGAACATGGTCTCCACCCCTCGAGCCGCGACACTGGCACAGGTCGGCGGCGTCCGCGACTGACCAGGCCTGACAGTGGAATTGCAAAGCCCCGGACCTTGCGGACCGGGGCTGGGTCGTCTGCGGCGACGCGGGCGTCTAGTCGCGCTTGCGAAGCTTGATGGGCACGAAGTTGGACGGGTGGCTGATCACCCGGTCGCCGGCGCCATGGCCGTTCTTCGTATTCACCAGCATCCCGCCCCACAGGGCGAAGGACATCATGGCGTGCTGCAGATTGCGGTCTCGATCGTTCATGGGGCGCCTCCTTTCGGGTCATCGATGAAAAGAGACGCGTCGTGCTTTTCGGGAATCTCACCGTCATAGTCGTTTCGCGTCATCGTCAAGCTAACCGCGAAGGGCGAAAAACGCAACTGTTTTTACTCCGATGCCGGACCATATTTCGTATTCATGTCATCAACTGTCGCAAAAAATCCACACGGCCCGCCCCGCAGCATCGCCAGCCCGTGCGTCAAGGTCTGCGTCGTCGACGGCGCCACCAGCCTCTGCCTCGGCTGCTGGCGCACCCTGTCCGAGATCGGCGGCTGGAGCGGGTTCACGGATCAGGAGCGGGCGCGGATCATGGCGGAGCTGCCGGCGCGTGCGCGGGGTGATTAGTGGCTGGTGGTTTGTGATTGCAGCGTCGCCGTCGGCGGAAGGGCGGCGCTGCCCGCGCCACCCCACAGGTGGCGGCCAGCCACTAATCCCTAACCACTAGTCACTCGCCTCCCCCTTAACCCCCCGCAAACCACGCCCCTTCACCGCATCCCAACCGCCCTGTGCGACACCGGACAGGCCGCAGAAGCGGCGCGTCCACGGCGAGCTGCGTATGCGTGTCGACCTTTCCTCCGCCGGAGTCATGGCCCTGGCCGTGGCCTCCGCCCTGAGCACAGCCTGGTGGCTGAACCACGCCGACGCGCGGGGGCAGGCGCACGCCGCTGTGCCGGCGCCGGTCCACGCCGCCGCCCACGGCGCCCCGGCCCGGGTGTTCAAGGCCGCCGACGGCCACTACTGGGCCGAGGCCCGGATCGATGGCGAGGCAGTACGCCTGATGGTCGACACCGGCGCCAGTCTGGTGGTCCTGACCCCCGCCGACGCCGCCCGCCTCGGCCTGGGGCTCCAGCCCGGCGACTTCTCGGGCACGGTGATCACCGCCTCCGGCCCCGTCCGCGCCGCCCCGGTCGCCCTGCGCAGCGTCGCCGTCGCCGGCGCCCGCGTCGAACAGGTCGAGGCCCTGGTCGTCGAGCGCGGCCTGCCCCACAGCCTGCTGGGCATGAGCTACCTCGGCCGCCTCTCGTCCTTCAGCGCGACGCCGGCCGAGATCACGCTGCGGCCCTGAGAAGTGATTAGTGGTTAGTGGTTAGTGGTTGTAGCGTCGCTGGCGGCGGAAGGGCGGCGCTGTCCGCGCTACCCCGCAGGCGGTGGCCAACCACTAGCCACTAACCACTAACCACTAACCACCCCTACAGCGCCTTCCACACCACCGCCCCCGCCGTCGCCAGCAGCCACAGCGCGAACGCCCGCCGCAGCACGGCCCGGTCCAGCGCGTGCGCCAGCCTCGCCCCCCACGGCGCCACCGCCGTGGTCAGCACCGCCATCACGATCGCCCCGGGCACGTTGACATAGCCCAGCGACAGCGGCGGCCGGCCGCCCGCGTCCCAGCCGAACACGATGAAGCCCAGGGTCGCCGCCGCCCCGATGGCCAGGCCGAAGCCCGAGGCCGTCGCCACCGCCTGATGCACCGGCCGTCCGCACAGCATCATCATCATGCCGCCGAAACTGCCGCCGCCGATCCCCATCATGGCCGACAGCCCGCCGATCACCGTCCCGGTCGCCCGCCGCCCCCAGCCCTCCGGCAGGTCCCGCCGCAACGTCACCCGTTCCGGCAGCAGCCCCATCTGCGCCGCCACCACCAGCAGACAGACGCCATAGACGATGGCCAGCCCCGTCATCGAGGTCGCGCCCGCCACCGCCGCCCCGATCAGAGCCCCCGCCGCCACCCACGGCGTCCAGGTCTTCAGCACGACCTCGTCCACCGCCCCGTGCGACCGGTGCGCCTTCAGCGACCGCCACGAGGTGGCGACGATGGTCAGCAGCGAGGTCCCGATCGCCGTGTGCAGATTGCCCTCGCCCCCGACGCCGAGCACTTCAAAGGCATAGAAGACCGCCGGCACGATCACCGTCCCGCCCCCGACCCCGAACAGCCCGGCCACGAGACCGCCCACCAGCCCCGCCGCCGTCAGGGCCGCGAGCAGCAGGAGCATCTCGTTCAGAGGGAGCGCGGTCATCGGAAAGGGATAGCGCACCCGGCGCCCCCCGCAACCTTTCGCCGCCGACTGCCGTTCTCTCCGGCAACAGGGTCCCCCTCACCCGGAAAGACATCCCCATGACCGCCATCACCCACACCCTCTCGGCGCTCGCCGCGGGCGCCCTGCTTCTGTCCGCCGCCGGCGCGGCCCAGGCCCAGACGCCCTACACCGCCTACAACAGCCAGGCCCGCGACCTCCCCAACTCGTGCCGCAACGTCCAGCAGCTGGCCAACGGCTATGTCTCGGCCGAGTGCCAGGCCGACGGCGGCTGGCGCTGGAGCTCGCTGCGTCCGGTGGACTGCCGCTCCTCGATCGCCAACCGCGACGGCGTCCTCAGCTGCACCGGCGCCCGCGCCACGGTCGGCGCCCTCTATCCTGACAACGGCGGCGGCTACGGCGGTCAGTCCACTGTCCCGATGCAGCAGCCGGGCGGCATCATCGGCGCCTTGTTCGGGGCCGTGTTCGGCGACGCCTTCGGCAATGACCGGCAGGTCGAGCAGGACTACGACCAGGGCCGTCGCCCCCTGGCCGAGCGCCGCGAGGCGCTGGAAGCCCGCATCGACGCCGGCATCCGCGACGGCTCGCTCAGCCGCACCGAGGCCAACCGGCTGGCCTCGGAATACAACGCCCTGGTCCAGCTGGAGGCCCGCTACGCCGCCGACGGCCGGCTGACGATCCAGGAACGCACCGACCTGCGCACCCGCTACCGCGCCCTCTCGCAGCGCGTCGGCGACGAGCTCAACGACGGCGGCTATGACGACGGCTACGGCTGGCGCTCGCTGTCGGACCAGCGCGCGGCCTTCAACGCCCGCATCGATGTCGCCCTCAACGACCGCCGCATCAGCCGCACCGAGGCCAGCCGCCTGCGCAGCGATTTCGACGCCCTCGTCCGCGTCGAGACCAGCTACCAGCGCGACGGCCTCAGCGACCGCGAGCGTGAGGACCTGACCCGCCGCCTGGCCGACCTCGACCGCCGCCTCGGCGACGTCGCATACGACGGCGGCTACGGCCAGGACGGCCGCGCCGTCGCCCTGGAAGCCCGCATCACCGCCGCCGAGCGCAGCGGCCAGATCAGCCGCACCGAAGCCGCCCGCCTGCGTGACGAACTCCGCGACCTGACCCGCCGCTGGGCCGACCTCGAGGCCCGGGTCCAGATCCGCCGCTAAAAACAGGGAGGCGGGTCGTCTGCGAAGACAACCCGCCTCACTTGCCGCTAGGCTCCCTGTCGAAGGAGTCTCAGCCGCATGACCGACGCCGTCCCCGACACCACCCCCGCGCCCGGCAGCCGCTGGCGCCTGATTGGTCCGGGCATCGTCGCCGCCGCCACCGGCGTGGGGGCGGGCGACCTCGTCGCGACCCTGATCGCCGGCTCGATGTTCGGCTACGCCCTGCTGTGGGCGGCCGTGGCCGGGACCCTGCTGAAGATCTCCCTGGCCGAGGCCGTCGGCCGCTGGGCCCTGTCGTCGGGCCGCACCATCTTCGACGGCTGGTCCAGCCTCGGGCCGGGCTGGTTCGCCGGGCGGCTCAACTGGGCCACCCTCTATTTCGGCGTCTATGTGGTGCTGTGGGGCTTCGTCTACGGGGCCACGGCCATGACCGCCTCGGCCCTGCCGCTGGCGGCGTTGCTGGACGGCACGGCCATGGCGCTGGACCTCAAGACCTGGGCCATGATCTGCGGCGGGGTCGGCCTCGTCCTCGTCTGGTTCAACCGCTATCCGGTGTTCGAGAAGCTGATGACCGGCCTCGTCGCCGTCATGTTCGTCACCGTGGTCGGCCTGGCCGTCATCGTCGCCCCCGACCTGCCGGCCATGGCCCGCGGCCTGGTCCCGACCCTGCCGGCGGGCTCGGCCTTCTACACCCTCGGCCTGATCGGCGGGGTGGGGGGGACGATCACCCTGGCCGCCTATGGCTACTGGATCGGCGAGAAGGGCTGGCGCGGCCCGGCCTGGATGCGGGTGATGAAGCTGGACAACCGCGTCGGCTACGCCGTCACCGGCGTCTTCGTGGTGGCCATGCTGATCGTCGGCTCGGAGCTGCTGTACGCTTCGGGCATCGCCCTGTCGCAGGGCGACCGCGGCCTGCTCGACCTCGACGACGTGCTGCGCGAGCGGTTCGGCGACGTGGTCGGGATCATGTTCCTGGTCGGTTTCTTCGCCGCCAGCTTCTCGTCCCTGATCGGGGTCTGGCACGGAGTCAGCCTGATGTTCGCCGACTTCTTCGCCCATATGCGCGGCCGCGCCGATGAGGCTGCGGCCCGGGGGGAGGGCAGCCCCGCCTTCCGCGGCTATCTGCTTTGGCTGACCTTCCCGCCCATGGCCCTGCTGTTCATGGACCGCCCCTTCGGCCTGATCGTCGCCTATGGCGCCCTGGGGGCCCTGTTCATGCCCTTCCTCGCCCTGACCCTGATCTGGCTGCTCAACTCCGACCGCACCCCGGCCGAGTGGCGCAGCCGCTGGCTGTCGAACGGCATGCTGGTCGCGGGCGGGCTTCTGTTCTGCGTCCTGGCCGGACGCGAGCTAATCGGCCTGTTCGGCTAGGTCCGAGCGCAGGGTTGGTCACGAAGGACACGAAGGCCACGGAGGTCACAAAGAGGTCCGGGCGGAGGACAGAGCCAGCCTCGACGTCGCTGAGGTCAAAGGCGGCGAAGCCGCAATTCAGACCCTCGGGGACAGCCGCTGACGCCGCCGCATCTCCGGTCCCTTCGTGTCCTTCGTGATGAACCAGCCGGCCGCGCGAGGACCCTCCAGACGCCCTACAGCAACAACGCCCCTTCATGGCGCAGCAGCCAGCCCTTGCGCTCCAGTCCGCCGCCGAAGCCGGTCAGCGACCCGTCCGCCCCCACCACCCGGTGGCAGGCCAGCACCAGCGGGATCGGATTGCGGTTCAGCGCCGCCCCCGCCGCCTGGGCCGCCCCCGGCTCGCCCGCCCGCTTCGCCATCTCGCCATAGCTGATCGTCGCGCCCGCCGGCACCTTCGCCAGCGCCGCCCACACCCGCCGCTGAAACCCCGCCGTCGCCGCCCCCTCCAGCGACCAGGCCACCCGCTCCAGCGCCGCCCGGTCCCCCGCGAAATAGGCCGCCAGCGCCCCGGCCACGGGCTCCGGCGCCGCGCCCTCCGCCAGCACCGCCCCCGGATACTCCCGCCGCATCGCCTTGATCAGTCCGTCTCCGAAGCTGAGGCCGCGCACCACGCCCGTCGCATCACAGGCCAGCGCCAGCGGCCCGATCGAGCTCCCGATCCGCGACAGGGTCAGGGCCGGGGGCGCGCTCATTCGACCGCCGGCATCAGCGCATTGACCTCCGCCCACCCCATCGCGCCCTCGCCCAGCGGCTCCGACCGCCCGTCCGCCAGAAACGCCTCCGTCAGCGCCGCCGCCCGGCCCCAGACCGCGCCGCAGATGCCCGAGCCCGCGCTCAGCCGGCGCACGCCCAGCCCCTTCAGCGTCGCCGCGTCCGGCAGGCCCGGCCAGGCCAGAAGGTTCAGCGGCAGGGCCGTCGCCGCCGCCATCGCCGCGATGTCCCGCTCATCCGTCAACCCCGGGGTGAACAGCCCGTCCGCCCCCGCCGCCGCATACAGCGCCCCGCGCCGCGCCGCCTCCGCCACGGGCGCGTCGGGCGCCAGCCCTCTCAGCCAGACGTCGCAGCGCGCATTGACGAACAGCGCCCCGCCGACCGCCGCCTTCACCGCCGCGATCTTGGCCGCCAGCGCCTCCGCCGGCCCGCCCCCGTCCTCGATATTGATCCCCTGGGCCCCTGCCTCGACCAGCCGCCCGGCCAGCGCCGCCACCTCGGCCGGATCGTCGGCATAGCCGCCCTCCATGTCGATCGAGACCGGCAGGCCGCCGGCCCCGCGCACCACGTCCCGCGCCGCCTGCACCACCCGCTCGACCGGCAGGGCGTCCCCGTCCGGCCAGCCCAGCGCCCAGGCCACGCCGGCGCTCGTCGTCGCCACCGCCCGGGCCCCCAGGGCGCGCATCAGCGCCGCCGACCCGCCGTCCCAGGCGTTGGGCAGGATCAGCAGGCCCTCGCGGTGCAGGGTGTGGAAAGGGGTCATGAGCGGGCTCCGGTTTGGCCCAACCATGCGCGGCTGCCCGTGCGTCGTCTCGCGGTTTTCGGACCGGATCAGGCCCGTTCGTTCTGACGCTCCACCCGCGTGTTGCGCGCCCGACACGCGGTTACTTTAAGAATGGTTCGCACTTGCATGAGGGGGCCGCGGGCGCGCAGAGGTTTCTGATAGCCATTCGCATTCGCATACCGGAGCCTTCCTTGCACCGCACCCTCACGTCCGCCCTCGCCCTCGCCCTTGCCGCCGCGGCCTCGTCGGCCCTGGCCGGGGAGCCGTCGCCCGTTCCGGCGCCGACCCCGACAGCGGAAGACCCGGCCATCCTCGCCCCGATCGTCATTGTCGGTTCGGCGGCCGAGGCCCGGGCCGTCGGCGGCTCGGCCACCTATCTGGACGAGGCGGCGCTCCAGACCTTCGGCTATGCCGACGTCAACCGCGTCCTGCGTCAGGCTCCCGGTGTGGTGCTGCAGGAGGAGGACGGCTTCGGCCTGCGTCCGAATATCGGCATTCGCGGGTCCGGGACCGACCGCTCGGCGCGGGTCGCCCTGATGGAGGACGGCGTCCTCATCGCCCCGGCGCCCTATGCGGCGCCCGCGGCCTACTATTTCCCCCGCCTCGGCCGGATGACCGGCGTCGAGGTCACCAAGGGGCCCGGCGCGATCAAATACGGCCCCCTGACCACCGGCGGCGCCATCAACCTGACCTCCACCCCGATCGGCGGCGGCGCGGACGAGGGCCTGGCCGGCCGCGCCAGCCTTCTGGGCGGAGATTTCGGCGGCGTCCGCGCCCATGGTGCGATCGGCGGCTGGATCGGGACCGGGACGGACTGGCAGGTCGGCGGCCAGATCGAGCTGCTGCACGAACAGTCGGACGGCTTCAAGCGGCTGGATAACGGCGGCCCCACCGGCTTCGACATCGACGACGCCGTCTTCCGTCTCGGCGTGCGCACCGCGCCGGGCGCCGGCATGGCCCAGGCCCTGACCCTCAAATACCAGACCCTGACCGAGCGGTCGGACGAGACCTATCTCGGCCTGACCCTCTCCGATTTCGCCGCCGACCCCTACCGTCGCTACGCCGGCAGCCAGGTCGACGTCATGAACGTCGACCACGACACCCTGCAGCTGACCCACAGCCTCGACCTCGCGCCCTCGGTCAATCTGACCACCACGGCCTATCGCCACGACACCGCCCGCGCCTGGTACAAGCTCAATGACGTGCGCAACGGGGCCGGGACCGGCTGGGTCGGGATCAGCACGGTGCTGGCCGATCCGGCGGCCCATCCGGTCTCTCTCGGCATCCTGCGCGGCGACGCCGGCGTGGTCAGCGGCCCCCAGGGCCTGCGGGTCCGCAACAACAACCGCACCTATGTTTCCGAGGGGATCCAGTCGGTCCTGACCACCCGCTTCGATACGGGCGGCGTCAGCCATGAGCTCGAACTGTCGGCCCGCTACCACCAGGACAGCGAGGACCGTTTCCAGCGCGACGACGTCTACCGCATGAACGACGGCGTCATGGCGCTGACCAGCCGCGGCGTCGACGGGGCCCAGGCCAACCGGGTCGGCGAGGCCGAGGCCTGGGCCTTCTTCGCCCGCGACACCATCCGCGCCGGTCGCCTGACGGTGACGCCGGGCCTGCGCTATGAGTCCATCGACCTGCGCCGCATCAACTATCCCACCAGCCCGCCCGGTCGCGCCGCCCCGACCAGCGTGGTCGAGACCGGCTTCGATGTCTGGATCCCGGGCGTCGGCGCGACCTATGAACTGACCGACAGCGTCCTGCTCGTCGCCGGGGCCCACCGCGGCTTCGCCAACCCCGGCCCCGGCTCCGACGCCGATCCCGAGACCTCGTGGAACTATGAGGCCGGCCTGCGCTACGACGGCGTCGTCTCGCTCGAGGCGATCGCCTATCTCAACGACTACGACAACCTGCTGGGCAGCTGCACCGCCTCCACCGGCGGCGGCTGCGTCATCGGCGACCAGTTCTCGGGCGGCGCCGTCGAGGTGCGCGGTCTCGAGGTCACCGCCTCCTGGGACGCCGGCGACGCCTTCGGCCGCGGCTTCGGCCTGCCCCTGTCGCTGGTCTACACCCTCAGCGACGGCGAGTTCCTGACCAGCTTCAGCTCCGACTACGACCCCTGGGGCGTGGTCGCGGCGGGCGACGAACTGCCCTATCTGCCGCGCCACCAGATGACCCTCAACGCCGGTCTCGAGTTCGACCGCTGGAGAGTGAACGCCAGCGTCAACCGCGTCTCCGGGACCCGCGCTGTGGCCGGCTCCGGCCCGATCGCCGCCGGCGACCGGATCGAGGCCCGCACCCTGCTCGACCTGGCCGCCACGGTCGCGCTGACGGACCAGGCGTCGCTGTTCGCCAGCGTCCAGAACGTCACGGACGAGGTCTATAACACCGGCTTCTCCCCGGCCGGCGCCCGCCCCGGCGCCCCGCGTCTGGCCATGGCCGGCGTGCGGTTCAGCTTCTGACGACGAAGGGGGGCGGTCGGGCCGCGCGTCCGGCCGCCCCCTAGCCGAGCCGGGGGCCGCACCCTAAGTTCCGTTCATGAACCGTTCCAGTTCGCCCCCCAAGGGCTCCGCCCCGCGCGTCATCAAGCCGGTCCACGTCCCCGGCCAGTCCGTGGCCGAGGCCCCCGCGGCCTTCCTCCGCGACGACGACGGCAAGCCCGCGCGCATGCCGGTGAAGACCCCGAACCTGCCGATGTTCGCCCCCGTCACCGGCCCGCGCCTGACCCCGGAAGAGGCGCCCGGCAAGCCCTCCGACTGGACCCCCCACCGCCCCGACCGTCCGGCGGGGCGCAAGCACATCCCCTTCCGCCTGCATTCCGGATACCAGCCCGCCGGCGACCAGCCCTCGGCCATCGCCGAGCTCGTCGCCACCGCCGAAACCGGCGAGCGCGACCAGGTCCTGCTCGGCGTCACCGGCTCGGGCAAGACCTTCACCATGGCCAAGGTCATCGAGGCCACCCAGCGCCCGGCCCTGATCCTCGCCCACAACAAGACCCTCGCCGCCCAGCTCTACAGCGAGTTCAAAAGCTTCTTCCCCGACAACGCGGTCGAGTATTTCGTCAGCTACTACGACTACTATCAACCCGAAGCTTATGTCCCGAAATCAGATACTTACATCGAGAAGGACAGTTCCATAAACGAGCAGATCGACCGCATGCGCCACTCGGCCACGCGGGCGATCCTGGAGCGGGACGACGTCATCGTCGTCGCCTCGGTCAGCTGCATCTACGGCATCGGCTCGGTCGAGACCTATACGGCCATGACCTTCACCCTCAAGGTCGGCGACCAGATCGACGAGTCCAAGCTCCGCGCCGACCTCATCGCCCTGCAGTACAAGCGCAACGACGCCGCCTTCGACCGCGGCATGTTCCGCAAGCGCGGCGACGTCATCGAGATCTTCCCCGTCCACATGGAGGACCGCGCCTGGCGCATCCAGCTGTTCGGCGACGAGCTGGAATCCATCCAGGAGTTCGACCCCCTGACGGGCAAGAAGACCGCCGACCTCACCGAGATCACCGTCTACGCCGCCAGCCACTATGTCACCCCGCGCCCCTCGCTGAACCAGGCCATCGGCGGCATCAAGGCCGAGCTCAAGGAGACGCTCGACTGGATGGTCGAGAACGGCAAACTGCTGGAGGCCCAGCGCCTCGAACAGCGCGTGCGCTTCGATCTGGAGATGATGGAGGCCACCGGCTCCTGCGCCGGCATCGAGAACTACAGCCGCTGGCTGACCGGCCGCGCCCCGGGCGAGCCGCCGCCCACCTTCTTCGAATACATCCCCGACAACGCCCTGCTGTTCGTCGACGAGAGCCACGTCACCGTCGGCCAGATCAGCGCCATGTACCGCGGCGACTACCGCCGCAAATCCACCCTGGCCGAATACGGCTTCCGCCTGCCCAGCTGCATCGACAACCGCCCGCTCAAGTTCGACGAATGGGACGCCATGCGCCCCCAGACCATGTTCGTCAGCGCCACCCCCGGCCCGTGGGAGATGGAGCGCACCGGCGGCGTCTTCACCGAACAGGTCATCCGCCCCACCGGCCTGATCGACCCCCCGGTCGAGATCCGCCCGGTCAGCGGGACCACCCGCAACCAGGTCGACGACGTCATCGACGAGGTGAAGGCCGTCGCCCGCGCCGGCTACCGCTCCCTGGTCACCGTCCTGACCAAGAAGATGGCCGAGGACCTGACCGAATACATGCACGAACAGGGCGTCCGCGTCCGCTACATGCACTCGGACGTCGACACCCTGGAGCGGATCGAGATCCTGCGCGACCTGCGCATGGGCGCCTTCGACGTCCTGATCGGCATCAACCTGCTGCGCGAGGGCCTCGACATCCCCGAGTGCGGCCTGGTCGCCATCCTCGACGCCGACAAGGAGGGCTTCCTGCGCTCCGAGACCAGTCTGATCCAGACCATCGGCCGCGCCGCGCGCAACGTCGACGGCCGCGTCATCCTCTACGCCGACCGCATGACCGGCTCGATGGAGCGCGCCATCGCCGAGACCAACCGCCGCCGCGAGAAGCAGGAGGCCTACAACGCCGAACACGGCATCACCCCGGAGTCGGTCAAGCGCGACATCCGCGAGATCATGGCCAGCCCTTACGAGAGCCGCGCCCTCGACAAGCTGACCGCCCCGGGCATGAAGGAGGAGTCCAGACCCTTCACCGGCTCCAACTTCCAGGCCGCCCTCAAGGACATCGAAGGCCGCATGCGCAACGCCGCCGCCAACCTCGAATTCGAGGAGGCCGCCCGCCTGCGCGACGAGATCAAGCGCATGAAGCTGATGGACCTGGAGTTCGCCAATGAGGTCCTGACCGCCGAGGGGGAGACGGTCGACAAGGCCGCGCCGAAGCGGTGGCGCGCCGAGGCGGCGGCGGAGAAGGCGGAGGCGTTCCGGAAGGGGCGGTAAAAATCCTCCGACGAGAAGAAAGTTCGCTATCAGCGAATTTAGTTCTTGATTTTTTCTCCTGCTTGAGTCACTCTCTCCACAGTTAGAAACAGCGGAGAACGTCATCACATCTGGAGCTTCGGCTCGCGGGGGGCTTGCGTCCCCTACCGCTTGAGTGCCCACGGGTCCTCCTCCCTCCTGGGGCGGTGGTCCCCCGGGTGACCCAAGCGAGGCCCGCGATGACCGCGGGCCTCACGGTAAGTGGTTTGGCCGCCGTTTCCGCACCTCAAGTCGAGATGACCCCGTCCACAATCACGTGGCGGGCGACTGGAGGATTATCCAAATGGATAAGGAAACTAACGAACGGCGGCAGCAGTTGAAGAGGCAGGGAGGGTTGTCATCATGGCTTCGCTCTCCTGCTCTGCTCAAGTGGTCATTCCGCGTTGGAATGGGTGCTTACCGCCTCTGGCGGGTCTGGCAGTGGTTTAACCACCCGGAGGGCTAGGCTGCTTCCATCTTATCATATTTTGGAACGGAGATTATTATGCTGTCCGAAGCGTTGAGGTTGATGAGAGTATTTCACGACCTAAAACAACAAGACCTTGCTGACAAACTTGATATTTCAAAGTCTCATTTGTCGGAAATTGAAAGTGGAAAAAAGGTTCCTTCATTAGATCTAATTGGGCGTTATTCTGATGTGTTTGGAGTTCCTGCATCTTCTATATTGTTCTTTGGGGAGAACGTGAAGGATGGGGAAGTTAGAAGCGCCGATCAAAAGGTAAAATCTGCGATCGCGGGAAAAGTGGTGCAGTTTCTGAAATTTATCGAGACTAGGACTGATGGCAAGCATCAAGGCATACGCGCTTAGGGACAGTCCGTTTTTTAGGCTGAAATCTAAGTCTAAGCTTGCAGATATTCTTTTTGTATCTGCAGAGAAACTTGAGAGATTGGCAAACGATCCAAATCGTTATTACAAGTTCAAAAAGCCAAAGAAAACTGGCGGCGAGCGCGAAATATGCGCGCCCAATCCAGCATTGAAAGCCGCGCAGAAGCGCATATCGCAGCTTCTGTCGCGGATAGCGCCGCCAGATTACCTGTTTGCCCCTGTATCTGGTCGGTCATACGTCGATAACGCGGCAGTCCATGTCGAGGCAAAATCGTTGCATCTTTTGGACATCGACAGTTTCTTTCCGAACTGTCGAGTAGAGAAGGTAGCATGGTTGTTTGCAAAAAAACTCGAGTGCTCACCAGATGTTACTGCGATCTTGTGCAAAATCGTCACCTATGAAGGTTGTTTGCCTCAAGGTAGCCCCTGCAGTCCGATTTTGGCGTACTTGAGCTACATCGACATGTGGTCGGAGATCGACGCGTGCGTCCAGGCAGCATCTTGCAAACTTAGTGTCTATGCCGACGATCTCACAATATCTGGAGACTTGGTTCGAGGAGAGACTGTCTGGGCTGTAAAGAAGATTCTCTACAGACATGGACACCAGTACGCGGTCGACAAGGAGCGATCATGTCGTGGGCGACCGGCAGAAATTACTGGCGTAATTCTGCATCGCAATGAAGTGCGGGTGCCTAACCGGCAGTATCATCGGATCTATGAGATTCGAGGCCGTCTCCGCGCAGCTTCGACAGACGAGGCAACTACGTTGCGCCGCCAACTATCTGGCCGCCTCGCGCAAATGGCGCAGGTTCGGGCTGGCAATAGGCACAAGAGCCCGCAAGCTTAGCGATCAATGCGAGGGCACCTGGTGCCCGTTCTCGGCGAAAAATCTATATACGGTGTTGCCAGTGTGTTCTGGCTCCATATGTGGGGTGTACGACCGGAATTGACGCGTGAGTATGGTCAGGTCGCCCTGTCAGAACGGAGCGAACCAATGGCATGCAACGGCTTCAACCATCCCCCCGATTGCCAATGCCCGTTTAGGGGCGGGCACGGCGGCAGCGCACTGCCCCGACCGGTACGCGCCGCTCCACTTCTGGGAGCCCTTGCGCCACCCGTTTTGGCGCGGTCTTTCAAGCTTCGACCGAAGCCCTGTCCGAAGTGCGGACAGACCACTTATTTTGTCAGGGCAGAAAACGGAGGCAGATATCGAGCAGCCGCCGATGGCTCCATGTTGCGGCACAACTGCCCCAAAGAGACGCCGCATAGACCCCTTCGTCACAAACGCGCTTCCTCCACCCAGGGGTGGTTCTCAGCCACCCTTATGGAAGTAAGGGCGCGGGGTGGCGGGACTGGTCAGGCGCTGTTGGTTACATCACTGGTTGGACGACCGTTCCGTGTGCGCTTGCAAGACGGGCTCACAGTCGATCCGCTTGTTCCCGCGCTCTGTCATTGGTCGGAAAACGACCGACGGGTCTTGGAAATCGCCTATCAGGATCGACACACGGGCGAGCTGACAGAGACCCGCATTTATGGGCGGCGGTTGCGCGGGCCTGGCTAAACCAGCTCCACCTTCAGCCGCCGCCCCACCACCTTCGCGGCGCGGCTCAGCGTCTCCAGCGTCACATTGAATGCCTCCGGGTCCAGCACCCGGTTCAGCTGCGCCCGGCTGGTGTCCATTTCGGCGGCCATGGCGGACAGGGTCATCTTCCGCTCGGTCATGGCCTGACGCAGCTGAAGCGCGACCACGCGCTTGATCGCGCGCAGGGTGACCTCTTCGCGGATGCCTTCCTGGTCGAGGAAGTCGTCCAGGGTGTCGAAAGAGGAAGGATCGCGGATATTCGACCCGCTCAGGGTCGGCCGTCCTGGCCTGCGGCCGCCGCTACGTAATCGCCGGAAACCAGTCGTCGGTCACAAGGGCGCTGACCGAACCCGCGGCGTCCCCGACTTCGACGATCCGGACCCTGGCGCCGACGGGGCCGTTTTGCGTGTGCTCGAACTGTTCAAGCTCGCGCAACAGATAGGGAAGGTCGGCGCGCTTGCGCACGATATAGACCGACGGCAGGCCGAGCTGATAGGCGATCCCCGCCTCGAAGATGGCGCTGGATTTCACCGCATTCACATAGTGCAGCACGAAATGCGACGCGCTGCGCAGCGCGGCCAGATCCTCGGCGACCGAGTCATAGCTGGTCGCGAACGACGCGGCGCTGGACACGACGATGCCGGGGCAGAAGACCTTTTCGAAGCCGAACCGGCGCTTCAGCTCCGCCACCAGGGCGATCAGGGACTCGCGGCTGGCGGCGTACTCGGCGTCCGAGTACGGGCTCATCGGGCTGGCGACGAACAGATCAACCGCCTGCTCTGCGAAGAAGGCGCCGGTGTCGTGTTCCATTTTCAGGGCGGCGTTCGCTGCCATGAGAGACCCTCTACTCCGGTAGTCCACAGGACACCCGGATTCTGACATCACTTACAAGCGCGGTCGACGGGGTTCCCTGTGGGTAATCCACACACAAGCGGTGGCTGTTAACAGATCGGGTCCCGCCACGCAACGAATCACCCCTTCTGGCTGAACCGGAGCGACTTGGCCCAGCCCGGGAAGTCTTCGAGGCCCGAGATCTTCAGGCGCTCCACCGCCGCGTCGAAATCGGCGACCTCGAGCCGCTTGGCCGACACCCGGCTGCCCAGCAGCGAGAACCCGGCGCTTTCGATCTCCCGAAGCAGATAGGGGAGGGCGCCGCTGGCGTGCATGATCAGGACGTCCTTCTTCATCGCCAGGGCATAGCCCGTCTCCACATAGGCGGAGGTGGCCATCAGGGAAGGCAGGATGGCGACGAAATACCGGCATTTGCGGATCTCGCGAAAGCATTCGATGAAGGCCTTTCGACCGGGATCAAACGCGCCCGACACGCCGGTGTAAGCGCAATAGATGTCGAGCCCGTGCCGGTGCTCCAGGGTCTGGATCAGCAGATCGATCCTGCTCTTGATGGCGGCGCGTTCGTCGTCCGTATCGACCGCGGCCATGGGAATGGAGAGAAAGACCCGGTTCCCTCTCATCAAGCCCACGACGGCTTTCCAGACCAGGGTGAGGATTGCCGTAGCCGCCAGGACGACGACGGTGGCGATCACATTGTTCATCACGTCAGCCGACGTGACCCCTGAAAAAACCCACGTCATGCGGAGCCCCCGGGAGTGCGGTCTGACTGACCGCCGTTTCCTGAAAGTCAAGTTGGAGCAACTTCAGGCTGCACTGGCAAGAGGGAGTTCAGACCGCGAGTGCGTCTCTCGCCCCCCACCGCTGACAATCCGCCGATCATCAGCATAATCCACCGCCCACCGTCCCCTCCCGACCCCAATCCTTTCAACCCCTTGCGCCCCGCGCCCTGCCTTTTCGCCCCTTTCAGCCCGCCATAGGAACCGCCCGCCGCAGACTCCGCCGCCTCAACACGGAGCGGAGACCATGAAGAAGCCAACCGGAAAACCCGACGCCCTCGACCGCGCGATCCGGCGCATGGAGGCCGTCGAACGCCTTGCCCGCGAGGCGCGGGCGGTGGCGTCCATGCCGACCGGAACCCCGACGCTCGACGCGGTCCAGGACGCGGCCATGGCGGAAATCGAGCGGGCGGTGGCGGCGCTGAAGCGCGATCAGGCGAGAGAGCGTCGATGAAGGCCCTGCCGAAGACCCGCTATGTCACCGTGGCCGCCGAGACCTGGGGGCTGATCCGGGGGGCCTATCTGTCGGGCCTGTCGGCGCCGACGGTGGCGGCGCGGTTCGGGGTGTCGGTGACGGCCCTGCGCAAGCACGCGGCCAGAGAGGGCTGGACCAAACGCGCCTTCGCCGCCCGTCAGGCGCTGGCGCGGTCGGCGCCGCCGTCCGGACCGGCCCCCGCCGCCGCCCCCGCCGACGGCCCGCCCGACGAGGCGGCGGTGCTGGCCGCGTGGCGCGCCCCCCTCCACATCCGGCCCGAGGATCTGGCCCGCAAGGCCCTGGCCAACGCCGCCCATGCGCTGAAGGCCGGCGAGGGTCTGAACGCCGTCCGCCTCGCCCGCGCCGCCACCGAGATCGCCCGCCTCAACGGCATCCTCGAATGGGCCGACGAGGACCCGGCCGAGGCCGACGAACGGTTCGAGACCGGTCAGGCCATGATGCGAATGTTCCTGCGCGAACGGGCGCTGACCCTGGCCCAGGACCTGATCGCCGGCCGCGACCTGCCCCCCGAATATGAGGACCTGAAGATCGAACTGGCCCGGCTGGAAGCCGTGCGAACGGCGCAGGAAGCGGGGGCGAAAGGGGCGGGATGACAGGGTTTGGCGATTTTCCGGGGCAGTGCCGACTGACGCCTCTCCCTCCCCCGCCACCCCGGCGGACCGCCCTACAGCGGCGGGAAACAGTGCGCCGGGTTCGGCTGCGGATACCGGTCGCACAGCCAGACGGTCTGTTCGAAGCCGGTGTTGCGGTTGTGGGTGTACATGAAGGCCTGGTCCTCGACCTCTTGCACCGTCATGGGAAAGCCCGTGGGCAGCCGGGCGGGGTCGGTCCAGATCCCGACCTTGCACATGGTCGTCTCGCCGCAGATCTCGCGCGCCAGGGCCGCGAACCCCGCGCCGTCGGCGTCCGGGGACACGGCGACGACCGTGAAGTCCGGGGCGATCTCGCGCCGCGCCAGGACCGCATCGGCGGCGGCCTGGGGCGCGCCGGACGCCTCGGCGCCGCAGGCGGACAGGGTCAGGAACAGACAGGCTGCGAACCGCTTCATCGCTCGGTCTCCGACGGCGCCGGGCGCCACAACCCGCCGACTGTCAGCGCCCGCGCGCGCGAGGCAACCCTACGGTTCCTGATCCGCGGCCCGCGGCATGGGGCCGGGGCTCTGGCCACCGCCCCGGTCTCCATGCCATCGTCGGCCCAAGAGGGATTCCACCATGACCGACCCGCACCCCCCCGCGCCGGAGCCCAGGGCCCGGGGCCTGAGCGACCTGTCCGACGACGCCCTCGGCTTCGGCGCGCTGGAGCTGGTGACCGCGCGCGACGTGACCCTGCGGCCGCGCGCGGTGCTCGAGGCGTGGATGACGCAGGGGCCGTCCGGCGGCGGGCGCTATGCGCGGCCGCTGCGGCTGTATCTGGCGCTGAACGCCATACTGATGCTGATGCTGTTCCTGCGCGGCGGGTCCGACTTCATGCTGGCCGGGGCCCCGGCCGAATATCTGGACCCGCTGATCGCCGCCTCGGGCAAGAGCCGCGACGCCTTCATGGCCGACGCCGACAACTGGATGAGCCTGGTCATGGTGCCGCTGACCTCGCTGTTCTACGCCTTCGCCGCGGCCCCGCTGCTGCGCTGGTGGGACCCCGAGGACCTGGGCTGGCGGCGCGGCTTCCGCGCGGCCTTCGGCTGGCTGTGCGCCGTGACCGTGCTGCTGCTGCCCTTCGCCTGGTGGATGTCCGGCGCCACCACCGGCCCCGGCGCCCTGCTGGGGGCGGCCGCCCTGTTCGTCATCTCGGTGGCGACCTTCCTGCGCATGGGCCGGGGGCGCTGGTGGCGCTCGCCCGTCTGGGGCGTGGTGAAGGGGATCGGCCTGTGGGCGGCGATCCAGCTGGGCGCCGGCGTCGGCTTCCTGCCCGTGCTGGCGATCGGCCTGCTGGCGGGCCGGTTCGCCTGACGGCGCGAGGCCAGACGAAAGGGCGCGGAAGCTCTCGCCCCCGCGCCCCTCGTCTGATTGCAATGTCGGTGGTCTCAGACCAGCTTCAGATCCACCGCCGAGGTCTTGCCGCGCTGGGATTCCAGCTCGTATTCGACCTTGGCGTTCTCATCCAGGCCTTGCAGGCCCGCCTTCTGCACCGCGGTGATGTGGACGAAAACGTCCTGACCGCCGCCATCGGGCTGGATGAAGCCGAAACCCTTGGTCGGGTTGAACCACTTGACCGTGCCGGTCGCCATAATGCGTCTCCTGAACGCGCTTTCCAGGCAGACGTCCCTAGGGGGACGCCCGTCAGCCCATCTGGACGAGCTCATTCAGTGAAGGAGCGAGCACGGGTGTGGACGCCGCGCGAAATCCGGACTGCGGCGACTTTTTCTCGCGCAATTGGAGAACGGTCAACCCGCCTTGGCCGCCGCCTCCGCGAGGCGGGCGCGTGACGGCCCCGTGGCGCACAGCGACCGCGGCGCGCCGTCGAGGTGCAGGTGGTTGGCGTGGGCGTCGTTGTAGTCCGGCGTCAGCACGGTCGAGAACACCCGGCAGGCCCCGTCGCGGATGCGGCGCAGGAAGCTCGCCCCCCCCGCCCCGCGCGGTCCGTCGCCCGGCCAGTCCGCCAGCACCGAGACCCGCCGACCGTCCGCCAGCGTCACGCCGCCGATGTCCAGCGCATTGGCCCGCGCATGCTCGCTGGGCCGGGCGCTGGCGTCGGTCTGGCCGTAGATGCGGCGGCAGCTGTAGGTGCCGACGTCGTTCAGGCTGGCCACCCGGCTGCCGAAGGTCTGCTCCGCCGCCGGCTGCAGCACCTGGCGCTCCCAGATGACGTAGCGCACCGCCAGCGGGCACTGCATCACCGGGTCGCCCGGCAGGCGCGTCGTCGCCCCGCCGGTGATCCGGACCGCCCCGCGCACGATGCAGAAGCCGCCGTCGTCCCGGTCCTCGGCCCGCTCGACCTGCACCCCCGCCTCGCGCAGCACCTGCATGCAGGCCTCGGTGACGGCGGCGGTCTCTTCCGGGGCGGCGGTGGCGGGCAGGGCGAAGTCGGCGACCTTGGCCGCCGTGGCCTGGCCGATCGGCCGGTCCAGGTCCAGCGGCTTCCACGGCAGGTCCTGCGGCGGGGCGAACAGGTTCAGCAGGGCGAAGGCCGCGCAGACGCCGAGCGCCGCCTCCCACAGCAGGTTCCAGAAGTCTGCGAAATCACGCTTCATACGCCGACAGCCTTACGCGTCGGCGTGGCCATCCGCCAGCCGCCGGATCAGGCTCGTGCAGGCTCGCTGCCCCGCCGCCCCGTCGTTGCACAGGGCGATCAAGCCCAGCCCCTGCTCGGGCGCCGCCAGCACCGTCGCGAACCACATCGTGTTGGAGCCGTTGTGCGTGATCGTCGGCCCCGGTTCCCCGACGCCCGCCCAGGGCGCGGTCCCGACGCCCCACCCGGCCGCATAGGCCGGCGGCGATCCGGCGGCGGGGGTCAGCAGATGACGGCGCGTCCCGTCGCTGATCCAGTCGGGCGCCCCGCCCATCACGGCGGCGATGAAGCGGGCGTAGTCGGCCATGGTCATATGCGCCGTCCCCGCCGGGCCGAGCGCGCGGGGATTGTCCGCGAACCCCGCCGGATCGACCCCGACCCCGCCCCGATGCCCCCACGGCGCCTCGCCCCGCGGCGCCCCGAACCCGGCCGAGGCCAGCCCCAGCGGCTGGTACAGCTCGGCCTGCATGGCCTGCTCCCAGCTCTGGCCGGTCAGGGCCTCAATGATCGCGCCCACCACGATGTAGTTGCCGTTGCCATAGGCGAACTGGCCGACAGGGCCGGCCGGCGGGGCCCGCAGCGCCCTTGCCGCGAACTCGGCCCGCTGTTCCGGCAGGGGCCTCTGGTCGACATGGGCCGACATCAGCCAGGCCTGGTCCAGCAGCGAGTCGTCCAGCAGGCCGGCGCGGTGACGCATCAGGTCGTCGGGCGTGGTCGCCGCCCAGGCCGGATCGAGCGTCAGCCCGGGCAGGGCTTCGGCCAGCGTCAGGTCCCAGCGGGCGCGGCCCTGCTCCACCAGCCGCCCGAACACGGCGGCGGTCATGGCCTTGGTGTTGGAGCCGAGATGCCAGCGGTCCTCCAGCGTCGCTGGCGCCTCATGCCCGGCCCGCCGCACGCCCCGCACCCCGGCCCAGCCGAGGCCCTCGCGCGTGACGATCCCCGCCGCCAGCGCCGGCGGCGCGGTCTCGGCGAAGACCGCGTCCAGCGCCGCCCCGGCCTCTGCGGAGCGGGCGATGGCGGGCAGGGCGGCGGCGAGCGGCAGGGCGGCGAACCCGCCCAGCAGGGCGCGGCGCGTGGCGAACATGGCGTGGCTCCATCTCTGTCCCCATGGACCCTAGCCGTGGCCCCCGCCGACCGCCAAGCGCCATTGCCCCGGCGGCAGGCGCGGCGCATCGTGGCTCCATGGGCAAGAAAACAAAATACGACGCCGAACTCGAACGGCTCCAGATTCTGCTGGTCGAGACCCAGCACTGGACCATCGAACAGGGCCGCAAGACCGTCATCGTCTTCGAGGGCCGCGACTCCGCCGGCAAGGACGGGGCGATCAAACGCATCACCGAATACGCCTCGCCGCGCCAGACCCGCATCGTCGCCCTGCCCAAGCCGACCGAGCGCGAGAGGACCCAGTGGTATTTCCAGCGCTATGTTCCGCACCTGCCGGCCGACGGCGAGTCCGTGCTGTTCAACCGCTCCTGGTACAACCGCGCCGGGGTCGAGCCGGTGATGGGCTTCTGCACGCCGGAGCAGTATGCGCAGTTCCTCGGCGACGCGCCGCTGTTCGAGCGCATCCTGACCGACGATGGCGTGATCCTGATCAAGCTCTGGCTCGACATCTCCAAGGCCGAACAGGCCCGCCGTCTGGCCGAACGGATCGAGGACCCGCTGAAGCGTTTCAAGGTCTCGCCCCTCGACGCCGAGGCCCAGGCCCGCTGGGAAGACTACAGCAAGGCCCGCGACCGGATGCTGGACGAGACCGACCACAACCACGCCCCCTGGACCGTGATCGCTACCGACGACAAGAAGACCGCCCGCCTCAACATCATTCGACACCTCCTGCGCGCCATCGGCGGCCCCGGCGCCGCTGCGGACGCCCCCGACCCCGACGTCGTCTTCCCCGCCTCCAAGTCGAAAGGCCGCCTCGCCCCCTAGACCCCCAGCTCCGCCCTCAGCGCCGCCGGCGTCAGCCCCCCCGCCCGCAGCTCCGCCAGCGTCACCGACCGGTCCCGCTTGGCGTACCGCCGGCCGTCAGGACCGACCAGCAGCCGGTGATGCCGGTACGTCGGCGTCGGCCACCCCATCAGCGCCTGGATCAGCACCTGCACATGGGTCGCCTCGAACAGATCCTCGCCGCGGATGACATGGCTGACCCCCTGCAGGGCGTCGTCGTGGGTGACCGCCACATGATAGGCCGTCCCGGCGTCCTTCCGGGCCAGCACGACATCTCCCGCGGTCTCCGGCCGGGCCTTGACCCGCCCGCGCTCCCCTTCCGGGCCGCGCCCCTCCTCGACGAAGGCCAGTGCGTCCCACGCGTCGCCCAGCGCCTCCCGCGCCCGATCCAGCGACAGCCGCCAGGCGAACGGTCGCCCGCCGGCCAGCAAGGCCGCTTCCTCCTCCGCCGGATGCGGCCCGGGCCGCGCGGCCTCGACCGGCCCATGCGGGGCGTCGCCGATGGCGTCGAGGATGTCCTTGCGGGTTCGGAAGCAGCGATAGAGCAGGCCCCGTCCGTTCAGATCGTTGATCACGGCGGCATAGTCGTCCGGGTGGTCTGACTGACGGCGCACCGGCCCGTCCCAGTCCAGTCCCAGCCAGCTCAGGTCCTCGAGAATCGCGACCTCGAACTCCGGCTTGCAGCGGGTCGGATCGATGTCCTCGATACGCAGCAGGAAACCGCCGCCGGTCTCGCGCGCGGCGCGCCAGGCGGTCAGGGCGGAGAAGGCGTGGCCGCGATGCAGCCGGCCGGTCGGGGAGGGGGAGAAACGGGTGACGAACGCCACGACCGCTCTCAGAGCCGCTGGACCGCGCCGGCCCGTTCGGCTTCGGCCAGGGCGTCCCGGACCGCGGCCTCCGAAAGGGAGTCCATGTCCGCCGCCAGATCCTCAACCGCGAACTGACGCTCCTCGATCATCCAGTCGTAGACCCGACGGAGCAGCGGCCCGTTGTCGGGAAAGGCGCGACCGGTGGTGCGGTACAGGGTGGCCGGCTTTCGCACGGGCAGCGAAAAGTCCGGCGCGCGCGGTATCAGCCGGCGCTGAAGCAGGGCCACCTCGTCCCTGAAGGCCGGCGAGGCGACGATCTCGGCCAGCCGCCCGGCCAGTTCGGTCAGTCGGGCCTGCAGCAGGGCGCCGCCCTCTGCGTCGGCGGCCGGCAGCCAGGCGCGAAAGGCGGGGTCCTGCAGGGCGGGTCCGTCGAGCAGGGACAGGATGCTCCGGCCCGCCAGCGGCATGACGGTGAAGGATACATGCAGCGACGGCTGATCGGGCGTCACGGTGTCGTGGTAGACGCCGCGCGGCATATACAGGACGTCGCCGGGCTTCATGGTGATGGTCGAGACCAGCCGGCCGCGGTCCCGGTCGAAATCGGCCTGGGTCAGGCCGGGGGGATAGCCGAGCGGATCGGTCACCCGGCCTTCATACAGGTTCCAGACCTTCTCTCCCTCGGTCTGGACAGCGAAGACCTCGTGGACATCGTAGTGGGCCGCCACGGCCCGGCCGCCCTTGAAAGAGCAGAAGACGCTGGCCCCGACCTCGGCCGCGAGCGCCTCGCCCAGGGCGGCTCCGGCCCGGGTGATCGGCGAGTGCAGGGTCAGGACGTCATTGGCCAGGATGCTGGCGCCGGCCGACAGGAAGACCTCGACCTTGGCGGGCGACGGCCGCCAGATATGTCCCTCGGGCGTCCGCTTGAGCTTGCAATATTGCTCGGCCGGAACCGCCGCATCGTTGCGCATCAGCTGAAGCCGTTCGGACGTCCAGACGTGGGTCTGGTTGAGCAGCCCGTTGAAGGCGTCCCATGACAGCAGGTCGCGCTTGTTCGAGCGTTCCGCGGCCGGGATGTGCAACGGCCGACGGTCCTCATACTCCGCGCGGAACTGCGCCGGCGTCAGGGGATGCAGGATCTCTTCAAGCGTGCGCATGGGCTGAGGTTTAAGGCGGCCTCCACGCCCTGTCGATGCGTCCCCGTCCTACAGGCGCTGCACCGCACCGGCGGCCTCGGCCGCGGCCACGCCCGCCCGCACATCCTGCTCCGACAACGAGTGGAACTGGGCGACCATGTCCTCAAGCGCGAACTGCCGCTCCTCAATGGCCCAGTCATAGGTCTCCCGCACGGGGGCCGGGCAGGCCGGGAAGGAACGACCGGTGGTCCGGTACAGGGTGATGGGCTTCCGCTCCGGCAAGGCGAAGGACGGGGGGCGGGGGGTCATGCGGGTCTGGGACTTGGCGACCTCATCGGCGAACGCCGGCGATGCGGCGATACGCGCCAGTATCTGACCATAGGCCGCCAGGTGGGCCGCAAGGGCTGCGCCGCCGTCGTCGGTCGCCGGGGGCGTGAAGGCGCGGTAGGCCGGGTCCTTCATCGCCTCGATGTTCAACAGGGACAGCAGGGTGCGTCCGTGAAGGGGCGTGATGGCGAAGGTCACATGCAGCGACGGTCCGTCCGTCGCGAGCGCGTCATGATACCAGCCCCGCGGCAGATACAGGACATCGCCGGCCTGCATCGTCACCTTCTGCATCAGGTCGCCACGACTCTGCTCGAACCAGAGCCGGGTCGCCGCGTCGTCGGGAAGGTGCTCGATCGGATTGTCAGCGCGGTTTTCGTAGAGGTTCCAGACCTTGGTTCCGCCGGTCTGGACGACGATCACGTCGTGATTGTCGAAATGGGTGCCGAAGGCCTGAACACCCTGGAAGGAGCAGTAGATGTTGGCGCCGATACTGGCGGCGAATGTCCGCGCCAGGGTCTCGCCGATCAGCATCAACGGCTCATGGATGGTCAGGACGTCATTGGCGATCAGGCTGGCGCCGGCGGACAGGAAGACTTCCACCTTCTGCGGCCACGGCCGCAGCACCTCTCCGTGCGGCGTGGCTACCGGATAGCAATACTGGTCCGGCGGCACGGCCACATAGTTCCGCATGAGTCTCAGATGGGCCGAGGTCCACAGCGATCCCTGACCCAGCAGGCGATTGAAGTCGGCCCACGTCAGGATCGCCGCCTTCCGCTCGTCGCCGGCGGCGGGAATGTGCAGCGGCTTGCGGCCGACGTACTCGGCCCGGAACTGCTCGGGCGAGACCGGATGGAGAAGATCGTCCAGGCTGTGCATGACCAAACACCTATGACGCCAGCCGCCCGCTGTCGATGCGGCGCGCCCGGTCAGAGGGCCTTGAAGACGCCGAGACGGATGGCGGTTTCGAAGGTGTCTCTCAGCGCCGCCTCCGGCACGAAGTCGAACTGGGCGATGACGTCTTCAAGGGCGAACTGGGGCTGGCCCAGCGCCCAGTCGATCGCCACCTGGGCCGGGCCGGTCACCCGGGACGGCGCCAGGCCGGTCGGCCGGTACAGGGTCAGGCTCGCCCGGGCAGGGAGCGCATAGGGCCCGCCTCTCGGCACAAGGCGTTCCTGGGCCATCAGGACTTCGTCGCGGAAGGCCGGCAGGGCGGTGAGATCGGCCAGTCGCCGGCCGAGATCCGCGAGTTGCCGGCCCAGTCGCTCACCGTCCGCGCCGGGCACAAGCCACTCGCGGAACGCCGGGTCCTGCATGGCCGCGGATTCGAGCAACTGGAACAGGACCCGTCCGTAGAGCGGCGCCACCGAGAAGGTGACATGCAGCGACGCGCCCTCGGTCGCGAGGGCGTCGTGGTACCAGCCGCGCGGCAGGTAGAGCACATCGCCCGGCCGCATCCGGATCTCGGTCATCAGCGGTCCACGGGTCTCCGCGAACCAGCGGCGCGCCTCGGCGTCATCGACGGGAAAGCTCACCGGCGCCTCGGCGCGGTTTTCGTACAGCCGCCAGGTCTTCTCGCCCTCGACCTGGATCGCGAAGACATGGTGCAGGTCGAAATGGGTGTCGAACGCCTGCACGCCGCCGAACGAGCAATAGATGTTGGCCCCCACCAGCCCGGCGAATTCCCGCGCCAGTCGATGCGAAACAGCACGCAGCTCGGGCGTCAGGTCCTGCACATCGCCCGCGATGAGGCTGGCGCCCATAGCCAACAGGGTTTGAACCTTGGCGGGCGAGGGTCTCAGGCTGGTTCCGGATTGCGACCGGGCCGCCACGCAATATTGCTCCGACGGAATGGGCTGGCCGTTGAAGACCATCTTCAGACTCTGCGCGGTCCAGATCGAGCTCTGATCCAGCAGGGCGTTGAACCGGGCCCAGTCCAGCAGCGATCGCTTGTCGGCGCCCGCCTCCGCCGGAATATGCAGCGGCTTTCGGTCGTTGTAGTCGGCGTCGAAGCGGTCGCGCGTGATCGGATGGAGAAGTTTGTCCAGACTGGTCATGCCGAAAGGCTAGAACGGGCGCCCGCCCCTGTCGATGAGACTGCATGCCTGAGCCGCTGAATCCCGACCGGATCGCCGCCGCCCGCGACATCCTCGTGATGCGCGATTGCGCCCTCGCCCGCGCGCACGGTCAGACGCCGGCTTTCGAATGGCGCTCCCGGCCCGGCGGCTACGAAGGTCTGTTCCGCATGATCGTCGAACAGCAGGTGTCGGTCGCCGCCGCCGCCGCGATCTGGAAGCGGGTAGTCGAGGGCCTCGACGGCGAGATCACGCCCGAAGCCGTTCTGGCGCGCGACGCGGAACAGCTCCGCGCCTTCGGCCTGTCCGGCCAGAAGGCGAAATATGGTCGGGAAATCGCCCTCGCCCACGTCGAGGGCCGCATCGACTTCGATCATCTCGAACGGCTGTCGGACGAGGATGCGATTGCGCGGCTCGTCTCGATCAAGGGCGTCGGCAAATGGACCGCCGAAACCTTCCTCATGTTCTGCGAGGGCCGGACAGATGTCTTTCCCGGCGGTGACATCGCCCTGCAGGAAGCGATGCGCTGGGCCGACGGCGCGCCCCTGCGCCCGACCGAGAAACAGGCCTATGCCCGCGCGGAAATCTGGCGGCCGCATCGCAGCGTGGCGGCGCATCTGCTTTGGGGATGGTATGGAGCGGTCAAGCGCGGCGAGGTCGCGTTGGAGGACCCTCTTCCGTGATCGACCCTGCGACCCTTCAAGCGCTCAGTGAACCCATCCTGCCGACCCTCTTTCTGGTCGACTACGCCGGGGTGGCGGTGTTCGCCGCGACCGGCGCGCTGGCGGCCGCGCGGTTGAAGCAGGATCTCACGACCCTCGCCTTCTTCGCCGCCATCACCGGGGTGGGGGGCGGCACCCTTCGTGACCTCCTGATCGATGCGCCGGTGTTCTGGGTTCACGACTGGAAATACATCGCCGTCTGCCTGGCGGCGGCCCTCGGCGTCTGGTTCATCGGCCAGCCGGAATGGCGGTTCCGCGCCCTGTTGTGGCTGGATGCGGTCGGGCTCGCCGCCTATGGGGTGATGGGGGCGGCCAAGGCCGAGGCCATGGGCCTCGCGCCGTTGATCTGCATCGTCATGGGTGCGCTGACCGCCTGTTTCGGCGGCGTGGTCCGGGACCTTCTGGCGGGGCAGCCGTCCATATTGCTGCGGCGGGAGATCACCGTCTCGGCCGCCATCCTCGCGGCGGTGGTCTATATGGCGATGAAGCAGCTTGGCCTTTCCAACGTCGCGGCGGCCCTCATCGCCGCGCCCTGCGGCTTCCTGTTGAGGGCGGGATCGCTTCAGTGGGGCTGGGCCCTGCCGTCGTTCCCCGACCGCCCGTCCCGCACCTGACCCCGGCGATCCGGTCGTCGCAACAGCGTCACCGGGCGGTCATCGCCAAGCCGTCGAATCAAGACTAGGCTTTGATCACAGCCAGGGAAGGAGACGTGTCTTCAGTCCGGTCGCGTCGATGATCCTCACCCGTACGGCGAGGGCCTGATGCAGGTCCTGAGCCGCCCCCCGTCCGGCTGGCCCGCGCTGGTGCTGAACGCCGACTTCCGCCCGCTGTCCTACTATCCGCTGTCGATCTGGCCGTGGGAGGAAGTGGTCAAGGCGGTCTACCAGGACCGCGTCGACGTGGTCTCCACCTATGACAAGGTGGTCCGCAGCCCGTCGATGGAAATGGCCCTGCCCAGCGTCATCGCGCTGAAGAACTATGTCGACCAGGACCGTCAGCCGGCCTTCACCCGCTTCAATGTCTTCCTGCGCGACGGCTTCACCTGCCAGTATTGCAGCGCCACGGCCGAGCTGACCTTCGACCATGTGATCCCCCGCTCGCATGGGGGGCGCACCACCTGGGAAAACATCGTCGCCGCCTGTTCGCCCTGCAATCTCCGCAAGGGCGGCCGCACGCCGCAGCAGGCCGGCATGCCGATGCGCCGCGCGCCCCACCGGCCCAGCGCCTGGCAGTTGCAGGAGTTCGGCCGCCGATTCCCGCCGCACTATCTGCACCAGAGCTGGCTCGACTATCTCTATTGGGATATCGAGCTGGAGCCGTAGGGCGCGGAACGGCGACGGACGCCTGACGTTGACGAAAGGCCCCCGCTGCTTCAGTCGAACCCTCATGAAAATCCGCGTCAGCGCCGAACTCGTCTATCGCTTCGATCCGCCGACCGACGCCATCTACAAGATTCAGGTCGCCCACTGGCCGGGCCAGACCATTCTCGAGGAGAGCCTCGACACCACGCCCGCTGTCGAATTCATCCAGAGCCAGGACGAGGAGTTCGGCGCGCGCATCCTGCGCGGCCATCTGTCCGGCGAGGTGGCCCTGACCTATCGGGCCGTGGTCGACAACGGCGTGCTCAAGGGCCTGCCGCCGGTCACGGTCCAGCACGACTGGGGCGACCTGCCGGCCGAGGTGCTGACCTATCTCTGGCCCAGCCGCTACTGCCCTTCGGACCAGTTCGGCCGCTTCGCCGAGCGCACCTTCGGGGGCACGGTCGGCGGCGACCGGGTGCTGAAGATCCTCGACTGGATCAAGGCCGAGATCGACTATGAGCCGGGCGCTTCGGACAGCGAGACCACGGCGGCCCGCACCTTCATCGACCGCGCGGGGGTGTGCCGCGACTTCACCCATATGGGCATCACCCTGTGCCGGGCCTCGGGCATTCCGGCGCGGGCGGTCAGCGCCTTCGCCCATCAGCTCAATCCGCCGGACTTCCACGCCATCTTCGAGGTCTGGCTGTCGAACGGCTGGTGGCTGGTCGATCCGACCGGTCTCGCGCCGGTCGAGGGTCTGGTGCGGATCGCCTGCGGCCGCGACGCCGCCGACATCGCCTTCCTGACCACCCAGGGCTCGTGCCAGCTGGTGCGCCAGTCGGTGCTGGCGGAAGCGGTCTAGCGGGGCGACCCCGCCGCCCGCCATTCCTCCAGGAAGACCTGCCGGCGCAGCACCCTGTTGTCCGGATCGATCAGCACATGGGCGCCGGCCGGGACCGGGATCGCGCCGCGCCCGCCGGTCATGGCCACGGTCTGCCGCCGGCCGTCGATCTCGACCTCGACCGGCATGGGGAAGACCCCGCCGTCGCCGGTGACCCACTCCAGGGACAGCTCGCCGTTCTCGCGGGTCTGGCGCAGGTCGGGCAGGGCGGCCTGATACAGGTAACCGCGGAAGAACCAGGTCAGATCGCGCCCCGCCTCCTCGCTGACGAGGGCGAGGAATTCGTCGGTCGTGCCGTAGCGGGTGGTGAAATTTCCGGGCCGGGGATCCGCCGTCCCGTAAACCAGCCGGGTCACCGACCGGAAGAAGGCCTCGTCGCCGATCAGCATTCGCAGGGAATGGGCGATCAGCGAGCCCTTGTTGTACAGGTCCAGCCCGGGCCCGACGTCGCTCTTGTAGACCTCGTCCTCGGCCCGCTCGGTTCCGGAGACGACCGGAAAGCGGTTGATCAGGTCGCGGCGCTGCTCCTGCAACTCGGCCTGCATATAGCGTTCGCCGTGCAGCCAGCGCAGGTAGAGCGGCTGCATATAGCTGCCCAGTCCCTCGTGCAGCCACATGTCGTCGGCGTTGCGGTTGGTCATCTGGTTGCCGAACCACTCATGCGCCAACTCGTGGTGCAGCAGCCAGTCATAGCCCTTGCCGTCGAGGCGATAGGCGTTGCCATAGGCGTTGATGGTCTGGTGCTCCATGCCCAGATGCGGCGTCTCGACCACCCCCATCTTCTCGTCGCCGAACGGGTAGGGGCCGACGGTCGCCTCGTAGAAGTCCATCATCGGCGCGAACTGGGCGAACAGGGCCGCGACCTTGGCGGGGTCGTCGGAGCGCAGGTGCCAGTAGGACATCGGGATCACATTGCCGAACCGGCTCTGATACTCCGCCCGCACCTCCTCATACGGCCCGATGTTCAGGGCGATGGCATAGGTGTTGGGATTGGCCGCGCTCCAGTTCCAGGTCGTCCAGCCGTCACCGTGGTCGACCGTGCCCAGGAACCGCCCGTTCGAGGGGGCCGACAGATTCGACGGCACGGTGATGTGCAGGTCGACCCGCTTCGGCTCGGCAAGCGGATGGTCGATACAGGGCCAGAACAGGTCGCAGCCCTCGGGCTGGACAGCGGTGGCGATCCACGGCGATCCGTCCGCCGTCGTCGCCCAGACGAAGCCCCCGTCCCACGGCGCATTGGGGGCCACGCGCGGTGCCCCGGCATAGGCGATGCGGACCGAGACCGTCTCTCCGGTCGCCAGCGGCTCGGCCAGCGGAATCGTCATCCGCCCCTCGGGGTTGATCCAGCCGCCGTCGCCCGCCGGAACCTCGCGCCCGTCGACCTGAACCGAAGAGACCGTCAGCAGGGTGTCCAGCTCGACCACCACCGCCGGCAGCGGCGCGACAGCCGTGAAGTCCAGCACGGCGACCGCGTCGATGGTCCTGGTCTCGGGCATCACCCGGATCGACAGGTCCGCCTTGTCGAACTGCATCGCCAGTTGTTCGGCCGTGCGCGGCTGGTCGGTCCCGAGGGTGAAGGCGGTCGATTCCCGGACGGGCGTCTGGACCACAGTCGAGTGGAGGGTCATCCGGTCGATCTGAAGCGTGACGGCCTCGGTCGGCATTGCGGTGCAGGCGACAAGCGCAAGCATCGAAACGCCCGTCAGGGCGGTGCGGGAAACTTTGAAGGACACGACTGACTCCCCGGGACGAACACCTCAGCCTAGTAGCGACGACGGCACGCGCAACCGCAAAGCGGGCGGACTGTTCGGGGCGCAGGTCTAGTGGCAGGAGAAGGTGCCGGCTGGCCGATGACGGGTTTTACTTTGTGCCCCAGACTTTTCTCAGGCCCGCGAACTGGGCGAAATAGCCCGCGACACAGACCGGCTGCATCAGCAGGCTGTAGGCGAAGACATAGAGGATGAAGCCCCGCCGGTTGCGGCGGACGCGCAGGCCCTGTTCTTCCAACATCCTGCGTTGGACCCGGAAGATCACCCAGTTCCAGATCACCGCCAGCGGCAGGACGGCAAGGGTCAGCGGCCCAGCAATCCAGTAGATGCCGAACAGGGCCAGAACCAGTCCGGGTATGAACGCAAACGTATAGACCAGGTCCAATGGCAGAAAGAGCAGATTCCACCAGATGAACAGCGTCGATAGTCTTGGCTGGAACAACAGCGGCCAGTGGGCCGAGAAGGCCTCCATCAGGCCGCGCGACCATCGCCGCCTCTGGTTGGCGAATTGGCGGAACTCGTGCGGGACGTTGGTGAACACCAACGCGTCCTCGGCATAGCCAACACGGTATCCGGCGCGGAGCAGGGCCCAGGTGATGACGATGTCCTCTCCGACACAGGGTGGCCAGCCGCCAACACTTTCCAGCGCGCGACGGGAGTAGAGCGAGAACGCGCCTTGGGCGACCAGGGTGCCGTGATACATGCTCTGCATCCGCTTCACGGCAGCGATGCCGTGGAAATAGTCCCATTCCTGGGCGCGCGTCAGCAGGTTGCGACGCGAGTTGCGCACCAGCACCGCTCCGGCAACCGCCTCGGTACCCTCGGGGTCCGAGAGCATCCGTTCGACGATCCGGGTCAGCGAGTCCGGCCGTAGCCAGCAGTCTCCGTCGACCGTCACGATCAGGTCGTGGGAGGCGAGAGCGAGGCCGCGATTCAGGACAGCCGCCTTGCCTGCGTTAACGGGGAAGTTGACCAGTTTGAGCCGCGTTCGGCCACCCGGGCCCAGCTGCCCGATCACGCGCGCGGCGACCAGCATGGAATCGTCCGTCGAACCATCGTTCAGGACGATCACCTCCAGCAGTCCCGGATAGTCCTGGGCTGCCAGACTCGTCAGGGTGTCGCTGATGCTGAGGGCCTCATTGTAACAGGCGACCAGCACGCTGACCGCCGGGTAGAAGGCGGGCGGCGAATGTGGCGGGCGACGATCCAGCAGGATGGTGGTCGCCATGAAGGCGTTCATGAAGCCCGGCACATAGGCGATGAAGGCGATAATGATCAGGGCTGCCGGCCGGCCGACGATGGCCGACAAGTCTGCGAGCCAGCCCAGCGACAGGACGATGCTCAGTGCGGCCCAGGCGATCGCCAGACAGAGGGCCACTGTGAACTTGACCGGCACGGAAGCGTAAAGGCCGCGTCGATCCGGGACCGCGACCGCAATCGCAGGCCAAGGCTGAGGGACGGCAGAATGATGCAAGCTGGGCGACACGCGACTTCCGCTTGACCATTCACTGGACCACAGGAGAGCCCCGGCCGCCCCTTGTTGTCGATTGATAACACCGCGAAGGCGAGTCCGCCTGAAATTGGCGCGCCGACCCGTTTTGGCTTCTGTCGACAGACGGGTGGCGGGCCAACGCAGACCGTCAATCAGCAAAAAGGCCGGCGTTTCCGCCGGCCCTTTCAAAATCCTGCTTCTGTCGCCCGATCAGGCGGCGGCTTGCTCGGCCAGCTTGGCCTTGACCTGGCGCTTGATGCGCTGGGCGGCCAGCGACAGCTGCTCGTCCTTGGCCTTGACGATGAACGGGTCGAGACCGCCCTTGAAGTCGAGGGTCCGCAGGGCTGCGTTCGAGATGCGCAGGCTGAACGACTGGCCCAGGGCCTCCGAGGCGACCTTGACCGTCTTCAGCGACGGCAGGAAGCGGCGCTTGGTCTTGACGTTCGAGTGGCTCACGCTGTGGCCGACCATGGGGCCGATACCGGTGAGTTCGCAGCGACGCGACATCTGACTATCCTTGACGGAGCGGGCCGCGAAACCGTGCGGACGCATGAAACAGAGGCGCGCGAGGATGGGGTCCCCGCGCGAGAGGGGGCCGTATAGTGGAAGTCACCGCGACCCGTCAAGGCTTTCGGCGGCTCTGCGGCCGTTCAGCCGCCGTTCAATTCCGGCCATATATCGCTTCTATCCATGTGGCGAAGCTCCGCCGCCTAAGGTCCGCGTCATGAAGTCATCCGCCCTGATCCGTCTCGTTCCCGTCCTCGCCGGCGCCCTGCTGCTGTCCGCGCCCGTCAGCGCGCCCTTCGCCGGACCGGCGGCCCCGGTCCAGTCGGCCGCCCCGCCTGTGCTGCCCGGCTATTGGGAATACACCACCAGCGCCCTGGGCCAGCGCGACACCGAGACCAAATGCGTCCGGCCCAGCGAGATCAACCGCTTCTTCGGCGGCCTCTCGACGCGCCACTATCAGTGCACCTATCCCGTCCGTCAGGTCGGTAACGGAAACGCCCGCTTCGAGGGCGCCTGCGTCTCCCGCAGCGGCCGCCAGGTCCGGGTGCGGCTGAACGGGACCTATCAGCCGGAGCAGTTCAGCTTCCGCGGCGGCGCCTCGATCAAGGCCGCCGGGATCTGGAGCCCCTATATCCCGGCCACGATCAATGCCCGCCGCATCTCGGCCCAATGCCCGGCCGACGCCGAGTATTTCTAGGCGTCAGACCTCGACGACGCGCGCCACGACATAGGTGTGCTGTTCGCCTGACGGCAGCGACAGGCTGACGTATTCGCCGATGACGAACCGTTCTTCCCCGAAGCGGAAGCCGGTCGCGTCGTCGGCGACGCCCTCTTCCATATCCAGAACCCAGCGGCCGCCCGGCCCCTGACGCAGCTGGCCCTTGCCCACCGTCGCATCCTGCGAGAAGCGGCGGACATGCCCGCGCTCCGGCGCGGCGCGCAGGGCCTCGCCGTCAAGCCGGCCTTCGCCGTCCAGCGGGGCGACGATGTCATAGCCCTCGGCCGGCGCGCCGGCGGGGTGGCCGGGTTCGCGGGCGAGTTCAAGGCGGATATGGTGGAACTGGGTCATCGCATCGCTTTCTTTGGGCAGGTCTTCGATTCCGAAACCTGCAGGAACAGGGGCGGACCCGCCTTGTTATAGAACAACGCCCGAATCGCATTTGCGGTCCAGGCTGGTGCGGTTCGCCCCGCGACGGGGCCCCCCGGAGGACCAGGACAATGACAGGTCGACTGATCGCCGCGCTGGCGGCTCTGACGCTCGGCGGTTGCGCCGGCGAGGCTGTCCGCCAGACGGGAACCGACCCGATCATCATGGGCTCGGCCGATCGCGGCGCGGTTCTGGTTCGCCAGAAATGCGCCGGCTGCCATGCGGTGGAGCGCACCGGCGACAGCCCCATGACCTCGGCCCCGCCGTTCCACACCATGGGCGTGCTCTATCCGGTGCGGGACCTTCAGGAGGCCTTCGCCGAAGGTCTGGTCACCACCCACCCGTCCATGCCGGCGTTCGAGCTGCAGGCGACCGAGATCGCCGACCTGATCGCCTATCTCGAAAGCGTTTCGGGCACCGGCCCGGGGGCCTGACACGCCGCAGGCCGTGGGATCGCTCGAGATCGGCTTGACTCAAATCTACATATGTAGATTTTATGCGTCATGACGCGATCCCGAACCTTGTCGCCGGCCGCTCGCCGGGTCCTGGCCGCCCTCGTGCGAGCCGGGGCCTCCGGGCGCCACGGCTACGATCTCTGCCGCGAGGCGCAGATCAAGTCCGGGACCCTCTATCCCTTGCTGATCCGGCTTGAGGCCCAGGGCTATCTGGCGGCGGACTGGCAGGTTCCGGATGTCCCGGGGCGGCCGCCGCGGCACGTCTACAGGCTGACGGCCGCGGGCTTCCGCCTCGCCGACGAATATCCCCTGTCCGCGAGCCAGGCTGAACCGGCGCCCCAGGGGGGACTGGCATGAGCCCCGTCGTCGACCTGATCTTCGGGCTGATCCGCAGGCTGCTGCCGCGATCGCTGCAGCCGTGGGGCGAGGCCGCGATACAGGAGGCCCGCTCGACGACGCGCCCGGGCGAGGCCCTGGCGTTCGCGCTGGGGTGTCTGTCGTGGGCGGTCCGCGAGTCCATCCGCCACCAGTTCTCGCGATTGACGCCACAGAGGGAGACGCCTGTGAATTTCATGGACCGGATCGGACCGCGCCTCGCCGCGGTCGCCTGCGGGGTCGGGGCTATCGGCCTCGGGCTTCTCTACATGTCGGCGGGCGGAGCGCCCGTGCGCTACCTGATGATGAACGCGGCCGCCCTGATGTTCGGTCTCGTCATCCTCTGCATCCTCGCCCTGGCCGATCGGCGCAGCCATCTGTCGGCTGGTCCGGTGAACCTTCTGCTGGGCCTGGCCCTGCTGGCGGTCAGCCTTTGGGGCCTCACCGCTGACGGCGTCACCCGCTGGGTGGCGCTGGGCCCCCTGGTCCTCCAGCCTGGATTGATGATCGTGCCGCTCATGGCGGTGCTGTTCGCCCGGTCCCGCGATCGTCTGTCGCTGGCGGGCGTCAGCGTCGCCGCGCTCGCGCTGGCGCTGCAGCCGGATCGCGGGATGGCGGGCGCGCTCGCCGCCGGGCTGACCGTGCTCGCGTTCACCCGCCCTGGCCGGACGACGCTGACCGCGGCGGCGGCCGCCGTCATCGGCCTTGGCGCGACGCTGGCGCAGGCCGACCCCTCGCCGGCCGTGCCGTTTGTGGATCGGATCCTCTATTCGTCCTTCGCCGTCCATCCGCTCGCGGGTGCGGCGGTCCTGCTCGGTTCGGCCCTTCTGGTGCTGCCGGCCCTGGCCGCCCGCAGGCTGGGCGGGATCGAACAGTCCGCCGGTGTCGTCTTCGGCGTCGTCTGGGCGGCGCTCGTCGCGGCGGCGGCCCTGGGCAACTATCCGACACCGCTGGTCGGATACGGGGGCAGCGCGATCGTCGGCTATATGCTCAGTCTGGTCGTGTTTCCGCGCCGCGCGCCGCAACCGGCGCAGGTTCCGGTCGCCGCGGCGCCGAAGGCTCGCGACGAGGGCCCCTTGCTGTGCGCCGGTCCGACCTGAACGACGCGGTCGACAAGGCAAAAGGCCCGGGATCGCTCCCGGGCCTTTCGTATTTCAGCGATGCGCGTCGAAATCAGGCCGCTTCGGCTTCTTCCGCCGCTTCTTCGGCGGCTTCGGCGGCGGCGATCACGGCCTTCTTGGCGCTCAGCGACTTGGACAGCAGCTGAACGGCCGCGTCCTTGTCGATGCGGTTGGCGGCGGCGACTTCACGGGCCATGCGGTCCAGAGCCGATTCATAGAGCTGACGCTCCGAATAGGACTGTTCCGGCTGGCTGTCGGCGCGGTGCAGGTCGCGAACCACTTCGGCGATCGAGATCAGGTCGCCCGAATTGATCTTGGCTTCGTATTCCTGGGCGCGACGCGACCACATGGTGCGCTTGATGCGGGCGCGGCCCTTCAGGGTCGTCAGCGCCTTGGTCACCACGTCGTCGGCGGCCAGCGAGCGCAGGCCGGCCGTCTTGGCCTTCTTGGTGGGGACGCGCAGGGTCATCTTCTCGTGGTCGAAGGTGACCACGTAAACTTCCAGCGACATGCCGGCGACTTCCTGGACCTCAACCGCCGCGACCTTGCCGACGCCGTGCGCCGGATAGACGACCGCGTCGCCAACCTTGAATTCCAGTCCGCTCTTGTTCGTCATGTCATTCCTTTCCCGGCGCAGGGAAGGCGAGACGTCGGCACTGAAGACACCCGTGCGCTCTCCGAAGACGGCTTCCCGTCAGCGGCGCTGCAAACCCGGGCTTCAACTGTGGAAACGGATCACCAAACCTCTGGCCGACCCCGCCTTCGTGGGCGGAGTTCTGTCGCAAACGCGGGCGGCGCGAGAAAATCGCTTACCGCCCGACCCAATGACAGGAACCTATCACAAAATTGCGGAATTTCAAAACGTCCACAGCGTCAGCGCGCGCGGGACTGGAAATCCCCACCGGCCGGGAGCCGGCGCCCGATCGGTCCGGACGCCCCGGCTCAGGAACCCTTGCCGGGCTTCTCGGAGAAGTATTTCTCGAACTTGCCCGTCTCGCGCTCGAACTGTTCGGCGTCGGCGGGGGGCGTGCCCTTGACCGTGATGTTCGGCCAGATCTTGGCGTAGTCAGCGTTGACCATCAGCCATTTGCCGTCCGGCTCGTCCTCGGTGTCGGGCTTGATGGCGTCGACCGGGCATTCCGGCTCGCAGACGCCGCAGTCGATGCATTCGTCCGGGGCGATGACGAGGAAATTCTCGCCCTCGTAGAAGCAGTCGACCGGACAGACCTCGACGCAGTCCATGAACTTACATTTCACGCAGGCGTCGGTGACGATGTAGGTCATGGGGCGGTAAAGCGGTCGCTGGGTTTCGTGGACGGGCTGCGCAGATGACCCCGGCGGACCCGCCTGTCAACTCGCCGGGCGGTCATGACGCAGCAAAGGCCTTGTCACGGCCGGCGAATATCCTATCTGTAGCAACTACGATTACAGATTGCCCGATTTCAGAGGAGTTCTTCCATGCGTCCTGTTTCCCGAACGATCATCGCCGCCGCCGCGCTCAGCCTGCTGGCCGGGGGCGTCGTGGCCCAGTCCGCCCTGACCCGGGTTCCGGCCGAGGTCCAGGCCGGCGCCTATGCGCTCGATTCCGCCCACGGCAAGATCACCTGGTCGGTCGATCACATGGGCTTCTCGACCTACAAGGGCCAGTTCGTGAACGTCGACGCCGATCTGACCCTCGATCCGGCCAATCCCTCCGCGGCGACGCTGACCGCCACCATTCCTCTGACGGAGGTGGACTCCAACTCCGACGGGCTCGACGCCCACCTGCAGACGGCCGACTTCTTCGATACGGCCAACCACCCCGTGGCCACCTATGTCTCTCGCTCGGTGACGGTCGATCCGACGGCGCCCAACCGGGCGACGGTGCAGGGCGATCTGACCCTGCGGGGCGTCACCCGCCCGGTGACCATGACGGTCCGCTTCAACCAGGCCGGTCCGTCGATGGGCGGCGTCTATCGCGCCGGCTTCGATGGCGAGGCGACGGTCCGGCGTTCCGACTTCGGGATCACCTATGGCCTGCCCGGGCTGGGCGACGAGGTGAGCCTGCACATCGAGGGTGAGTTCACCCGCCCGTAGGCGGTCCAGCCTCGACAGCGGAATAGAGGGCGCGGGCCTCCTCGGGCGGTCCGCGTCGTTCGCCGATCCTGAGCACCCGCAGCTCCAACAGCCGCCCGCCGAGGGCGAAGACCAGCGTGTCGCCGGGGTGAACCGCGCGACTGGGCTTGTCGAGCCGGGTCTGGACCCCGTTGTGGGTCAGTCGCACCGCGCCGCGCTCGACCATGGCCCCGGCCAGCGATCGGGTCCTGGCGAACCGCGCCCGCCACAGCCAGACGTCGACGCGGCAGGCGGCGGTGGTCATTCCCTCATTCCGCTCATCCCGGCGAAAGCCGGGACCCAGTGCTTTGGGTGATGGAGCGGTGCGGAACCTGAGCGATCCGCTCGTCCTGATGCGCCGGCGTCTCGCTGGACAGGACTGGGTCCCGGCTTTCGCCGGGATGAGCGGAAGAGTGAAATCACTTAGCGCTCCGCCGGGATCGCCGTTTGCGCCGCGGCGGCGCAGCCGGCTGATTTAGCGAGGCCAGCGCCGCGAACGGCGAGTCCTTTACCGCCTTGGGCCGGTCATCGCGATCCGGCTTTTGCGCCCGAGAGGCTTTGAGGGCCGCTGTGAGGGCCTTCGCTTCAGTCAGGGAAACGTCCAGCGCTTCAAGGTCACCGTCGGTCAGCACCCCCTTGGCGGCCGCCTGCCGCTCGGCCAGGGACTCCAGCATCTCGACCCCGGCCGCGACCCGGCCGACCGCGCGCAGACCGAAAGCCGACAGCAGGCGCGGAGACGGCGGCGGCCCGGGCAGGGGTGTCAGGGTCGTCGCGCCCGGACGGAACGGCTCTCCGGCGACAAAGGCCTGGGCCAGGGTCCGCGCCCGCGTCTTCAGCACGCCGGGCAGCCAGACCGAATGCGCGCCCATGCGCACGGCGAAGGTCCTCAGCGTGCGACGCTCGACCTGACTGAGCGCCGCCAGATCACGCTCGACCGCGCGCCGGTCAATGACCCCGCCGGCCTCGATCAGCCGGAAGGCGATGCCGCGCGGCAGGCCCTTCAGCGCCCCGCTCTCGACCGCCCCCTTGAGCCGCGCCAACGGCTTGAGCGCCCGTCCGGCCTCGCCGGCCAGCCAGGCCTCCAGCCGCCGCTGCGCCCGCTCACGCGCCGCCGCCGGCCCCAGTTCGCCCAGCAGCCGCACCCGCGGCGCGAACCAGTCGCCGCCGGTCACCTGACCCGCGGCCACGCCGCGCCACAGCACCGCGCCGTCGGGGGTCACGGCGAAGGCCGCGTCCTCGTCGGCCGCCAGCCGGCCCAGCCGCCGCGCGATCTCGGGCGTCACCGCCTGCCGCGCCGCGTGCCGCAGGGCCCGGTTCTCGAGCGCGCTGGAGCCCTTGTCGATCTGGAACTCCACCCCGGTCAGCCGCCCGACCGCATGGCCCTCGACGATGACCGCGCCGTCGGCCTCGACCTCGGCTGTCGCATCCTCGGTCACATTGAGCGCCCGCATCAGGGCGGTGGTGCGCCGGTCCACGAACCGCGCGGTCAGCCGTTCGTGCAGCACGTCGCTGAGCCGTTCTTCCAGCGCCTTGGTCTTGTCCCGCCACCCCTGGGCCTGATCCAGCCAGTCGGGCCGGTTGGCGATATAGCTCAGCGTCCGCACCCCGCTCAGCCGCGCCGACAACTGGTCGATCTGGCCGTCGTCCCGGTCCAGTTCAGCGAAACGCGGCGCGATCCAGTCAGCCGTCAGCCGCCCGCGCTTCCCTGTCAGGGCCTGGAAGATCTCCTTCGCCAGCCGCCCGTGCTCATCCAGCGTGGTCTTCTGGAAGTCGGGCAGCTGGCACGCCTCCCACAGCCGCATGATGGCCCCACGCGAGCGGCCGACGCGGGCCACATCCTCGTCCTTGATCAGCCGCCGCAGCAGGGTCTCGTCCAGCGCCGGCTGCGTCAGGTTGAGCCCCCGCACCCCGGGCGTCACCGTCAGCGAGCGCAGCAGGTCGGGCAGGGCATCAAAATCCAGCCGGGCGTTGCGCCACTCGGCCCCCTCGACCGGATCGAACCGGTGCTCGACCACCTGTTCGACCAGGTCCTCGTCCAGCTCCGTCGCCTCGCCGGTGACGCCGAAGGTGCCGTCCCTCAGATGCCGCCCGGCCCGCCCGGCGATCTGGCCGATCTCATGGGCGTGCAGCCACCGCGTCCGCCGTCCGTCGAACTTCCTCAACCCGGCGAAGGCCACATGGTCGACCTCCATGTTCAGCCCCATGCCGATGGCGTCGGTGGCGACCAGGAAGTCGACCTCGCCCGACTGGAACAGCTCGACCTGGGCGTTGCGGGTGCGCGGGCTCAGGCTGCCCATCACCACCGCCGCCCCGCCGCGCTGGCGCCGGATCAGCTCGGCGATGGCGTAGACCTGGTCGGTGCTGAAGGCGACGATGGCGCTGCGGGCGGGCAGGCGGGTCAGCTTCTTCGAGCCGGCGTAGCTCAGCGTCGACAGCCGCTCACGCGACACGATCTCCACATCGGCGATCAACGACCGGATCAGCGGCGCCATGGTCCCGGCGCCCAGGAACATGGTCTCGAACCGGCCGCGGGCGTGCAGCAGCCGCTGGGTGAAGACGTGGCCCCGCTCGGGGTCGGCGACGAGCTGGATCTCGTCCACGGCCAGGAACTCGACCTGACGCTCCAGCGGCATGGCCTCGACGGTGCAGACGAAATAGACGGCGCGCGGCGGGACGATCTTCTCCTCGCCGGTGACCAGGGCCACCGCCGACGCCCCGCGCCGCTTGACGATCCGGTCGTAGATCTCGCGCGCCAGCAGCCGCAGCGGCAGGCCGATCATGCCCGAGGCGTGACCCAGCATCCGCTCGACCGCCAGATGGGTCTTGCCCGTATTGGTGGGCCCCAGGACCGCGACGACGCGGGAGGGAGCCAGGCCTGCGCCGCGGTCGCTCATGATGCTGAAAAGGTGGCGGTTCCCGCCCGGTTCCTCAAGCGGCGCCGCGACGATTCTTCCGGAGTAAACGCCGCCGCCCTCGTCGGCGGAACAGGGGTGAAACGAATCAGGACCGAATCGCCGACACGGCCTGATTCGGGGTTTGTTCACCCCAACATATTGTATCTTAAGACGGATTAACCACAATCGGAAACCGCGATCGTCCAGGGCCCGTCGGACCCGCTTGGAAAATCGGGAGGCGCGGCGCGCACGGACGCTTCCCCGCCGCGCGATCAGCGGCTAGGTCAGCCCTGCGTGGCCCCGTAGCTCAGCCGGATAGAGCAAGGCTTTCCTAAAGCAGAGGTCGGGGGTTCGAGTCCCTCCGGGGTCGCCACTCACCGCTTCCGCCTGATGATCATCATCGCCGCCATCGCCAGGATGACGGCGGGCGTAAGGATCAGCAGCCCCGACAGAATGCGTTCAACGTCCATGGCCGCGTCCCTCCCCGGGACAGCGCACCGGGCGCGTCATCGATCAGCATGTCAAACGGCGCGGCTCAACGCCACCTCGACCCGTCGCCGTGTTTGCCGTTGCTCTCGAACACCGGCGGCGCGGCCTTGTGGATGAACTGTTCCGACACCAGCCAGCCCTTCAGCGGCCGCAGCACGCCCAGACAGCCCAGAACCAGCAGGGGCATGGTCACCGCCAGATGCACCCAGATCGGCGGATGGACGGCGAACTCGAACCACATGAACAGTCCCATGCCCACGATTCCGACCGCGCTCATGCCGAAGAAGGCCGGACCGTCCGCCGGCTCGGCGAAGCTGTAGTCCAGTCCGCAGGCGGGGCAGGCGTCGCGGATGGTCAGGAAACCCTTCAGCAACGGCCCCTCGCCGCAGCGCGGACAGCGGCAGCGCAGGCCGGTCGAAAGGGTGTTGAGGCGGGGGTACTGTGGTTCGGTCACATCGGAATCCTGACAGGAAGGCCGCACCGCATGTCGTCTCGCCGGACCGCCGCCGCAACCCGTCGTGATGTCGCGGACCCCGAAGTCCCGCGGTCACCGACCATTAACCGCGTTGAAAGGCCCGTCGCGCGAGTGTGCGCGCGTATGTCCGGGGCCTCCGCCAGCAAGCGCATTCTCAAGACCTCCGTGGCCGCCGCCGCGGCGGGCGCGGTGCTGTTCGCGCCGTTGGCGCCGCTGGCCCAGGAGGCCGCCGCGCCGCTGGACCCGATCGCGATCCGCATCGGCTCCAACACCGAGTTCACCCGCATCGAGTTCGCCGGCGTCATCGGCGCCCGGTCGCAGGTCCGTCGGGACGGGCGCGACGTCATCGTCCGCATCGGCTCGACCGCCGCGCCCGACGTCTCGCGGCTCAAGGTCAATCCGCCGCGCGGGGTCGAAAAGGTCGAGACCCGGGCGGTCCGCGGCGCCACCGAACTGGTCCTGACCCTGGCCGAGGGCGCCGACGCCCGGACCGGGTCCGCCGACGGCGCGGTCTGGCTCAACCTCTACGCCACGCCCCAGGCCGCGGCGCCGGCCGAGCCCGCCGCCGCCGCGAGCCGGACCGTCCCGGTCACGGCGGTCGCGACTGCGGCCAAGGTCAGCCTCTCCTTCGACTGGGGTGCGCCGGTCGGGGCCGCGGTCTTCCGTCGCGGCGAGGCCGTCTGGGTGGTCTTCGACACCGCCGCCCGGCTCGACATGCCCGAAGCCGGCGCATTGGGTCCGGCGGCGGACGCCCGCTGGACCGCCGGTCCGGACCATGTCGCCGTCCGGATCGCCGCCCCCCAGGGTCTCGCCGTCTCGGCGGTCGCCCAAGGGAGCCGCTGGACCGTCACGATCGGCGGCCAGCCGGTCCCAGTCGAGGGCGTCGTCATCGACCGCGCGGATGACGGCGAACCGGCCCTTGTGGCCCGCATGGCGGGCGCGACCCGCGCTGTCTGGCTAACCGATCCGCTGGCCGGCGACCGCTTCGCCGCCGTGACCGCCCTCGCCCCGGGCAAGGGGTTCGCCGACCGCCGCCGCAGCGTCGACCTCGCCTTGCTGCCGACCGCCCACGGTCTGGCCGTCGAGACTCCGGCCAGCGATCTCGCCATCCAGGCCGACGGCGATCTGGTCACCCTCAGCCGTCCGGGCGGCCTCATCCTGTCGCCTCCGTCCGCAGCCCTCGAGGCCGCGACGGCCGGGTCCGGAGCGCCGCCCAAGGCCAAATACCCCGCCCTCATCCTGTCCGAATGGGCCGACGCCGGCGAAGGCGGATTCACCGCCCGGCATCGACAGCTCCAGGATGCGGCGGCCCGCGAATCCATGGCCGCAGGAGACGATCCGCGCGCCCCCGCCGAGGCCCGTTTCGCCATGGCCCGGTTCCTCGTCGGCTCCGGCCTCGGCTATGAGGCGGTCGGCGTTCTGAACAGCATTGTCGCCCAGGCCCCCAACATGGCCGGCGAGCCCGAACTGCGGGGCCTGCGCGGCGCCGCCCGCGCCTCGATCGGCCGGCTGGAGGAGGCCCAGGGCGATTTCGCCTCGGCGGCTGTCGCCTCCGATCCCGCCTCCGCCGTCTGGCGCGGCTATATCGCCTCCACCCAGGGCGACTGGGTCTCGGCGCGACAGGCCTTCGCCGCCGGCGCCGCCGCGGTTGATGACTTCCCCCCCGCCTGGCGCGCCCGCTTCGGCGCGGCCCATGCCATGGCGGCGCTGGAGACCGGTGAGCTCGACGCCGCCCGCTCCCTGCTGGCCTACAGTTTCAGCCAGGACGCCCCCGCCGTCGATCAACTGACCGCGCGTCTGGTCCAGGCCCGGCTGTTCGAACTGGACGGCCAGTCGGACCGGGCCCTGGCCGTCTATGCCGCCATCGGCCGTGCGCCGCTGGACGCCGTGTCTGTGCCCGCCAAACTGGGCGTCGTACGCCTGTCTCTGGCCAAGGGGACGATGAGGCCCGACGTCGCCGCAAAGGAACTGGAGGGCCTGCGCTGGCGCTGGCGCGGCGACGCTACGGAACTGGCCGTCATCCGTCAGCTGGGCCAGCTCTATATTTCGCAAGGCCTCTATCGCGAGGCCCTGACCGCCCTGAAGGGCGCCGGGCCCAATCTGAGTCGCCTTGAGGGCGCCGCCGAGATCCAGGCCGATCTGGGCGCCGCCTTCCGCATGCTGTTCCTCGAGGGCGGGGCCGACGGCCTGCAGCCCGTGCAGGCGCTGGGCCTGTTCTACGACTTCCGCGAACTGACCCCCATCGGCGCCGACGGCGACGAGATGGTCCGTCGCCTTTCGCGCCGCCTCGTCGATGTCGATCTTCTCGACCAGGCCGCCGAGCTGCTGAAATACCAGGTCGAGAACCGACTCGAGGGCGTGGCCAAGGCCCAGGTCGCGACCGAGCTGGCCGCCGTCTATCTGATGGACCGCCAGCCCGAGCCGGCCCTGCAGGCCATCTGGAATTCCCGCACCACCATCCTGCCCTCGGCCCTGAACACCGAACGCCGCGCCCTTGAGGCCCGCGCCCTGATGGATCTGGGCCGCTACGACCATGCGCTCGAGGTTCTGGGCGCCGACGCCTCGGACGCGGCGCGCGAGGTTCGCGCCGAGGTGTTCTGGAAACAGGAAAAATGGTCCGAAGCCGCCTCCCTCTATGAGGGGCTGCTGGGCGAACGTTACCGGACGCCGGCGGCCCTGACGGCTGCCGAGGAGGCCCGGCTGATCCGGACAGGCGTCGGCTATTCCCTCGGGGGCGACAGCGCCGCCCTGACCCGCCTGTCAGGCAACTACCGGCCGTTCGTGGCCGGAGCCCGGGCAAAGACCGCCCTGTCGATCGCCCTCGCCGACAGCGTGGGCGGCGGCGCCTCGGCTGGTGATTTCGCCGGTCTCGCCGCCTCGGCCGACACCTTCGCCGGCTGGGTCGCGGCCATGAAGGCCGAACTCAGGACGAAAACGGGCGGGAACCGACCCGCGGCGCCCGCCCGTCCTGCATAAGGTCTCCCCGCGAAGGGGAGGGGTCTTACTTGTTCACCGCATCCTTGAGCGGCTTCGACACGCGGAAGCGCACGGCCTTGGAGGCGGCGATCTTGATGGTCGCGCCAGTGGCCGGGTTGCGGCCTTCACGGGCGGCGCGGGCGGCGGTGTCGAACACGCCGAGGTTCGAGATGCGAACGTCGCCGCCGCCGATCAGCGACTTGTGGATGTTCTTGACGAGGGCGTCGAGCATCCGGCCGGCGTCGGCCTGGCTGACACCGGCGTCCTTGGCGACGGAGGCGATGAGTTCTGCTTGGGTGGTCATGTGGGTCGTTTCCCGATGAAAGCTCACCCCGATTCAGGGGCGATGACGGACGGATTGACGCCGCTTTTTCTTCCCTTGGCAAGCGACTTCGCGGCTGTAACCCCCACGGGGTGGGGATTTATCCGCTACCGGACGCGCGCTGGAAGCTCTCGACCAGGCTTCCGGCGACCAGTCTCCAGCCGTCCACCAGCACGAAAAAGATCAGCTTGAACGGCAGGGAAATCACCACCGGCGGCAGCATCATCATTCCCATGCTCATGAGCACGCTGGCGACCACCAGATCGATCACAAGGAACGGAACGAAAAGGAGAAATCCGATTTCGAAGGCCCGCTTCAACTCGCTGATCATGAAGGCCGGCGTGACCACCCTCAGGGGCAGGTCGGCCGCGGCCGTGGGGGCCTCCAGATTGGACAGTCTGACAAACAGCGCCAGGTCGTCCCGGTCCACCTGACCCAGCATGAAAGTCTTCACAGGTTCCGAGGCCGCATCGAAGGCCTGGGGCAGCTCCATCTGCTGGTCCAGCAGGGGCCGGATGCCCGAATCATAGGCGTCCTGCCAGGTCGGAGCCATGACGATGGCGCTCAGGAACAGGGCCAGGGAGACCAGAACCGCGTTCGGCGGCGACTGCTGCATGCCAAGCGCCGTGCGCAGCAGCGACAGCACCACGATGATGCGGACGAAGCTGGTGGTCATGATCACGATCGACGGCGCCAGCGACAGCACGGTCATCAGGCCGACCAGTTGCACGACCCGCTCGGTCAGCCCCGAACCGGTCCCGAGATCGACATTGATCGCCGCTCCGGGCCCGCCGGCCGCCGCCACGTCCTGCGCGAGGGCGGCCAGTGGCCACAACAGGCAGAAGCCGGTGGTGATCAGCGACAGCATCGCCGCGCGCTTCAGCTCGGCGCGGGTGGGCAGGACAAAGACGCCTTTGAGGCTCACTTCGCCCCCTCCGGACCGCGCGGTTCGATAAGTTCACGACCCTCGCCGAGAATCAGCAGCCGTTCCTCCTCGTCGATCCTCACCAGCACCAGCCGCCGCGCGGGATCCAGCACCAGGGTCTCGACGACCGTCATCCGCCGGGCGCCCCGCTCGGCGCTGATCCGGGCCAACAGCTGCGGCAGGTAGCGCCGCGAGGCCCAGGCGGCGAAACCGATCAGGCCGAGGGTAATGGCGAGGGCGAAGATCGCCCGGGCGAGGTCGAGGAAATTCATGCGCCAGACTTCGCCTGACATGGTTAACGCCGCATTGAGATAACCCTCCGTTAACCATGCAGGCGGCATTTTCTGCCCATCTCAATGCGGGCGATCCGCGCCCGAGGAGGCTCCCGTGGGCTTCACCGACCTGCCGCTGCTCAGCCAGATCAAGGGCCGCCTGTCCTGGCTGGACGAGCGCCAGCGCGTCATCGCCCAGAATGTCGCCAACGCCGATACGCCCGGCTACGTCAGTCGCGACCTCAACCAGCCCACCGATTTCGCCCGCGCCCTCGCCGAGGGCGGCGGCGTCCGCATGGTCCGCACCAGCGCCATGCATATCGCCCCGGCCGGGCAGATCGCCCGCTTCGAGAGCCGCGCGGCGCCGGATTCGGAAACCACCCTCGACGGCAATTCGGTCGTGGTCGAGGAACAGATGCTCAAGATGGCCGAGAGCCGGATGGCCTATGACGCGGCCATCGGCTTCTACCAGAAGTCCATGCAGATGCTGCGCACGGCCGCCCGGCCGCCCGGCCGCTGATCGAGGAAGACCCGATGCCTGACCCGATCCCGCCCCGCAACTCGGCCATGGCCGTCGCCGCCAGCGCCCTGCAGGCCCAGCAGTCGCGCATGCGAATCATCGCCGAGAACATCGCCAACGCCCAGTCGACCGCGCCGGTCGCCGGCGGCCAGCCCTATCGCCGTCAGATCCCTGTCTTCCAGGCGCGCGAGATCAACGGGGCCACCGGCGTCGTCCTGGCGGAGGTCCGGCCCGACATGGGCGACTTCAAGACCGAATACGACCCGACCCATCCGGCCGCCAACGCCGAGGGCTATGTGCTGCGGCCCAATGTCGACACCCTGGTCGAGGCCATGGACATGCGCGAGGCGCAGCGGGCCTACGAGGCCAACCTCAACATCATCGAGACCGCGCGGGCCATGGACGCCCGCATCCTCGACCTGCTGAAGAAATAGGGACTGACCGATGAACCCCTTGGCCGCGGCGCGCGCCTATTCGGCGATCCAGGGCACGGAGATGCCGGCCTCGCCCGTCGGCGGCGCCCAGCCCTCCGGCTTCGCCGACATGCTGACCAGCGTCATGGGCGACATGACCCAGACCTCGCGCGCCGCCGAGACCCAGATGACCGCCGCGGTCCAGGGGCAGGGCAGCCTCATCGACGTGGTCACCGCCGTGTCCTCGGCCGAGGCCTCGCTGGAAACCGTCATGGCCGTCCGCGACCAGGTGATCTCCGCCTATCAGGAGATCATGCGGATGCCGATCTGACGGCGTTCAGCCGGTCGGCGCCCGTCCACGCAGCCACTGCGACAGCACCCATTTCTCGCCGCTGATCGGCGGCAGGCCCGCATGGCGCGTGCGTCGGTCGATCGAGCCGTCCGGCCGGGTGTTGGCCCACAGCAGGGCGTCGCCCTTGCGGCCCCGGTGGCGCAGGCCGCCGGCCTCGAACGCCGTCTCCCCGCCCTCGAAATCGTCATTCAGAAACACCAGACAGGTGGCGATCCTCTGCCCGCGCGCGGCCAGGTCCGCCGCATAGCCCGGCAGGGCGGGGTCCAGCCAGTCGACGTGCCAGTCAAAGGTCTGGCCGACCGCATAGTGCAGCACCTGGGTCCACTCCAGCCCCGGCGCCGGCAGGCCCGCCGCCCGCGCGATCCGCTCGCGCACCACGGCCAGGACCACATCCATCCCGTCCAGCTCGAACCGGGCGGCGGCGTTGGTCCGCACGCTCTCGCGCCGTCCCTCGCCGGTCACGGGATCATAGACCAGCGCCGGCCCGGCGATGACTGCGGCCCGGTCCTTCAACCAGTCGCAGACCGCTTCCGGCAGAAAGCCCTCGATGGCGAGGATCGCCGGTCCCTCGACCAGCGGGCGGGGCGCCGGCGGGGTCAACCAGCCGGCGATGTCGATTCCCGCGGGCCCGGACAGGACCTCCAGCTGACGGCCCGCCGTCGCATGGCCCAGGTCCGCCGCCTGCTTCAGCCGCGCCAGCGCCATGGGCCAGTCCTGCGGCAGCCCCAGTCCCATCCCTGCCAGCACCGCCAGTCGGTGCGCGGCGTCCGCGTCTCCGGCTTCGGCGGCCACGGCGAGGACATCCGGATGGTGGGGGGCGGGCGTGTTCACCCGCCCGTTCTAGCGCAATTCTTCCGCGGCGCGATCCGGCCCGACGCCGAACGGCGCTCAGCCCTCCAGCGAGACCACCGGCTGGGTCGCGGCTATCGGACGCGACCGCGACCGACCCTTCAGCCAAGCCCGGATGCGGTTCTGGATCGGCGTGTCGATCAGGGCGTGGAAGGCGAAGGCGAAGACGAAGGCCGCCGCGACGCCCATCCCCCACAGCGCCCACTGGGCCGCGACCGGCAGGGCGAATTTTGCGATCAGGACATTCGCCACGCCGAACCAGGCGATCCGCACGACCTCATTCGAGATGAACATCGAGAAGGAAACCATCGCCGCCTTCTCCACCCATTTCGACGGGCGCGGGGTCGGCACGGCCCCGGCCGCGACGATGATGGTCGAGATGCAGGCCAGCGAGATCAGGGCGTTCTTGTCGAAATACTGCACGAAGGCCAGCAGCAGGGCCGCGCCGATGCCGGCCCAGCCCGCCAGCCTCGGCGCGATCCAGACCTTCTGGGCGAACCAGGCCAGGGCCATGCCGAGGAAGAACAGCGGCAGGGCGCGGATGAAGCCGAAGCCCATCGGCATCTGGTAGACGGGATAGCCGAGCAGGGCCCAGGTCAGCTGGTTGGCGACCAGATACAGGCCGACGCCCAGCGCCAGCACGCTCCACGGCCCCAGCCGGACCAGCGCCTTCAGGATCCACGGGAAGGCCAGATAGCAGCCGATCAGGGCCGAGATCGACCAGCTGGGCGCGTTCCAGCCGAGCCCGCCGGGCACGCCGAACGCCTGCGTCAGGGTCAGCTGGGCCGGCAGCTGGTCCCAGCGGAACCACTCCGGCGCCCGCGGCGCGAAGCCCACAGCGCCCCCGACCACGATCAGGGCGACGAGGCTCAACCCCATGATCAGATGCGCCGGCAGGACCCGCAGATAGCGTTTGAGGAAGAAGTCCCCGGCCGACATCCGGCCCCCGGCCAGCGAACCGCCATAGACCCGCATCAGCACATAGCCGCTGTCGATGATGAAGAAGTTGGTGAGCAGGAAGCCGCCCCGCTCGAACACCGGGTGCAGCCCTTCGGCCAGGGCCACCGGTCCCGCGCCCTGGAAATGATGCAGGATGATCAGGGCGGCCACAATGAAACGCAGGGCGTCCAGCCACCCGCCCCTGACGATGGGCGGTGTTTCATTTCGGGTCGAAATCGCGGTCCAGGCCATGGAAAACACCTCTTCTGAGGCGAATTCCGCAAGGACCGGGCCGGGATCAGGCGGCGGTCAGGACAGGCAGGCGCTCAAACCGGCGGACGTTGATGAGTTCGGCCTGCGCGAGATCGACCGGCTTGGCGCCGCCGCCCGCCAGCGACAGTGCGTTCAGATTTGCGCCGTCGAGGTCCGCATGGGCCAGCCGCGCCGTCCGGAAGCTGGCGCCACGCAGATCGGCGCCTGCGAAACAGGCGTCGCGCAGGTCCGCGGAATCGAAGACTGCGCCCTGCAGCTGACAGCCATGGAAGTTGACGCCCGCGGCGATCGCGCCCCGCGCCGAAAACGCCGGCAGGACGCGGTCGACCAGCTGTCCGTCCAGCACGCGAAGGTCCCGGCCGTCGAAATTGGCGGGCCGGCCCTCGCGGCCATTCGTCTTCGCCCAGCGCTCGGCGAGATCGAGCATGGCGAGCATTTCGTCGCGCGCCGCGAGGGCGCCCGGACCCGGGTCGAGCAGGCACCCTGCGAGGCTCTCGGGCGACAGACCCAGCCGGGCCACATCAATCCCGGTCAGAACGGCGCCGCGGAACCGGGCGCCGGTCAACTGGGCTCCGTTCAGGTCGGCCCCGGTCATCACCGCATCTGTGAAGACGGCGTCGCGCAGATTGGCGCCCCTGAGCCGCGCGCCCTTGAGCGAGCAGTTCGAGAAATCGACCTTACCAGCCTCGGCCTCTGACAGGTCCACGTCGTTCAGGCTCGCCGCCATTCCGCCGGGCCGCAGCATCCGGAACTCATCATGGGCGGTCGCCAGCACCGCGCGGCGCATATCCGCCCCGTCGAGAAGGGCATGGTTGAGACGGGCGCCGGACAGGATGGCGCCTCTCAGGTCGGCCCGGGGGGCCCTGATCAGGGTCAGGTCCGCGAAGGACAGGTCGGCAGCGAAGAAGGAGGCGCCGGCGGCGCTGGCCTGCCGCAGGTTGGCGCGTCGCAGGTTGGCGCCCGTGAGGTCGATCTCATCCAGCAGTCGGGCCGTCAGGATCTCGTCCGGCAATTCAGCGAACCGCAGAAATGCGCGCGCCCCGCCGGGCTGCCTGCGCACATAGCGCTGGTGCTTCTGCAGACTGCTGGCCAATGCGGCCGGGCTCAACAGCAGGCGATGCCTGGCGGGTTTGGACTGACTCAACTCGAGACCCTCTCACCCGCCCCGTACCGCCGAAAGCGCCAAGGCGACGTTAAGATTTGTCCCGGTTCACCGCTTTTTTGCAGATGTAGATCGTGCAGGTCGAGGCGCCGCCGGTCAGGGGATTGTCGAACGCAACCACTTCCGCCCGAACCCTGGCGAACACGGCCTCCAGCAGGGCGATGAAGGCCGCGTCGGGCCCTTCGTCCGACCACATGGCGAAGACGCCGCCATCGGCGATGCCGTCGCGCAACCGCCTCAGCCCGGCGTCGGCATAGAAGCGCGCGTGGTCCGGATGCAGCAGGTTGCGGGGCGAATGGTCGATGTCCAGCAGGACGACGTCATAACGGTCCGCCGGCGCGCGCGGCGCGTCGAACCAGCCGAAGAAATCGCCGAGCTTCAGATGACAGCGCGGCTCCTGACCGAGGCTTTCGCCCAGCGGCACCAGCCCCGCCTCATGCCATTCGATCACCGGGGCCAGGGCATCGACGACATCGACCGAGGTCACCCGGTCGTCGGCCAGCGCCGCGCGGGCCGTGTAGCCCAGGCCCAGCCCGCCCACCAGAACCCGCAACGGTCCGCTTCCGGCCGCGGCCAGACCGCGAACGGCCAGTTCGGTCTCGCCGACCGTGAACAGGCTGGACATCAGATGCTCTTCGCCGAGGATGACCTCGATGACATCGGCGTCGATGGCCGCCACCCAGCGCCGCCGCAGGACCAGCGGCCCCATGTCGGTGGCGCGATAGTCCAGTTCCTCGATCAGCCGGCCCATGTCACCCCCGCACCAGCCGGAGGAATTCCTCCCGCGTCCGCGCATCGTCCTTCACCACGCCGCGCAGGGCGCTGGTGGTCAGGCTGGCGCCGGGCACATCGACCCCGCGCAGGGTCATGCAGCTGTGTTCCGCCTCGATGACCACGCCCACGCCCTGGGGCCGCAGCACCTCCTCGATGGCGGTGGCGATCTCGGCGGTCATCTTCTCCTGGATCTGCAGCCGTCGGGCGAAGCCGCGCACGACCCGCGCCAGCTTTGAAATTCCCACCACCCGATCGGTCGGCAGATAGCCGACATGCGCCACGCCCACGACCGGCAGCATGTGGTGTTCGCAGAAGCTGACGAAGCGGATGTCCTTCAGGACCACCAGCTGGTCATAGCCGCCGACCTCCTCGAAGGTCCGCTCCAGATAGGCGCGCGGATCGACCTCATAGCCGGCGAACAGCTCGCGATAGCTGCGCGCCACCCGCGCCGGCGTGTCCAGCAGACCTTCCCGGTCGGGATCATCCCCCGCCCATTCGATCAGGGTGCGCACGGCGGCTTCGGCGTCGGACTGGGAGACGGGGGGCTTGGTCATTCGTCCTCATACCTCTCCCTTGCCTTCATGGGGAAGGACGACAGGGTGGGGTGCGTCAGTTCGCGTCCGGACCCTTTCGAACCCCACCCGGACCGGCTTCGCCGGTCGTCCTTCCCCATGAAGGGGAGGGAGAAGGTCAGGCGTCCTAACCCCTCGTTAACCACGCTCCCGGCATTTTCTGCCCGGTGCGGCCTCAAGCAGGCCGAAGGCCGTCAGGCCGCCGAAGTGTCTGGAGTGCGATATCGATGAGCGGCGCGGAAGTGATGGATGTGGGGCGCGACGCCCTGTGGCTGACGATCCAGCTGTGCACGCCCGTCCTGCTGGTCGGCCTGGTCGTCGGCGTCGTCATCGGCCTGTTCCAGGCCCTGACCCAGATCCAGGAACAGACCCTGATCTACGCGCCCAAGATCATCGCCATCTTCGTCAGCCTCATGCTCTTTCTGCCGCTGATGGGAGCGCTCTTGGGCGGCTTCATGCGGACGATCGCGGCGCGCATCGCCGGCATGTGACGATGACGGGACGCCGCTAGGTGGAGCCCTGGGCGACATCGGACCAGGTCTGGCAGGGGGCGCTGATCTTTTCGCGGATCGGCGCCGTGCTGCTCATGCTGCCCGGCGTCGGCGAAAGCTATGTCTCGCCGCGCATTCGCCTGTCGCTCGCCCTCGTCGTCAGCCTCGCTCTGTGGCCGGTGATCGCGGGCGCCCTGCCGGCCCTGCCTGCGAGCGTCGGCGGCATGGCGGGATGGATCATCCGCGAGGTCATTGTCGGCCTGATGATCGGCGCCCTGTTGCGGATGTTCCTGACCGCCCTGGCGACGGCCGGCGAGATCGTCGCCCTGCAGACCACCCTGGCCTTCGCACAGACCGCCAGTCCGATGCAGGTCCAGCCCGGTTCGACCATCAGCGCCTTCCTGATGCTGCTCGGCACGACCATGATCTTCGCCACCAACACCCATCACCTGTTCATCGCCGGTCTGGTGGGGTCCTATGAGCTGATCCGTCCGGCGGGGGCGGTGATGACCGGCGACTTCGCCACTCTCGCCATCCGCACCCTCGGCGACGCCTTCATGCTGGGCGTCCAGCTGTCCGCGCCACTGCTCGTCTTCGCCCTGATCTTCAATCTCGCCTCGGGCCTCGTCGGCCGGGTGATGCCCTCGTTCCAGGTCTATTTCGCCGCCGCCCCGCTCAGCATCCTGCTGGGCCTGTCGGTCTTCGCCCTCAGCCTCGGCGTGATCGGGACGGTCTTCATCGACCGCTATCGCGCCCTGGCCAATGTCTTCGTCGGAGGCGCCGGTGGCTGATACGCCGGATCCCGACTCGAAGACAGAAGAGGCGACCCCGCGAAAACTCGCGGAAGCCCGCAAGAAGGGTGATGTCGCCAAGTCTCCCGACGTCGCGGCGGCGATGTCGCTGGCGGGCGCCGCGGCGGTGGTGCTGATGTCGGGCGGCTGGTTCGCGACGTCGATGGCCGAGCAGTTGCTGCCGTTCATCGCCGCGCCCCACACCATGCTGGGCGGCCTCGACGCCGGGGCCGGGGTCGAGATCGGCAGTATGGCCCTGTGGGCCATGGCGCCCTTTCTCGCCGTGGTCATGCTGGCCACCATCATCGGCGGCGTCGGCGGCAATGTGGCCCAGTCCGGCCTGATCTTCACCGCCGAAAAGCTGAAGCCCGACTGGACGAAGGTGAATCCGCTCAAGGGCTTCAAACGCATCTTCGGCCCGGACGGCCTCGTCCAGTTCATCAAGACCCTGCTCAAGCTGGTGGCCGTCGGCATCATCTGCTGGCTGGTGCTCAGGCCGCACCTTCGGGAGATGGAGGTGATGGCCGCCATGCCGCCCGCCATGATCCTGCCCATGGCGCGCGATCTGGCCGTGGCCCTGATGATGTCGACCATCATCTTCCTCGGCTTCACCGCCGGGGCGGACTTCCTCTGGCAGAAGCACCGCTTCGCCGAGCGGATGAAGATGACCAAGGAAGAGACCAAGGAAGACTACAAACAGTCCGAGGGCGACCCCCACATCAAGGCGAAGCTGCGGCAGATCCGGAACCAGCGCAGCCGCCAGCGGATGATGCAGAACGTGCCAAGGGCCACGGTCATCGTCACCAACCCGACCCACTATTCCGTCGCCCTGCGCTACGAGCCGGGCGAGGGCGACCCGGCGCCGATCTGCGTCGCCAAGGGCGTCGACGCCGTGGCCTTGCGCATCCGCGAGGTCGGCCGCGAGCACAATGTCCCGATCGTAGAGAACATCCCTCTGGCCCGCGCCCTCTACGCCGCCGTCGACATTGACGAGACGATTCCCCGCGAACATTTCGAGGCGGCCGCCAAGGTGATCGGCTTCGTGATGCAGGCGCGCAAAAAACGTTGATCATCCAAAGGTCTTAACCCCGCATTTACCACGAAGGCGGCAGTTTCTGCCTAGCGGGCGTCTGCAAGGACCCGTGAGTATTCGGGGCGGGACGCGTGGGCGGCTTCACGGCGGCGTTGCAAAGATTCGGAATCGGTCGGCTGACCGTGGTGCTGGGCGTCGCCGCCGGCGTCGCGGCCGTGCTGGTCGCCGTCATGCTGCGCATCGGCCAGGCCCCCGACGCCCTGCTCTATTCCAATCTCGACCTGCAGGAAGCCTCCGAGGTCACCACCGCCCTCGACAGCGCCGGCATCAAATACTCCTCGCGCGGCGACGGTTCGACCATCTTCGTCAGCCGCGACGAGGTCGGCGAGGCGCGCATGCTGGTCGCCGGCAAGGGCCTCGTGACCTCCGGCTCGGTGGGCTACGAGATCTTCGACAACCAGTCGGTGCTGGGTCAGACCGAATTTCAGCAGAACCTCAACGAAAAGCGCGCTCTTGAGGGCGAACTGGCGCGCACCATCCTCACCATGCGCGGCATCAATTCCGCCCGCGTCATGATCGCCCTGCCGCGCCGCGAACTGTTCCAGTCCGACGCCGCCGAACCCACCGCCTCGGTCGTGGTCGGCGTCACCGGCGGCCAGCTGACCGGCGCCCAGGTCCAGGCCATCCGCAACGTGATCGCCTCCTCGGTGCCCAATATGAAGCCCGAGAAGGTCACCCTGACCGACACCTCCAACCGCACCCTGGCCGCCGGGTCCGACTCCGCCGGCTTCAGCGCCGCCTCCGCCCAGGACGCGCGGGACTCGACCGAAGCCCAGCTGCAGGCCCGGATCATGGACATCGTCGAGGGCGTCGTCGGCGTCGGCGGCGCCCGCGTCCAGGTCACGGCCGACATCGATCACAGCCGTTCGACGACCCAGGAGCTGCGCTACGACCCCGACGGTCAGGTCGTCCGCTCGACCTCGACCAATGGATCCGAGACCGCCGACACCACCGGCGTCGCCGACGGCGGGGCCACGGCGACCAACAACATTCCGGGCGGCGAGGCGCCCGGCGTGACCCCGGCCGGTTCGCGGTCCACCGACACCACCGAAACGACGAACTACGAGATCTCCAACACCACCACGACCACGGTGCGGGAAGCCGGCGAGATCAAGCGGCTGGCCGTCTCGGTTGCTGTCGACGGCAAATGGACGCCCGGCGCGGACGGCGCTGAACCGACCTACGCCGCCCGCACGCCGGCGGAGATCGAGCAGATCAAGGCCCTTGTCGCGGCCGCCGTCGGCATCGACGCCGAGCGCGGCGATCGCATCGAGGTCTTGAACGTCCGCTTCAACCGTGACCTCGCGGTGGTCGGCGGCCAGGAGGCCAGTCCCTCCCTGTTCGACTTCAACAAGAACGACATCATGCGCGGCATCGAGCTGCTGGTGCTGCTGATCACCGGCCTGCTGCTGATCTTCTTCGTGCTGCGCCCGTTGCTGAAGTCCGCCTCGGGCGGCGGCGGCCAGCTGCAGCTCGCCGGGGGCGGCGGGGCGCCGGTCACCTCGCTGCAGACCACCATCATGGCCGGGGCCGGCGGCGGCATGGCCCAGCTCGCCGGTCCCTCCGAGATAGACCAGCGGCTGGATATCGCCCGCATCGAGGGTCAGGTGAAGGCGTCGTCGGTCAAGAAGGTCGCGGATTTCGTCGAAAAGCACCCTGACGAATCCACCTCAATCCTGCGCAGCTGGGTCCACGAGGGCTGATGGCGCGCCTGGCCAACAAAAAGCCCGCTGTTGAGGACGCCAGGAAACTGACGGGTCCTGAAAAGGCGGCTGTGGTCCTGCTGTCGCTCGGCGAGGACCATACCCGGCTGTGGCAGGGGCTGGACGAGGACGAGATCAAGGAAATCTCCCAGGCCATGGCCTCGCTGGGCACGGTCAGCGCCGTGGTGGTCGAGGAGCTGCTGGTCGAATTCGTTTCGGGCATGAGCGGCTCGGGCGCGGTCATGGGCAGTTTCGAACAGACCCAGCGCTTGCTGGCCTCCTTCATGCCCGGCGACCGCGTCGAAGGCTTGATGGAGGAGATCCGCGGCCCCGCCGGCCGCACCATGTGGGACAAGCTCGGCAATGTGAACGAGGCCGTCCTCGCCAACTATCTGAAGAACGAATACCCCCAGACGGTGGCCGTGGTCCTGTCGAAGGTGAAGCCGGACCATGCCGCCCGCGTGCTGACCAGCCTGCCCGAGGACTTCGCCCTCGAATGCGTCCAGCGCATGCTGCGCATGGAGCCGGTGCAGCGCGAGATCCTCGACAAGATCGAACAGACCCTCCGCACCGAGTTCATGTCCAACCTGGCCCGCACGTCGAAGCGCGACAGCCACGAGATGATGGCCGACATCTTCAACAGCTTCGATCGCCAGACCGAGGCTCGCTTCATCGGCGCGTTGGAAGAGCGCAACCGCGAGGCGGCCGAGCGCATCCGCGCGCTGATGTTCGTGTTCGAGGATCTGTCCAAGCTGGACCCCGGCGGCATCCAGACCCTGCTCCGCGCGGTCGAGAAGGACTCCCTCGGCCTGGCGCTCAAGGGTTCCTCGGAATCCCTGCGTGAACTCTTCTTCTCCAACATGTCCGAACGCGCCGCCAAGATCATGCGCGAGGACATGGAGTCCATGGGCCCCGTCCGCCTCAAGGATGTCGACCAGGCCCAGATGGCCATGGTCCAGGTCGCCAAGGATCTCGCCGCCAAGGGCGAGATCATGCTGGTCGGCCAGAGCGGCGACGACGAGTTGATCTACTGACATGACCCATCAGCCGCTCAGCACCCCCTTTGCCTTTGACACCGAGTTCGACGCCGCGGGCGTCGTCGTCAGCGCGCCCTCCGCCTTCCGGCCGATCAAACGCGCCTACGGCCCGGCCGAGGTCGAGGCCCTGGTCGCCCAGGCGCGGCTGGAGGCTCGCAGCGAGGCCCTGTCCGAGGTCGACAGCATCCAGGCCATGGCCCTGTCCGCCATCGGCGAGGCCCTGATTTCCGCCATCCCCGCCCTGACCCAGGTCGCGGAGCTCCATCGCCGGCAGGCCGCCGAACTGGCCCTGACCGCCGCCCGGGTGGTGGCCGCCGCCGCCCTCGACCGCTACCCCGAGGCGCCGGTTCAGGCCGCGCTGGAAGCCCTCGGTCAGGAGATCGACGCCTCGCCGCGTCTGGTCATCCGCACCGGCGACCTCAGCGACACGACCCGCGCCCGCATCGAGCAACTGTGCGCCGACGGCGGTTTTTCGGGCGTCGTCGCCTTCCGAACCGAAGCCGGCATGCCGGCGGCCGCCTTCCAGCTGGAATGGGCCGACGGCCGCGCCGCCTTTGATCCCGCGGAAGCCTTCGTCCGCATGGGCGACGCCCTGACCTCGGCCCTCGCCGCCGAGGCCGGTCACGCTGAAAATCTCACCCCTGAAACCTCGCTGGAAGGGAGGCCGTAATGGCGTCCGACACCATGGCTCTGGAGGAGTTCCCGGACTCCGTCGCGATCACCGTCCATGACGATGCGACCGACAAGACGGCCCACGACCTGACTCCGGTCTTCGACGTCCCGGTCAACATTTCGGCGGTGCTTGGCAAGGCCCACATGTCCGTGGCCCAACTGCTGAAGCTGAACAAGGGCTCCGTGCTGGAGCTCGACCGCAAGGTCGGCGAGGCCATCGACATATTCGTCAACAACCGTCTGGTCGCCCGCGGGGAGGTCGTCGTCGTCGAGGACCGCCTCGGCGTGACCATGACGGAAATCATCAAGACCGAGGATTCCGGCGCCTGATCGGCGGCCGGATCGTGCGTAGAGATTAGAGGAGAAGACCCATGCGGCTTCTGGTGGTTGGCAGGCTCAGCGGACAGCTGGCGACGGCGGTGAAGATGGCCATGGCGCACGGCGCCAAGGTCAGCCACGTCGAGCGCGGCGATCAGGCGACGGAACAGCTGCGTCGGGGGCAGGGGGCCGACCTGCTGATGGTCGACTACCGCATCGACATCGCCGCCCTGATCGCGGCCAACGAGGCCGAGCGGATCCATGTGCCGGTCGTGGCCTGCGGCGTCGACGCCGACGCCAGCGACGCCGCCGCCGCCATTCGCGCCGGGGCCAAGGAATTCATCCCGCTGCCCCCGGAAGCGGATCTGATCGCCGCCGTCCTGTCCGCGGTCGCCGACGACGACCGTCCGCTGATCTCGGCCGATCCGTCGATGAAGGCCGTGGTCATGCTGGCCGACCAGGTCGCGCGCTCCGAGGCCTCCATCCTGATCACCGGCGAAAGCGGCGTCGGCAAGGAGGTGATGGCCCGCTACCTGCACCTCGGGTCCAAGCGCGCCGAGCGCCCCTTCATCAGCGTCAACTGCGCCGCCATCCCCGACAATCTGCTGGAATCCGAACTGTTCGGCCACGAAAAGGGGGCCTTCACCGGCGCCATGGCCCGGCGTATCGGCAAGTTCGAGGAGGCTGACGGCGGCACCCTGCTGCTCGACGAAATCTCGGAGATGGACGTCCGCCTGCAGGCCAAGCTGCTGCGCGCCATCCAGGAGCGGGTCATCGACCGCGTCGGCGGCACCAAGCCGGTGCCGGTCAATATCCGCATCATCGCCACCTCCAACCGCGACTTGGCCAAGTCGGTGGCCGAGGGCACGTTCCGCGAGGACCTGCTCTACCGCCTGAACGTCGTGAACCTGCGCCTGCCGGCCCTGCGCGAGCGGCCGGGCGACATCGCCGTCCTGGCCGATCATTTCGTCAAGAAATACGCCGCCGCCAACGGCGTGCCGGTGCGACCGATCTCGACCGCGGCCCGCCTCGCCCTGGTCTCGCACCGCTGGAACGGCAACGTCCGCGAGCTGGAGAACGCCATGCACCGCGCCGTCCTGCTGGCGGTCGGGCCCGAGATCGATGTCGAGGCCATCCGCCTGCCCGACGGCCAGCCGCTCAGCGCCGGATCGCACGGCGCCGCCGTCGACGCGGGGGTGGCCGGACGCGCCGCCCATGTCGCCGACGCCGTCACCCGGGCCCACGTCGGCCAGACCGTGGCGCAGATGGAGAAGACGCTGATCCTCGACACCCTGTCGCACTGCCTCGGCAACCGCACCCATGCGGCCAACATCCTCGGCATCTCGATCCGCACCCTGCGCAACAAGCTGAACGAATACGCCGACGAGGGGACCCAGATCATCGCCCCGCAATCCGGCGTCGCCGCGCCCGGCTACGCGGCCGCCTGAGCATGACCGTGGGGGCGGACCGCAGAAGCGTCCTGACCGGCCTCGGCGCGCTGGGCGTCATGGGCTGCTCGCCGCAAGCCGCGCCAGACGTCGGCCCGCGTGAACAGCCGGCGCGGCCTTCGGTCATCGTTCCAAGGGAACCCCTGGACCTGTCGGTCCTGGAAGCGCGAGCCGGTGGCCGGCTCGGATTCGCCGCCATGGACCTGTCGAACGGGCGGAATCTCAACTGGCGCAGCGATGAGCGCTTTGTCTACTGCTCGACCTTCAAGATGTACCTCGCCGCCGCCACCCTGTTGCGCGTGCAGGCGGGAGAGGAGCGGCTGGATCGCGCCATCCCGATCACCCGCGCCGACATGGTCAGCCACGCGCCAACCACCGAACCCGCGGTCGGCGAAACCCTGACCATCGCTGAGCTGATGAAAGGCACGGTCGAGCTGAGCGACAACCCGGCCGCCAACATCCTGATCCGCGAGCTGGGCGGCATCGAAGCCCTCCGCGCCTTCTATCGCGGCATCGGCGACGAGAGCACGCGGGTCGACCGTCTCGAGCCCGAAATGAATCGTCTGGACGGCGACAAGGACACCATCAAACCCGCTCGCTCGGTTCAGAACATCATCCGCCTGCTGGTCTCGGCCGAAACGCCGCTGAACGACTCCTCGAAGTCGCTGCTCACCCGATGGCTGATCGACACCCCGACGGGTCAGGGACGCCTCAAGGCCGGCGCGCCGGCGAGCTGGACCGTCGCGCACAAGACCGGCACCGGCGGCTACGGTCCGACCAACGACATCGGGATCCTCTATCCGCCCGAGGGGCGACCGGTCGTCGTCGCCGCCTATTATCACGCGACCGCCGCTTCATCGCCTGCCGACAATGACGCCGTCATCGCCGAAGCGACCCGCATGGCCCTGTCCGCCCTCGGCCGCGCATGACCGACATTCCCGCCTCGCCCATGATGAAGGACGGCATGGCCCCGCCGACCGGCCGCGACATGTGGGGCTGGTTCGCGCGCGGCGAGGTCTACATGGCCATGGGGGTGATCGGCGTCATCCTGCTGCTGATCCTGCCGATCCCGACCTTCCTCATGGACATGCTGCTGGCGCTGTCGCTCGTGTCCAGCGTGCTGATCCTGATGACCGCGGTGATGATGAAGAAGCCGCTGGACTTCGCCATCTTCCCGACGGTCCTGCTGGTCTCGACCCTGTTCCGGCTCGGCCTGAACCTGGCCTCCACGCGTCTGGTGCTCAGCCACGGCCACGAAGGCCCCGGCGGCGCCGGGCAGGTGATCGAGGCCTTCGGCGCCCTGATGATGGGCGGCAGCTTCATCATCGGCATCATCATCTTCGCCATCATCCTGGTGGTGAATTTCGTCGTCATCACCAAGGGCTCGACCCGCATCGCCGAGGTCAGCGCCCGCTTCACCCTCGACTCCATGCCGGGCAAGCAGATGGCCATCGACGCCGATCTGTCGTCCGGCCTCGTCGACGAGGAGACCGCCAAGAAGCGCCGCAAGGAGCTGGAGCAGGAATCGACCTTCTTCGGGGCCATGGACGGCGCCTCGAAATTCGTGCGCGGCGACGCTGTCGCCGGCCTGATCATTGTCTTCATCAATGTCATCGGCGGCATTCTGATCGGCACGGTCCAGCACGGCATGCCGCTGGGAGACGCCGCCAACTCCTACATCTCGCTGACCATCGGCGACGGTCTGGTGACCCAGGTGCCCGCCATCGTCATCTCCATCGCCGCCGGCTTCCTGGTGTCCAAGGCCGGGGTCGAGGGCTCGGCGGACAAGGCGCTGGTCGCCCAGCTGGCCACCAATCCGGTCAGCCTGGGCGTGGTTTCCGGGGCCGCCGGACTGATCGGCCTGATCCCCGGCATGCCGCTGCTGCCGTTCGCGGCCCTCGCCATCGGCACGGGCTTCATGGCCTGGCGGCTGGGCCGGGAGAGACTCAAGCCCAAACCCACCGAGGCCGAGATGGCGGCCACCGCCACCGGCCCGAAGGAGGACGTCGAGGAACCGATCGGCACCGCCCTGACCATCGACGAGGTCAAGATCGAGCTGGGCTATTCCCTGCTGTCCCTGATCAACGATCTGGAGGGCCGTCGCCTGACCGACCAGGTCCGCGCCCTGCGCCGCTCGCTGGCCCAGGAGTACGGCTTCGTCATGCCGTCGGTGCGCATCCTCGACAACATGCGCCTCGGCACCCAGGGCTACGCCATCCGCATCAAGGAGATGGAGGCCGGGCAGGGCGAGGTCCGCCTCGGCTCCCTGATGGCCATGGACCCCGCCGGTCGCCAGGTCGAACTGCCGGGCGAGCATACGAAAGAGCCCGCCTTCGGTCTGCCCGCCACCTGGATTGACGAAAGCCTGCGCGAGGAAGCGACCTTCCGCGGCTACACCATCGTCGACCCCTCGACGGTGCTGACCACCCACCTCACCGAAATCCTCAAGGAGAACATGGCCGACCTGCTCTCCTATGCCGAGGTTCAGAAGCTGCTGAAGGAGCTGGGGACCGAGGAGAAGAAGCTGGTCGACGAACTGATCCCCTCGGTCGTCACCGTCACCACCCTGCAGCGCGTGCTCCAGACCCTGCTGCGCGAGAAGGTCTCGATCCGCGACCTCGGCGCCATCCTGGAAGGTCTGGCCGAGGCGGCGCCGCACACCAGCTCCGTCACCACCCTGGTCGAACACGTCCGCGGTCGCCTGGCCCGCCAGCTGTGCTGGCAGCACAAGGGCGAGGACGGCGCCCTGCCGATCGTCACCCTGTCGCCGGAATGGGAAGCCGCCTTCGCCGAAGCCCTGGTCGGTCAGGGCGAGGACCGGCAGCTGGCCATGGCCCCCTCGCGCCTGCAGGACTTCATCCGCGCCGTGCGCGACGTGTTCGAGCGCGCCGCCATGGCCGGCGAAACCGCCGTCCTGCTGACCGGCCCGCAGATCCGGCCCTATGTCCGCTCCATCATCGAACGCTTCCGCGGGCAGACGGTGGTCATGAGCCAGAACGAGGTCCACCCCCGCGCCCGCCTGCGGACGATCGGAACGGTGTGAAGTCTCCTCCCCGTTCGCCGCTTGCGAATGGGGAGGGGGACCATGCGAAGCATGGTGGAGGGGTGTCCGCCGCATACTCTCCGTCACGGCGCGAAGCCGCGCCGCGCCACCTCCCCATCGCTACGCGACCGGGAGGAGACTACTGGACCTCCGTCCACCCTCCGGCCGAGGCCGCGCGGGCCGCGTCGTTCACGGGTCGGGCGACCAGTCCGGACTGGGTGATCCAGACCTCGTATTTCGCGCCGTCGGCCATCGGCATATAGGCGCCGCCGCCGTACAGGGTGTCGACCGGATCGACATATTTCCGGTATTTCCGCGCCGCGTCCCAGGCGCTGATCCGCCACGGCAGCCACTCCGGCCCGGCGTCGCCGCCGACCAGGGGATGCACGCTGCGCGTCGCGTTGATTTCCTGCTGGACCGATTGGTAACGGCCGGACAGCCGGTCCAGACGGTACTGGGCGTCGAGGCCCAGCACATTGGCCCAGGGCTTCCATTTCAGCACCTGCGCCTCGACGCGCCATTCGTCGCCGTGCAGGGGATACAGGTTGCTGACGCCCGGTGCGTTCTCGCCCTGGCCGGGCTGCATCACCGTGGCCTCGAAATACTGCGGTCCCAGTTGCCGGGTCTCGATCGTCGCCACCGGGCGCTCGTAGGTCAGGCGGCCATAGGTCTGGACGTCAAGCGCCAGAAGGGCCGCGATCATGGCCGCGGCCATGAAGCCTGCGCCGCCGGCGCCGACCAGCAGGCCGCTGAAGAATCGCCCTCGAAACAGGGCGGCCAGTCCGCGGATCAACAGTACGACGCCGACCAGGCCCACGATCGCCGGAACGATCCACCACCACCATACCATGTCGCACTCCCCCAACCCGTCGGGACCCTACCTTTACCCTAAAACCGCCGAACGGCGAGGGTTTCCCCTGTCGCGCGACTGGACAGGGCGAAACGCCCCGCTAATGCTCGCGTACGATGAAACTGGCCCTCCGCCCCCTGCTTTCGGATTTCGCCCGGTTCGTCCGGACGCCGACGCTCGGGCGCCGTGTGGCCGGGATGCTGGCGCTCGCCCTCATCCTCATGCTGGCGCTCAACCTGGCGGTCTTCGTCCTGATCCAGCGCACCTCCGACTTCAACGACCGCGTTGAACAGGCCCAGCAGACCCGTCTGCTCTCGCGCGAAATCCTGACCCGGCTGGTCGACGCCGAGACCGGACAGCGCGGTTTCCTGCTGACCGCCCGGCCGGAATACCTCTCGATCCATGACGAGGCGATGCGCGAACTGCCGGACCTGTTCCAGGAACTGGAGGGCCTCACCCTCGGCGACTCCGACCTCGGACCGCGGATCGAGCGACTTGCAGAGCTGTCCGACGAACGCACGACGGTGATGCAGCAAAGCATCTCCCTGGCCCGCACGGGCCGCATCGGCGAAGCCGTCTCCATCGTCCGCAGCGACCAGGGCAAGGCGCTGATGGACGCCATGCGGGTCGAAATCGCCGCCATCGACGAAATCCAGACCACCCGGCTGCAGTTCCAGACCCGACAGTCGGAATGGGCCGGCAATATCACCGTCCTCGCCAACGCGCTCGGCGCCATCATGATCCTGCTGCTGGGCGGGGCGAGCGCCTGGTTGATCCGGCGCTACATCATCGAGATCCAGGCCGCCCGCGACGCGCTCGACCGCATGAACGCCGGCCTCGAGAACAAGGTGCGCGAGCGGACCGCCGAACTGACCCGGGCGAACGAGGAGATCCAGCGCTTCGCCTATATCGTCAGCCACGACCTGCGGGCGCCGCTCGTCAATGTCATGGGCTACACCGCCGAGCTCGAGCAGGCCGGGCGGATCATCGACAAGCAGATGACGGCGGTCGAGACCAAGGCCCCCAAGCTGGTCGAACAGGACGCCCTGACCGCGGTGCGCGATGACGTGCCCGAGGCCATCGGCTTCATCCGCGCCTCGACCGAAAAGATGGACCGGCTGATCAACGCCATCCTCAAACTGTCGCGGGAAGGCCGGCGCAATCTCGTCCCCGAAGAGCTCGACATGACGACGATGGTCCGGAACATCGCCGACAGCGTCCGCCACCAGACCCAGGCCTCGGGGGCCGAGATCGTGGTGGAACCCCTGCCGCGTCTGGACAGCGACCGCCTGTCGGTCGAACAGATCATCGGCAATCTGATCGACAACGCCGTCAAATATCTCGACCCGGCGCGGCCCGGCCGCATCATCGTGACCGGCGAGACGGCGCCGGGCGGCTGGATCGTCTATCGCATCGCCGACAACGGCCGCGGCATCACCGCCCGCGACCACGAGCGGATCTTCGAGCTCTTCCGCCGCGCGGGCAAGCAGGACCGGCCCGGCGAAGGCCTTGGCCTCGCCTTTGTGCGCAACAGTGTTCGCCGTCTGGGCGGCGACATCGCCGTGGAGTCAGAGCTTGGTAAGGGCTCGACATTTATCCTCAAATTCCCCACACGCCTGATCCTCCCGGACGCCGGAGATTATGTATGAGCCATGCCGTCAAGATCGTGATGGTCGAGGATGACCTCGGCCACGCCAAGCTGATCGAAAAGAACATCCGCCGCGCCAACATCTCCAACGAGATCGCGCATTTCGCGGATGGCGGTTCGGCCATGGACTATCTGTTCAGCGAGGAAGTGCGCCTCAACGGGCCGATGCTGATCCTGCTGGACCTCAATCTGCCGGACATGTCGGGCACCGACATCCTGGTCCGCGTCAAGGCCGACGAACGACTCCGTCGCGCCCCGGTGGTGATCCTGACCACCACCGACGACAAGCAGGAAATCCAGCGCTGCTATGACCTCGGCTGCAACGTCTACATCACCAAGCCGGTCGACTATGAAAGCTTCGCGAGCGCCATCCGCCAGCTGGGGCTGTTCCTTTCCGTCATGCAGGCCCCGGACATCGAGTGAGCGAAGCAACGAGGCCCGAAGGCGACGTCATTCGCCTGCTCTACATCGACGATGACCGCGGTCTCTCGCGGCTGGTCGAGAAGGAGCTGGGGCGGCACGGCTACGCCGTCACCTGCGTGCCCGACGGCGACGCCGGCCTCGACGCCCTGGTCGCCCGGTCGGAGGATTTCGACGTCGTCGCCCTCGACCACTACATGCCCGGCCGGGAGGGGCTCGACGTCCTGCCCGAGATCATCGCCCTGCCGAACCCGCCGCCGGTGGTCTATGTCACCGGGGCCCAGGAAGGCCGCATCGCCGTCGCCGCCCTGCGCGCCGGCGCCGCCGACTATGTCATCAAGGACGTCTCCGAGGATTTCACCGCCCTGTTGCGCAACGCGCTTGAGGAGGCCGTCTCCCGCCGTCGCCTGCAGCGCGAGAACGATGAGGCCCAGGAGCAGGTCCGCATCGCCCGCGACCGCGCCGAGGCCATGCTGCGCGAGGTCAACCACCGCGTCGGCAACTCCCTGCAGCTGGTCTCCAGCTTCATGTCGCTGCAGCTGCGCTACCTCGTCGACGAGGGCGCCCGCGCCGCTCTGAAGGAGTCCCAGGCCCGGATCGAGGCCGTGGCCCACGTTCACCGCCGGCTCTACACCTCGGGCGATATGTCCTCCGTGGCCATGGACGAATACCTCGAGGGTCTGATCGGCGAGCTGACCCAGTCCCTGTGTCCGGACAAGGACGGCTGCTCCATTCACCTCGAGGCCACGCCCATGCGGGTCTCGACCGACCAGGCCGTGTCGCTCGGCGTCGTCGTCACCGAACTGGTCACCAATGCTGTCAAATACGCCTATGAACCGGGCAATCCGGGGCAGATCCGCGTCAGCCTCGGCGAAGGGCCCAACGGGCGCGCCATCCTGACCGTCGAGGACGACGGCCCCGGCATGGGCGACGGTTCGGTCAAGGGCACCGGCCTGGGCGGCAAGATCATCTCGGCCATGGCCTCGGGCCTGCGTTCGGCGGTCGAGTTCGACAAGGCCCACAAGGGCGTCCGCGCCCGCCTGTCCTTCGACCTCTGACGATGTCGCCGCCGCTCCAGTTCGGATCCCCCGCGCCCGGCCTTGACTACCGGCTGCGCCCCACCGCCTTCGGCCTGGTGGTGCAGGACGGCGGGCTCGCCTGCGTCCGCGTCGATCGCGGCGAAGGCAGCTATTTCGATCTCCCCGGCGGCGCCCTCGACGGCGACGAGACCGAGGACCAGGCCCTCGTGCGCGAGTTCCTCGAGGAAACCGGCATGACGGTGCGCCCGATCGTCCGGATCGCCGAAGCCGCCCAGTATTTCCGCAAATCCGACGGCGCGCCGATCAACAACACGGGCGGCTTCTGGATTGCCGAACATTGCGCCGTCGATCCCGCGGCCAAGATCGAGGCCGACCATGAGCTGGTCTGGCTCGACCCGCGGGAAGCCCTGGCGCATCTGCGGCACGACGCCCACGCCTGGGCGGTCGCCGCCTGGCTGCGGCGCCGCCTCTAGGGGCGGACCGGCGCCATTGACGCAGGGGTGGAACGCCGTCGTCCCTAACCCGTTGTTCTTGCACAAGGCGCCGCGCCCCGGCGGCGTCCAGACCAAGGATAGTTTCATGGCTGATCATGATCGAGTTGAAGGCGCCGCCAAGAACCTGGGCGGCAAGGCCAAGGAAGCCGCCGGCAATGTGACCGGCGACGAAAAACTCAAGGCCGAAGGCCGCGCCGACCAGGTCGAGGGCAAGGTCCAGAACGCCGTCGGCGGCATGAAGGACACCCTGCGCGGCGACCAGCACTAGGCTTTCCGTCCCGACGAAATGACGCCGCGCCCGGACCCCGGGCGCGGCGTTTTCGTGTCAGGGGGTCGGCAGGGCGCGGCAGCGCGCGATCCAGGCCTCCTGCGTCTCCAGGTTCGCGGGCCGGTCGCACGGCTCCACGACCGGTCGCATCGTGTCCTCGAAGCTTTCAAGCGCTCCGTCGGACGCCGGTTCGTCACCGCAAACGCGCGTCAGTGATCCTCCAAACCCGCTTTCCGATCGCCGCATCACCGTCCGGCAGTTCTGCCTGGGGGCGGCGCTGCCGCTGGGGGCGGGCGGTTCGGCCGCAGCCCCGGCGCGGGCCATGGCCAGCCGGTTGCGCGCCTGCCGTCGGCACGCGTCGTCGCCGGCGGAGCCGCACTGAACCTGTTCCCATCGGTGAGGGTTGGTCAGGGCCCAGATCGGCACGCCGTTGTCGGCGGAGACGGGCTCGCGACGACGGAAAAGCGAATACCGGGACGCGCGGTCGGTGGTCGCCTCCCCCGGAGCATCGCGGGCTTCCGCCGCGGGGGCCTGCGGGGCGGGCGCCGGATCGGAGGCTGGCGCGGTTCGTACGGGGCCGTCCTGGATCAGGGCGATGAGCAACAGGGCGGTGATCATCGCGGACGCATCACGGAATCGAGGACCCGCGCAGCGGCCCCTGACCGGTCGCCGCAGACGATCGTCCCGGACGAGGACGACGTACCGGCATCCGGATCACTCCGGCCTTCCTGCCGGGTGGTGCAGCGCCCGCCGAAGGCCGTGCCGGAGCGCGCGTCCGGCGGGTCATCGGCCCCCGAGGCGACCATGGTCGCTGGCGGACGGGGACGGAAATCGGGCAGTCGGGCCCGCAGCGCTGACCCGACCCGGTGTTCGCAGGCCTCCAGCGTTTCGCCGGACCGCCGCACCAGCGGGCTGCAATGGGACAGGATGAATCCGTAGGGATCACGCAGCGCCGAGTCGGGGATCTCGATCTGCGGGTCTCCGGCCGGCGCCGCCAGCTGGATCGTCATCGCCATTATCGTCAGCAGCATCGCCCATCCTCCCGACGCCGAGTGACGCACGGGAGGGGGCGACGATCACCTTTCGGGACCTGACGGCGTTATGCGAGGCGGCTCAGTCCCGCCCGCCCAGCCGGAGGGTCAGCCCCTCCTCTTCGCGGACGCCGCTCGCGGGCCGGCATTCCTCGGTCCAGGCCACGCCGCCCTGCGGCTGGACCCGCGGGCGGGTCTCGCAGCTTCGCTCCGTCAGAACCGTCGCCGGCCGGTCAGGCCGCGAGGGCGCGCCGCATTGCAGGGCATAGCGGTCGCCGGCGGCTTGCTGGCGGCATTCCTCCGGTGCGCCCGCGGGCGCCAGCCCGGCGGGCAGGGCGTCTCCCAGATGCGCGGCCAGGGTGACCCGCACCCGCGTCTGACAGGCCTCCAGGGATTCCCCGGTCTTGCGGATCAGCGGACTGCATTCCGCGCGCTCATAGCCATAGGGGTCGGCCAGCGCGGACTCGGGAATGGGGGGAAGCTCGGCGGCTGCGGCGGGCTCGGCGGGGGCCGGGGGCGGGGGCGTCTCCCACACGACCTGGCCGGTCGCGGCCTGTTGCAGCATGGCGGCGAAGACGACGGCGAGCATGGCGGATACTCCTGATGCGACGGGAGCAGCCTAACCTATTTGGCCAGCGCCCGCATCGCCTTCTCCAGCCCCTCCAGCGTGAGCGGATACATCCGCTCGTCGACCAGTTCGCGGACCATGCCGACAGAGGCGGAGTAGTTCCAGTACCGTTCCGGCGACGGGTTCAGCCAGGCGACCTTGTCCCACTGCTGAGTCGCCCGCTTCATCCAGACGGCGCCGGCCTCCTCGTTCCAGTGCTCGACCGAGCCGCCCGGCATGGTCACCTCATAGGGGCTCATGGTGGCGTCGCCGACGAAGATGGCGCGCCAGTCTCCGGGATATTTGTTCAGCACCTCCCAGGTCGGGATCTTCTCGCTGTGCCGACGCCGGTTGTCCTTCCACACCCCCTCGTAGAGGCAGTTGTGGAAGTAGAAGAATTCGAGGTGTTTGAACTCGGTCTTCGCGGCCGAGAACAGCTCCTCGCACATCTTCACATGGGCATCCATCGAGCCGCCGATGTCGAGAAACAGCAGCACCTTGATCGTGTTGCGCCGCTCCGCGCGCATATGGATATCCAGCCAGCCCTGGCGCGCCGTGCCGTCGATGGTGGCGTCCATGTCCAGCTCGTCCTGCGCGCCCTGCCGCGCGAACCGGCGCAAGCGGCGCAGGGCCACCTTGATGTTGCGCGTACCCAGCTCGACCTGGTCGTCGAGGTTCCGGTACTCGCGCTTCTCCCAGACCTTGACCGCCCGGCCCTGTTTTCCGGGCCCGCCGACGCGCACCCCCTCGGGATTGTAGCCGCCGTGGCCGAACGGACTGGTCCCGCCCGTGCCGATCCATTTGTTGCCGCCCTCGTGCCGGCCCTTCTGTTCCTCCAGACGCTGCTTCAGCGTCTCCATCAGCTTGTCGAACCCGCCCAGGGCCTCGATCTGCGCCTTCTCCTCGTCGGTCAGGTATTTCTCGTTGAGCAGCTTCAGCCAGTCCTCGGGCACGTCCAGCGACGGCTCATCGCCCGCGCCGACGCTCTCGATCCCGGCGAACACCTTGCCGAACACCTTGCCGAACACCTGGTCGAACCGGTCGTAGTGTTTCTCGTCCTTGACCAGCACCGCGCGCGACAGATGGTAGAAGTCATCGACCTTCCGCCCCGCCACATCGCGATCCATGGCCTCCATCAGATGGAGCCACTCCTTCATCGACACGGGCACGCGCGCGTCACGGAGGGCGGTGAAGAAGGGGAGGAGCATGGACGGGATTATCCAGCCCCGACGGGGAGAATACCAGCCGGTCCGTAGACATGAATTTCACGTAACCGGCCGGCCCCGTTTCCGCCACCGGGCGGGGGCAATCCAGCCTCATGTCCGACTTCCCTGTGCCCGCGTCTCCTTCGGTTCCCGTCGATGCTTCAGCGGCCGTCGTCGCCTTCCATTCGGGACGCTGGCCGGACGCACGCACGGCGCTCGAGGCGGTCGACAGGGCCGGTTCCGCCGGCGCGCCCATCCTCGCCATGCTGGCCTGGAGCTGTCATCGGCTTGGCGACGAGACGGCGGCCGGAGCGACCATCAACCGCGCCCTTGCCCTGAATGGTCAGGACCCGCGCGCCCTGCTGGTCAAGGGCGACATCCTTTCCGACCTGGGCGCGAAGCGGGAGGCCAATCTCTACTACCGGGCGCTCGTCAGCCTCGCGGAGTCCGGCGCGGCCCTGCCGGCCGACCTCGCCAAGGGCGTCGCCCGCGCCCGCGCGCTTCGCGACCGGCTCGCCGCCGGCATTTTCGACCACCTCCGGGAGGAACTCGGCCGGGCGGGCTATGTCGAGGGCCGGTCCAGCGCCCGTTTCACCCATGCCCTCGACCTCGCGACGGGCCGCAAACAGGCCTATTTCCAGCAGCCCAAGGCCTTCTATTTTCCGGAGCTGCCGAACGCCCAGTTCTTTCCGCGAGAAATGTTCCCCTGGATGGACAGGGTCGAGGCGGCGACCGACGTCATCACCGGCGAACTCGAGTCCCTGCTGGAGCATGATCGCGGCTTCAGTCCCTACCTCCAGACCGTCCCCCACCTCCCCAGCCGGACCGACTATCCTTTGGTCGACAGCATGGACTGGAGCACCAGCTTCCTGTGGAAGGACGGAGAGGCGACGCCAAACGCCGCGCGCTGTCCGGGGACCATGGACGCCCTGGCGGATGCGCCCCTCTGCCGGATCGCCGCGCGCTCGCCCCAGATCATGTTCTCACAGCTCAAGGCCGGGGCGCACATCCTGCCCCACACCGGCTTCGTCAACACCCGGCTCGTCTGTCACCTGCCGCTGATCACGCCGCCGGGCTGCAAATTCCGCGTCGGAAACGACGTCCGCCAGTGGGAGAAGGGCCGGGCCTGGGTGTTCGACGACACCATCGAACATGAGGCGATCAACACCAGCGACCGGACACGCGTCGTGCTGATCTTCGACATCTGGCGGCCGGAACTGAACGAGGAGGAGCGGGTGCTGGTCACCGCGGCCCTCGAGGCGATGGACGCCTATTCGCCGACGGTCGCCGTCTGGTCCTAGAGGTAGACTGCCGCCTTAGCTGCCCCGCCGCAGGATGAACTCGTCATCCAGCCACGCCCCGACCGGATACTGGTACTCCCCCGCCTTCTCGAACCCGTAGGCCGCGTACAGCTTCTGCGCCTTCTCATTCCCGCTCCAGACCCCGATCCAGATCGCTCCGTCGGTGTTGGCCTCCATCCACTCCAGCGCCACGGCCAGAAGCTTCGTCCCCAGCCCCAGCCCCTGGGCCGCCTTCGCCACATACAGCCGCCGCAGCTCGGCATGGCTGGGCCGGGCGTCCGGATGGGGCAGGGTGTTCGGCCCCGTGTTGGCGAAGGCCAGCAGGGCCCCGTCACGCTCCGCCACCCACCATGCCGCGCCGGGCTCCTTCAGCTTCGCCCGGATGGTCTCGGCGCTGAAGCTGGCGTCGAGGAAGACCTGCAGGTCCTCGGCCGGATAGGGGACGCCGAACCCGTCCACGAAGGTGTCGATGAAGGTCTGCCGCCCCAGCGCGCCCAGGGCGGCGGCGTCGGCGTCAACGGCGGGTCGGATCAGGGGCTCGGTCATGGCTCCGCTTTCAACCCGTGAACCACCCGATTCAACCCCAATTCCGCTCATCCCGGCGAAAGCCGGGACCCAGTCCTGTCCAGCCTGACGTCGGCGTTTCAGGACAACCGGGCGCGGATCGCCGGACCCGCTGCATCACCCAAGCGCCGGGTCCCGGCTTTCGCCGGGATGAGCGGGTGTTTTTTGCGAGCCCGCCAGCCTATCCTCCACCCGATGAGCGTCGCCCTCTTCACCCATCCCGACATGCTGGCGCACCGCCCCGGCCTCGGACATCCCGAAAGCCCCGAACGGCTGCAGGCCGTGCTGGACGCGCTCGACGCCGCGGACCTCGGCCTCGCCCGCCATGCCGCGACCGAGGCCGCGGTCGCCGATCTGGAGCGGCTGCATCCCGCCGCCCATGTCGCCCGCCTGCTGGCCGCCTCCCCGGACAGCGGCCTGAACCAGCTCGACGCCGACACCGTCCTCTCGTCGGGCAGCGTCCGCGCCGCCCGCCTCGCCGCCGGGGCCGTGATCGACGCCGTCAGGGCCGTGGCCCGCGGCGAGACCGCCCGCGCCTTCGCCGCCGTCCGCCCGCCCGGCCACCACGCCGAACCGGACGTACCCATGGGCTTCTGTCTGTTCTCCAACGTCGCCGTCGCCGCCCGTGTCGCCCAGTCGGAGGGCATGGCCCGGGTCGCCGTGATCGACTTCGACGTCCACCACGGCAACGGCACCCAGGCGGCGTTCCAGGACGATGCCAGCCTGTTCCTCGGCTCCATCCACCAGATGCCCCTCTATCCCGGCACGGGCGCGGCCTCCGAGACCGGCGTGGGCAATATCGTCAACGCGCCTGTCCCGCCCCACGCCGCCCGTGAGGCCTGGCGCGCGACCTTCTCGGGCGGGCTGATGCCGGCGCTGGAATCCTTCCGTCCCGACCTGATCCTGATCTCCGCCGGCTTCGACGCCCATCGCCGCGATCCGCTCGCCCACCAATCGCTCGAGGCCGAGGATTTCGCCTGGGCCACGCGCGCCGTGCTCGAGGTCGCGAGATCGTGCTGTGCGGGCAAGGTTGTGTCCTCGCTCGAGGGCGGTTACGACCTAGAAGGGTTGGGCCGTTCCGCGGTCGCCCACGTTCAGGCCTTGGGGGAGGAATAAGGACGGTTCGCCAATCGCTTGCCGCCGCACATCATGCCCGCCCCCGCCAGAGACTCACTGATGGCCGACCCGCCGGCGCGCCCCCCGACGGAGCCCGCCCAACCGGCGCCGCCGCGGGCCGCCCTGGTTGCGGTGCGCCCCGGCGCCATCATCCTCGCCCGGCACGGCGAGCCGGCTCTGTCGCGCAAATGCTTCCTGACCTCGGACCAGTACCGCGACTGGTGGGCCAAATATGAAGTCGGCGGCCTGCGCGCCGGCCAGACCCCGCCGCCCGAACTGCTGGCTGCCGCCGAGGGCGCCGGCGCCATCTACGCCTCCACCCGCCCCCGCGCCCAGGAAACCGCCGCCGCCATCTGCGCCGGCCGCGAGGTCATGTCGGACGCCCTGTTCATCGAGGCGCCCCTGCCGCCCCCGCACTTTCCCGCCTGGTTCAAGCTGCCCCCGAAATACTGGGGCGTCGTGGCCCGCATCTGGTGGCACGCCTTCAACCACCACGAAGGGCAGGAAACCCGCGCCGAGGCGGAAGTTCGCTCCGAGGCCGCCGCTCGGGCCCTGATCGCCCGCGCCGAGTCCGGTCAGGACGTGCTGGTCCTCGCCCACGGCTATTTCAACCACATGGTCGGCCGCCGGCTCCGCGCCGACGGCTGGGACCTGGTCCACAACCAGGGCTTCAGATACTGGTCCCAGCGCCGCTACGAGAAGCGCTGACGGCGAGGACAGGCCCATGATCCGACGCGCCCTGCTGGCCTTCTGCCTCACCGCCGTCCTGTCGGCCCCCGCTTTCGCCCAGGACGCCCCGCCGCCGCCCGCCGCCGTCCGGGTCATGCTCGAAACCTCCGCCGGCCCGATCCTCGTCGAGACCGACCCCCGCGCCCCGGTCACCGCCGCCAACTTCCTTCGCTATGTCGATGAGGGCCGCTTCGACGGCACGGACTTCTACCGCGGCATGGAGCTGGGCGGCGGGACCGGCGTGGTCCAGGGCGGGACCGGCAACGCCCCCGACCGCATCCTGCCGCCCATCGCCCATGAGCCGACCAGCCAGACCGGCCTGCGCCACGTCGACGCCGCCCTGTCGATGGCGCGGTTCGATCCCGGCACCGCCGACGGCGACTTCTTCATCATTGTGGGAAACCTGCCCGGCTTCGACGCCCGGACCGATGATCCCGGCTTCGCCGTCTTCGGCCGGGTGATCGAGGGCATGGACGTGGTCCGCGCCATCCTCGCCGCCCCCAAATCCCCGACCGAGGGTGAGGGCTTCATGCGCGGCCAGATGCTGGACCCCCGCGTCCGCATCATCTCCGCCCGCCGCGCGCCCGTCCCCTGAGCCGGCGAGGGTTCATCACAACGAACACAACGGATTCACAACGGGCACAACGGGTCCTGAGAGGATGACAGAACCGTGCCGGGGCCGTTGATCCAATGCGGCGTACGCCGCAATCAGGTCCCGCGGAAATAGACGCGGACCTCGACGCATCTCCGGTCCCGTCGTGTCCGTTGTGACCGCGTTGTGTTCGTTGTGATGAACCTCCCAGCCGCCGGCAAATGCCGCGCCCCGCTTGAGGCCCGCCCCCGGCCCCTCTAGGGTCCCGCCCGATGACTGACGCAGCCCCCATCCCCGCCGACCTCAGCTTCGAGGACGCCCTCCAGCGTCTCGAGGCCATCGTCTCCAAGCTCGAGTCCGGCCAGGCCCCGCTCGAGGAATCCATCGCCCTCTACGAGGAGGGCGCGCGCCTCAAGGCGCACTGCGAGAACCGCCTCAAGGCCGCCCAGCTGCGCGTCGAGAAGATCGTGGTCGGCCCCGACGGCCAGGCGAAGGGCGTCGAACCGGCCGGGTTCAGCTGATGTCCGGCCCGGTCGCGGCGACGATCGGTTTCGACGACTTCATGAAGGTCGACGTCCGCATCGGCCAGGTCGTCGCCGTCGATCCCTTCCCCGAGGCGCGCAAGCCGGCCTGGAAGCTGACCATCGACTTCGGCCCCGATATCGGGGTGAAGAAGTCCTCGGCCCAGATCACCGTCTACTACACCCGCGACCAGCTGCTGGGTCGCAAGGTCGCCGCCGTGGTCAATTTCCCGCCGCGCCAGATCGGCCCCTTCATGTCCGAGGTCCTGACCCTCGGCTTCCCTGATGCAGCCGGAGAGGTCGTCCTGATCGGCGTCGACCGCGACGTGCCCATCGGCGGGAGGCTGTTCTGACTCCCGTCCTCGCCGCCAACTCGCCGGAGCAGGGCGTCATCGACCGGGTGGCCGAGGTCGCCGACCTGGTCACCGTCGCCCTCGACGAGCTCCTGCCGCGCGCCGACGGCCCTGAATCGCGCCTGACCGAGGCCATGCGCTACGCCGCCCTCGGGCCCGGCAAGCGGCTGCGCCCCTTCTTCGCCCTCGAGGCGGCCAATTTGTTCGACATCGAGGAGCGGCCGGTACTGCGCGCCGCCTGCGCTCTCGAATGCGTCCACGCCTACAGCCTGGTCCACGACGACCTGCCCTGTATGGACGACGACGACGTCCGCCGCGGCCGCCCGACGGTGCATCGCGCCTATGACGAGGCCACCGCCGTCCTCGCCGGCGACGCCCTGCAGACCGCCGCCTTCGACATCCTGCTGCACGAGGACACCCACGACGACCCGGCCGTCCGCTGCGAGCTGGCGGCGCGGCTGTCCCTGGCCAGCGGCGCCCGTGGCATGGCCGGCGGCCAGATGATCGACCTGCTCGGCGTGCGCGACGACCTCGGCGGCGTCGCCCGCATGCAGCGGCTCAAGACCGGCGCCCTGTTCACCTACGCCTTCGAGATTCCCCTGATCATCGCCGGGGCCCGCGAGATGCACCGTCAGGCCCTGACCAGCTTCGCCCACGACATCGGCCTGGCCTACCAGATCGTCGACGACCTGCTCGACGTCGAGGGCGACGAGGACCTGCTGGGCAAGGCGGCCAACAAGGACGCCGCCCGCGGCAAGACCAATTTCGTCACCCTGCTGGGCGTCGATCAGGCGCGGCACAGGGTCGCGCATCTCGCCGACCAGTCCCGCGCCCACCTCGACGTCTTCGGTCCCGACGCCGACATCCTCAAGGCCAGTGTGGACTTCGTTCTGCAGCGGCGGTCCTGACGCCCGTCCGGTCCGGCCCGCGCGGGTCCGGGTGGAAAAATCAGGTCCCGTCGATCCGCTCCGCAGCGAAATGCGCTACAGCGTGTTGGTAGACTGAAGGTTTAGGTACGAACGCCGCATGCCCGACACTCCGCTTCTCGATCAGGTCAACTTCCCCGCCGACACCCGGGGCTTCGACATTCCGCAGCTGAAACAGCTGGCGGACGAGCTGCGCACCGAGACCATCGACGCCGTCTCCGTCACCGGCGGCCACCTCGGCGCCGGTCTCGGCGTGGTCGAGCTGACCGTCGCCCTGCACCATGTGTTCGAGACGCCCAAGGACATCCTGATCTGGGACGTCGGCCACCAGTGCTATCCGCACAAGATCCTGACCGGTCGCCGCGACCGCATCCGGACCCTGCGCATGCCGGGCGGACTGAGCGGCTTCACCAAGCGCAGCGAGAGCGAATACGACCCCTTCGGCGCCGCCCACGCCTCGACCTCGATCAGCGCCGCCCTCGGCTTCTGCGCCGCCCGCGACCAGAAGGGCGAATCGAACAAGGTCGTGGCCGTGATCGGCGACGGCTCCATGTCCGCCGGCATGGCCTATGAGGCGATGAACAACGCCGCCGAGACCACCAAACAGCTGGTCGTCATCCTCAACGACAACGACATGTCGATCGCCCCGCCGGTCGGCGGCATGAGCGCCTATCTGGCCAAACAGGTCTCGGGCGGCGCCTATCGCAATTTCCGCCGCTTCGGAAAGTCGGTCGCCGAACACCTGCCGCGGCCGTTCCGCAATGCCGCCCGCAAGGCCGAGGAATACGCCCGCGGCATGATCGTCGGCGGCACCTTCTTCGAGGAGCTGGGCTTCTACTACATCGGCCCGGTCGACGGGCACGACATGGACAACCTCGTCCCCATCCTCAGGAACGCCGCGGCCATCACCGATCGCCCGGTGATCGTCCATGTCGTGACCCAGAAGGGCAAGGGCTACGCCCCCGCCGAGTCCAGCGCCGACAAGCTGCATGCGGTGGTCAAGTTCGACGTCGTCTCCGGCAAACAATCCAAGTCCGTCTCCAACGCCCCCAGCTACACCAAGGTGTTCGGGACCGAGCTGATCAAGCGGGCCGAGCGCGACCCCACCATCGTCGCCATCACCGCCGCCATGCCCTCGGGCACGGGCCTCGACCTGTTCGGCCAGGCCTTCCCCGAGCGCACCTATGACGTCGGCATCGCCGAGCAGCACGCCGTCACCTTCGCCGCCGGCCTCGCCGCCGACGGGATGAAGCCGGTCTGCGCCATCTATTCGACCTTCCTCCAGCGCGGCTACGACCAGGTCGTCCACGACGTCGCCATCCAGTCCCTGCCGGTCCGTTTCGCCATGGACCGCGCCGGCCTGGTGGGCGCCGACGGCTGCACCCATGCCGGCAGTTTCGACATCGGCTTCATGGGCGCGCTGCCCGGCATGGTCCTGATGGCCGCCGCCGACGAGGCCGACCTCGCCGCCATGATCGCCACCAGCCTCGAGATCGACGACCGCCCCTCGGCCTTCCGCTATCCGCGCGGCGACGGCGTCGGGGTCGAGATTCCCGAACTCGCCGCCCCGCTGGAGATCGGCAAGGGCCGTATCGTCCGCGAGGGCACGACCGTCGCCATCCTGTCGCTCGGCACCCGGCTGCAGGAATCGCTCAAGGCCGCCGACGCCCTCGCCGCCCGCGGCGTCTCGGCCACCGTCGCCGACGCCCGTTTCGCCAAACCGCTCGACGCCGACCTGATCCTGCGCCTGGCCCGCGAGCATGAATGCCTGATCACGGTGGAGGAGGGGGCCATGGGCGGCTTCGGCGCCTTCGTGCTCCAGCTCCTGTCCGACAAGGGCGCCCTCGACGCCGGCCTGAAGATCCGCACCCTGTGCCTGCCCGACGTCTTCCAGGACCAGGACAATCCGGCCGCCATGTACGCCACGGCCGGCCTCAACGCCGACCACATCGCGGCGGCCGCCCTGCAGGCCCTGGGCGTCGAGGCGACGCGGGCGGTGAGGGCCTAGGCGCCAGTTTCTCCCTCCCCTTCATGGGGAGGGACGGCGAGGTGCAGCCGAGCCCGGGTGGGGAACGCCAGTCCCGCACCGCCGGCGCCCGCCCTCGCCCAGGAGGCCGAGGCCCCGTCCGGCCCCATCCAGGTGATACGTCCCGACGACACCGCCATGACCTGCGCCGCCGTTTCCGATGAGGCGGCCCAACTCAGCGCCGCCATGATCGCCGAGCTCGACGCACGGTTACGCGCCCTGCGCCGGGTCTTCATCTTCAAGAAGTGGAAGGCCCGGCAGCACGAGCGCGCCTGCGGCCGCCCGTCGATCGGCCTGCCCCTGATCTGGACGAACGAACAGAACGTCACACCTCGGTACGGGCGCAACAATCCCTTGAGATATCAAAAGACTAATGAGTCGCCGCCCCGCCTTGACCAAACCGGGTCCCGCCTATAGGTTCCGCGCCGAATTCAGACCCCCTTCGACGCCCGCCTCCCGGCGCCAGCGTTGAGGCGCTGAGCAGGCCATGCCCCCGATCGAGGAAACCCGCGAAGAGACGATCAAACGTCTCAACGCCCAGGCCGACTCGCTCAAGGCGCGGGCGACCCCGGAGCCGCCACAGTATGGCGGAGCGGCGGCCGGCTACGGCTACCGCATCATGGCCGAGATGCTCGGTGGTGTGTTCGTGGGTCTGGGGCTGGGCTGGGGATTCGACCTGATGGTCGGGTCCATGCCCTGGGGAATCATCGTCGGAACCCTTCTGGGATTCGGCGTGTCGATCTGGTTGGCGGTGCATTCCGCCAAAAAGCTGAGCGCCCGCGCGCTGAAGGAATACGGTCCCCCCCGGGACCTTCCGGACGACGCGGACGAGGACGAACAGGACCGCTGACCGAACCGCCTCACGGCGATTCGGCGTTTTTGATTTGGGAGACCCGGCGGCATGGCCGACCCGATGCATCAGTTCGAGGTTAAGCCGGTGGTGGAGATCGCCCCGGTAAACGTGCCTGGCCTCGGGCTGGTTGACCTTTCGATCACCAACTCGACCGTGGCCATGTTCGTGGCCGCGACGATGATCATTCTCTTCTTCGCCGTCGTCACCGCCTCGCCGAAGGTCGTCCCCGGACGGCTTCAGGTCGTCGGCGAGGGGATGTTCAGCTTCATCGACGATCTCGCGACCGGCATCATCGGCTCGCAGGGCCGCGCCTTCTTCCCCTTCGTCTTCACCCTCTTCATCTTCCTGCTGGCGATGAACATGCTGGGCATGTTCACGGTCTTCACCGCCACGGCCCAGCTGGCCGTCGCCCTGACCTTCGCCATGATGAGCTTCCTGCTCGTGGTCGTCGTCGGCCTCGTCCGCAACGGCCTCGGCTTCTTCAAGCTGTTCCTGCCGTCGGGCGTGCCCTGGTATCTGTGGTGGCTGGTGGTGCCGATCGAGGTCATCTCCTTCCTGCTGCGCCCCGTGACCCTGTCGCTTCGTCTGTTCGGCAACATGCTCGGCGGCCACGTCGCCATGAAGGTGTTCGCCGGCTTCATCGTCTCGCTGGGCGCGGTCGCCTCGGCCGGCGGCGTCGCCTACCTCGCCTATGTGGCGGCCGTGCTCGCCTTCGGCGGTGTGCTGGCCCTGACGGCGCTGGAGTTTCTGGTCGCCTTCCTGCAAGCCTTCGTGTTCGCGGTCCTGACCTGCGTCTATCTGAACGACGCCGTTCACGCCGGTGACCACTGACCTTTCCACCCACCCTTCAATCGCTTCATTCAAAGGACGAAAATCATGGAAGCTGAAGCCGCAAAATACATCGGGGCCGGCCTCGCCACCCTCGGCATGATCGGCGCCGGCATCGGCGTTGGCACCATCTTCTCGGGCTTCCTGCAGGGCGCCCTGCGGAACCCGTCGGCCGCGTCGGGCCAGTTCACCAACCTGGTCCTCGGCTTCGCCCTGACCGAAGCCCTGGGCATTCTGGCCTTCGTGCTCGGCCTGCTGATCCTCTTCAGCTAGGCCTGACGACCCTCCCGGGCGGCGGTCGGTCCCTGCGGACCGTCGCCGCCCGTCGCTCTTTCTGAACCGGACTGATCATGGCTGTGCAATCCAGCGACGCCCCTCCGCCCCAGGACATCCTGCCGCAAACCGCTGTCGCCATCCGCGACGGCGAGGTCGCGCCGGCCGATACCCACGCAGGGACCGAGGCCGCGCATGATTCCGGCGGCGGTCTGCCGCAGTTCGAGTTCCAGTGGTGGGCCGGCCAGATCTTCTGGACGCTGATCATCTTCGCTGTCCTCTACGTCCTGCTGTCGCGGGTCTTCCTGCCCCGTCTGCGCCGGGTGAAGGACGAGCGCGCCGCCACCATTTCAACCGCCGTCGACACCGCCCGTCAGGTCCAGGCCGAGGCCGCCGGCCAGGCCGAGATCGCCAAGGCCGAAGTCGCACAGGCCCGCGCCGCCTCGCGCGCCACCGCCGCCGCCGCCAAGGCCCGCGTGACCGAGGCCGCCAACGCCCGCGCCGCCGAGGAAGAGGCCGTCGTCAACGCCCGTATCGCCGAGGCCGAGACCGCCATCGGCAAGACCCGCGACGCCGCCATGACCAATGTCTCGACCATCGCCTCCGACACGGCCCGCGCCATCGTCGAGAAGCTGACCGGCAAGGCCGCCACCGCCGCTGAAGCCGACGCCGCCGTCAAGGGAGCCGCCTGATGCCCGCCTTCTTCACCGGCGAGTTCTGGGATCTCGCCAACGCTGAATTCTGGGTCGGCGCCGGTCTGGTCGCCTTCTTCGCCATCCTGGTGCTGGTGAAGGTCCCCGCCGCCATCGCCGCCCAGCTGGACGGCGCTGCGGCGAAGATCCAGTCCGAGCTCGACGAGGCCGCCCGTCTGCGCGCCGAGGCCGAGGCCCTGCTGGCCCAGATCCGCGCCGAGAAGGCCGAGGCCGAGGCCCAGGCCGCCGAAATGCTCGCCGCCGCCGAGGCCGACGCCCGCGTCATGGAGGCCGAGGCCAGGATCAAGCTGGAAGAGACCCTGGCCCGCCGTCAGGCCCTGGCCGAGCGTCGCATCGCCCAGGCCGAGGTTCAGGCCACCGCCGAGGTCAAGGCCGCCGCCGCCGACCTGGCCGCCCGCGCCGCGGAACAGATCCTGACCGCCCGTCTGGCCGGCCAGAAATCCGATCCGCTGCTCGACGCGGCCATCGGCCAGATCGGCACGCGGCTCAACTAGGTCAGGCCACCCCCGGGTCCGACCTTGGGTCGGCCCGAGGACAGGCTCCGGGTCGACGGGGCGGAGCCCCGTGATCGCGGTCCAACAAAGTCAGTGCGCCGGGGCTCCGGCGGGCGCATGCGTCCGCTTGTCCCGCTCGACCAGCCGACCATAGACCCCGCCCAGCACGATCCCGTAGATGGCGTGGCTGGCGATCATCCAGGCGAGGGTTCCGAAACCGGCCTGCATGAAGAAGATGCCCACCGGTCGCCCGCCCAGCGCGCCGACCATGGGCGCGACCGTCAGTCCCATGACGATGAAGGCCACCACGGCGAACAGTATGCCCTTGGACTCCGGCGTATCCGTCGGAAGCCGCGGGCACAGCACGCCAAAGAGCGGTCCCAGTACAAACGTCCCGACGAGGAAGTGAGCGGCCCAGCCGACGGCCAGCAGGTCTGGCGTCTGCAACATGACCGAAAGCAATCGCGGAAAACTGGCCGCCCAGGGACCGAAGTACAGATTGGCGGCTTCAAGCGCCGATACTGCGAGCGTCGCGGCCAGGCCGGCGATCAACCCCTTTTGTACGCGTGACATCATGACCGTAGCGCCTCCCAACGCCTGTTCCGATTACGCGAGGGGAAGCATACGCCTCTTGTGAAGGACGTCGTTCACATTGCCGTGCGCGGCTGAAGGCTATTCGGCGGCGATGTTCGAGCCTTCCGGCGCAGTCCAGCGCAGCACCGGCGAACGGGCGGCCCGGGTCTCGTCCAGCCGCTTCAGCGGCGCATGGAACGGCGCGCCCTTGAACCGGTCGACGTCGCCGGCCTTGGCCGCCCCGGCCAGCGCCCGCATGGCGTGGATGAAGCGATCCAGCTCCTGCTTGGACTCGGTCTCGGTCGGCTCGATCAGCATGGCCCCGTGGACGACCAGCGGGAAATACATGGTCATCGGGTGGAAACCCTCGTCGATCATCGCCTTGGCGAAGTCGAGCGTGGTGACGTCCGTGCCCTTCAGCCATTCGTCGTCGAACAGGGCCTCGTGCATGCAGGGGCCGTCCGGGAAAGCCGCCGACATCACGTCGGAGAGCCGGGCCTTGATGTAGTTGGCGTTGAGCACGGCGTCCTCGGCGACCTGACGCAGGCCGTCCGAACCGTGGCTCATCATGTAGCTGAGGGCGCGGGTGTACATGCCCATCTGGCCCTGGAAGGCGCACATCCGGCCGAAGGCCTGCGCCGCCTCATCTTCCTCGCGTTCGATCAGGCGATAGCCATCCGCGTCGTGCACGACCCAGGGGGCCGGTGCGAACGGCGCCAGGGCCGCCGACAGCACGACCGGACCCGAGCCCGGACCGCCGCCGCCGTGCGGCGTCGAGAAGGTCTTGTGCAGGTTGATGTGCATGGCGTCGACGCCCAGATCGCCCGGCCGGACCCGGCCGACGATGGCGTTGAAGTTGGCGCCGTCGCAGTAGAAATAGGCCCCGGCCTCGTGGGTGAGGCGGCTGATCTCGAGGATGTCGCGCTCGAACAGGCCGCAGGTGTTCGGATTGGTCACCATGATGGCGGCGACGTCCGGACCCAGCTTGGACGCCAGATCGGCCACATCCACCCGACCGTCGTCCGTCTGGGCGACTTCGACGACCGTGTAGCCGACGAAGGCGGCGGTGGCCGGATTGGTGCCGTGGGCCGAGGTCGGCACCAGCACCTTGCGGCGCGTTTCATGCTCGCCCGAGGCCTCGTGGGCCGCCCGGATGGCCATCAGACCGCACAGCTCGCCATGGGCGCCGGCCTTCGGCGACAGGGCCACGGCCGGCATGCCGGTCAGGGTCTTGAGCCAGTGCGCCAGCGTATCCATCAGCTCCAGCGCGCCCTGCACGGTGGACGTGGGCTGCAGCGGGTGGATGTCGGAGAAGCCCGGCAGACGCGCCATCTTCTCATTGAGGCGCGGGTTGTGCTTCATCGTGCACGAGCCCAGCGGATAGATGGCCAGGTCGATGGCGTGGTTCTTCTGCGACAGCCGCACATAGTGCCGCATCGTCTCGGGCTCCGAGAGACCCGGCAGGCCGATCGGATTCCTGCGGACCAGATCGCCGAGATCCGACCCGTCGGTCGTCGGCTCGGGCAGATCGACGCCGGTCTTGCCCCAGCCGTCGCTCTCGAAGATCAGGTGCTCGTCCTGCAGCAGGCCCCGGCCGCCGGTCAGGGTGGCGGGCTTGTTCTCGACGCGGTTCGGGGTGGTCGGGCGGCCGACGGTGTTCATGGTGCTCATGATCCGGGCTCCTTACGCGCAGACCTTGGCGAGCGCGCTCGCCAGGATTTTGATGTCGGTATCCAGGGTCATCTCGGTCGCGGCGACCAGCAGGACGTCGTCCATGCCGGCGGCGGGGGCGAGACGGCTGTAGGGCACGCCGGCCAGGATGCGGTGCTGGGCCAGTTGCTCGACCACCTCGGCCGCGGGTTTCGGCAGACGAACGGCGAACTCATTGAAGAACCGCGGGGTCAGGACCTCGACGCCGGGGATGGCCGCCAGCGCATCACGCGTCGCCAGCGCCTTCTCGTGGTTCAGCAGGGCCATCTTCCGCAGCCCCGTCTCGCCCAGCAGGCTCATGTGGATGGTGAAGGCCAGGGTGCACAGGCCCGAGTTGGTGCAGATGTTCGACGTCGCCTTGTCGCGGCGGATGTGCTGCTCGCGGGTCGACAGGGTCAGGACGAAGCCGCGCTTGCCGTCGGCGTCCACCGTCTCGCCGGTCAGGCGGCCGGGCATCTGGCGGACCAGCTTTTCGCGGCAGGCGAACAGTCCGACGTAGGGGCCGCCGAAATTCAGGGCGTCGCCGATCGACTGGCCCTCGGCGGCGACGATGTCGGCCCCCATCTCGCCCGGCGATTTCAGCAGGCCCATCGACACGGCCTCTGTGACGACGACGATCAGCAGGGCGCCGGCGGCGTGGGCGGCCTCGGCGATCTTCGTGACGTCGGTGGCCGTGCCGAACACGTTCGGCGTCTGGACGACGACGCAGGCGGTGTCCGGTCCGATCTGGGCGATCACATCCGCCTCGGCGTCGACCGCGGCGGGCAGGACCTGGGTCTCGACGCCGACGGCGTGGACCACGGTCTCGGTCGCCCGGACATAGTGCGGATGCACCCCGCCCGAGATCACCGCCTTGTTGCGGCGGGTCACGCGGGTGGCCATCAGCACGCCCTCGGCCATGGCGGTCGAGCCGTCATAGAGGCTGGCGTTCGCCACCGGCATGCCGGTCAGGTTCGCGACCTGGGTCTGGAACTCGTACAGATACTGCAGCGTGCCCTGGGCGATTTCCGGCTGGTAGGGCGTGTAGCTGGTCAGGAACTCCGACCGCTGGATCACATGGTCCACCGTGGCCGGGACGTGATGCTTGTACGCCCCCGCGCCGCAGAAGAAGGGCACGGAGCCCGCCGAGGCGTTCTTCGCCGCCATGGCCCCGAGCGCCCGCTCGACCTCCAGTTCGCCCGCCACGCGGGGCAGGTCGACGAAGCCGTCGCGTCGGGCGGCTTCGGGCACGTCCACGAACAGGTCGTCGATGGATTTGGCCCCGATGGCCGCCAGCATGGCGGAGCGGTCGTCGGGCGTCAGGGGGAGGTAGCGCATGGCGGGGGAGGTCCGTGCGGGAGGGAAGGGGCTTAGAGCGTGGCCAGGAAGGCGTCGTAGGCGGCGCGGTCCATCAGACCGTCGGTCGAGGCCTCGGACACGCGGATCTTGGCGAACCAGCCTTCACCTTCGGGATCGGCGTTGACCGTCTCGGGGGCGGAGGCGAGGGCGGCGTTGCCCTCGAGCACTTCGCCCGAAACGGGGGCGTAAACGTCCGAGGCGGCCTTGACGCTCTCGACGACGGCGAAGCTGTCGCCCTTCGAAACGGTCTTGCCCGCCTCCGGGGTCTCGACGAACACCACGTCGCCCAGGGCGTCAGCGGCGTGCTTCGAAATACCGACGGTGGCGACGTCGCCGTCGAGGCGAACCCACTCGTGATCCTTGGTGAAATGCATCGGTCTGTCTCCGAAAGGCTCAGACGGCCTTGGGTTTGCGATAGTAGCGTTGGGCGACGAAGGGCATGGCGACGACCTCGGCCGCGGCGGGCTTGCCGCGCACGATCACCTTCAGATCCGTGCCCAGTTCGGCGAACTGCGGCGGCACATAGCCCATGGCGATGTTGCGGCCCAGCGTCGGCGAAGGGCCGCCCGAGGTGACGTTGCCAATGACCTTGCCGTCCATGTCGGCGATCTCGGCGCCTTCACGGGCCGGGGCGCCTTCCTTGACGCTGAGGCCGACGCGGACCCGCGACGGACCCTCGGTCAGTTCCTTCAGGATGCGGGCGGCGCCGTTGAAGTCAGCGCGCTCCTTGCGCGACTTGGACAGGGCGAAAGTCAGGGCGCCTTCGACCGGCGAGGTCGTCGCGTCGATGTCGTGGCCGTGCAGCGGCAGGCCGGCTTCCAGCCGCAGGCTGTCGCGGGCGCCCAGACCGATGGGCTTGACGCGGGCGTCCTCAAGGATGGCGTTCCAGATCCGCTCGGCGTCGGCGTTGGGCACGGAGATTTCGTAGCCGTCCTCGCCGGTGTAGCCCGAGCGGGAGACGAAGCAGTCGACCCCGAACAGCACCAGCCGGGCGCAATCCATGAAGCCGAACTCGGCCAGCACCGGCTCATGGGCGGCCATGACCTCGGCGGCCTCGGGCCCCTGGATCGCAATCAGCGCCCGGTCGGCCAGCACCGTCAGTTTTGCGTCGCCGGCCAGGTTGGCTTCGAGGAAGGCGAAGTCGGCGTCCTTGTTGCCGGCGTTGACCACGACATAGAGGCCGTCATGGTCGGGCCGGCCGGCCATCAGGTCGTCGAGGATCCCGCCCTCGGAGTTCAGCAGCAGGCTGTATTTCTGCCGGCCCGCCTTGAGGGTCGCATAGTCGCCAGGGACGAAGCGCTCGAACTGGGCTGTGGCGTCCTCGCCGGTGATCTTGCACTGGCCCATGTGCGAGACGTCGAACAGGCCGGCGTGTTCGCGGGTCCAGCGGTGCTCGGCCAGAACGCCTTCATACTGCACGGGCATGTCATAGCCGCCGAAGCCCACCATACGGGCGCCGAGGGCGCGGTGCGCGGCGTTCAGCGGTGTGGTCTTGAGGATTTCGTCGGTCATGTCAGGCCTTCAGAGTCGCGTGCCGGGGCGGAAAGCTCCGCCGTCCTCGCGCCCCCGCTGTCCTGAAGCCTGAGAGATTCCGACGCCCGACGCGGATCGGGGGCCTTGCTCCGTCGGCGCGCTCGCAAGAGCGACTTTCCAGCGTCCGTATGTTCTCGCGGTCCGTTTGCCTGAGCGTTTCCGGGGCGGTTGCGCCTTCGGCTCCGGACCCCCCGAAAGGGCTCCGATCTCTCCCGCGAGAGCGTCGCGACCTAGGCCCCGACTCCGGGGTTGTGTCAAGCGGAACGGGCGGCCCAGGCATCAACCGCGTCGATGTGCGCAGCCTTGTCGGCGTCGGGCAGAAAGGAGCCTTCGAAACTGTTGCGCGCCATCCGGGTCAGCTGCTCCCGGGTAAGCCCCACCGCCTCGGCCAGCCGGCGATAGTTTTCATTCACATAACCGCCAAAATAGGCCGGGTCGTCCGAGTTCAGGGTCACATGCAGCCCGCGCCGCAGCATCTCCGGCACGGGGTGGTCCTTCAGGTCCTTCACGACGCAGAGCTTCAGGTTCGACAGCGGGCAGACGGTCAGTGTCATCTGCGACGCCGCCAGCCGCTCGATCAGCGACTCGTCCTCCATCGAGCGGTTGCCGTGATCCATCCGGTCGATGTGCAGCAGGTCCAGCGCCTCGTGCACATAGGCCGGGGGGCCCTCCTCGCCGGCGTGGGCGCACAGCTTCAGGCCCAGGTCGCGGGCGGCGGCGAAGACGCGGACGAATTTCGACGGCGGGTGGCCGACTTCGGACGAGTCCAGACCCACGCCGATGAAGTGGTGGAGATAGGGCTTCGCCATCTCCAGCGTGGCGAAGGCCTCGTCTTCTGACAGATGGCGGAGAAAGCTCAGGATCAGGCCCGAGGTGACGCCCAGTTCCGCCTTCGCCCGGTCCATGCCGGCGATCAGTCCCTCGACCACCACGCCGAAGGGCACGCCCCGGTCCGTGTGGGTCTGGGGGTCGAAGAAGATCTCGGCGTGTCGCACATTGTCCGCCGCCGCCCGTTTGAAATAGGCGAAGGCCAGGTCCTCGAAATCCCGCCGTGTCAGCAGGACATTGGCCCCGGCGTAATAGATGTCGAGGAAGTCCTGCAGGTTGGAAAAGTCATAGGCCGCGCGAACGGCCTCGACACTGTCGAAGGGAATGGCGACGCCGTTGCGCTGCGCCAGTTCGAACATGAGCTCGGGCTCGAGGCTGCCCTCGATGTGCAGATGCAGCTCTGCCTTGGGCAGGCCGGCGATATAGGTGTCGAGCGACATGGGACGGCTCCGGAAACAGACCCGCAGTCTAACCTACATCCGTTCCGGCGTGTCGATTCCCAGCAGATCGAGCGCCGTTTCAAGCTGATCCAGCGCGGCCTTGGACAGCGTCAGGCGTGAGCCTCGCGTCATGTCGTCCGGCGCGATCAGCACCGGGCAGGCGGCGTAGAATTTGGAGAAGCTCTGCGCCAGCCGGTAGGCGTGTTCCGCGATGACATGCGGCATCCGCTTGTCATAGGCCTCGGTGACGGCCTGGGAGAAGGCGTCCAGCGTCAGCGCCAGGTCGCGTTCGGCGGGCTCGGCGATGACGATGGGCGCGGACGCGACGCCCTGGTCGGCCGCCTTGCGCAGCAGGGATTTGATCCGCACCGCCTGGTACAGCAGATAAGGTCCGGTCTTGCCTTCGAAGCTCATGAAGCGGTCGAGGTCGAAGACGTAGCTGGTGGTCCGGCTGTTCGACAGGTCGGCGAATTTCAGCGCCGCCACCGCCACCTTGTGGGCGATGGCCGCGAATTCTCCCTCCGTGAGGTCCTCGCCCAGATGGGCCTCGCGCAGGCGTTCGCGGGCCTTGTCCACCGCCATGGTGATCAGATCGTGCAGCTTCAGCACCCCGCCCGCGCGGGTCTTGAACGGCTTGCCGTCCGGGCCGTTCATGGTGCCGAATCCAAGGTGGTCCAGCGACCCGTCTGCGGCGTAACCGGCCAGATAGGCCGCGCGGAACACCTGTTCGAAATGCTCGGCCTGACGTTCATCGACGACGTACAGGATCAGGTCGGGATCGATGGTCTTGCGTCGGTCGAGGATGGTGGCCAGGTCGGTCGTGCCGTACATGGCCGAGCCTTCCGAGCTGATCACCAGCAGCGGCGGCGGGCTGGGGGCCTCGATCACCGAGCCGTCGGCCAATTTGCGCTTCCGTGTCTCGCCGGGGCGAGCGACATGCACCACCCGGGCGCCGTCGTCCTCGACCAGCAGACCCGTCTTCTCGAGATGGGCGATCATCTCGGCCATCACCGGGTCGGCGTCGCTCTCGCCATTCCAGAGATCGAAGGTGACGCCCAGGGCGCCGAACTCGCGTTCCAGCGCCGTGCGGCTGACAGCGACGAAATGGGCCCACAGGGCGCGATAGCCGGGACGTCCGCCCTGCAGCTCCGCCGTCGCCTTGCGGGCGCGGTCGCGGAAAGCCGGGTCTTCCTTGGCCTGCGCCGCGGCGGCCGGATAGAGCCGCTCGAGGTCATCCAGCGAGACGGGGCTATCGGGCGGAAACGGCCCGTCGCCTTCGACGAGGAAGCCGTCGGCCTTGCCCTCATCGCCGACGGCGACGATCAGCAGACCCATCTGGAAGCCCCAGTCGCCGAAATGGGCGTCGCCCCAGACCGTATCGCCCCGGAAGCGGAAGATGCGCTTCAGGCTCTCGCCGATGATGGAGCTGCGCAGGTGGCCGACGTGCATCGGCTTGGCCACGTTCGGCCCGGCGAAATCGATCACGACCTTGCGCGGCGTCCCGACGAGCGAGGCGCCGGCATGCTTGGGGTCGCCCGCCACCTCGGCGGCGCGCGCCGACAGCGTGGCGTCGGCCAGCTTCAGATTGATGAACCCCGGTCCCGCCACCTCGACCGAAGCCAGTCGGGCGTCGTCCATGAGACGCTCCGCGACGCGGGTCGCCAGTTCCCGCGGATTGGCTTTCAATGCCTTGGCGGCGGCCAGGGCGCCGTTGGACTGGAAGTCGGCCAGGTCGGGACGGTCCGAGGTCGTCACCTTCGCCAGACCCGCGTCCACGCCTTCGGCGGCGAAGGCGGTCCCGACCGCTTCGCCCAGAACAGTCCTGAGATCGGTCATTACTGCGCCGGCGGCTGGGCGGCGCCGGTCCCGGCGTTGATGCGGAAGCGGTTGCCGTTGCGGTTAAACTCGGCCATCGCCGGGGTCACCTCGAAGCCGACGAGGACTTCAAAATGGTCGCCGCTGGTGGTCGCCTCCGCGCGCGGGATGACGATGGTCTGGTCCTGGGTGACCGTCGCGGTGGTTTCACCGTCGAAATTGACCGGCAGGTCGAAATATTCCTTGGCCAGCACCGCGCGGTTCCGCTCGGTCACGGCAATCCAGTAGCGATAGGTGCGGCCGTCGCCCTGCGCCTGCGGACCGCGGCCCAGGTTGAACTGGACGCGGGTGTGGACCGTGATCGGATCGTCCGACTGATAGGAGCAGTCCGAAACCAGTCCGTCGATCTCGCCGGTGAAGCCGACATTGGCCATGGTCACCCGGTCGCCGACCAGTTCGACGTAGCGGGCGGCGTCATAGAGGATCTTCACATAGGGGCAGGGGCCGGCGGCGGCGCTGCGGCGCAGGGGGGCGATCCGCGGCGGCCGTGGGCGATTGTCCTGGGCGCCTTCTTCCTGCTCGCGCTGGCCGGGGCTCTGTCCCGGACGGCTTTGCTGGCCCTGCGGATACTGGGCGCTGGCCGCGGTCGGCAGGACCATGGCCGATACGGCGGCGGCGGCGAGGGCCGAGGCCAGGGAAACCTTGAAGACGCGACGCATCGAATATTCTTCCGGAAACGAGGAGGTGCGGCGACAACCCGACGCGGGGCGCACGCTCGTTGCTGATAGCGGCTAAACCGAGGCGCGGCAAACCCGCGCGAGCCGGAAACATGGTGGCGAGCCGGGCTTCGAATGACTAGGTTCCGCCCATGACCGTCCACGCGCCTGTCCGGCCGCCCGAGAAGCCTCGCCTCATCGTCCGTCTGGCCACCCCCCGCGGGTTCTGCGCCGGGGTTGATCGGGCCATACAAATCGTCGAACGGGCGATCGAGAAATTCGGCGCGCCGGTCTATGTGCGTCACGAGATCGTCCACAACCGCCATGTGGTCGAGCGTCTCAAGGCCATGGGCGCTGTCTTCGTGAAGGAACTGGACGACTGCCCCGATGACCGGCCGGTCGTCTTCTCTGCCCATGGCGTCCCAAAATCGGTGCCGGCGACGGCCCGGGCGCGTGAGATGCTTTTCCTCGACGCCACCTGTCCGCTGGTCTCCAAGGTCCATGTGGAGGCGGAGCGCCACCACGCCGCCGGCCGCCACATCGTCCTGATCGGCCATGCCGGTCATCCCGAGGTCGTCGGCACCATGGGTCAGCTGCCGCCGGACGCCATCAGCCTGATCGAGACGGTGGAGGACGCCGAGACCTTCCAGCGCCCCGGCGCCGCCCCGCTGGCCTACGCCACCCAGACGACCCTGTCGGTCGATGACACGGCGGAGATCCTCGCCACGCTGAAGCGCCGCTTCCCCGAACTGCCCGACCCGCACAAGGAAGATATCTGCTACGCCACGACCAATCGACAGGAAGCGGTCAAGCGGCTGGGTCAGGGCTGCGACCTGGTGCTGGTGGTCGGGTCGAAGAACTCGTCGAACTCGGTGCGGCTGGTCGAGGTGGCGCTGCGCGCCGGAGCGGCCGACGCCCGGCTGGTGGACGACGCCTCCCAGGTCGACTGGTCCTGGATGGACGGAGTCTCGACACTGGGGATCACCGCCGGCGCCTCTGCCCCGGAGCGGCTTATCGAGGAACTGGTCGACGCCGTCCGGGCCCGCTTCGACGCCGAGGTCACCGAAGATGCAGGCGAGCGTGAGACGGTCACCTTCAAACTGCCTCGAGTGCTCACGGCCTGAACACGACGTCGTCGCCCTTGCGCCGACGATGGCTTTGTCCTTGGCTGGGTCATGCGGATTTTTGTCAGAAGGACCGTCATGCGTCGGAACCAGAGTCTCGGCCTCGCCATGGCGGCCCTCGGGCTGACGCTGTCCGCCTGCGGGCAGGCCTCGGAGCCGCCGGTTCCTCCGGTCGAGCCTGTCGTGCCGACGGAGGACGCCGCCCCCGTGACGGCCACCTTCGTCTGCGACAGCGGCCTGACCGTCGCCGTGGCCTATCCGGACGCCCAGTCGGCCCAGGTCACCTGGCGCGATCGCACCTTCGCCCTGCGCGCCGCCCCGGCCGCCTCCGGCGCGCGCTACGCCGACGCCGAGATTGAATGGCGCTCGCTGACCCGGGACGGCATGGAGCACGCAACGCTCAGCCGTCTGGTGGCGGAAGACGTCCCGGTCGTGCTGGAGCAATGCAGCCGCCCGGCGCCCGCCGCCCCCGTCATCGCGCCGGCGCCGGATGCGACCCCGGCCCCCGCTGCGGACGGCGCGCCGCCCCCCTGCCGGGGGCCGCAGCTCAAGCTGTCCGCTGACGGCGGCGACGCTGGCGCCGGCAATCGGGTCTCCATTCTCGGCGTGCAGAACCTCGGCGCCCAGGCCTGCAGCCTGACGGGCTATCCGGCGGTGGTCGTTCAGGACCGCCAGGGCCGGGACCTGACGGTCATCCGCGCCGAGCAGACCCCGGGCAGCTATTTCCGACAGGGGCAGACGCCGACGCCGGTGCGACTGGAACCGCAGGGCAAGGCCTTCTTCGACATCGCCTGGAACGTCGTGCCGAACGAGACCGAGGGCCAGCGCACCTGCCCCTCGGTCGCCCGGATCCGGATGACGCCGCCCGGCGATACCTCGCCGGTGTCCCTCGACCAGACCTTCAGTCCTTGCGGCGGACGCATCCGGGTCAGCCCGTTCCGCCCGGTGGCCGAGCCGACTCCGGAACCGGTCCCAGCCGCCGAGACTTAGGTCCGGGGGGTTCAAACGCGGCCGGAAACGGCGTAGCGGAGCGCGCATGACAGCCAGTTTCCATGACCGCGTCCGCGCGGAACTCGCCGATATCGACGCCCAGGGGCTGACCAAGCCCGAACGGGTCATCGCCTCCCGACAAGGACCCGTGATCAAGGTCGGCGGGCGCGACGTGCTGAATTTCTGCGCCAACAACTACCTTGGCCTCGCCGGCGACGAGCGGGTGACGCAGGCGGGGATCGCCGCGCAGCAGAAATGGGGCGCCGGCACCGCCTCGGTGCGCTTCATCTGCGGCACGCTGGAGATCCACAAGGAACTGGAACGGTCGGTCGCCGACTATCTCGGCTTCGAGGACTCGATCCTGTTCGCCGCCGCCTTCGACGCCAACGGCGGCCTGTTCGAGCCCCTGTTCGGGGCCGAGGACGCCATCGTCTCCGACAGCCTGAACCACGCCTCGATCATCGACGGCGTCCGGCTGTGCAAGGCGAAGCGCTACCGTTTCGCCAACTCCGACATGGACGATCTGGAAGCCCAGCTGAAACAGGCCCGGGCCGACGGCGCGCGCGAGATCGTCATCGCCACCGACGGCGTGTTCTCGATGGACGGCTATATCGCGAAGCTGAAGGACATCCGGGCCCTGGCCGACAAATACTCGGCCCTGATCATGGTCGACGACTGCCACGCCACCGGCTTCCTCGGTCCGCAGGGGCGCGGCTCCTACGCCCACCACGGGGTCGAGATCGACTTCCTGACCGGCACCTTCGGCAAGGCGCTGGGCGGGGCCATGGGCGGCTTCATCTGCGCGACGTCCGAGGTGGTGTCCCTGCTGAAGCAGCGGGCGCGCCCCTATCTGTTCTCCAACGCCCTGGCCCCCGCGATCTGCGGGTCGAGCATTGAGGCCATCCGCATCGCCGGCGGCGACGAGGGCGACGCCCTGCGCACGCAGCTGTTCGCCAACGCGGCCCGCTATCGCGCCGCCATGACCGAGGCCGGCTTCACCCTGCTGCCGGGCGAGCATCCGATCATCCCGGTGATGCTGGGCGACGCGAAACTGGCCCAGGACTTCGCCGCCCGGGCGCTCGAGCTGGGCGTCTATGTCATCGGCTTCAGCTTCCCGGTGGTGCCGCGCGGCCAGGCCCGCATCCGCACCCAGATGTCGGCGGCGCACACCTTCGAACAGATTGATCAGACGGTCGCGGCGTTCACGACGGCCGGACGCGAATTGGGAGTTATCTGAATGTCCGACACCATGAAGGCCCTGGCCAAGACCAAGCCCGGCGTCGGCCTCGAGTTGATCGACGCGCCCATTCCCGTCGCCGGCGACGAGGATGTGCTGATCCGGGTGCATCGCACCGCCGTCTGCGGCACGGACATCCACATCTGGAACTGGGACGAGTGGTCCCAGAAGAACGTCCCGGTGCCCATGATCACCGGCCACGAATTCTCGGGCGAGATCGTCGCCATCGGCAAGGACGTCGATCGCCGTCTCAGGATCGGCCAGCGCGTCTCGGCCGAGGGGCACGTCATCGATCTGAACTCGGAAGCCGCCCGCGCCGGTCATTTCCACCTCGACCCCGACACCCGCGGCATCGGCGTCAACCGTCAGGGCGCCTTCGCCGAGTTTGTCGTGGCGCCGGCCTTCAACGTGATCGAGCTGCCCGATGACGTGCCGTATGAGATCGGCTCGATCCTCGATCCGTTCGGCAACGCCGTGCACACGGCCCAGCAGTTCGACCTGCTGGGCGAGGATGTGCTGGTCACAGGGGCCGGCCCGATCGGCATGATGGCCGCCGCCGTCGCCCGACACGCCGGCGCCCGCACCGTGGTTCTGACGGACATCAACGATTTCCGCCTCGAGCTGGCCCAGAAGGTGGCGCCGGGCGTGCGCACCGTGAACACCACGAAGGAAGATCTGCACGACGTCATCCACGAGCTGGGCATGAAGGTCGGCTTCGATGTGGCGCTGGAGATGTCGGGTTCGCCGATCGCGTTCAAACAGTGCGTCGACACCCTGATCATGGGCGGCGGCATGGCCATGCTGGGCATCCCGTCGAAGCCGATGGAGACCGACTGGGGCGCCATCATCCTCAAGGCCCTGACCATCAAGGGCGTCTACGGCCGCGAGATGTTCACCACCTGGCGCAAGATGCTGGGCCTGCTCAAGGCCGGTCTGGACCTCCAGCCGCTGATCACCCACCAGATGGGCTATGAGCGGTTCGAGGAGGGCTTCGAGGCCATGCGTTCAGGCCAGTCGGGCAAGGTCGTGCTCAACTGGGACAAGGCGGCCTGAAGGCAGCGCCGGCGTGGCCGCCCGTCCGATCGTGATGTTTCTGGAGGGCGAGGGCCCGGACGCCCGCGGGCGCACGATCTTCGACGTCCTGTCCATGAACGACGTCGCGCTTGAGCGGACGCACGACTTCATCCAGTGGCTGTTTCCGTTGCCGGAACCATCGGCGGCCGTACCGGATTCCCCGGTTCTGACGCCGGACGACATCCAGGCCATTCGCGTATCCGAACTGGCGCCGATGGCGATGGGCGCAGCGACCGACCGCATGGCCGCCTTCTACCAGACGACCCACGACTGGTTGACGCCCAACGATCACAATCACCGGCGCATCACCCGGATCATCCGTTCGCTGCGGCTGCTGGTCGGCGACGCCGAGGCTGACGCCTTTCAGGCCATGATCGTCGCACGGGTCGAGGCGACGCGGGCGCCGGTCAGCGCCCGCAGCCGCGGCTACTGGGCGACGGCCTGATCTTCCCTGGCCATCGTGGCCTTGAAGACGATGACGACGAATAGGGCCATCGACGCCACCAGCATGATCTCCGAGGCGATCATCGCCGGCAGGAACAACGGCCGCTGCAGCAGCATCAGGGTCAGGGACGGCATCAGGATCAGGAAGCCGAGGACCGACAGGACGAAATGCGTCATCGGCAACCAGCCCCGGCCGGCGGCGGGGAAGGCCCGGTAAAAGAGGCCGAACAGCATCATCGAGGCGAAGCCGAGCAGGTTGATATGGGCGTGGACCGGCCTCAGGACGAAGTCCTGGTTGGCGCCCATCCAGACGCCGAGCGCCATCCCGACCAGCGCTGACAGCACGCCGAGGCGCAAGAAATTGTTCGATACCGCGTTCATGAATCCCTCCGGCGAAGGACGGTCGTAAACCGTCGTTCTCTGCGGGAATCAAGTTACATCCTCTTCAGTTCCGCGGCGCCATCCGGGCGGATCATGCGGTGAGGGTCCGGGCCAGGGCGCGTTCGAAGCCGGCGGCCCCGGGGCCGGGCAGGACCTCGCCGAGCCGACCGCTCTCATAGAGCTCGAAAACCGCCGGGTGGACGTAGGAGGACCGGCACACCGTGGGCGTGTTGCCGAGCAGGCCGGCCACCGCCTTGACGCAGACGGTGATCCGGCGTCGTGCGTCCGCGGGCGAGGCCGGCGGTTCGGCTTCGCGCAGGGCCCGCGCGGCCGACACCGTCCCGGCCCAGGTCCGGAAATCCTTGGCCGAGAAGGCGTCGCCCATGGCCTCGCGGATGTAGGCGTTCACGTCGTCGGACGTGATGGCGCACAGGTCGCCGTCGGGGTCGCGATATTTGAACAGCTGTTGACCCGGCAGGTCGCGCAGGGAGCGGATGACGGTCGCCAGCCGTCGGTCGCGCACCCGCACCTCGTGCTCGACCCCGCTCTTGCCCTTGAAGGCGAAGGTCAGGGCGGTTCCGGTCAGGTCCAGATGGCGTTTGTTGAGCGTGGTCAGCCCATAGGAGCGGTTCTGTTTCGCATATTGCGCATTGCCGACCCGGATCAGGGTGATTTCCAGCAGACGGACCGCCGTGGCCAGAACCTTCTCCCGCGACACGCCGCGCCGGTTCAGGTCAGTCTCGACCCGCTTGCGCAGCCTTGGCAGGGCCCGGGCGAACTCCGGGAGACGTTCGAACTTGCTCTCCGAGGCGTGGCGGCTCCAGTCCTCGTGATAGCGGTACTGTTTTCGGCCCTTCATGTCCCGGCCGGTGGCCTGGATGTGGCCGGTGGCGCGGGGGCAGATCCAGACGTCAGTCCAGGCGGGCGGGATGCCGAGGGCGCGGATGCGGTCCAGCCGCTTCGCGTCGCGTATCAGTTCGCCCTTCGCATCGTGATAGGCGAAGCCCTTGCCGGCCGGCGTGCGTCTGAGACCCGGGTGTTCGTCGCTGCACCAGGTCAGGCCCGTGGGGACCTCGGCCCGCGCGGGCACATCAAGGGCGCCGTGGGCCATCAGCCTTGTCCGCCCGATGATGACGCCGTCATGTGAGTCTCTCGCGATCTGCCGAGCGCCAACGTGGCCCGGGGACCGCCGGTTCCCCTTGACCCGCGTCGCGGGGCGCGGGAGGGCAGGGCGATGAACTATCGCCACAGCTTCCACGCCGGGAATTTCGCCGACATCGTCAAACATGCCCTGCTGCTCTGGCTGCTGGAGCGGCGGCAGGCGCAGGGGCCGGTCAGCGTGATCGACACTCACGCCGGGGCCGGTCTGTATGACCTGACCGGCGATGCCGCGCGGTCGAAAGAGGCGGAGGCCGGCATCGCCCGGCTGATGGCGGCGGACGATCGGCCGCCTCTGATCGAGGCGCTGGCCGCCGAGGTGGCGCGGCTCAATCCGGAGGGCGGCGCGCGCCTGTATCCGGGCTCGCCCCTGCTGATCGCCGGACGACTGGGCGAGGAAGACCGCTACGTCGGATTCGAGCTGCATCCGCCGGTGCTGGACCTGCTGACCGAGGCGCTTGAGGCCTTCCCGGCGGCCATGGCCCAGGGCGGCGATGGCTATGACCAGGCGCGGACCTGGGCGGCGGAGGCGACCGGCGCCTTCGTCCTGATCGATCCGCCGTTCGAGCAGCCGGACGACTATCATCGCGCCGCCGATACAGCCGCCGCCATCGCCCGGGCCGATCCGCGGGCGACGGTGGTGATCTGGACGCCGCTGAAGGACATGGAGACCTTCGACGGCTTCCTGCGGCGGCTCGACCAGGCCGGGATCAAGCGGGCGCTGGTCGCCGAGGCGCGGCTGCGGCCGCTGACCGATCCGATGCGGATGAACGGCTGCGCGGTGGTGGTGCTGAACGCGCCGCCGGGGGCCGAGGCGGCGGCGAACGAGGTCTGCGGCTGGGTGGCTTCGGCGCTCGGCGGCGAGGGCGCGCGGTCCGAGGTCTGGTTTACGGGCTGAGGCCCTATTCGATGACTTCGCCGGCCTCGTAGAGGTGCGGTTCGAAGGTGGCGATGGCCATGATCGGCTCCATGGCGGCATTCACGGCGGGGCCGCGGGCCATGGCCTTCCAGTCTTCCTGCGAGCGCCAGACGGCGTGGACCGCCGCCACCTTGCCGTTCAGGCCGCGGTGCAGGGTGGCGGAGATAAATCCCTCGGCGCCGCGCTGGGCCCGGACCATCACCGCCAGTAACTCCATCAGCGCGTCGAGCCGTTCGGGCTGGCAGCGATAGACGTTGATCAGGACGACGGGATCGGAAGCGGTATCGGTCATGGGGCGCCCCATAGCGGATCGCTCTTCCGCCGTCTTGCGCGATCGCCCATATCGGTCGGACGAGGAGGCCTGAATGACCCGAATTGCGATCCTTGAGACCGGCGCGCCGCCGCCGGCTATGGCCGCCGCCCACGGCGACTATCCGGCCATGTTCCGCGACCTGCTGGGCGAGGCGTTCGATTTCGAGACCTTTGACGTTCAGGCCGGACAGTGGCCGGAGGCGGGGGATTTCGATGCGGCGATCATCACCGGCTCGGCGGCGGGGGTCTATGAGGACGCGCCCTGGATCGGCGACCTGCTGGACTGGATCCGGGCGGCGAAGGGCCGGACGCGGCTGGTCGGGGTCTGTTTCGGCCATCAGGCCATGGCCCAGGCGCTGGGCGGGCGGGTCGAGAAGTCGGAGCGCGGCTGGGGCGTGGGGCTGCACCGGTATCAGGTCGAGTCGGTCGAGCCATGGATGACGCCGGCCGCCGCGGCGGTCGCGATTCCGGCGTCGCATCAGGATCAGGTGGTGGAGAAGCCGGCCGACGCCCGCGTCCTGCTGCGCAGCGACTTCACCCCGTTCGCCGGGCTGGCCTGGGGCGAGGACGCGATCAGCTTTCAGGCCCACCCGGAGTTCACCCCGGCCTTCGCCACCGATCTGACGGCCGGACGGCACGACCGGATCGATCCGGCGCTGGTGGCGCGGGCCGTGGACAGTCTGAAGGCGCCGGACGACCGGGCGATGGTCGGCGGGTGGATCAGGGCGTTCATCGGGGCGTGATCATTCCTCCCCCGGAGCGAAGCGACAGGGGGAGGGGGACCGCCGGAACGGCGGTGGA